>NZ_JAALET010000003.1:0-670170 GCF_011800655.1 Paenibacillus sp. EKM10P | reverse complement strand
TTATAGAAAGAGCGATTAGCTCATTTTGAAACTGACGAGATAAAATATCTCATTGTTTGATTTTGCGAACAAAATCATTTTACTCACTCGTTGTTCAGTTTTCAAAGATCAAACATTCGTTGTTTGCTTTAGAGTAACTCTCGTTCCCCTCAGCAACTTTTATAGTATATCATGTTATTCAGGTTTGTGTCAACACTTTTTTTAAAAGTGTTTTTCGCTTCTTTATTTCAACACTTGAAGCGACAAGAAAGAATATATCATATCTTCACTATATTGCGCAACTATTTTTTGAAAAGACCCAGTTAAGTAACAATACACTCGATATAAAGCTCTCTTTGAAGCATAAGGTTAATGATCTCCCCCTCTACTTGAATCAACGGACGAGTCGGGTGATCTCGATCAGCAAAAATAATTTCCCCTGTACGGTTATCATTCAGACGCACCTTGGTTCCATTATTAAATTGGGTTAACTTTTGTATGAAGACTTGCACGACACTCGGGTCCAGCTTTCCAAATGATTCTGATTTGATTTGCTCTAGAACCAGATAAGGCGATTGGGCAGGTCGGTATGTTTTTTCTAGAGTCATGGCATGGAATACATCAGCCACCCCTATAATTTTAGCGTATATATGGATTTGCTCTCCCTTAAGGCGCAATGGATATCCAGTACCGTCCACTTTCTCATGATGCTGAAGAGCTGCCAAACGTACACCTTCGTTAATAGCCTTCACATTTTTAAGCAATTGGTATCCTAGTGATGTATGGAGGCGTACTTCTTCTTGCTCTTCTCGTGTTAGTTGGGAGGGCTTGTACAGAATGGACGGGTCTATCTTAGCATTCCCTATATCATGAAGCAATCCGGCAAAAGCCACCTGCATCCAATCCTTTTGAGGCAACCCAATCCATTGTGCAATGGAGTAAGAGGTAAGGGAGGTTAGCACGGCATTGTGAAAAATATAGTCCACTTCGATCATAGCAGGCGGAGTATAGGTCATTACATTATAGCGTTGGATATATGCCAGCAAGGACTCCAGTTGTCCGCGCAACTCATATATAGATAAATTAGAGACAAGTACGGATTGAAACGCATTCTTAACAAGCATCACCATTTTGTCATACTCATCCTGGAATTGTTCGGCTTCATCTCGCCCATCTAACGAAGCTCCCTGCGATTCAGCTGTCCCAGATCGAACAGTGGTAGGCTCGCTACTGGATTTTGCAATATCATCCGTCCCTACCTCTACTTGTTGAATCAGGAACGCCTCTAAAATCTCTAAGTCACGTGGTAGCAAAATACGCCCTTTCGGTAGCAGCAGGCTGCCCATTTCAGTAAAAACGTCGCTTTGCAATTTAAGTCCTGCTTTTAATTCGGATATGGGTACAGTTGTCATGGTCAACCTCTCTGTTCTCACAACAGCTGCTCCAGCTGCCAGTTATGATGTCATTATATTACTTGGAAATGATCCTGTACATTCATTTTATGCCATTTAAAACGTGCTAGTCTGAATTGGTCAACCTGAACAAGAAAAAAAGACTCTCTTGACCAAATAGCCAGAGAGTCTCTTCAATCTAAATTTGTTGCTTCTATATTCAGGGCTTATTCGTCCCCAGAAGATTCTGAATCGTTACCTTCCGTATCTTCTGCATTCGCTCCAAGAGTTGGTTCAGCAGATGACAGAGTTAGCTCCTCACCAGTTCCTCCATCCTCTAATAAATCCTCAAGCAGTTCATCTTGCTCCTCATTCTTGTTCGCCCGACAAACCGTTGCAACCGAATCATCATCGCGAATATTAATCAATCTTACCCCTTGCGTATTCCGACCCATCGTGGAGATTTCCCCCATGCTAGTCCGGATCAAGGTGCCACTAGCTGTAATAATCATCAAGTCCTCTTCCGCTTTTACTACCTTGAGGCCGACCACTGGACCATTTTTATCGGTAACGTTAATCGTCTTGATCCCCTTGCCTCCACGGCTCTGGATACGATAATCCACAGCAGGGGTACGTTTGCCATAACCCTTGGCCGTTACGATCAGAATATCCAGGTCGGTATTGACGATATCCATGCCGATTACAGCATCGCTTTCGTCAAGACTAATCCCTTTAACTCCTGTAGCGCTACGCCCCATAGATCGTACGTCACTTTCAGGGAAGCGGATAGACATACCTTGTGCTGTACCGATAATCATTTCCTGCTGTCCATCAGTCAGCTTCACTTCGATCAGGGCGTCATCTTCACGCAGGTTAATGGCAATCAGGCCGCCTTTGCGGATATTCGCATAGTCATCAAGAGGTGTTTTCTTAATAATCCCATGCTGGGTCGCAAAGAATAGATAACTATCCTCCACAAATTCCTCAATTGGAATTACTGCATTGATCGACTCACCCTGCTCAATCTGAATCAGGTTAATAATCGGTGTCCCCCGAGCTGTCCGGCTTAAATCCGGAATCTCATAGGCCTTAATCCGGTATACCTTGCCCTTGTCCGTAAAGAATAACAAATGATGATGTGAATTCGTAATGAACAGATGCTCTACGAAGTCCTCATCTTTGGTATCCATACCTACTACACCACGACCACCGCGTTTTTGACTACGATACGTAGTAACAGGAAGGCGTTTGATATATCCAGTATGGGTTACAGTAATAATAACGTCTTCACGCGGAATGAGATCCTCATCCAGAATACTTTCTTCACCCACTGTAATTTCAGTGCGACGTTCATCGGCGAAGCGTCCTTTCAACTCATTCAGCTCTTCACTAATGATGTTGAGTACCAGATGCTCATTCGCCAAAATTTCGCGGTATTCCATTATCTTTTGAATTAGCTCGTTATATTCGTTCTCGATCTTCTCACGTTCCAAACCGGTTAAGCGTTGCAGACGCATATCGAGAATAGCCTGAGCCTGCTCAAGAGTCAGTGAGAAACGCTCAATCAGTCCTTCACGGGCTGCTTCTGCAGTTTGGGAAGAACGAATCAAGGAAATAACTTCGTCCAGATGGTCAAGAGCAATACGCAAGCCTTCCAGAATGTGTGCTCTAGCTTCGGCTTTTTTCAGATCAAATTCTGTCCGACGACGAATAACCTCAACCTGATGCTTGAGATAATAATACAAGACATCTTTCAGGTTCAAAATCTTCGGCTCATTGTTTACAATCGCAAGCATATTGATACCGAAATTGGACTGCATGGCCGTATGTTTAAACAAATTATTCAGAACGACGTTCGGGTTCACATCTCTACGCAACTCGATCACAATACGCATACCCGTACGGTCGGATTCATCGCGAAGATCCGTAATGCCCTCAATACGCTTGTCACGTACTAGTTCAGCAATTTTCTCGACCAGACGAGCCTTATTCACTTGGTAAGGCAGCTCATGCACGATAATCCGTGCTTTATTGCCAATCTCCTCTATGGTGGTCTTTGCACGCATGGTCACAGATCCGCGGCCAGTCTGGTACGCTTGACGAATGCCTGAGCGACCTAAGATATAACCTGCTGTTGGGAAATCAGGGCCTTGAATGTAGTCCATAAGTTCCATCGGCGTAATGTCAGGGTTTTCGATCAGTGCTTGTACACCATCAATAACCTCTCCCAAGTTATGCGGAGGAATGTTGGTTGCCATACCAACTGCAATCCCGCCGACACCGTTAACCAGCAAGTTAGGATAACGTGCAGGCAATACGACAGGCTCGTTCTCTTCACCATCGTAGTTAGGCATAAAATCAACGGTCTCTTTGTTCAAATCACGGAGCATTTCCATGGCAATCTTGGACAGCCGTGCTTCAGTGTAACGCATTGCTGCTGCCATATCTCCATCCACGGAGCCAAAGTTACCGTGTCCATCCACCAACATATAACGCAAGGAAAAATCCTGCGCCATCCGCACCATCGTATCATATACAGCCGTATCACCATGAGGGTGATACTTACCGATAACTTCACCGACGATTCTTGCCGATTTTTTATAAGGCTTATCTGGCGACATGCCTAGCTCGGACATCGCATACAGAATACGACGGTGTACCGGCTTCAGTCCGTCCCGCACATCAGGCAAGGCACGGCTAACAATAATACTCATGGCATAATCCATAAAGGATTCGCGCATTTCCACTCCGATATCCCTATTGATGATTTGCGAGTTATTTTGATCCGCCATGCTGGTCCTCCTTCTCATCCTTCAATACAGCGCTCTCTATGTGAAAAGCCTAACAAGACACTGCCTATATACTCCGCTCCTTGCGCAGGATTTTGGCTGAAATCCTCATCTGTATAATTATATTACTTTCACAAAAAGAGCACAATTAAACGCATTTGTCCTCTTTACAGCGTAAAACCCTCGTCATTCCCCTTCTGCCTGTAGCAGATTGCTATTTTCTTGTACAACTTACAAGCCCTGATTATAACAAATTCCCCTGAACTGGGGATTAGCCCCCACCCTAAGGGCCTTTTCCACATACAATACGTATACGGTCAGGGTTCTACTTAGCAAAATTCCGAAAAACGCCGTATTTCTCTATTATATCATTGTTTTACGCGCTTGTCCTTTAGTTTCCCTTGTTTTGTTAAAGGGTGTGAATTCCAGGTACATGACTCATATTTCGAAAAGAAAGGGATGAGAATACTTGTCTATTCAGCGAGTATCCAGTAAGTGGGCCAAAACAAATGCCATTCTTCCCCATCCGACATTGGCCGCTTATATACCGGAAACACGTTTGTACACGTTTGAGCATCTGAATGAAATGTTGGCGGTGTATGGAACTGTCTATATTAAGCCGGATAATGGTACCTACGGCAAAGGGGTTATGCGTGCAGAAAGGCAGACAGAGCAGCTTCCGCCGACAGAAGAAGGAATCATCGAGGAGAGAACTTGGTATGTACTTCGCTATGAAGTAGATATCCTCACCTTTGAAAGCCTGGATGAGCTGCATAGGGTGGTTTCTTCTCGTATAAAGAAACGTCCATATCTGATACAGCGCGGAATTCCTCTTCTTCAGCATGAAGCCCGTCCCTTCGATCTGAGGGTATTGACCCAGATGAACTTGAGACATCACTGGGAAACAACGCTTATTGTAGGACGTGTAGCTGCTCCTGACAAAGTCGTCACCAATCATCACAGCGGTGGGACAACGCGTTTTTTCAATGAACTGGTGGCTCCATATATGGATGTAAAGGAAGCCGTACGACTGGAGCAAAAATTATCGAAAATGGGCGAGCGAGTAGCCTGGCAGCTACAAAAAAGATACCCTCGTTTAAGGGAAATCGGGTTAGATGTGGGATTGGACCAGCAAAACTATCCATGGATTTTGGAGGTCAATACAAGACCAGCCATCAAAGTGTTCGCTTCCCTCCCAAATAAAAGCCTCTATCATAAAATATTCAGATATGCAGTAGGCTACGGCCGGTATACAGCATCCACAGGTAAACCTGTACGCTCTAAGAAAAAGGCCTAAAACATTGAAATTAAATATTCAAATCCATCCGGGCTGGTTAATGACAAGAAAAGGGACGCCCATTTGGGCGCCCCTTGTACACTCTTGCTTATACAACCCTAATGAACAGATAACATAGCCATCAGGATGGAATAACACACTTTAGAAATCTAGGTTTTTCACGTACTTCGCATGTTCTTGGATAAAGTCACGGCGAGGCTCTACATTGTCACCCATTAAGGTATTGAACAGCGTATCAGCCAGCATCGCGTCACTGACAGTTACCTGCAGCATTGTACGGCTCTCTGGGTCCATCGTGGTTTCCCAAAGTTGGGTCGCATTCATCTCACCCAAACCTTTATAGCGCTGTACATTGTACTTCGCATTTTCTCCAAATTCCTTGATGATCTCGTCACGTTCCGCTTCAGAGTTCGCATAACGCACAACTTTGTTACGCTCAACTTTGAATAGTGGTGGCTGAGCAATGTATATATAGCCTGCATCAATGATTTTGCGCATGTAGCGATAGAAGAATGTCAGCAACAATGTGCGAATATGAGCACCATCGACATCGGCATCTGTCATGATAATAACCTTGTGGTAACGGGCTTTGCTGATGTCAAAATCATCTCCAATCCCTGTACCCATTGCTGTTACCATTGACCGTATTTCATCACTGGACAAAATACGGTCCAAGCGTGCCTTTTCCACATTCAGGATCTTACCGCGAATTGGCAAAATCGCTTGAAAGTGACGATCACGCCCCTGCTTGGCCGATCCCCCTGCTGAGTCACCTTCGACGATGTACAGTTCACTGATCGAAGCATCCTTAGAGGAGCAATCCGCCAGCTTACCTGGGAGCGAACTGATTTCCAGCGCACTTTTGCGACGTGTAAGTTCACGCGCTTTGCGTGCTGCTTCCCGGGCACGAGCTGCTTGTAACGATTTATCAACTACACGGCGGGAGACGGACGGGTTCTCCTCCAGAAATTCCTGAAGTTTCTCTGCGAACAGGGACTCGACAATTCCTCGAACTTCACTGTTGCCAAGCTTTGTTTTAGTCTGACCCTCAAACTGTGGTTCAGGAATTTTGACGGAGATAATCGCTGTCAAACCTTCGCGTACATCGTCACCAGTCAAATTGGCATTGTTGTCCTTAATCAAGCCATTTTTGCGTGCATAATCGTTAATAATCCGGGTTAATGCACTCTTGAAACCTGATTCATGAGTTCCGCCCTCATGAGTATTGATATTGTTGGCGAAAGAATAAATATTCTCGGTATAGCTGTCGTTATATTGCAATGCAACTTCGACTTGAATCATGTCACGAGAGCCTTCGACATAAATCGGCTGTTCATGCAGGGCTTCTCTTTTTTGATTCAGAAACTGCACATATTCACTGATTCCACCCTCATAGTGGAATGTATCGCTGGCGCCTGTCCGTTCATCGGTCAAGCTAATTGCAATGCCTTTGTTCAGGAAAGCCAGCTCACGAATCCGCGTCTGCAGCGTATCATAGTCATATACGGTCGTTTCGGTAAAGATTTGTTCGTCCGGATAGAAGGTCGTTTGGGTACCTGTCTCTTCGGTGTCACCGATGACTCTGACATCATACTGTGGGGCACCACGATGGTATTCCTGCTCATATACATGTCCATCCCGTTTAACATGAACAATCATTTTGCTGGAGAGCGCGTTCACCACGGATACACCAACCCCGTGCAGACCACCAGACACCTTGTACCCTCCGCCTCCGAATTTACCACCTGCGTGAAGTACGGTCATTACGACTTCCAGCGCTGATTTTTTCATTTTGGCGTGTTCACTTACCGGAATACCGCGGCCGTTATCTGTAACGGTAATGCTATTATCTTTGTGAACGACAACTTGAATGCTGTTACAATAACCCGCCAGCGCTTCGTCAATACTGTTGTCCACAACTTCCCAGACCAGATGATGGAGCCCCTTGGCGCTCGTGGAGCCAATATACATCCCGGGACGTTTCCGAACCGCTTCCAGGCCTTCGAGGACCTGAATCTCGCCCGCATCATAAGACGGTTGATTCATAGACATGCCTTTCACCTACTTCTATAGATTTCTATGGTTAAGCATTGGCAACAAACTGGTTTGCCCGCTTTTTGAGTGTTGTTGAGGAGATGGGGGAATAATACACCGTATTCTGAGTCACTACGATGGACTTGGCTTCCTCTTCGCCAATCATCTCGACATGCTTTTGCTGTTGGGCGTGGTTCACGTATTGTTTGGAGATTTTAGAGGATTTTTCAATCGAGATATCGAAAATAGCCACAAGCTCGGACGAGCGGATGATCTTTTCTCCACCCAGATGAATATACATAGCAGTCACTCACTCCTTAGTGTTCCACATGCCCGCCGTGGACGTGATAAATATGGGCACCCTTAAGTCGTTCTGCGTTCAACGTCTCAATCCCGGTTGCCGTGATAAAGGTCTGTACCTTGCTTTGGAAAGTCTCGATCAGTTGAGTCTGACGATAGGGATCCAGCTCGGACAACACATCATCCAGCAGCAGGATAGGATACTCCCCAATTTCCTCATGAATTAATTCTATTTCGGCCAGCTTCAAAGACAGGGCCGTCGTCCGCTGCTGCCCCTGAGAGCCATACGTATGCACTTCTCTGCCGTTAATGGCAAAGGCCAAATCATCACGATGGGGTCCCGCCAAAGTCATGCCACGGCGGATTTCCTGTTCCCTCATTTGGGATAACTTTATCATAAATCGCTCCAATAAGACAGCTTCATCTTCTTCCTCTGGCTCACCGAAGGAGGGAACATAGGTTAATTTTAACTCTTCTGTCCCCCCTGCAATCCCTTCATGAATGGCTTGGGCCCACTTTTGTAGCTTTGTTATAAATTGTTTCCGCTTTTTTACAATTTTAACACCATGCTCAACAAGTTGCTCATTCCATACCTCCAGCATCAGCTGCACGGACGCCATATCTTTACCCCAAGCTTGCTTGAGCAGATTATTTCGCTGAACCAGCACTTTCTGATATTGCTGCAAATGATACAAATATCCTGGCGCAACCTGTCCGATTTCCATGTCAAGAAACCGGCGGCGAACCCCCGGTGTTCCTTTGACAATTTCCAGATCCTCGGGCGCAAACATGACCACGTTTAACGAACCGATAAAATCGCTCAGCTTTCGCTGCTCTAGCCCGTTGATCTTTGCTTTTTTGCCTTGTGTGGATAACGAGAGATCCAATCTGATTTTCCCGTATTTTTTATCCACATCGGCAGCTAGATGGGTGGAAGTAGCCCCGAAAGAAATTAATTCCTTATCGCGGGACGTTCGGTGACTTTTAGTCAAGGCCAATACAAAAATCGCCTCAACCAGATTCGTTTTGCCTTGCGCATTTTGTCCAATCAGCAAATTAACGGGCCCGAATTCATTCAGCTCCAGCTGTTGATAGTTCCGGTACTGCTGCAAAACAATGTTGTTCACAAACACATAGGGTCCCCCTTGTTATTCCGCACCTAAAAGGAGTCCTTGCCGTTCAGGCGATCATGCTCCTGCCGTAACCTCGAAACGTCCAATGTCCTCTACTTCTACGGTATCGCCTGGGTACAATTTTCTCCCCCGACGTTCTTCTGGCTCACCATTAACGCGGACTTGTCCCTCCTGCAGCAGGGCTTTAGCCATGCCTCCTGTGGATACACAATCGGCTAATTTCAAAAATTGATCGAGCTTGATGTAATCGGTCTGTATAGATATTGGTTTCAAGGCCTGTTCATCCTTTCGCTTGTTCGGGTGGGTGACGCTAGTTGGTTGTGCGATATGGCAGGATGATGTACAGCGCATTGCTGGAATCTGCCGGTTTTAAAATAATGGGGCTCATAATGCCAGTAAAAGCAATCGTCAGCTGCTCGCTGTCAATCACCTTCAGCACGTCGAGCATATATTTGGAGTTGAACGAGATTTTGAGTGGCTCTCCCTCAAATTTAGACACATTTACTTCCTCACGCACTTTACCAAGCTCAGATGAGCTGGAGGAAATCTCTAGATCACCGTTTTCCAACGATTGCATTTTTACAATATTCGTTTTTTCCTCACGGGACAACAAATAAGCACGGTCAATAGACTCGCTCAAACTTTTTGTGTCCACAACCAGTTCTGTTTTGTAGGAAGTCGGAATAATTCTAGAAGTATCAGGATAGGTGCCGTCCAAGATGCGGGAATAAAATAACACGCGATCCACCTTAAATAATACCTGATTGTCCGCTACGACGATATCCACAAGCATATTTTGATCCGGAATAATTCTGCTCAGCTCATTGAGCGTTTTACCTGCAATGACAACATTGCTAAAACGCAAGCCTTCAGAGGTCTCCAAATGAGCGCTGCGGGTGGCAAGGCGGTGGCGGTCCGTGGCGACAAATTTCAATTCACCCTCAGCCAGATTCCACAATACACCCGTCAAAATAGGTGTCGTTTCATGGGTAGAGATGGAGAATACCGTCTGTTTAATCATATTTTTAAGCAAATCACCTGGCACAGAGATGACTTGATTTTCTTCAATGTTGGGCAGCACCGGGAATTCCTCAGGGTCCAAACCAACGATTTGAATTTCAGTAGCACCGGATGAGATAAAGGTTTGGAATTGGTCTTTTACCTCCATGCGGATCTCCTGAGACGGCAACTTTTTAATAATTTCGACAAAGAATTTAGCGGGCAGCACTACACTGCCAGGTTGTTCGATCTGAACGACAGTTTGGTCACCATCCTCCATCGGAATAAAGGATTGAATAGAGATGTCTGTATCGCTGGCGGTCAGTGTGACTCCCTGGTGATTCACATCCAGCTTAATACCACTCAGAATTGGAATCGTGGTCCGACTGGATATCGCTTTGGATACATGTTGTATAGCCTCGTTCAAAACGTTTTTCAGAATGCTAATCTTCATAAGTTCCTCCTACGGGTTTTAATCCTGCAAGCACGCGTTGACGCGGGCCTTATATAGGTGATGTATATCTTTAAAATATATTAGTAATAGTAATAGGCGCACTGAATATGTGGATAACTATCTGTAACCCTAATAAAATCAAGCCTATCCACATGTGTATAAATTGTGTATAGGCTCTGAACTTGTTCAGGTTGGATTTTTGATTTTTTCTATTAGGTTGTTGATAACTTTAAATAGATCCTGATCCACTTGAATGGATTTGGAGATTTTTTCGTGCGCATGAATGACAGTCGTATGATCACGACCACCAAAAGCTTCGCCGATTTTCGGCAAAGAATAGTCAGTTAGCTCACGGGAAAGATACATGGCAATCTGCCGTGGAAAAGCTACAGCCTTCGTCCGCTTACGTGCTTTGAAATCTTCCAGTCGTAGATTATAAAATTCCCCGACTTGATGCTGTATATCCTGAATCGTGATCATTTTTGGACGGCTGGATGGGATAATATCCTTTAACGCCTCAGCCGCGAGATGGCTTGATACATCCTGATTGGTTAAGGAAGAATAAGCGACAACGCGAATGAGCGCCCCCTCCAGCTCACGGATGTTTGTATCAATTTGATTCGCGATATACATCATGGCCTCATTAGGAATATCCAGGTTTTCTGCCCGCGCCTTTTTCCGAAGAATAGCAATTCTCGTCTCCAAATCCGGCGGTTGAATATCCGTAATAAGTCCCCACTCGAAGCGAGAGCGCAGACGTTCTTCCAGCGTTGGAATTTCTTTAGGCGGTCGATCGCTTGAGATTATAATCTGCTTGCGTTCCTCATGAAGCGCGTTGAACGTATGGAAAAATTCCTCTTGCGTCGATTCCTTGCCCGCAATGAATTGAATATCATCAATGAGCAAAATATCAATGTTGCGATATTTATTCCGGAAACTCTCTCCGCGGTTGTCCCTGATGGCATTAATGAACTCGTTCGTAAACTTCTCCGACGATAAATAAACGACCTTGCTGGTCGGATTATGCTCCAAAATATAGTGACCGATAGCATGCATCAGATGCGTTTTCCCCAGACCTACACCACCGTATAGAAACAGCGGATTGTAAGCTTTGGCCGGCGCCTCGGCGACGGCCAGCGATGCCGCGTGGGCAAAACGGTTCCCCGATCCAATGACAAATGTATCGAATGTATATTTGGGATTCAGCATATGGGATACAGCTTCTTCTTGAACGACCGGCTGCTGCTGAGGTTGTTGCTGAAGGTCAACCTCGGTGGGCTTGTTCTCTTCAATAACGAACTTGACCTCTAAATGTTTGCCCAAAATCTCATAAACCGTTGCTCCGACTAACTTGGTATAGCGGCTTTCAAGCCATTCCACGGCAAAAGTTGTCGGTGCAGAAATCACAATGGAGTGGTCATTTAGTTTCGCTGCCTTGGTAGCCTTAAACCAAGTGTCGTAACTCGGCTTACTCAGCTTGGTTTGTATGATGGATAGAATTTGCTGCCATAGTTCAGAGGTATGGCTGTCCACAGACGTCACTCCTTTTAAATCCTGACATTTTGCCGAATTAAGCTGCAGAGAGCTGCTCCCGGCGCTTCGGCAAAACGCCTAAAATCACAAAAATATTGTTGAAGGCCATAAAAAGACATACCGCCGCCTAAATCATGCGGCAGTGTAGTGAGAGAACGCAGCACAAAATGCCCTGAAAAATAGTAATGGAAAATTCCACTGCTGATCAGCAGAAGAAAGGCGATATTTCTCAGGAAGGAATGTGCGGCACGATCCGTTCTCTTGATCCCGCAGGCCAAAACGGGACTGCAATATGTCGAAATCAAATGAAAAATGTAGAATATATCCCCAGAATCCCGAATACGCACAAAAATAAAAAGATGGATAAATTGAACTTGTTCACAACTTTATCCACAGGGTGTTGATAATATGGAGGGTAAAACAACATATTCACATTCAAAAGTAATATCATCATAGCAAAAGAAGCCTTGTATTTCAATGACTCGTGGTTATTTATCCACAAATTCAATCTGTTGTGTACAATTTTTATTCACAACACAAGATATTGTTTATAATTTGTTCAGTTTTCGACAATAACTCTTTTTTGCTCTAAAATGTTATGCACAGGTTATGACCATTTAAATCACAATTCCATTCTTTTTGTGGATCTGTGTATAACACCCGTTACCTTTTGGTTACACCGGGTTGTTTTTGTGTTGAAAATTTCCGGTAACGTTTCCGACAATATTTTTGACGAAACTGATAGTGGGGATTTGGAACGGCCTGGATTTAAGCCGTAAATGAATAGATGAAAAAAAAGGCGTTTTTAGAATAGGAACGTAAGCTACAGTAAAATGCTGATGAATGTTGATCATGGAGAAGAAACGAAAAAATCGGGAATAAAGGGATAGAAAAGAGTAGAGTGGGTGATGCAAAAAGAGGGAGAGGACTTGTGAATGTGAAAAAGAGGGAGAGAATTCAGAAGTACATTGACTTTGACCGCTATTTGTGGTTAAATGTACAAAGGTGTTTTTTGTGGAGATTGCTATGTTAGGTATATTCCATATAAAACGTATTCCTTGTAAGGAGGTGCAGCACAATGAGACCGACTTTCAGACCGAATGTCAGCAAACGTAAAAAAGTTCACGGCTTCCGTAAAAGAATGAGCACGAAGAATGGCCGTAAAGTTTTGGCAGCTCGTCGCCAAAAAGGTAGAAAAGTATTGAGTGCGTAATGCGTGCATAAAGACCACTACGGTGGTCTTTTTTTTCATAATTGAAGTATTTATGGATCGGATGCTTCTTCTATTGTAGAAATGTAGTGTAAAAAGAAGGACAAGTCCTACATCCTGCTCTATATTAGATGAAGTTTTTGAAAACGGATATAAAATAAGCGAGATTACCATGTTGGAATATTGTCCATACTTCTTACTATATAAGAGGTAAGGATTACTTACCGATATGTGTAAAAGAAATGAGCAAGGAGAAGCGCCGTGCAAAAAAAATTGCGTCTACGAAACCGGGCGGACTTTGGGCGCGTATACCGCCATGGCAAATCTTTTGCCAACCATCAGTTTGTGGTGTACTGGTTCCGCCGCAGAGAGGTAGAGCAGTTCCGCGTCGGAATTTCGGCTAGCAAGAAGATCGGCAATGCAGTTGTACGCAACCGGATGCGCAGGATCGTTAAGGAAATCGTGCGCCATCATGAGCAGGAATTGGTGGAGCAGATTGACCTGATTTTTATCGTTCGTAAGGGTGCGGTTACTAAGTCGTATCAAGAGCTGGAGAAAAGCGTGCTGCACGTTTTGCGCAAAGCCTCGCTGCTCAAGTCTACGCGCCGATAGTCAGTATCTTTGTCCTACAGGATATGGTATGATTTACGTTGGAATGGATTGGTTAAGAAAGGGGTTATGAAGTGTCGCGTTTGAAGACTCAACGAGGAAAATGGTTCCTCCTGATTGCCTTATTGGCACTTGTTGCTGTGCTGTCCGGATGTACCCAGGCGGCTCACAATTCTTACACGACGGCAGACTTGGCCAATGGATCTTGGTGGCAAAGATATGTCGTTTACTGGTTTTCGTATGCGCTGGATACATTTGCCCAATGGTTCTCTGGAGAATATGGCCTGGCCGTACTGATTCTGGTGATCATTGTGCGTACTATTATTTTGCCGCTTACACTCAAGCAAGTACGCAGTTCCAGAGCAATGCAGGCTATTCAGCCGCAATTAAAAGAAATTCAAGCGAAATACAAGGATACACCTGAGCGAGTCCAGCAAGAAACGATGAAATTGTTTCAAGAAAACAAGGTTAACCCAATGGCGGGCTGTCTGCCTTTGTTAGTACAGATGCCCATTTTCATCGCGCTTTATAATGCCATTTATTATAACTCGGCATTGCGGGATCATGACTTTTTGTGGCTCCAGTTAGGTAAACCGGATCACTTCTTTATCCTGCCGATTCTAGCAGCGATTACGACTTTTGTCCAAACTTGGATGATGATGAAAATGAATCCGACACCGCAGCAAGGACCCATGCAATTTTTGCTGTATGTCTATCCGGTGCTGATTCTATTCATGTCGTATAACTTCCCGTCTGCTTTGCCGTTGTACTGGTTTTTTAGTAATATTTACACGATTGTTCAAAACTATTTCCTTTATCGGAATAATGATAAGGACGCAGCATTGGCTAATGTAAAAACAGCGAGTCTCGCGAAAACAGGTTCCTCTAATAATAGTAAGAAAAAAGGCGGCAAAAACACGAAGGGGGCTAAAAAGTCGAGATGACCAAAGTCGTGACATCAGGAAAAACCGTTGAAGATGCTGTAAGACAAGGACTCTCCCAGCTGGGAGTAAGCCGTGAACGGGTAACCGTAAACGTGTTGGAACAGCCGTCAAAAGGATTCCTGGGGTGGCTAGGGGTCAAAAAGGCGAAGGTGGAGCTTACGCTGCTTTCTGAGCCGTCTCCTGAAACCACACACACGGCTGAACCTCATGTATCGGCTCAAGCACCTTCTGACGTGGGACAGGCTGTATCACAAGCTGGGTCTGTTGCGCAGGAAGCACAGATGAACATGGAAGCATCCAGGGGACATATAGATCCTTATGAAGAGGCGGTGCGTTTCATCCGTGAAACAGCTGCAGGAATGGGACTCGACGTCGAAGTCGATGTCCGTCATCGCAAGGATGAAAGTACACTGGATATCTCCGGTCCATCGCTCGGTATGCTGATTGGCCGCAGAGGACAGACATTAGATGCATTGCAGTACCTGACGAATATTGTTGCTAACCGTCATTCTGATAAATTTATCCGAATTGTGCTGGATGCCGAGCAATTTCGTGCACGTCGGCGGAAAACGCTGGAGGATTTGGCGGAACGATTAGCGAACCAGGCTGTTCGTTACGGCAAGGAAGTGGTACTGGAGCCAATGCCGTCCCAGGAGCGGAAGCTGATTCATGCCAAGCTCCAGCAGCATGCGCTGGTTAGAACATACAGCAAGGGGGACGAGCCTAATCGGCGCGTTGTCATTGCCAAGAAATAATCCGACGCAATGGCTCTCTGCAAGCTGCAGAAGCCATTGCTTTTTTTCTTATATTTCACACAATGAAACGGGTGCCGTCCTTGATGAAGGGCGGCAATGCCGTTTTTACTTGATAGGAGGTAGAAACGATATGCTGAGCGATACCATAGCTGCCATTGCAACGGCTGTCGGCGAGGGCGGCATTGCAGTTGTGCGGGTCAGCGGTCCAGAAGCGGTCACGGAAGTGGAGGCTTTGTTCCGTAGTAAAACGCCCTTAAGTAAGGCTCCAACGCACACGGTACACTATGGACATATTATAGATCCTCAAAGCCAAGAGAAGGTGGAGGAAGTTTTAGTTACAGTGATGCGGGCACCACGCTCTTTTACAACAGAAGATGTGGTAGAGATCAGCACTCATGGCGGGGTGGTAGCCGTTAAACGGGTGATGGATTTGTTACTGCTGCAAAATATACGTCTGGCTGAGCCAGGTGAATTTACGAAACGCGCTTTTTTGAATGGTCGTATTGATCTGAGTCAGGCGGAGGGCGTTATTGACTTAATTCGTTCCAAATCGGATAAAGCCTTTTCGATGGCTCTGAAGCAGGTGGATGGGCAGCTGTCCCAGAATATTCGTCGTTTGCGTCATGTATTGGTCGAGACACTTGCTCATATTGAAGTAAACATTGATTACCCTGAGCATGATGTAGAATCCTTTACGTCTGAGTTAATCAAGGATAAAAGCAGCCAGGTTATAGCGGAAATTGATCGGCTGTTGCACACAGCGGAGCAGGGGAAAATTTTGCGTGAAGGGCTGACTACAGCGATTGTCGGAAGACCGAATGTAGGCAAATCGTCGCTGCTAAACACGTTGGCTCAGGGCGAACGGGCGATTGTGACCGATATTCCGGGTACGACCCGTGACGTTATCGAGGAGTATGTGACGATTAATAATATTCCGCTCAAGCTGTTGGATACAGCTGGAATTCGCGAAACGATGGATGTCGTGGAACGGATTGGGGTAGAGCGTTCGAGAACGGCAGTTAGTGAAGCGGATCTGTTGCTCATCGTTATGAATGCCAACGAACCACTACATGAGGATGAAATGGCATTAATGGAACAAATCCGCGGTAGACAAGCGATTGTTATTATGAATAAAATGGACTTACCGGCCCAAATAGACCGGGATTTGTTGCTGCGCTATGTTCCTGAAGAGCTTATTGTGCCGATGTCTGTGAAGGAAAATGAGGGAGCAGATCGGCTGGAGCAGGCTATATCGAATTTATTCTTTAGCGGCAAGCTAGAATCAGCGGATATGACGTATGTCAGCAATGTACGGCATATTGCTTTGCTGAAGAAAGCGCGCCAATCGCTGGTAGATGCCTATGAGGCCGCTGATCAATTTGTTCCAATTGACATGATCCAGATTGATGTAAGGCTGGCATGGGAGCATTTGGGTGAGATTGTAGGCGATACTGCGCATGATGCGTTAATAGATCAAATATTCTCACAATTCTGTCTGGGCAAGTAGAACATTCAAGCATGGCTGTTTTAAGCCTGCTATCGTCATAGATACACAAGAGCATATTCGGGGTGAAGACTCGAATGTATAAGGGAGGCAAGAGAGGTATGGGATATCAAGGAGGCGACTATGATGTGATCATCGTCGGTGCAGGCCATGCGGGCGTAGAATCCGCCTTGGCAGCGGCACGGATGGGCTGTCGTACATTGATGATCACAATTAACTTGGATATGGTCGCATTCATGCCCTGCAACCCGTCTATTGGTGGTCCCGCAAAGGGTCATGTAGTACGGGAAATTGATGCATTGGGTGGCGAAATGGGTCGGAATATCGACAAGACATTTATCCAAATAAGAATGTTAAATACTGGTAAGGGTCCTGCCGTGCATGCCTTGCGCGCACAAGCAGACAAGTTCTCTTATCAGCATGCGATGAAGGAAACGATGGAGAAAGAACCGAATCTGACCTTACGTCAAGGCATGGTTGAAGAGCTGATTATAGAAGACGGCCAATGCGTAGGTGTGATTACGAAGACGGGCACAGAGTATCGTAGTAAAGCAGTTGTCTTGACGACGGGCACCTATCTGCGCGGAAAAATCATTATGGGTGAGCTGATGTATGAGAGTGGTCCGAACAATCAGCAGCCTTCGCTGAGACTTTCTGAACATTTGAGAGAGCTTGGGTTTGATCTCGTTCGCTTTAAAACAGGGACGCCACCACGTGTGCATAAGGATACGATTGATTTTAGCAAAACGGAAATACAGCCAGGCGATGATCAGCCGAAGTTCTTCTCCTATGAAACGAAGTCCTCGGATAATGAGCAGTTGCCTTGCTGGCTGACGTATACTTCAGTGGAAACACATCAGATTATTAATGATAATTTGCATCGTGCACCGATGTTCTCTGGTCTGATCGAAGGAACGGGACCACGTTATTGCCCCTCTATTGAAGATAAAGTGGTGCGTTTCAGTGATAAGCCGAAGCACCAAATCTTTTTGGAGCCTGAGGGTAAAAACACATCTGAATACTATGTTCAAGGCTTGTCAACAAGCTTGCCAGAGGATGTGCAATTAGCAGTACTGCGTACCATTCCAGGGATGGAAAAGGTAGAAATGATGCGTAACGGTTACGCTATTGAATATGATGCGATGGTACCTACTCAGTTGTGGCCTACTTTGGAAACGAAAAAGGTACCTGGCTTGTTCACAGCAGGTCAGATTAACGGGACATCCGGTTATGAAGAAGCTGCGGGTCAAGGAATTATGGCTGGGATTAATGCAGCTCGCAAGGTGCAGGGAAAAGAGCCCGTCGTACTGGATCGTTCTCAAGGCTATATTGGGGTTCTGATTGACGACCTGGTGACAAAGGGTACAAATGAGCCATATCGTTTGCTGACATCCCGTGCAGAATACCGTCTGTTGTTGCGGCATGATAACGCGGATCTTCGATTGACTCCGATCGGGCATGATATTGGTCTGATTACTGACGAACGATACGAGCGCTTTTTGGATAAAAAACAAAAGGTAGAGCAAGAAATTGAGCGTTTACGCTTAGCTAAAGTTCGCCCGGTTGATGTAAATGAGATGCTGGAGCAAGGCGGATCTGCACCGATACAGGACGGCAGTAATTTGTTAACAGTGCTGCGTCGACCTGAGATCAGCTATGCACAAGTGGCACAAATTTCGCCTTCACCTGTAGCTCTTACTGAGGAAGAGCAAGAACAGGTGGAAATCCAAATTAAGTATGCGGGCTACATTGAAAAGCAATTAATGCATGTAGAACGCCTGCAAAAGATGGAGAAGAAGAAGCTCCCAGAGGATATCGCATACAATGAAGTTCAAGGCTTGGCCATTGAAGCCAAGCAGAAGCTTGAAAAGATCCGTCCGATGTCCATCGGTCAGGCATCCCGTATCTCCGGTGTAACTCCTGCGGATATTTCCATTTTGCTGGTTTATCTGGAGCACTATAACCGTGTAACGGCAGCGAGGGGATCTTAATGGACGCGATACAACAGCAGTTTAAGCAGCGGCTGGCAGAGCATAGCATTGTGATTAATGACAGTCAGTTAGAGCAGTTTGAAACGTATTACCGTGTGCTGGTTGAATGGAATGAAAAAATGAACCTGACGGGCATTACTGAGCGAGATGCAGTGTACACCAAGCATTTTTACGATTCTGTTTCACTTGCCTTTTATGTTCCGTTAAATGATGTGGGGAGCCTGGCTGACATTGGGTCAGGTGCTGGTTTTCCTGGGATTCCCTTGAAAATATGCTTTCCACATATTCAATTGACCATTGTAGACTCATTGAACAAACGCATACAATTTTTAGCTCATGTTGTAGAGCAGTTGGGACTGGAAAATGTCGAACTGATTCACAGCAGGGCAGAGGAATTGGGGCGCAAAGCAGGATATCGTGATAGCTATGATCTGGTCACAGCCCGGGCTGTTGCCCGTCTCGCGGTACTAAATGAATTTTGTTTGCCTTTTGTCCGTGAGGGAGGCCACTTTGCAGCGATGAAGGGTAGCGACCCAACCGAAGAAATCAGGGAAGCCTCCTACAGCTTGAAAGAGCTAAAGGGAAAAATCAAGCATGTTCAGGCCTTTCAGCTACCTGTTGAGGATGCAGCCAGACATATGATTATTATTGAGAAAAGAGCAGCTACACCACGGAAATACCCGCGTAAGCCAGGTACTCCTTTGAAAACACCTTTAGTGTAAGTGTTTGAAAAAAGTGAATGTTTCACGTGAAACATTCACTTTTTTTATGGTTTATAAACTCCTTGCTTAAGATGACTCCTTGCCGAATGCCCTCTACATAATTTATTCTTTTATCCTTCTGAAAAGCTGTTAGAGACGATAGGATTATGACTGGAAAAGTGATAGAATAGAGATAATCGTTTTAGTGTAAGTTGGCTGCTTCCCGTACCCATGATTTCAGATATACATATAGGGAAGTGGGACAACAAATGTCAGGGGAGTACGTGGAGTGTACCCGCTTACGGCGCTGTTTCATATAGAAGGGTCTACAATCCCCGTAAGGAACTGTTTTTCACGAAGCGCTGTTTGTATGGTGCTATTATGAAATTAGGTGGTATTATACGGAATGAAAGAACAATTTTCCAAGCTATTTGGTTTGACGGAGCGCTCCAATGGGGACGAAATAAAACAAATTCCAGTTCGGGATATTGTCAGCAGTCCTTATCAGCCCCGCACCATATTTGACGACGAAAAGATTGATGAGCTATGCCAGACTATTAAGACGCATGGTGTAATTCAACCGATTGTCGTTCGTTTCCGTAATGGACAATATGAAATTATAGCAGGGGAACGTCGTTGGAGAGCTGTCACCAAGCTGGGTATGGAGACGATTCCAGCCATTGTTCGTGAGTTTAATGATTCACAAGCTGCATCCATCGCGTTGATTGAGAATCTTCAGCGGGAGGGCCTAACTGCGATTGAAGAGGCTGTAGCTTATCAAAAGCTGATTGACCTGCATCAACTCACCCAGGAAAGCCTCGCTCAGCGACTTGGCAAAAGCCAATCCACTATTGCTAATAAGATACGGCTGCTTCATTTGCCGGAGAGAGTGAAAGAGGCTCTAATGGAGCGGAGGGTGTCCGAGCGTCACGCTCGTGCATTATTGTCGTTAGAGACCGAAGAGCTACAGTACAAGGTTTTAGATGAAGTGATTGCTAAGGAACTCAATGTGAAGCAAACAGAGGCACGAGTTGCCTTCTATAAACAAGTATCCACGATTAAGAAATCTAAGCGGATTTCCTTTACCAAGGATGTCCGGCTTGCGCTGAATACGATTCGTCAATCCATTGATATGGTGTCTGGCTCAGGGTTGGATATCAAAACAAAGGAATCTGATCATGAGGATCACTATGAGATTGTCATTCAAATTCCCAAACGTAAGTAAGGGATGAAGCGTACAGCGGCAGCAATTGCCGCTTTTTCTGTCTAACGCCAACATAAAACCGCAGCATACTCGTATTCTATTTTGAAATTGCCGTTATCCGTAAGTTAAGGACTAAGTAACGTCTTCATAGAGCTTTTGCAATCATGGAACGTAGCAGGATTCCGATTAAATTATGAGGTGAATGAAGTGTCAAAAATAATAGCCGTAGCCAATCAAAAGGGCGGAGTAGGCAAAACGACTACTTCCGTGAATTTGGGCGCCGGACTTGCTTCCCTCGGCAAAAGGGTATTGCTCGTGGATATCGACCCGCAAGGTAATACAACTAGCGGTGTGGGTATCAATAAGGCGGATGTGGCAAATTGTATTTATGATGTACTCATTAACGAAGTTGACCCTAGCGAGGCGATTATCAGTACACAGGTTGAGGGATTGGATATTATCCCGGCAACCATCCAATTAGCTGGTGCTGAAATCGAGCTGGTACCAACTATTTCTCGCGAATTGAGATTAAAAAGATCACTTCAACTCGTCAAGCATAATTACGATTATATATTAATAGATTGCCCTCCATCACTGGGGATTTTGACGCTCAATTCCTTGACGGCTTCCGATTCAGTCATTATTCCAATCCAATGTGAATATTACGCGCTGGAAGGATTAAGCCAATTGTTGAATACCGTGCGATTAGTACAAAAACATTTAAATACCTCATTGCAAATTGAGGGTGTGTTGCTAACCATGTTTGACGCCCGCACGAACTTGGGTATTCAGGTGATTGAAGAAGTGAAAAAATATTTTCAAAGCAAAGTTTATCAGACGATTATTCCACGCAACGTGAGACTCAGCGAAGCACCATCACATGGCCAGTCCATTATTACGTATGATCCCCGGTCTCGTGGGGCAGAGGTATATATTGAGTTGGCAAAGGAAGTGGTATCTTATGAGTAAACGGTTGGGAAAGGGACTGGACGCACTTATTCCCTCCCTTACAGTCAGTGAAGAGGATAAGGTTGTTGACATTCCGCTCAGTCAGTTGCGGGCGAACCCATACCAGCCTCGGAAAACGTTTGATGAGGAGTCCATTAAGGAATTAGCGGAATCCATTCGTCAGCACGGTGTTATCCAACCCATTATTGCGCGTAGTGTCTTGAGAGGGTATGAGATTATAGCCGGGGAAAGGCGATTTCGGGCATCTCAATTTTGCGGGAATCCGACCATACCTGTGGTTGTTCGCAATTTTACAGATCAGCAGGTAATGGAGATTGCCCTGATTGAGAATTTACAGCGTGAAAACTTAAATGCAATGGAAGTGGCAGTAGCGTATCAGGGGTTAATGGATCAATTCGCCTTAACTCAGGAAGAGTTGTCCATGAAGGTGGGAAAATCACGTTCACACATTGCCAATTTTCTTCGTTTGCTCGCATTGCCTGAGGAGGTTAAAGATCATGTTTCACGTGGAACATTGTCTATGGGGCATGCTAGAGCAATAGTCGGGCTTAAAGATCCAGACATGGTAAAACAGCTGGCCATGCAATGCATTGAGCAACAGTGGAGTGTTCGTGAACTTGAGGAAGCCGTACAACAGTTGGATCATAAGCCTGGAGAAACAAAAGCTAAAGCAAAGGTGCGAAAAAAGGACCCCTATATTGACCATATGGAAGAGTCCCTGCGCGAGCGTTTTAAAACAACTGTGAAGATCAAGCACAATAAGGATAAAGGCAAAATTGAATTGAATTATTACAGCCAGCAGGATTTGGAAAGATTACTGGAGCTATTACAGTAGTCTGTAAAAATATGGACATGTCTCCTTGAGTGAAATGGAAAGTGAGATATGTCTTTGCTTTGTCTGGAATTGCAGGAATTAGAATGGTTTTGATGGATAAACTAATAGCCTTGTGTTATTTGTCTCGCTGTTCTCAAACGTTTAAAATAAAAGGTAAGCAAAGCAGTAACATGATTTTTGAGGTAGAGGGGTAGAAACAAACATATGGCTGAATTGAATGGACTAATCATGGAGCAGCTTGCTGGAATTGTTGCAGGGATCGTGCTTATTTTGCTTATCCTGTTGATTGTTGTTATTGTACAGGGATCAAAGCTGAAGAAGATGCGGCGAAAGTATGAAACCATGATGGCAGGCAGCGGGGTAGAGAATTTGGAGACGCTGCTGATTGATTTAAAGGTACAGATGGATACGATTGAAGATGAGCAGGAAGCCCACCGTGCAAGTATGAAATCACTACGCAGCAAACTGACTGGCTTGAAGGGACATATAGGCATCAAACGCTATAATGCCTTTGGTGAGAGAGGGAGCGATCTAAGCTTCTCTCTGGCTATTGTAGACGATAATCAGGACGGAATAGTATTGACCGGTATTTATAACCGGGATGGCTCATATGTGTATGCCAAGCCTCTGGAAGCGGGACAATCCACTTATTCCTTATCACCTGAAGAGAAAGAAGCTATTACTCTTGCGCAGCAAGTAGGACAGACCGGTAATGCCACTCCTTAATTGCGGAGTATAAGCTACTAGCTATGATATCTGATAACTTCATTACCAAATTTAGTCTCGTATTTTGTAACACGAAGTATTCCATGAAGCCGCCGACGTTAACGATACCAGTCAAATGGATATCGCCGACCGGCGGTAATTCTTTATTTACACCTGCTCCAGGCTTGAGAGGACCCTCTGCAACCTGAATGCATCCAACACTGGAGGTTTGTCCAAGACATGCGTCTATGCCAATGATATAAGGCTGTTCGTATCGGTCATGTATGCCGTTCAGCGTCGTTTGAAGGTTCATAGCATGTACAGGCTCATCTAATGTTCCATACAAGTTAAACAGGGGGCTTTTATAGCGTGACAAATGGGTTCCCACAAGCGGACCAAGGCAATCTCCAGTAGAACGATCGGTGCCGATGCAAATGATGACGATATTTTGTAGACTCCGCGCCTGATGCAGATGGAACAGCAAACGATGGATGATGGCTGATTGGATCCCGGGATCGGTGTGTGATATTTTTAAGCTTAGGGGTTCTTGCCCCGGAATGAAGTCAGATGGATAAGTCATGGAATCTTCCTTTCGTCCTGTAGTGGAGTGTGCAGGTTATGCTCGCCTACCTTTAAGAATATACTTGGCCTGCGGGTAACAATTATTCTCAAGATAGTAGCTAGTATATGGATAAACTTGCGTTTTTATACTCGGGAAAAGTAGATTATTCATAGTCGTATGTTTGAAGTCGGGAGATATGCTTATATAGATAGGAAATAGAATGTGGGAAATAGAAAGAGTGGTTCCCTGGTTTGAGGAGGAGTACAGCATGACCTTTATACATTGGTTGGCCGGTAATTTAGACACGGATGACGTAGTGCAAGGTGCGATTCATTGGAAGGATGCTGTATGGAAATGGCTTACAGATAGTGCGATGTGGTCGACCTTTTTGTTTGTGGTTTTGAAAATCGTAATTATTTTCATCATTACACGTATCTTTATTCGAGTTATTAATAAAATTATAGATAAGTCGATGGAGCAAAAGGGAGATAACGGCAGATTCCGATTGAATACCAGACGGTTAACGACTGTGGGCGAACTGCTAAAAAATGTAACAAATATTGTGTTCAATTTCATCTTGATTATGCTGGTGCTATCGCAAATGGGTATAAATCTAGGCCCTCTGATTGCTGGAGCTGGAGTGCTTGGGTTGGCTGTAGGTTTTGGGGCACAAAGCTTGGTTAAGGATGTAATTACCGGATTCTTTATTATATTTGAGGATCAATTTGCCGTAGGAGACGTCATTCAGACGGGAACTTTCAAGGGGACGGTAGAAATGATTGGGCTGCGTACAACCAGGCTGGTGAGCTGGAAAGGTGAGGTGTATATTTTACCGAACGGCTCCATTACGACGGTAACGAACTTCTCCATGTCCAACGCGTTGGCGGTGGTAGATGTGCCGATGAAGGCGGAGCGTAGTCTGGAGGAAGCCGTCAGCTTGGTAAAACAGGCGATCCAAGGTATCGAAGAGTCCAATGCGCAGATACTTAATATGCCGGATGTGTTAGGCGTTCAGTCCATGACTACATCAGAGTATATCGTACGTGTTGTGGCGGAATGTATGCCGAACACAGGGGCCTTGGTAGAGCGTGATATTCATAATAATATCAAGAGGGCTCTGGAGGACGAGGAACATCGTCAGGCCGCACTGGAAACGGCGATCACCCTTGAAAAAGAAGATGAGCCAGGAAGAAAAGGGGGAGAGAAGGGTGGAGCGTAAGTCGTTTGAACTAGGGGATATTGTGCAGATGAAGAAGCCTCATCCGTGTGGAACGAACGAGATGGAAATCATCCGGATGGGGATGGATATTCGAATCAAATGTGTCGGATGCCAGCATAGTGTGCTGATTCCGCGTGCCAAGTTCGAAAAGAATATGAAAAAAGTGCTGCGCTCAAAGTCCAGTGGTGACGAGCAGAATTCGGAAACCATTTGAGCAGAGAAAGTGGATCATGGTGAACAAGAAATCAGCTTGCGTCATGAAAGCAATGATGATATAATTATCCTTGCTGCGGAAAGGTACCCAAGAGGTCCAAGGGGGCTGACTCGAAATCAGTTAGGCGTCGCAAGGCGTGCGTGGGTTCGAATCCCACTCTTTCCGCCACTAACTTTATGAACTAAATCAATCTCTTACGTCTGCTGATGTGGGGGATTTTTTGTTTTATGGCAATAAATAAATCAGATTACTAAAAATGAATGTAACGATATCGAAAAAATGATTAAGAATCTATTGGTGAATGAATAAGGCGTTAGAGCAAAAGAAAGCTCCTAACAGCATTTGAAATAATTGCTGTCAGGAGCTTTCTTTTGTTATAGCTGATTAGGCGGGTAATGATAGCGTTTTGTTCTCTTTGAGCCAGAGATCATCAGAAGGATGGCTGCAATCAAATGGAGTGCCCAGCCAACAAAAGGAATCCAGGCTAGCAAGGAAGTGAGTACTCCCCAGACAGAACCGTAGATCGCTTCCTGATTGCGTAACGACAGGATAAGTGTTACTGCATGTAGGACAAGCATAAACCCTAGAGCTGAGTAGCCAGTCCCCATGACAATAGCTCCTCCCACAATCGGTACAGCCAGCACCAATTCGAATATACCTGATATCCACTTTAATATACGAGAATAGCTCATCTTTAAACCTCCGTAGATAGTAGGTCTTTGTACTTGGATATATTCTAGCAGAAGGAGCTGAATTAATCTGCATTTTACCAGTATATGCAAAAAGTCCGATAATGCAACAAAGGAGGACCACAAAGGTCCTCCATCGTAGGCGATACATTTTTAACAGGATACGATCTGTCCAATCACATCATGAAACTCGGTGTACTGACTAGCAATACCGTGTTGAAAAGACAGTGTCCTTTTACACAAACCTAACGCTTCTAATGCCCGGAATGGATCTCCTAACAGTTTGTAAGGCTACGTTGTCCAACGGAACCACACCTCTCTGTTGTATCGCCTAATCATAATATGGCCAGGATTCCGAAGAAATATACATTAGTGGACGCGAGCTTTCGTTTTTTTCTTCCACTTGCGATTATGATTGGTGGTCTTCGGAAAAGAATCGCCTCTTTCCAACGTTATTTGCTGCGGGTTTTGGATTTCAGTATGAAAGCTTTTTTCTCCAACCTCCATATATACGCCGTCGTTTGGGACCTTATCCCCGGGTACGAACTCAGTCTTTTCACCCATACGGTTGTGCCTCCTTAGATAATGAATTTGGACTGCAACGGTTATTGTGCGCTGTCTTAAACAGAAACATGCGAAATTAGGGCATACAGATAGTAGTTAATCAAAAATTATTTCCTTTATATATGCAAAATTTGTGGTGTGATATAAAATTGTATAAAACCAGTGATATGATGTGTGTGAGCAGTTTTTAGCCTTATGCTCGAAATTGCAGGTTGCATTCAGGTGCTCGATTTGGTAAACTGTTTTAGTGCGAGTTTAGGCTCGTTCCTTGCTCTCAACTGAGATTGAGGGCCTTATGTCCATAAGGAGGTGTAAAGAATGCGCAAATATGAAGTGATGTACATTATTCGTCCTGACATTGAACAAGAAGCTGTTCAAGCGACAGTCGACAAATTCCAAGGTATCATCTCTAACGGCGGTGGCGAAATTACGAATCACGATGTAACTAAACGCCGTCTTGCGTATGAGATCAAGAAATTCCGTGATGGTTCTTTCGTTCTGGTAAACTTCACAGCAGAACCTGCTGTTGTTACTGAGCTTGAGCGTATCATGAAAATTTCTGACGAAGTAATTCGTTATCTCATTACGAACGACGTAGCTTAATTATTGTACGTGATTATGTAATGAACAACGCTCAAAGGAGGGGATTGGATTGTTGAACCGTGTCATTCTGATCGGTCGTTTGACCAAAGATCCAGAGCTGCGCTATACACCGTCTGGTGTAGCAGTAACCCAGTTCACCCTGGCTGTAGACCGTCCGTTTACAAGTCAAGGCGGCGAACGGGAAGCGGATTTCTTGCCGATCGTAACCTGGCGTCAGCTTGCTGAAACATGCGCTAACTATCTTCGTAAAGGTCGTTTGACGGCTGTTGAAGGCCGTGTACAAGTGCGTAATTATGAGAACAATGAAGGAAAACGTGTATACGTGACTGAAATTGTTGCTGATAATGTACGTTTCTTGGAATCTAACCGCGATAGCGGCAACGGTGGCGGCAATAGCGGTGGAGGTATGCGTGAGGAGTCTCCTTTCGGAGGCGGTAACAGCAATAGTGGGCGCGGGAATAATAACTCGCGAAACAATCAGGATCCTTTTTCCGATGACGGAAAACCGATCGATATTTCGGATGATGATCTACCATTTTAATTGGGAAAGGACTGACAAAGAATGGGCTTCAGACAAAGAGAAGGCGGAGACGATAACAAAAGACCAGCTCGTCGTGGTGGTCGCAACAAACGTCGTAAAGTATGTTTCTTCACTGTGAACAAAATTACTCACATTGACTATAAAGATACAGACCTGCTTAAAAAATTCATCAGCGAACGTGGAAAAATTCTTCCTCGTCGTGTGACTGGAACAAGCGCGAAATATCAACGTATGTTGACAATCGCTGTTAAACGTTCCCGTCAAATCGCATTGCTTCCTTACACTACTGAATAGTAGTGGGTGGAAAAAAAGGATGTCCCCAATTATGGGGACATCTTTTTTTATGATTTTTTTTATTGACAACAAGTGCCATCTATTGTAACTTACTAATAATACAATCCATGTTTACCCATTAAGTATGATTTACCTTTTAGTGGCTTAGGAAATTACAAGCTCCCCAACTCGCCAGAGTACACATTTCAATCATTCGGAATGTTATTTTATATTACATAACACTCAGTTTTTTGTCATTTTCCACAAGTAAATTTCATAAACTTTACAAAAATAGATGTTTTGCAATTGCATATTACATAAAAAAAGATATTGACGTGATATTATTTTACACTTAAGATAAACCTTAATAAAAATGTAATGGTTGTCAGTGCACAAAATTGACCAAGGGTCTAAAACATGTGTTCTACGCTATCATTAGGAACAGTAAGGAGGATGTGCAAACTTCATTTTCAAACCTCAAGCTTTAGCGAATCACCGCAGGAATGAGACAGGCTGTTAAATAAAGACCGACTAAGGGGGATTAACAGGATGGTGCAAACGAAGAAATGGGTTTCTTTGCTTATGGTGCTTACGATCGTTGGTGTTCTGTTTGCAGGATGTAGTGGAGGTGCTAATGAGGCACAGCCGCAGCAAGGTAATGCGGATAAGAAAACAGAGGGAAATGAAGGCAGCGCACCAGTTACAGAGGGTGTAATTAAAGCGACGGATTTGTCACAAAATCCTCCGGGAGCAACAAATCGGAAAGATAACATTGTAGTAGGTATGACATCACCTAAAGGGGTATTTAACCCGTTATTCTGGCAAACAACTTACGATTTATATGTAGTCAGAACGGTATTTGATTCCTTCTTACAGGTGAAGGCAGATGGTACATATGAAAATAGTTTGGCTGAGAAGGTTGATGTATCGCCGGATGGTCTAAAATACACCTTCCATCTGAAACCAGGTGTGAAGTATAGTGACGGCACTCCAGTAACCGTAAAGGATTATGCTTTTGTTCTCAAAGTGCTGCATGATCCGAATTATGATGGAGAAAGCGATATATTATCTTTTAAGATTAAAGGCGGTAAGGAATACCACGATGGCAAGGCGAATGATATCTCGGGTATCAAGGTCATCGATGATAATACAGTAGAGGTAACCGTTACAGAAGCAACAGCTTATACGAAGGATTATCTGGGTGAGCAATACTTCATGCCAGAGGCTTATTACGGAAAAGGGTTCAAGAAGGGTAACCTGGACAGCATCAAGGCGCTTAATAATAAACCAATCGGCTCCGGGCAGTATATGCTGAAGAGCTTTTCCCCGGGTCAGCAAGTCGTACTTGAAGCGAATCCAAACTACTTCAAGGGCGCACCAAAGGTAAAATCGGTTATTTTCAAAACGACAACAGAAGAAACAAACCTGTCTATGCTGCAAACAGGCGAAACGGACATGGACAACATCACAGTTACGGAAGACAATGTAGAGGAATTAAAGGCTCTAGGCTTCTTGGACGTGAATATTATGCCGACCAATGGCTATGGATATATTGCATTTAATCACAAGGAAAAGAAATTCCAGGACCCTAAAGTACGTCAGGCTTTAACTATTGGTTTAAACCGTAAAGAGATTGTACAGGGCGTGTATGGGCCATATGCGAATGTCATTAACATTCCACAATCTACAGAATCTTGGTCTTATACGGATGAAGGCATCAACAAATATGAATTTGATACAGCGAAGGCGAAGGCTTTGCTGGATGAGGCAGGCTGGAAGGTTGGTGCTGACGGGATTCGCGAAAAGGACGGCGAAAAGCTGACCATTAACTTCTCCGCAACTGCTGATAATCCAGTAGTAGAGGCCTTGCTACCAATCATGTCCAATAACTATAAGGAGCTAGGCATCAAGCTGACTTCCGAAACTTTAGATTTTAACGCCATTATGGATAAAAAGGATACAGGCAAGTTTGATATGTTCTTCGCGGCCTGGGGCTTAACTCCAGACCCGGACACAACGACTTTTATTACGAATGGTGCACAAAACGATATCGGCTACTCTAATAAAAAGGTGGATGAATTAACGCTTGCTGGTAAGCATGAACTGGATCAAGAGAAACGCAAACAGATTTACAAACAGCTCTATCAAGAGTTGAACAAAGATTTGCCAACTATCTTTATGTACCAACGCAGAGATATGTGGCCAGTGAATGGACGTGTATCCGGCCTAGAAATTACGCCATACAAAGATTTTGAGTTCACTCTGCATAACGCTCAAATCGCTCAATAAGGGGTGCCAACCGTATGCTCAGCTCTCACGAGCTGGGCATATCACTTTATTCGTCTGGAGGAATGAATATGAAGCAGTACATTATTCGAAGACTGCTGCAACTCATCCCCACACTTATTGGCATATCCATTATCGTTTTTGCGATTTCAGCCATGGTGCCGGGTGATTACATTACAGCCAAGCAGAACCCGAATATGACCGCCGAGAAGGCGCAGCAGCTACGACATATCTACGGGCTGGATAAGCCGGAATACCAACGTTATTTTATATGGGCCGGTAATATGTTAAAGGGAAATATGGGGGATTCATTACAGCATAAGCAGCCGGTAACGAAGGTCATTGGCAATTATGTATGGAACTCTTTTATTATCGCTTTTTTTAGTCTTATTTTTAGCTGGCTCATTGCAGTTGTTGCAGGGGTATTTTCAGCTAAGTTTCAATATTCCTTATTCGATAAGTTCGTGACGTTATTCATTTTCTTATGTATGTCGCTGCCTTCATTTTTTATTGGTCTATTGGTCATCAAAATATTTGCCCTTGAATGGGGAATTCTCCCGGTTGGGGGTATGACTACAGCAGGGATGGAAGCAGGTTCGTGGGCGTATATGGTGGATGTCCTCAAGCATATGTTCCTGCCGACACTCGTACTTACGATGCTGAGTACAGGAAGCCTGACTCGTTATTTCCGTACAGGCATGTTGGAGGTCATCCGTCAGGATTATATCCGTACCGCACGCGCCAAGGGCTTGAAGGAACGGACGGTTATTTTCAAACATGCATTGCGCAATGCCCTGATTCCAGCAATCACACTGCTCGGGTTCGAGCTTCCAGCCTTATTTGGTGGGGCAATGATCCTGGAAAAGGTATTTGTATGGCCGGGTGTGGGGCAGGTCTACCTGGAGTCCATTAGTATGCGGGACTATCCGTTTATGTTGGGCTTCACCATTTTCCTGGCTGTTCTCACGCTCATCGGCAATCTACTTTCTGATGTATTGTATGGCATGGCAGATCCAAGAATTCGCTTGAAGTAGGAGGGATACTATTGTCCGCAGAAACAGTCACGATTGAAACGAATCAAAAGGCGGCGATCCGTCCTGAAGCGTCTCCATGGAGAATCGCCGTTCGCCGTTTTAATCAAAACCGCTTGGCTTTGGCAGGTCTCGTTATATTAATTCTGATGGTTATCATTTGTGTATTTGGTCCCATGATTTCACCTTATCATTTAGATGATTACAAGCTATCTGACAAAAACTTATCCCCTAATGCGAAGTACTGGCTCGGTACGGATAAGTTTGGTAGAGATATTTTACTGCGTACGATGCTGGCTGGCCGTATTTCTTTGACAGTGGGGCTGGTCGCCACGTTTATTTCGGTCATGATCGGGGCAACGTTGGGTGCGCTGGCAGGGTTTTATCGTAAAGGCGTGGATACGGTTATTATGCGGATTGCTGATATTTTTATGGCGCTGCCTACATTGCCGCTGCTTATTATTTTAGGTGCTGTTCTATCGGATTTGAAGGTTGATCCGTCGAACCGTATTTATTTTCTGATGCTTATTATTGGGGTCCTGAGCTGGACGAGCTTGTCCCGTCTGGTCAGAGGGCAGATTCTTACACTGCGTGAACAGGAGTTCATGCAGGCGACGGAAGCGCTGGGGTTGAGAGACCGCCGCAAAATATTCCGACATCTGCTACCGAACACGATTCCTACTATTATTGTTACGGCTACGCTTGGAGTGGCTGGTGCGATTATTACAGAATCTGCGCTCAGTTACTTGGGAATTGGCGTCGTGCCGCCCACACCTTCGTGGGGGAACATGATATCGGCTGCGAATAATCTGATTGACTTCCGCAAACGGCCCTGGATATGGGTACCACCGGGAATGTGTATTCTAATTACCGTTGTAGCGATTAATCTGATTGGTGACGGCTTGCGTGACGCGCTGGACCCTAAAATGAAGAAGTAGGAGACGAACGTTTATGGAAAATGCTTTGATTGAATTTCGTAACCTGAAAACCCACTTTCATACCTCTAACGGAACTGTCAAAGCGGTCAATGACGTCAGTTTTAAAATTCGTGAGGGTGAAACGCTCTGTGTGGTAGGAGAATCTGGCTGTGGTAAGAGTGTAACTGCGATGACAATGATGCGGTTGATTGATTCTCCCCACACCTCAGACGGACAAATCTGGTTTGAGGGCAAGGATCTCCTAAAACTCAATAAAGGGCAAATGCAGCAAATTCGCGGCAATGACATTTCGATTATTTTTCAGGAACCGATGTCTTCTCTGAATCCGGTGCTTACGATCGGGGAACAGATTACGGAGCCGTTGCTGATGCATACATTAATGAGTAAAAGGGAAGCACGCGCCCGGGCAATTGAACTAATTAATTTGGTGGGCATTTCGCGATCGGAGGAAATATTCAATTCCTATCCTCATGAGTTGAGTGGCGGTATGCGCCAGCGGATTATGATTGCTATTGCTTTAAGCTGTAATCCGAAGCTGTTGATTGCGGATGAACCGACAACGGCACTGGATGTAACGATCCAGGCACAGATTCTCGATTTAATGCGGGATTTGAAGGATAAGCTTAAAACGTCCATTATGCTGATAACACATGACTTGGGTGTCGTGGCAGAAATGGCCGATTATGTGGTCGTTATGTATGCCGGGAACGTTATTGAAGAGGCTCCTGTCATTGAGCTGTTCAAAAATCCGCAGCATCCGTATACTCAAGGACTATTAAAGGCAAAGCCTGTCATTAATCAGAAAATGGATCGGCTATATTCCATCCCAGGGCAGGTGCCAAACCCCATTGAGCTGGGCGAAAATTGCCATTTTCATGATCGATGCGCACATTGTATGCAAATATGCAAGGATCAGGCCCCTCCCTTGAATGAAAAGGAGAATGGCCATAAGGTTGCCTGCTGGCTATATGAGAAAGAAGGAGGGCAACGAATATGAGCGAGCCTTTAATTCAAGTGGAAGGGCTGAAAAAGTATTTCCCAATCACAGGCGGGGTTTTTCAGCGTACGGTCGGACATGTCAAGGCGGTCGATGATGTATCCTTTCATATTCATAAGGGTGAATCGTTTGGTCTGGTAGGAGAATCGGGCTGCGGTAAAAGTACGATTGGACGCACGATTCTCAGATTGATGGATAAGACAGAGGGATCAGTACGGTACAAGGGCGAAGATTTGCACGCATTAAACAAGGAGCAGATTCGTGCGCTTCGTCCAAAGCTGCAAATCGTCTTCCAGGACCCTTTTAGTTCACTGAACCCGAGAATTAAGGTGGGTGAGGCGATCGGAGAGGCTTTGCTGGATCACGGGTTGATTGATCGTAATGAGCTACGGCAGAAGGTCAACGAAACGCTGAACATTTGTGGGCTGTCCTCATATCACTATGATCGTTATCCGCATGAGTTCTCTGGCGGTCAGCGGCAGCGGATCGGGATTGCAAGGGCCTTGATTTTGAATCCTGATTTTATTGTGGCTGACGAGCCGGTATCTGCTCTGGATGTGTCGATTCAGGCCCAGATCATTAACTTGTTAAGCGATTTGCAACAGGAACGCCAACTGACGTACCTGTTCATCTCGCATGATCTGAGTGTAGTCGAGCATCTGTGTAGCCGGATTGGTGTGATGTATCTGGGCTCGATGGTAGAGTTGGCTTCCAAGGAGGAGCTGTTCAGCAATCCGCTACACCCATACACCAAGGCTCTGCTATCAGCAGTACCGATTCCAGATCCGACGATCAAAAGGCAGCGGATTGTGTTAAAAGGGGACATCCCGTCTCCGGCTAATCCGCCGTCAGGATGCAAGTTTCATACACGCTGTCCTATGGCGGAAGCGCGCTGTAGAACAGAGGCTCCAGTATACCGAGATTCGGGCGACCAGCATTTTGTAGCCTGTCATTTTGCCTAATACGGCATACTGAAGAAGCAAAATATCCGTTATCCTGTAACAGGGATTGGCGGGTATTTTGTCGTGAAATAAAAAAAGGTAAAAAAATTGTATCTTTTTTTCGAAAAATTGCAGACAAAATGGATTTTTCATCGTCTAATAAGATATGGAGGTTATTACGATGATGAAAAAACATTGGTTACGTTGGGCTATTGTCGTCCCGGTACTTATTATATTGATTTTTATTACTCTTGGACCCCGCTTGTTGATCGGAAAGCCGAATGTGGATGCAGACGCTGCAGTGCTGATGGACATGCACACCGGGGAATTACTGATGGATGTGAATGGCGATAAGCCTATGCCTTCTGCAAATATGTCCAAGCTCATGACCGAGCTATTGGTACTGGAGGATATTCGGACCGGACGGTTAGGCTGGAATGATGAGGTGCGAATTAGTCGTTATGCCAGTACGGTGGGTGGTGTGAATCTGTCTCTTCGGTATGGGGAAAGAATGACCGTATCTGAACTGTTCCAAAGTATGGTTGTGTATTCAGCGAATGACGCCGCTGTAGCGCTGGCAGAGCGTTCATCAGGGAATGAGTCCGCTTTTGTGAAGCGCATGAATGAAAAGGCTGCTCAAATTGGGCTGTCACCCGGTAGTCGCTTTAGTAATGCCTCTGGGGCTGGTCAGAGTGAATTGGGGCCGAACCATCCTAAGGATATTCGCGGAGAAACGAAAATGACGGCAAGCGACACTGCAAAGTTGGCCTCTTACTTGATTACGTCACATCCTGAGATTCTCAGAACGTCCAGCCGCACACAGATGGAATTGAAGGATAAGGGCATTTACATCAGTAATACGAACTGGATGCTGCCTTCCTTGGCTGGACCGTACTCTTATGCGGGGACGGACGGATTGAAAGCAGGGTACACAAGCGATGCTGGATACTGCTTCACTGGTACAGCTGAGCAGCATGGCAAACGATTAGTTGCTGTAGTGCTGGGTGCACCGAGCAAGGAAGAGCGTTTCGCACAGACACGGAAGCTGTTTGATTATGGTTTTTCTCTGTCCACCTCTTTTCCGGTACGATTGCAAAATTTGGTGAAACTGTCTCTGCATTAAGATAAAAGATAACTTTGAAAGCTACATAGAATACTTATATAAACGTAAATGAGGGCTTTGACCGTAAGGGCAAAGCCTTTTTTGTCATGAGTTTGAGGAACTAACCACGCCATGGCACTTTTGACAACAAGGTAGCAGACCTTTTATGCTTTGAGGGGAAGTTTCCGCTTCATGAGGGATCAATCCGGTTTAATGAAGAGATGGGATTTGTGGACGAAAGAAGGAAGGAAGCCATGATGGAGAGAAGACATAAGAGAAGGACCCGTGGAAAGCCCAAAAAGAAAAAGAGGTTTACCGCTCTATATATTTCATGTATTGTCTTGCTTTTAGTTGCAGTAGGGGGCTATCTATTCCGCAAACAGCTGACGCTCGTGGCTTTTGACTGGTTTGTGTCACCGACGCTGGAAAGCAAGCTGGAGAAATCCTACCAGCCTCGTCAATCCAAGGAACAACAGCCCCAAGAGACCGTTGCTTACCAGAAGGAGCCTTTTTCGGTGTTATTACTGGGGACAGATCAACGGCCCAATGAAAAGGCACGTGGTCGCTCAGATACGGTGATATATGCTGCTGTACGGCCCGCAGAATCGCGTGTGCTCTTGATTTCTATCCCAAGGGATACGTATGTACAGATTGCCGGACATGATTCCAATCGAGATGGCGAGGATGATTTTGATAAGTTGGGGCATGCTTATGCGTTCGGAGGCGAGAATATGTCCATGGGCACTGTAGAGAAGCTGATGGAGCATAAGGTCGATTATTATGCTACGATTAATTTCCAGGGTATTCAGGATGCCGTGAATGCAGTGGGCGGAGTAGTGTTACCTATCGACCAGCCCATCGAGAATAAAAACCCGCTGCATATCAAGTTCCGTATTGAGGCGGGCAAGCCGCTTTATAATGGTGAAGAAGCCATGTATTATGTTAGGTATCGGGAAGATAGCGACTTCAACCGTACAAAACGTCAGCAAATTTTTTTGAATGCTATGGCCGATAGGCTACTGAATATCGACGGAATCACCAAGATCCCGGAGTTGCTCGATATCATGGGGGCCAATTTCACAACGGATATGGAACCTGCCTTTATTACTGGGCTTGGCAAGCAAGCTATTTCACAAGGGAATCCACAAATCTCAAGTTTTACGATTACGGGGGAAGGGTTCAAGAAGAAGGGCCTGTACTATGACCGGGCTAATGAACAGGAACTTGAATATGCCAGACTTATGATTGCGAACTGGCTAGACTCTGATACAACCCCGCAGACGCTGAGGCTTCCCGACAAACAGGACATTCAGTGAGTAATCAATGGATTTATATTTGATTTTGAGGGGGATTCGTTTCTCATGAATATTGCTTTTTTCTTGCTTCCCAAACAAGGGGTCGCTTGTGTAACGGCGGATGCTACTCTACGGCAAACATTGGAACGAATGGAATATCACCGATTCACAGCGGTTCCTATTTTGGATAAGGAAGGTAGATATACGGGTACGGTTACAGAGGGTGACCTATTGTGGCATATGAAAGAGTCTGAGGGGAAAATCACCTTTGAAAACGCTTCTAAGTTTATGCTCAAGGACGTTCCGCTACGGGTTTCGATGAAACCTGTATCCATTGATGCCAATATGGAGGATCTGATTAATTTGGCGAAGGTACAAAACTTTGTGCCCGTTGTGGATGATATGGAAAGGTTTATCGGTATCGTGCGCCGCAGCCAAATTATTGAGTATTGTGAGAAATTTGTGTCCAAGGAATCGCTTAATACTTCAAGCTAAAATAAGCAGCAAAGCCGCACTGAAGATTACTATCACCCTAGGGGCTAACAGTGTTGACATGGGCTTATAATAAGCAGCAAAGCTGCTCTGAAAATAACGATTTACCCTATGGGGTAACAGTTATTTTCAAAATAGGATATGCTATAATGGAGAATAAAGCTTTTTCAGAGGGGTGTGACTCTTCATCATATGCCTAAAGAAATGGATGTAGTTAAACGAGCCAAGGTTATTGAATGGCTTAAAACAGAGGTGCTTGACCAAGTCTCCCGTCTGTTTAAGGCGATGTGGGAAGGCAGTACAGTCCGTATTGGTGACTGTTTGGCCAGCCTGGTGATGAGCAGTTATATTCTGGGGAGGCGTCTTGGGGTGTCTTACCGTGAATTGGATGATCTACTCATCGACAAGCTAAGAAAGCACAGAAAAGAAGGACACCAGCTGGAGGATTGGTATCAGGACATTTCCGCACTGGAAGAACATATGCGTAAGAGGTGAAAACGTTGAAATTCCGCTTGGCCACTGTAGCATGGAGCGTTATTTATTTGCTTCTGCTGCTGACTCTATTGACACCATTTAGAATTATTACCGTATTTTTTCTGATTGTGCCTGGCGCTGTATTGTTTTCATCGCTGCCTTTCAAAGGATTTCTGGTTCACGTCATACCGGTGCTTTTAATTATAGCGCTACTCGATGTGTATTCGCTGCTTCCTGCGATTTACTTTCTGATTCCTTCTATATTGATGGGACGGATATATAAAAAGGGAGGATCTGCTTTTCAGGCGTTGATGACCGGAACGGGCATTATTTTAGCCGAGTTGTTGTTTGTACTGTTTATCGCTACGTATTCCTTCGGGTTTGATCTTTCGCAGTCCCTTCGGGATCAGGCTGAGATATCGGCCAGTATTGTACAGCAGATTTTAAGTGCGAATCCGATGTTTGCGAATATGAGCTGGACAGCTGAAGATACGCAGAAACTCGGTACAATGCTGATTGGTAAAGTTCCATATGTGATGATCGTCAGCTCGTTTATACTGGCAGTGATCACACATGCTTTGGCACGTCCAGCATTGAGCAGTCTCGATGTGCCGGTACGTAAAATGAAGCCTGCCCGCGAGTGGATGCTACCACGCACGCTGATCTGGTACTATCTGCTGGCAATTGTAATTGGATGGATAGCGGATTCCTCCGATAGCAGCTGGATTCAAACGGTTTCCATTAGTATGCTACCGCTGATCCATGCATGTTTTATTATCCAGACAATTGGTTTTGTATACTTCTGGACGCATAGCCGTAAAATGAGCCCAGTGATTGCGTTGCTGCTGTCGCTCGTCGTTCTGGTGTTCCAGCCGCTCCGCATTATAGGTATTATTGATTTGGCCTTTCCGCTGCGTGAAGCTATTACAAGATCAAAGAAATAGGGTGAACAGTCATGCCTAAATTTCTACAAAAACGCTGGCACGGCTATCAGACGGTCTGGGCGTTTTTACTGCTGCTGGTGCTTGTCATATGTATTTCCATGTACAACTGGGAACTGGGTGTGATAGGACTGCTGCTATCATTCTTGCTCGGCGGATTGATGCTGAAGACGGAGCTGGATTTCCGTCGGGAACTGAATCAATATATCAGTGGCCTTTCCTTCCGGATCAAGCGGGTGGAGGGAGAAGCGATCAGTACACTGCCGTTCGGTATCATTTTATACAGTGAAAATCGGACGGTAGAATGGCACAATCGCTTTGCCAGTGAGATGTTCGAGGAGCAATCGTTGATTGGAGAGCCCCTTCAAGATTTGTTTCCTCAACTCGCAAACGCTCTAAGCACTAAAAAGGAAACGAAAGAGTCTGCTCGTGAACTAAAGGTGGAATTACAGCATGATGAGCGTCATTATCAGTTTCTAATCGTGCCTGATGAGCGTCTGATATATTTGTATGAAGTGACGGAGCTCGCGGTACTGCGCAAGCAGTATGAGAACGAGCGGTTAGCGCTTGGTATTGTCATGCTTGATAATATGGACGAGGCTGCTCAGGGAATGGACGATCAGCAGCGTACCGCGCTTATTGCGAAGGTTTCCAGCGAGATTACGTCTTGGGCCAATCAATACAATATTTATTTGCGCCGGTTGTCATCTGAGCGTTATCTTATTATGCTGAATCATAAAGCACTCCAGGAGCTGGAGCAAAGCCGATTCGTCATTTTGGATACCGTGCGGGAAATGACAGCAGATTTGAAAGTACCGATGACATTGAGCATTGGTTTGTCTTTCGGGGCAGAGAGTATCAAGGAGCTGGGCGAGCTAGCTCAATCCAGTCTAGATATGGCGCTTGGACGTGGGGGAGATCAAGCAGCAGTGAAAGCGGGACAGCGCCTGTCCTTTTACGGAGGCAAGTCCAATGCTGTCGAGAAGCGTACCAGGGTGCGTGCCCGAGTCATTGCGCATGCGTTGCGTGATCTGATGCAGGAGAGCGACCGTGTGCTGATTATGGGACACAAAATACCGGACATGGATGCAATAGGAGCAGCTATCGGTGTGTGGAAGGCTGCGGCACTTTACAATGTAGAGGCCCATATTGTACTGGACAAATCCAATCCGTCTATTGACCGAATGATGGAGCAGGTAAACAAGGATGAGAAGCTGTCGCAAGCGCTCATGACACCGGAGCAGTCGCTTCAGGTGATGACCGAGCACAGCCTGCTGGTTGTGGTGGATACGCACAAGGCGTCAATGACGATTGAGCCGCGTCTGGTGCAGACGGCCAGCCGGGTGGTGGTTGTGGATCATCACCGTCGGGGCGAGGAATTTATTAATGATTCTGTTCTGATCTATTTGGAGCCATACGCGTCATCGGCCTGTGAACTGGTGACTGAGCTGCTGCAATATATCCATGAAAAGGTCCAGCTGACACCGCTGGAGGCAACATCACTGCTGGCGGGGATTACGGTGGATACCAAGCATTTCTCCCTGCATACAGGCTCACGCACGTTTGAGGCAGCTGGCTTCTTAAGACGTAGTGGAGCAGATACAGTGATGATCCAGCGCATGTTAAAAGAGGACCTGGATGAATATATTGCTAAGGCGGAAATTATTAAGCATGCTAAAATGATATATGGGCATATCGCAATTGCGGTGACCGAGCCCGGACAAAAAATACCGCAGCTCCTGATTGCTCAGGTGGCGGATTCATTACTCAATATGACGGATGTACTGGCCTCCTTTGTGGTCAGTGAACGTCCTGACGGCCTGGTGGGGATCAGCGCCCGATCACTCGGACGCATGAACGTACAGGTCGTCATGGAACGGCTAGGCGGCGGAGGACATCTGACGAACGCAGCGGTTCAGCTGGATTGCTCGCTGGAGGAAGCTAAGCGCAGAGTGGTCGACGTACTGGCCGAAATTGATGGGGAAGAGGGGTTATTTGAATGAAAGTAATATTCATTAAAGATATGAAGGGCCAAGGTAAGAAGGGGCAGGTTAAGGAAGTATCCGACGGTTATGCAGCGAATTTTCTGTTGCCGCGTGGGATTGCCCGTCCAGCAACGGAAGGAAATATGAAGACGCTGGAAAACCAAAACGCTGCTGAGGAGAAACGCAAGCAAGAGGAAAAGGAAGAGGCACAAGTACTCGGCAAAAAGCTGGAAGAGACTACAATTCAGCTCAAAGCAAAGGCTGGAGAAGGCGGACGTCTGTTCGGCGCGATTACAAGCAAGCAAATCGCAGAGGCTGTTGCTAAAACAGGCATCAAGCTGGACAAACGCAAAATCGAGCTGGAAGAACCGATTCGTACGTTGGGCGTGACTCAAATGACCGTCAAGCTTCATCCTGAGGTCAAAGCTACGCTGAAAGTACAGGTGACTGAAGAATAATTATGGGCGGCGAATTTTTTGATCGGATTCCTCCGCAAAATCTGGAGGCTGAACAGGCGGTTATTGGGTCTATTTTGCTTCAGTCTGAAGCACTGATTACCGCAATGGAGCGGGTGCAGACCGAGGACTTTTACGATAAAGCTCATCAAATGATTTACGAAGCAATGATTGAGCTGGGTGAATCCGGACAGCCGATTGACTTGGTTACGCTGACCTCGAAAATTCAGGACAAAGGTCAGCTGGAGGATATCGGCGGTGTCAGTTATCTGGCGAAGCTGGCTCACGGGGTGCCAACAGCGGCTAACGTGGATTACTATGCCCAGATCATTGAAGAAAAAGCGATGCTTCGTCGCTTGATTCGTGCAGCTACACAGATTGTGAGCGAAGGCTATAGCAGTGGCGAGGATGTCGCCGGTATGCTGAGTGATGCTGAGCGCAAGATTATGGAAATCTCCAACGGGCGCTCAGGCAGTGGTTTTATCGCCATCCGTGATGTCGTGATGGAAGTGTTCGACCGCGTTGAATTGCTGCATCAGAACAAGGGAAACACGACCGGAATTCCGTCCGGATTCGTTGACCTGGACAAGATGACGGCGGGTTTCCAGCGCAATGACCTGATCATTGTGGCTGCCCGTCCATCTGTAGGTAAAACGGCATTCGCCCTGAATATTGCACAAAACGTTGCAGTACGGGCAAAAGAGACGGTTGCCATCTTCAGTCTGGAGATGTCGGCGGCTCAGCTCGTGCAGCGGATGATCTGTGCCGAGGCTAACTTGGACGCGAACGTCATGCGGACAGGTGAATTTAAAGGCGACGACGATTGGGCGAAGCTGACGATGGGCATTGCAGCCTTGTCAGAGGCGGAAATCTATATCGATGATACGCCCGGCATCACTGTGGCTGATATCCGTGCCAAATGCCGCCGTCTCAAGGCGGAAAAGGGACTGGGTATGATCGTTATTGACTACTTGCAGCTCATTCACGGACGCGGCAAAGCGGGCGAGAACCGGCAGCAGGAGGTATCCGAAATTTCACGGACATTAAAACAAATCGCCCGTGAGCTTGAAGTGCCTGTAATTGCCCTTTCCCAGCTGAGCCGGGGTGTGGAGCAGCGTCAAGATAAGCGGCCCATGATGAGTGACTTGCGGGAATCGGGTTCCATTGAGCAGGATGCTGACATCGTTGCGTTTCTGTACCGGGATGATTATTATAATCAGGAAACAGAAAAGAAAAATATTATTGAAATTATCATTGCCAAGCAGCGTAACGGCCCGGTCGGTACGGTAGAGCTGGTATTTCTCAAAAATTATAATAAATTCGCTAATTACGAGCGTGCCCATTCGGATGCGTTCGCCGGTTAATATATTTGTATGATTAGAAAAGGCTCTTTCGACGCGGGTATCGCGATTACGAGAGAGCCTTTTTTATAGAATTCATATATTTTCATAGAACGATTGAAACTCTCAATTACGAACAATACTATTTTCATGTAATATAATGTTCGCTTTTTATTTGACTTTGAAAAATGGTACTGGTACACTTATAGTGCTGCTTCAACGCAGTGGGGAGATCATTACGCCCGGGGCTTTCCGAACTTACGGAATGTCTGCGACGGACGTTTTTTCCTGCTGTCCGAGAACGCTCCATACCTGCCCGCTGAGGCGGTTGAAGCCAGATATGTGTTAGCGCGTCAGCTCAAAATCAGAGTGTCTGTGGGCACTCCACGGAGGAATGAAACATGTCAACTGTAGTCGTTGTGGGGACACAATGGGGAGACGAAGGCAAAGGTAAAATCACGGACTATCTGGCGGAAAGCGCTGAAGTAGTGGCCCGTTACCAAGGCGGAAACAATGCTGGTCATACGATTCTCATTGACGGTAAAAAGTATAAGCTGAGCCTGATTCCATCCGGCGTTTTTTATGAAGATAAAAAGTGTGTTATTGGCAACGGCATGGTAGTGAATCCAGCCGCTCTTATTGAAGAAATTACTTATATTCATGATAATGGATTTTCCACGAAAAATTTGGTCATTAGTGACCGCGCACATGTCATTATGCCTTACCATATGACGTTGGACGTGCTAGAAGAAGACCGCAAAGGTCCTAACAAAATTGGTACTACCCGTAAAGGGATTGGCCCTGCTTATATGGATAAAGCTGCTCGTAACGGTATTCGTATTGCTGATTTGCTGGAAGCAGAAGAATTCGAAAAGAAACTGCGCCATCTAACGAAGGAAAAGAATCAAGTGATTGAGCAAGTATACGGCGGCGAGCCGCTGGATGTTGAAGAAATATTGAAACAGTATCTGGAATATGCTGAGTTTATTCGTCCTTATGTAGCGGATACGTCTGTTGTGCTGAACGATGCAATTGACGCCAATCGTAAGGTGTTGTTTGAAGGTGCACAAGGCGTTATGCTCGATATCGACCAAGGTACGTATCCATACGTTACGTCTTCTAACCCGTCGGCTGGCGGCGTATGTATCGGTTCTGGTGTAGGCCCATCCAAAATTCAACAAGTGATCGGTGTAGCTAAATCGTACACAACTCGTGTAGGGGATGGACCTTTCCCAACGGAACTACACGATGAAGTCGGCGATTACATTCGTGAAACAGGCCATGAGTACGGTACGGTTACAGGTCGTCCTCGCCGCGTAGGCTGGTTTGACAGCGTCGTTGTGCGCCATGCCCGTCGTGTTAGTGGATTAACTGGTCTTTCCCTGAACTCGCTGGACGTATTGACAGGCCTGAAAACAGTTAAGATCTGTACAGGCTACAAATACCGCGGCGAGATCATCACGCATTATCCAGCTAGCTTGAAAATGCTGGCAGAGTGTGAGGCGGTATATGAAGAAATGCCAGGCTGGAACGAAGACATTACTGGCGTGAAGACGCTGGAGGAACTGCCGGAGACTACCCGCCATTACGTACAACGCGTATCCGAGTTGACAGGTATTCCAATCGCTATTTTCTCGGTTGGTCGTAACCGCGATCAAACGAACCAAGTGCTCCCGATTTATTTGTAAAATATCCGTAGGATTCTATGAGGGCGTCATGCCTGTTTAATCATATAACTATTCCTGCTAAATCAAGGGGAGAGAGGCAATTCATGCCTCCCTCTTCTTTTTTATATGGATGTGTTGGTGCTAGTTTTACATATTCCAAGGGTTAAAAATCGTCATATCTCGTCAATACTGGTCTATATGCACTTCATGATGTACACATGGCAAGATGCGTATAAGGAGGTAACGGGATATGAGGTGGCTTGGATGGCTGCTTAAAAAAGGAATGACGGTGGTGCTGGTCAGCGCGCTGACACTGGCAGTGACCGGTGTGGTCGTGAATGCTTATGTTCAATCGCTGTTACGGCAATTTAACATTCAGCTCGATCATCAGCCGATATGGGGATGGGGCTGGCTAAAAGGCAGCGCAAATACTGATCAAAGTACAGGTACAGGGAAGAGCAAGACGACAGGGAGCGACTCTGGAAGTGTAACACCGCCTGATAATGCTTTGCCTGTCATGGGACAGGGCTTAGAAGAAAGCGGAAATAAGACAGGTGGTGCATCCAATGACAAGGGATCTCAGGAAGGGGCCACGTCGGCCGGAACACCAGACAGCGAGCCGCGTCAGCAGGCAGAAGGTACAGCTACACCTGAAACGAGTATCGAAGGCCATGATTTGGTCATTACGCCCGACCATCTGACGGAGAAAAAGAACAATTTACCGGCGGCTCAGAAGCAGGAGATTTTTACGATTCTCATGAATAAACTTCCGCCGGAAGAGATGCAAAAAATATCAGCTGCGATGGAAGGCGGTCTCACCGAGCAGGAGCTGCAAGATATTCAGCAGGTGCTTGCGAAGTATTTGACCAAAGAGGAATATAACAAATTGATGGGTATGCTTAAATAATGCATAAATAAAACGCATAAATGTATGGGCAATGTTAATGCTCAAAACAGGACTGTAGAATCCGCGCCGGGCGCGGATTTTTTTGCGTGCTAGGAAGTAATTGGAGTGCAGTTGAATTCTTTGTAAAAGCTATGTTAAAGTAAACTGTGTTGTGAAAAGGTTAAATTTTTGAAACCTTTTACGTAACTATGCAATACTAGATAGCGACTATTATCATAGATAAGCTTGTAAAATGGCTACTTTTATCATGTAAAAGGACAATAATGAACGCATTTAATAGAGATAGGATATGCTGAAAAGGAGAGAACCATGGAGGTTTCTAAGGGGAAGTTATCACCAGACCACAGGAATGGGAATTCAAGTGTTGAAAGCAATTCTGCCGATAAAGCAGGGAAAATAGCAACATGGTGGAACGGACGGAAAAGATGGTTAAGTTGGACGGCAGGCGGCATTGTGATTGTTGGCGGTCTTATTTTTGCTAGCAATCAGTATGTTGGAGCCAATACAGTTCCTTATTATAAAGTGTATGTTAAAGGCGTTGAGGTCGGCAGTATCCTGAATGAGCAGCAGCTTAAGCAGCTGTATACAACGAAGAGCAAGCAGTATAAAGACAAGTATCCTGATGTGGAAATGGTGCTCAATACGAGCGCGGTCACGACGAGCACAGAAAAGGCATATAAGGCGGATATCGATAGCGCAGCCACGCTGAAGAAGCTGGACGGCATGCTGACTGCCTATGCCAAAGGAGTAGAAGTGAAGGTCAACGGACAGATGGTTGGCATTGTAAAGGACAAAGCGACTGCACAAGCGGCTTTAAAGCAAGTGCAGAAGAAATACACACCTGCGGGTGAAGGTACGGCGACAGGCATTAAGGGGCTGGTTCGCAAAACATCCGTGGGGAGTAGTCATGCTAGCGCAAGCACGAAGGCGCCTAAAGCATGGCTGGAGTCTGCCAGTATCCGTGAAAAGATTGCGTATGAGCCGGTGAAAGCAGATCCGAACAAGGTGCTGACGGAGGCAGAAGCGGTTAAGGTACTGACCGAGGGACGTGAAGCTCCTACAACCTATACGGTGCAAGAAGGCGATTCTTTGTCGTCGATTGCTACGAAGTTCGATACGACGGCTTGGGAGATTAAGCAAAACAATCCCGGTCTGCGTGAGTTGTACTTGCAAATTGGGGACGAGTTAAAGGTCACGGCTCCCAAGGTACCTGTTACGGTACGAACGGTAGAAAAGGTCGTCGAGCAGATTGCTATCGAGCCTGAAGTAGAGATTCGCCAGAGCGATGAATTGAAAGCAGGAGTTACGAAAGTGGTCAGACCGGGACAAGCAGGTCTTAAAGAGATGGACTACCGTTTGACCAAGGAGAACGGTGAGGTCGTGCAAGAGGAATGGCTCGGTCAAAAGGTGTTACAGCCGTCTGTTACCGAGGTGGTTCTGAGAGGAACGAAAGTCGAGGGGGAAGGCTCGGGCCAATTTGCCTGGCCGACTGCGGGTGCAATCATGACGAGCAGCTTCGGAGGACGTTGGGGACGTATGCATGAAGGTGTTGACTTGGTCGGCGATCATACGATTCAAGCTTCAGATGAAGGTGTCGTCACATTTGCCGGTCAGCAGAATGGCTACGGTAATGTCATTATGATTGATCATCGCAACGGCTATCAAACAGTATACGGGCATTTGAACAGTATTGGTGTCCATGTGGGACAGGTTGTTCAGCAAGGTGAAGCGATTGGTATCATGGGAAGCACCGGACGTTCCACAGGCACACATGTTCACTTTGAGATTCGCAAAAATAATACGCCACAAAATCCAATGACGTATTTAAGATAGATTGGATGTTTAAATCGAGAGTTATGTGATTCGATGAGGATCAAGGAGAAAGACCATGTTTTCTGCATGCTTAACAGCCAGGTGCAGGCATGGTTTTTTCTGCGTAAAGAAAAGGGTCTGGAAAAGTAATGGAATAGCGTACGGGTATGATAGAATAGAATAAGCATCTTATGGGTACTGACAAACGAAAGTTAATAATAGATGATGATCCGTGAGAAGAGGTGAACGCTGTATGCAAGGGACGATTCTAGTAGTGGATGATGAACAACCTATCGCTGATATTTTGAAATTTAATTTGGAAAAAGAAGGATACGAGGTCATTTGCGCCTTTGATGGAATCAGTGCGGTGGATATCGCGGTTAAGCAACAGCCAGACCTGATTTTGCTGGACCTGATGCTGCCGGGCATGGACGGTATGGACGTATGCCGCGAGGTGCGCGGACATCAGCTTCAGACGCCAATTATTATGCTGACTGCGAAGGATGGGGAAATCGACAAAGTGCTAGGGCTGGAGCTGGGTGCGGACGATTATGTGACGAAGCCGTTCAGCACACGCGAATTGCTGGCACGGGTAAAGGCACAGATGCGTAGACAGCAACGCGGCGTAGCAGGCACGCCGGAAAGCCGCCCACAGGAGGATAAGCAGGGGCTGCGCGTAGGCGATCTCTTTTTTGATGCGGATATGTATACAGCCTATAAAAACGGAACTCCACTTGACCTGACGCACCGCGAGTATGAGCTCCTGTACTATATGGCGAAAAATGCAGGCAAGGTCATGACTCGCGAGCATTTGCTTCAAGCGGTATGGGGATTTGAGTACTACGGGGATGTGCGGACGGTAGACGTGACGATCCGGCGACTGCGCGAGAAGATTGAGGAGAACCCGAGCAAGCCGGAGACGATCCTGACACGGCGTGGCCTCGGATATATCGTTAGCGGGGGCAAAGGTGGCCTGCGGGCATGAGATGGCTGTCCTTCTTTCGCACCATTCATGCCAAGCTGATTATTATCTATGTGCTGCTAATCTTGGTGGCCATGCAGTTGATTGGAGTCTATTTTGTCAGCTCGATGAAGAACTCGTTGACGAGTAATTTTACGCAGGATTTGCAAGCACGGGCGGAGATGCTGTCCGTGCTGGCGGAGCAGGATCTGAGTGGCAGTGATGGCAAAATGGAGGAAGATAGCGTCGAAAGTCTGCGTGCACGCGTGAATAACTTGTTTGATTTCAGCGGCGCGGAAATTCAGGTGCTGGATGCCAGTGGCAAAGTACTGATTACTTCTCAAGGCTCTCATGCTGACTATGTCGGACGTAAAAATACGCAGACAGTGGTTAGCCGCGCACTCCAAGGAATTCGTGATAACGAGGAATATATGGTGGACGAAGATAACGTCCGCAAGAAGGTCGTCGCCAAGCCTGTCATCAGCCAAGGCAAAATCGTCGGTGCAGTGTACATCGCTGCTTCGATGGCTGAGCTGTACGATACGATGAAACGCATTAACAATGTGTTTCTCTCAGGTATGCTGATTGCGCTCGCGTTGACGGCTGTGCTGGGCGTGGTGTTGGCCCACACGATTACGCATCCAATCAAAGTGATGACACGTCATGCAACGGAGGTCGCTGAGGGCAAGTTTGACCAGCAGATGCCAGTGTTTGGCGAAGATGAAATCGGCAGGCTGAGCGTGGCCTTTAACTATATGACAGGACGTCTACGTGAGGCTCTGTCGCAGAATGAGGAGGAGAAGGAAAAGCTCTCCTCCATCTTGACCAATATGAGCGACGGTGTGGTCGCTACCGACGATCATGGCCGGGTCATTCTGGTCAACCGCCGGGCCAGCGCCATGCTGGGCGTGAACGAGAATGAAATGACCGGTAGACATATCGCGGTACTTCTGGGGATCGACCCGGAGGAAACCGAGGCCCTGTACAGCGGATCGTCCGCTTCTACGCTCTTGCAGCTGGAGCCGGCCGGTCAGGATGAACCCATCGTCATCCGCGTGACCTTTACACCCATTCATCGGCGGGAATTTGGCATTACGGGCACGATTGCTGTGCTTCAGGACGTGACGGAGCAGGAGGAGATGGAGACGACGCGGCGGGAATTCGTCGCTAATGTATCTCATGAGCTGCGCACACCGCTGACGACGATCCGTAGCTACGCTGAAGCGCTGGATGACGGCGCGATGGCTGAGCCGCAGCTCGCAGAGCGTTTTGTAGGTGTCATCCGTAACGAGACGGAGCGTATGATCCGGCTGGTTACGGATTTGCTGCATCTGTCGCGGCTCGATTCCAATGAGGCGCCTCTGCGGATGCAGCCTGCCGATGTGATGGAGATGCTGGACGAGGTCGCGGATCGGTTTTCTTTTCAAATGAAGCAAAAACACATTCGCTCAGGCATGTTCGTAGAGCAGGGGATTGGCAAGGTCGTGATCGACCGCGATCAGATTGATCAAGTGCTGGACAATTTGATGTCCAATGCATTGAAATATACGCCGGAAGGTGGAAGTATCCGGATCGAGGCTCGTCGCAACCATGAGGGAATGCTGGCTATTTCGGTACAGGATACCGGAATTGGTATTCCCAAAAAAGATTTGGACCGGATTTTTGAACGGTTTTATCGTGTGGACAAAGCGAGATCGCGCAATATGGGCGGCACAGGACTGGGGCTGTCGATTGCCCGGGAAATTGTAAAGGCCCATGGAGGTCAGATTTTCCTGGAGTCTGAATATGGTCAGGGAACTTGTACGACCTTTACGCTACCTATGTCGGGTGAAGGGAGGGAAGCACAGTGAAGGAACGTTTGAAGTCATGGACGCTTGTTTTGCTGGTAGCTTCCAGCCTGGTTCAGACTTATTTTTTGATCTACCGTCTTCCGGGCAGTGATTCTGTACTCACTTCAGAAACGAACTATGTCAAAACTGAAAGCATGGGGCAGGAGAAAAAGATTGAAAATCTTGTATTCCCTGATAGGATGCTAATTCATCAAGGTGAGAAGAAACATACCGTTTTTTATCCGGGGGTTACTTTTTACGATTTGATTTATACACGGCTGGAAAGCCGAAGTTTTAACAATTTCCAACGTCGGAGTATCCAGTCAGCGGACTGGGCACGGATTCGCAGTGAGAATGAGGGGATCGAATTATCATTTTCCGGCGGGGTTCCGGTTTCATTGCTGGAGCGGGTCATGCGTCTGACGCCGGATTCAGTATTTCAGGGGGAGACGATTAACCGCATCTGGATCTATATCGACGAAAAGAATGCCAAGCCGCACGCACTCTTTTTCAGTGCCAGAGGTGATGTGGTGTATGAGGCGAACCAGTTCGATATGACGGTAGAAGACATTCGGCAGCATGTGAATTTTGGAAAAAATGCCCCGTTGTACAAGCTGGTGAATAATCAGTATTACATTCCCGTGGATGACCTGGAGACTGTACAGCCTGTGGTATATGCCGGGTTGTTTACGACAGAACAGATGCAGCGGAATTTATTTTTCGATCCGGGCATTACGCGCAATATTCAGGAAAAAGATGGTTCACAGATTTATACAGATAGCAAGCGTAGCTTACAGATCAAGCAGGATCAACGTTGGATGAGCTATACCGATCCTAGTGCACCGGGAGCGGATGGAAGCAGCCCAATTAGGGACGTGTTGGCCGCAGTTGATTTTGTAAATCAGCATGGCGGTTGGGATGCTGCGTATCAGATGAAATTGAGAAGCAGCGATGAAAATCGCACAAGTGTGATGTTCCAGCAGTATTATGGCGCTTATCCGGTGCTGGACACGCCATCGTTCCGCTTTGGTACGATCTCCTTGCAAATCCAGCAGGAAACGGCATCTGTCTATGATCGTTCATTGCTGTATCTCAAGGGCGGGGAGCAATCATCGAAGAAAGTGATGCTGCCAGGTGGTGAGACCTTGGAGAAGCAACTGCAAACGGTAGGCGACGGCAAGTCGATTAGAGATCTGACTCCTGTATATCAGCCAGAGCTGATCAATGACGGATTGAAGCTCATCCCAGAGTGGCGTGTTACGTTCAGCGACGGTTCTGTTGCAGAGATTCATGCTGTTCCTGTAACGACAGCATCCAATACAACATTAAAAAAGTCAGACCAAGAGACAAAGTGATAATAGGAAGGGGGAACGGGAATGGATTGGAGCCGCGCTAAAAACGTACTGATCTGTACATTTTTGCTGCTCAATGTGGTATTGGGTTATCAACTGTGGCATGATGCGCAGGAAACGGCCGGGCCGAATCTGGATTTTACTTCACTGGATGAAAACACGCAGCGTTTAATGGAAGAGAAAAGCATTCAGGTGCTGGCTCCGATTCCCGGAGATACCCCGCAGTTGCCCAAGCTGTCTTATACTTATGTCCATAGTGGAGAGAAAGATGAACTTGTGCAGCTGCTGAGACCAGTGGACAGCAAGCTGGTATTCACTCATGATGCGCTAGTGGAGGCTTTGGAGCCGCAAATCAAGGATATCGATAGCTATCAGTATGATCCGCTGGATGTCCAGGAGGAGTTCGTATCCGGACAGGCAGATGCTTTTGCGCTGCATCCGTTGGTACAGGGCAAGTGGCCGCTCTTTAATGTGAAGCTGGCTCTGTTTTACAGCAATCAGAAGATTACAGGGTATCGCAAAATTCAGGTAGAGCTCCAGCCCTCGGATGAGGCAAAGAAAATGCTGCCTGCGTCCAAAGCCTTGGCGAGGCTGATCGATGGCTATTTGCCGCGTGACTCCGTAGTGAAGGATATCCGGCTCGGATATTACGGACAGACCTTTAACTCCGATAGCCAGGTGGCTGCTCCGGTGTGGCGGTTTATGCTGGACAACGGAAAAGGCGTGTATTATGTACAGATGAACGGAGATGTCATTAGTCCAAAGACAGAACATACAGAAGGGTCTTGAACAGATATGGGGATTTCTTTTACCGTGCTGTCGAGCGGTTCGACCGGCAACGCTACCGTTGTACGGAACGAAGACACGACATTGCTCATCGATGCAGGTCTCAGCGCAAAGCGTATTGACGAATTGCTGAAAGAACGCGATCTGAGCGGAGAAGAGTTGGATGGTATTTTGGTCACGCATGAGCATTCCGATCATGTTAAAGGACTAGGCGCCATGGCGCGTAAATATAATTTACCTATATATGCTAACGAGAAGACATGGTTTGCCATCAGCAACGCTGTTGGGCAAATCGCGGATGATAACCGCAGAATATTGGAGACAGGCGCGACACGGGAATTTGAGTCATTGCGTGTAGAGTCTTTTGGCATCTCCCATGATGCGGCTGAGCCAGTAGGATACAGCTTTTATGATGGGGCAGAGAAGCTTAGCGTAGCGACCGATCTCGGCTATGTCAGCGATAAGGTAAAACAAGCGATATCAGATGCAGATGTATTGGTGCTAGAGGCTAACCATGATGTAGAAATGCTGCGTATGGGCCGCTATCCTTGGAACATCAAGCGCCGTATACTCAGTGATATCGGCCACTTATCCAATGAGATGGCAGGTGCGATTCTTAGCGAGCTGTTGACCGGACGGACAAAGCGGACGTATCTGGCACATTTGAGCCGCGACCACAATATGATGGAGCTTGCGAAGCTAACCGTACGCGGGGCAATGGAAGACCGCGGCTGTTTTTACAAGGATAGTGAGTTTCGATTGTGTGATACGTATTATGATCGTCCTACACCTTGGGATAAGGTAAGTGAGCCATAAAGCTGTCCAGCTCGGCGGCTTTGCGCTCGACCTCTTCACGGGTCACTATGCCTTTGTCCACCAGTAGCTCAATCAATGTACTTAGCGCCAGTGTATTACGGTAGTGCTCGTCTTTCAAATCCGCAAGCTTGGCTGCCATGCGAACTTCATCCATAGCGGAACGATGGGAATTCATCCTATATTCCTCCTGTAAAAATATTTTTAAAATGGCGTGCAATAAGCTTGGTTCTGCCTGTGGTTTTGCCAAGTGCTGTGATACAATAAAGCTAACAACAGAAAGCTTTCTGAAGGAAGGCTCTCATCGAAAGTATAGGCTGCTTTAAGCGGACGGGAACAAGCCAGAACGTCTCTATGAGACGATCATTTTGTAATAGAATAGAAGACTTGTTACTATTGTAGTCCATTGGTTTGGAAATCATTCCTCTTTTTTCCTCTATTCGGGGTTAGATTCGGCGTGTATGCTAATTTATGAGATTTGGTTGCTTAGGAAGGTTCCATTTGTGGTGATTAATAAGTAGACCGGAACGATTAGTTGCTGAATTCCGATGGTAGGGGATATTCAATCCATTTGAGATGTTCAACGGAGCAGGTTCTCTGTAGCATAGGTTGGCGCAAGCCCGAATAGCCCTAATTTTTTAGTGAGTGTCGGTGCATGACAACGAAGGGGAGAGGATTAGCATGGGCTTGTTTGATGATGATTTTTATTCAACGAAGGTGTCCACACGTGCGGCTAAAAAAACGGCATTTAAGGCGCGTCGCGGAGGACGAGGACGTTGGCCGCACAGGAATCGTCGGGTAAGTCCGGTGCAGGCTGCTGTCATTAGCGGTGCGGTTAGTGCAGTGGTTTCCGTGCTGCTGTTCAGCTTTGTTACAGGTCTGCCCTCCACTACAGCGGTAACCGGAGCAAGTCATTATCCCTTGCGGCAAGCAGCGGGCGATCCGTATGATCGGATTGTGCAGGCGGCAGCCAAGGTACGCCCAGCCGTCGTGAGCATCGTAAACCTGAAGGGGGAAGACGGTAAAAGTACGGAACAATCCGCGCTTGGATCGGGAGTCATTTTCCGTGTGAGCTCAGGCAAAGCCTTTATTATGACAAACAACCATGTCATTGAAGGATCGGATGATCTGGATATTGTAACCGTAGACGGTGTCAGAAAAGAGGCGAGGCTGGTCGGAAAGGATCGCATTAGTGATATCGCTGTACTGGCCGTTGATGATAAAGGCATTAGCACAGTGGCGGATATCGGGGACTCCAGCAAACTTCGTCTGGGCGAGACGGTCATTGCGATTGGCAACCCGCTCGGATTGGGAGACACCCTGACCTCCGGCATTGTGAGCTATACGAATCGCATCATTCCGATCTCCATTAATCAGGATGGTGTATATGACTGGGAACAGCATGTGATTCAGACTGATGCGGCGATTAATGAAGGAAACAGCGGCGGAGCGCTGGTCGATCTGGACGGACGGGTGATTGGCATCAATACGATGAAAATCGCCGATACAGGTGTTGAAGGACTGGGCTTCGCCATTCCTGCTAATGAGGTAATGAAGACGGTGAATGAACTGGTTGAGGATGGCAAGATTACCCGCCCTTATCTGGGGGTGTACACGGTGGACCTCAATAATGAATATGCACCTTTGGATGAAACTCAGCGCAAGGAACTCAAGCTGCCTGACAGCGTCAAGGATGGAGCCGTTGTTCTGGAGGCCCATGGTCCTGCCAAGGAGGGCGGCTTGAAGCTGAACGATGTCATTACAGCGTTTGATAGCGAACCGATTAACTCTACGCTTGATTTGCGTCGCTACCTGTATGATAACAAGAAGATTGGCGATGAGCTTAAAGTTACCTTTTACCGGGCAGGCAAGGAAGAGTCAGTGACGTTAAAATTAACAGATAAGCCGGAAGGCTAAGGTTGAATGATAGACTTAACTATAAAGAAGGCGCTCTCCGGCTTATTTCCGGGAACGCCTTTTTTTGATTTCTGCAGTGCCTTGGATTAAGATGTCGTACCCGTCACGCGGGTTCCGCTCTTGGTGATTTTGTATGTCACTACATCGCCGCTCCAGAAGTGGAACTTCAACGTGACTTCACCATCCTTCACACTGTTGAAAAATTCAGGCAACAGCTTGATGCCATTCGTATCATAGGCAGGGGCAAAAGTATTGCCAAACTCTTTATAAGGTGTCCAATCCTGTGGACCGGCATTGCCACCATTCGTATACACGGCTTCCATCGTCGCAAGCTGGCTACCACGGAAGTCTGTTGGAATGGTAAAGGCTTGTGTAGTCCCTTCGACAGCACTTAATTTCGGTGTATCATACACGACGATTTTAAAATTCCAATCTGCCCCCTTATTAAACTTGGTGTTAATAACGGCATTCTCACCATATTTACCGGAAGTAATTAGGCTGGTGAGCAAGCTGGCTTTGAAGGTTAATGTATCTCCACTCAGCGTATAGTCGGTGCCCTGTTTCAACTGCTTGCTGTTGGCATTGAGCGATTTCAACTGGTTGCCGTTCAGGTTTAGAGTGATCTTGGTATCCTGAACAGAAGAGCCTTTCTTCAAGTGAATGAGATCACTAGCTGCATTGGAGGAACGTCCTTTCAGGCTGGCCTTAATGACATTAAAGAGTTCAGGATCAGACCACTTGTAAGTGCTCCGATTCAAATGCTGGCCGTTATCCCAGAGCATGCCTGTTACTTTCTTCTCTTTCATGTAATAAGTCAAAAATTCAAAAAACTTCAGCTTTTCACCCTGTTCAATAACACCTGTATGTTTATCAAAACCGAGCAGGCCATATTCACCGACAATAACCGGGATTCCCTTGGCTACAAAGGTGTTATAGACATTATCAAAGGTTTGAACAATATCGTTTTGGGCCGCTTTATCAAATGTTGTATTCCCGGCAATGTTCACACTGAAAGGCCAGAAGCCATAATAGTGAACGGTTGCAATCAGGTTGGGATCGTTCAGCTTGGTTATCGTGTTATACAGTTCGTTGATTTTTGCCTGAGCAGGTGAAGTATCTAATCCAGGCAGAACAAGGGGACGAGTGGCATTCTTACCACCGGAGGCGCGAACGATTTTGTGGAAGGATACATTTAGCTCATGAAGCATCTGATTCATTTTCGCTTCATCCGTGGTTCCCCCTTCAGAAAAGCGGGGCTCGTTAATACTTTCAAACATCAACTTGTTGGGCTGATTTTTAAAGCGGTCGGCAATTTGTGTCCATAATGCGTTATAGCGTGCTAACACTTCATCATGCTTGGGCTCCATACTGCTTACCCACGTCCATGAATCATGATGGACATTAATCATGACATACAAATTGGCATCCAGTGCCCAGCGAACAACCTCTTCCACACGGTTCATGTAGGCAGATTCAACGGTATAATGGGGTGCGGCTCCAATATGCTTATCCCAGGTGACGGGAATCCGAATACTTTTGTGCCCTTGGGCAGCAATTTGCTGGATCAAAGCTTGGGTAATGCGCGGATTGCCCCAGGCGGTCTCATCCGCCCCGACAGCATCCAGCGAATTTCCTAAATTCCATCCAGGCTGCATGGCTTCCACGTATGACTGCATATTGCTTGTTGCAGCAGCTGGTTGTGCTTGTTCGTTCGTTTCAGCAGCAGCGGCAACGGATGCGAACGTGGATAACAATAGGGTGATGGCAAGCGTCAACGACAGCAATGAAATGGGTCTTCGTTTTAACATAACAGGCCCCTTTACAAAGTTATTTTTGAAAGCGCTTTCTAATAAAACACTATCATACTAATGCAATATGGAATACCTGCATAATTCAAGTAAAAATCATGTGTGAATTAGTTATTTTACAATTGTAAGCGTTATTATTGAAAAAATACAGAAATGAGTGTAGAATCTATGACCCTACGCGAAAGATGGATTCGCAAAGGGCTAATGAGTACGGAAGGGAGATGGAGCTAAATATGGGGACATGGAACACCGAAGAGGCCATTCGACGCTGGAATATGCATGCGGAAAATTTTACTGCTAAGTACACTGAAGAAGGGGATCGGTCTCGTGAAGTGCTGCTAAATCCTGCTTTGCAAGAGTGTATGGGACTGATCGCAGGCAAAAAGGTGCTGGATGCCGGCTGTGGCGAAGGTTATCTGAGCCGGAAAATGGCCAGGGCGGGTGCTTTGGTGGAGGCTGTCGATTACTCGACAGAGATGCTGAGGCTAGCCAAAGAGCGAACACCAGCAGCGTTGGGAATTACATATCACCATGGCAATCTGGAGAAGCTGGAGATGTTCGGGGACCAGAGCTTTGATCTGATCGTGTCCAATATGGTCATACAGGACTTGGCTCATTATGAGCAGGCGATTGCCGAAATGCAGCGATTATTAGTTCCAGGAGGCCGCTTTATTTTTTCTATTCTGCATCCGTGCTTTCTGACGCCGCAGAGTGGATGGGTGAAGGATGAGACAGGGAAAAAGCTGTATTGGAAAGTGGATCAATATTTCAATGAAGGCCCATTGGAGCAAGCCATTCCTTATGATCAGGAGGAAAAGCTTTTGTATTTTCACCGTACGCTGGGCAGCTATGTACAGACCATTGTCGAGGCTGGCTTGTTGTTGGATGGGATGGCCGAACCGAAGCCGTCTGCTGACATGTTGGAGAAATATCCCCATTTCCGTGAAGACCTGAACGTCAGTAATTTTCTCATTTTTAAGACCAAACGTCAGGGATAGTGGGCAAGCCCTTTCCTTTCCGCGTCAAGTGTGGTAGAACAAAAGAAGGCGGTTTTGACACACCTACAACAGGAAGAGCTTCAAACGGAAAGGGATGCAACTGGAATGTACGTGGTATGTAAAGAGCATGTGGAACTGGCAATTGATATGTTCGTCGATGAATATGAGGATGCACCGGATGTCGTCGATCTCAAAGAAACGAAATTTTCGGATTGGGACCCTCCAGTGAAGTGCAAGGAATGTGAGAAAAAAGCAGAGTTTTTGGTCGTCTAAACAACAAGCACGGGCGTTTCGGGCAGAAACGTCCTTTTTGTATACATCCCCACCATGTACTGAGACAGGAGTGAACGTTGGATGGACCCTTTGCTGCATTCACTGTTTCGTCCGCTTCAGGTCAATGGAAGTGATCCCTATACATATTATATTGAACAAAAGCCGTCTGCTGCGCTGAGAGCTTACGTAGCCTGCTATTGGGAGTCGGGTCCGGCTACTAGAGAAGTTTCTGAACGGAATATGGCAGTATCGGATAGAGGCGAAGCTTCATTAGGCTGGCTGGAGGAAGAAGAGGCAGTGGACCGGGTATTACCTGATGGTTGTACGGATATTCTATTAGAATACGACCCGGTGAGTAAGCGTCAGGAACTCTCATACTGTGGGACATTTACGAATCCGTTCGTGTCTACCAGACAAGCAGGGTCCGAAACACGTATTTTTGCAGTGCGATTTTTTCCCGGTGGAGCACACTATTTTCACGGCATGCCGACTCATTTGTTTACAGGCGGTAATTATCGCTTGGAAGACATATGGCCCGAAAGCATCGCTGTCATAGGGGAGCGTATTTTTGAGGCGCAGGACTTTAATGAACGGGTGCGCATAATGGATGAGTATCTTAACCAGCTTCTGCTGCGCCAACGTACGAACGATTGTGACCTGATGAAAAATCTGCTGCATCGCATCTTTGTGAGCGGCGGGAGTGTAGGGGTTAAGGAGCTTGCAGAGCGTGAGGCGATCAGTGAAAGGCAGCTTAACCGTAAGTTTGGTCAATGGATCGGAATCAGCCCGAAAAAGTTCAGTGAAGTCGTCCGCTTCCAGAGCGTTCTGCACAGTATTCAGAATGGTGATTCTGTCGATTCGATGGAGTTGGCATTGAAGCATAACTTTTTTGACCAAGCGCATCTAATCCGTGATTTTCGCAGATTTTATGGAGCTTCCCCGCTTACTGCGGCTAAGGACTTTCGGAAGTTGTCCGATTTTTACAATACACGTTCGGAACCCTCGGCTATACTCAAAATAGGAAGAAGAATGGCAAAGGAGAGATGAGGATATGAGTGGAACGCTGCAGGTTCGCGATCATCTGCTGAATGAGCTGGAGACCGGGGTACGGACGGGGGAAGCCTTGATTCGTAAAATACGTCCAGAGGATTGGAGCTTTCGCCCACAGGACAATTTCCGTTCGCTGCTGGAGTTAGTGCACCACTTTGTGCTTATTCCAGCTTCGGATCTTGCGATTATGCAGGAGAAGTCCGAGGGTGAAGTAGGAGAGATTGAAAATAGCCTGTCCGGAGTGGAAGATCCCGAGCGCTTGGCTGAGACTTTTAGGCAGAATTTTGAGGCATATAAGGCTTACATTCTTTCGCTTAGCGAAGGAGATTATCTGAATCGTTCGACGAAGGCCTTTTATATGGAGCATGGGCATTTGCAGGTTCAATGGCAGATTGAGACCGTGACCCATGTGTTCCATCACCGCTCGCAGATCTACAATTATCTGAAGCAACTGGGACATGAAGTGAACTTTTTTATGTTGTATGCTTGAGTATTTTTATATAAAAAGGTTTGGAGGGCACCTGTTGGGTGCTCTTTTTTGGTTTTATTTTAGGCTTTTTAGGGTGGGATGACTTAATCGAACGCGCGTGAAACTTCTTTACTAACACGTCTAAGAATCCCGATTTGCTCTTCGTTCAATCTGCTGGTCAACGCAACAAACTCATCTATGGCCTCTTGCCGAATCATTTCGTCTGCAGTCATATGTTCTTCGGAAAACATCAACTCGCTGATAGACACGTTTAAGGCGGTTAACACCTTCTCCAAGGTATCAATCGAAAAGTTCCTTTCTCCTCTTTCTAATGCACCAATATATCTATAGTCCAAGCTTGCGATGTCAGCTAGCTTTTGCTGTGTAAGTCCCTTTGCATTTCGAATAGCCCGGATTCTTGTACCGATTTGCTTGCGTAATTCAGCCATATTACCACCTCATAACAAGCTTATGGAAGATGAAGTGTAAAAGTCAGGTCAAAATATATAGTAAAAATGGTTTATATTGCGCTTTTTAAGTAGTATAATTAGTCTGTTTAGTCACTCCTCACGAGTGGTTGGCAACTCTAAATCGATAAAGAGGATATACTAGAGGAGGTAATATTTTTGCAGGAGGACATTCTTAAATCACTCAAACCAGATGTGATCGTACAACTGTTAAAAATGGCTTATTCCTTCGAAAACTGGACTCAGGTAAAGACTACATCTGGCATTTTATATAGCCGTGTCCAGCGTATCTACGAAGAACGGCAGTATCATAAAGCAATGAAATTACCCATCCCGCATGTGAATCTAGAACGTCCGTTGGTATATTATTTTGGGCTCAGTCACCTGATGTGCGGAATGGCTCACCAGCACCAGGGTGCATATGAGCAGGCAAGGGAGTGCATCTATAAGTATGCTGAGCTAGGGTGGATGGAGGATTTAGAGGAAGAAGACAATCAAGTTGTCGAGGAATTCAGGTTTTTAGCCAAAACTAATTTATATGCAGTGGATATTTTGTCTGGCAATATAGGGCTGATCGAGGAGTACGTAGCCTTTTTGCAGGATAATCTAGAGGAAATATTACCGGGGCTCAATACCATATTACAGGCAGCGCTTATGTATCATTTGGATGTGGCAGATATTTTACATACGTTTGCAGAGCAGATTAATGAATTCGAGAGTTATGAAGACGCAGAGAACATATCTTACTATTATAGCTACTGCTATCACTTGGCTTTGTACTATCGGAAGTGCGGCAGATTACAGGATGCAGTGGGACTTACTGTGCGGGCGATGCAACTAGCAGATCAGTCAGGTAACGATCGTAATTTCAAGAAATGTACGGCATTGTTCGAATCATTACGGGAATCAGCAACAGCGGAGCAAATCAGCGAATATCAACAGATGCTAATACGGTGTCTTGATGAATACGGAACTGAAAGCATTCCATTGTGATGAGGCCTAAATGAATGATCCGCTATAATCTGAACAGGGAATAGGCTTGTAACGGAGAGGAAATAGATAGGTAAGAGACGTTTCAGGTGCTAAAATAACTATGATACAGGTATGTTTTTAAGTTAGGGATCGTAAATACGATTTTACATTATCATTCGACATAGATAGGGGTATGGAATTTGTTTATTCAGCTTATAGGTGTGGGGAAGTTAAAAGAGAAGTATTTGGTCATGGGCATTCAGGAATACGCTAAACGGCTAGGGCCATACATCAAGTTCCAAATGATCGAGGTAGCGGATGAAAAGGCTCCTGACACACTGAGTGAGGCGGAGGTTCGACAGGTTAAGGAGCGAGAGGGCGAGCGCATCCTTGCTCATGTGAAAAGTGAAGCACACGTCATTGTGCTTGCCATCGACGGCAAACTGTGGAGCTCGGAGGAACTCGCAGAGGAATTGGACAAGCTCGGCACCTACGGTACAAGCCATGTTGTCTTCGTCATTGGCGGCAGCCATGGTCTCTCTGACGAAGTCCTCCGTCGAGCCCAGCAGAAGCTGAGCTTCGGAAGGATGACTTTGCCGCATCAGCTGATGCGATTGGTACTGGTGGAACAGATTTATCGGGCGGTGAAGATTAATCGGGGGGAACCGTACCATAAGTAGGAGCAAGTTTTTTATTACACACCAGCACAAAATTCGAAAGGATTTCGTTATTGGTAATTGGTTAAAGCTTGACGTATTGATTGCTTCATGTAGTTTTAATTTCTACGAGTTATGATGAATTTCCTTTCAATGACTCGATTTCCGAATCATAAATGTGAGATATGTGTTTATTTTAAATACAGAGGAGCCAGTTTATGCCCGAAAGTGCTGAACACCAGTTTTTAAAAGCTGAATTTTTAAACGTACTGGAGAATTTCTCTGCGTTGAAGCTCTATGGATTTACAGAAAGTGATAGGAGAAAGTTTGACCTCTCTTGCCTCATAGAGAGAGACTTTGCCCGTCCGTTAGTAGGACAAACCCTTTGGAATCACAAAAGAGGTATCGAAAAAGATTTACGGACACTTATTACAGATAAGGAGTCTGAGATTAAAGTTTACTTGGCCAAAGACAGCACAAGCTACCACTCAATTTTTGAGGAAATCATAGGTGACTACAAGCAAACTGAATTTGGTAAAGGTTTATTTAAGATTAAGCCAATATGGATACCTTCGGATTTTGACGCAGATAAGATAAAACATCAACAAGTAGTGAAGAGTATGGTAAAGAATCAAATAGTTGATGATATTCTATTCAACATTGTGTTTGGTAACTTAACATCGGAAAATATTAGTTTTTTTCTAGACGTATCAGGGATTCCTGGGCTAAATTTAATAATTTTATATCACGTAGCCACTGTGGGCTTTGTTAATTTTCCTGACCTATCTAAAAGATTAGGAGGGGTTAGCCCGGGCCCATTAAGGGAAAAAATATTAGTCCTTTGTGGGGCTGGTTTCCTCCAGAGACCAACTCCTGGTGCATCTCTCTACCATGTTAGTGCTAAGGGTAGGCTATTTCTCGATTTGGTGAAACGTATTTACGGTGAATTCCAGAGTTCGGATATAAGTGAAGAGTTGGCTTATATTCTAATGAAACTTGATCTTGTACCTATCGTCAATAAAAGTGAATTAGATAGTTGTAATGAGATTTTCCCTAAGAATAAGTTCATAAGTCTATTGAAAACTATAATCTCCGCTAAAAAACAGTGGGATCTAAATTTTGACAATATGAAATTTAAAAACAATTATGAGATAGGAGAGTCAACATTGGTGTGACTCCAGGTTTAATAAAGCTTGCCGTTTCAGAAAGCACGGTGAACCGTACCATAAATAGGGCGAAAAGTTTGATTATGCATCTCGAGAGAGGTGCATTTTTTCGTCCCTAAATTACAGCAAGATGTGGAAAATAGATCAAAAATCCGGTATGTTATCTTATTTTCAAGAAAAGGAAGGAGTAGAGAAAATGATATTTGAGCCACGCCACTAAAGATGAGAGTTTGCGCTAACCGGTATCCTTTCATTTTCATTTTATAGTGGTAGTGAAATGTTGCACTCGATCATAAAAGGGATTAATTTACGAAATGCTATTGTGCTTGCAGCCTGTCCATCCCGTTGATATGCATTATAATCGTTCTTGAAGGTTTCCTGCATTTCCTCCGATAAGTGGCGGATGTATCGATGCGCGCATTCACGTATTTGTTCAGGTGAGCCGAAATCAGCCACCAGGTCTAAAACGTCAAGCACATAGAATTCCATTGGATTCGTCTGCGGCAAAAACCATCCAGTCTGGATGACCTCCTCAAGGACCTCCTCAAGGATCTCCTCAAGATTAGTCTCATACTTATCCATCAATGGAGCGACCCTATTTTGAATCAACGTGATTATTTCTGCCAGTTCCCGCTCTCGGGTGGCTTCCTTGGCCAAATTCCATACCTTGCCTTTGTCCCGGAAGTTGCTCAAGCTGATCTCCCAGTATACTTTCCGCTGTGCGTATTTAAGATCCGGGAATTGGTATTAAACTCCAAATAACTGCCGGCCACATTGAAGGGGTGACTTAAAAAGCGTATCTCAGCTGTAAAGGAACCGATTTGTTTGATCATACTTCTTCTGGATTTATAGTATTTGAAACCGCATGGCGCGCAGGCCGCGGCAATCCTGAAACAACATTCCCGAAAAATATCCTTGCCAGTTGGATAATCTGTCATATCGCTTCATCTCCATATTTCTTATTTAGTTTAATCTAAAAAAGTATAGCTACACAGCAATTTTCATTTGTCTCCAAGCCTTTAGTTCCTGTATATATCCTATTATAATCTTACAGGTATAACAAAAAGCGCCTGAAGCCTTTCGTTATGATATAGTAAGGAGTAGAGGGCACCCGATGGGTGCCTTTCGACTTCGCCTTATAGATGTTATGGAGAACCGTACCATAATGAGTCTGTCACAAACGTCTTGTCTGTCAAATATGATAGCGAGCTGTCAGAGCTTGCCGCACGATTTGCGGTTGAAATTTTTCACATGGCTTTTATCAAATGGATTGAAAGTGCCGAGAAAGGCTTTGTGGAGCAGGTGCTCGCAGTTTATGAGGTGTATCAAAAACTCTGTCAGTACTGACAGAGTTTTTGATTATTGCGGCGCCGAAAGTCAGGTGACAAGAACATTGCCCAAATGAAGTCCTCATATCGAAGGCTTTTTTAATTATCGAATCAAATTCTTGTCATGTCCGCCGTGCAGCTCGATAACCCCGAGGAATAAGAGAGACAAAAAACTTGCCGTTACAGAGAGTGCGGAGAACCCTATCACAAATGACGCAAATTCGCTTCACATTCGACCTCATACTGTGACGGAGTAGGTTGGTGTGAACTTGGTGAATAAATGGCAGAAAATATGGCTAGCCATAGCCAACCATATTTTTAAAAGCATTTTTTGATTCTAGACACAATCGGGTTTCCTTTAAAGCGAACCTAAATCCCTTCTAGAATCTCTTCCGTTGTGCGAATCCGGCCAATCCTCGGAAAAATAACGTCCCGTACATGCTCATGTTCGGCCTTGGTGAACCCGGTCATCGCGTCAATTGCAAAAATAAGTTGATAGCCGTGCTGAAATGCCTCTCTTGCGGTTGTATCGACTCCGATACCTGAGGATATACCGCATAAAACGATCGTATCAATATTTCGGCGGCGCAGCTGCAGATCAAGGTCTGTGCCATGGAAAGCCCCCCATTGTTTTTTGGAGATGATATGGTCTGTCTCGGTCACTCCGAGCTCGGGAACAAATTCATCCCAGCCCTCTATCAGGTTCAGTCTAGGTGCCGTGATATCGAGCTTGGGAGAGGGTATGTCCTTGAAGTCTTTACTGGATACGTGTACAAGATTCACAAAAGCTCCCGTGTTACGAAAAAGATTGGCCAGCTTAGCTGAATTTGCAATGACCATCTCGGCAGAATAAGGAGCATACTGACTGCTAATCCATTTTTGAAGGTCAATGACGACCAGAGAAGTCTTGTTCCAATCCAATAACGGTGCTCGTTCCTCACCCTTCAAATGATTGCCATTTAGTTGATTCATATAGAATCTCCTCCTAACCTTATCTTGTAATAAAATGATGACCACATCAGTATATAATCGATGATATAGAATAACGAGAGAGGGAATTAACCTAGGAGCGTTACTCCCAGAATACAAAGAAATACTGGAGGGATGAGATGAAATGCAGGAGGAACGCGTAAAGACCGGAGAATTAGCTGAATTTCTCCGTACCCGACGGGCCCGTCTGACTCCGGAGCAGGTAGGTTTGCCTTCCGGTGAAAGACGGCGGACACCTGGTCTTAGAAGGGCAGAGGTTGCCATACTCACTGGTATCAGTGTGGATTGGTATACATGGCTGGAGCAGGGGAGAGACATTCAGGTATCCATCCAGGTGCTTGATAGCTTGTCCCGTGCGCTGCGAATGAACGACATTGAGCGAAAACATCTCTTCTTGCTCGCTGCAGGACACTTACCCCCGAGTAATCAAGCGCCACAGAACAAGGTAAGCCGGCTACTGCAGGATTTTTTGGACAGACAGGGGGAAAGCCCTGCCTTTGTGGTAAATTCAAGGTGGGATGTCGTAGCCTGGAACCAGGCCGCGATTCTTGTTTTTGGAGATTACGAAGCAATGTCGGCAAGAGACAGAAATTCGATATGGCGCCTATTCACTACGAATAATGCGAAGCGGATGCTGGGTGACAGTTGGGAAGCGAACGCCAAACATCGGTTAGCCCAGTTTCGGGCCAACTATGCAAATACAGTCGGGGATCCTTGGTGGGGAGAGTTTATTGAGGACCTGCACCAGCAAAGTAAGGAGTTCCAGGAATGGTGGCCGTTGCATCAAGTTATAAATGTGCCGGAAGGTGAAAAGCTGCTTAATCATCCTGTTGTCGGTTCCCTTCGTTTTGGTCATCTTTCCTTCCAGGCTATGGACTCCGTTGACCTCCAGGTTACAGTTAATATTCCTTTGGATACCCCAACAATTGAAAGAATGAGAAAACTTCTTTCTGCGGTTAATCGATAATTCAGCATTTGCCACGTCCGTTGAAGTTATTCCATTTTGGCAGGTGACCTTTCTTTAGCGGGATGGAAAATGAACGAACATCGTGATGTTAGTGTGATTCCAATTTGTAAAAAAATTCAAGTGGGTGAGTTGGGGATATGGCTAAAATCGTCAGCGCATGGACCTAGCCAAACGTAACGGTCGTCTCATCGTTCGGATTAATGACTCACAGGATTGCTCTAAAGTGGTTGTTTAAGCGAGACACTGTAAAGAGACCCTTTTTATTTGCCGTTAGACCCGATACGGTGAACCGTATCACAAATAATGCGAAACTTGGGACCTAATCTTCGGACAGGGGGTCGACTCCCAACGCTTCCGCCAACCTTACTAAAAACGAACATAACATACTTAGTTGGTGGATTTTCAGTAACAGTTTGGTTTAGTTAGTAAAAAGACAGTTAGGGCACATTGACCAGCCTTAACTATCCTTTTATTCATGACTCCAAACAGATTGTAGAAATCGTTAGAAATGACGCCAGCCGCTGTTGACAGCGCCTTGCAAAGAGCCAGAGAACGATAGGGCGAAACTCCGTTCAGAAGAATAATGGATACGATAGCTAACCAGAACTTTTATACAACAGGTCTGCACCGGATGGCATACAGGATGTTTATTCGTGCACCTGCGAAATTTTACCAAAGCGATGGAGAGTGAGTTTTTTTGATTTCGCCGTTGAATTCGAAAATAATATTATGGAATGGTTTGAAGGTGAAAAAATATAAAAGTACCGTAATCAGCTCTTGCGTAGTCTGAAATTTCAAATCTCTATGTTTGTCTCCAAAAACTCAAGATATTTTGGGTCGTCTTCCATAAAAATCTCAATACCGGCGCCCATGTAAGCCCGGGTTAACTCGTCAACCGCCTTTTCAAAGTTTTCCTGTTCATAATATAATTGCCCCAGCCGAAGGTGAATATACGGATTACCCAACCCCTTCGGACACTGTACGGCATTAAAAAAGCACTTGAAGGCCTTATCGTAATTCTTCATACGATAGTGGACATCCCCAATAGCTACATATATCCAAGTAGCGGCCTCCCATTCTTGATGATTTTCAGGCAATAAACGGAGGGCGGCAATATAATTTTGCTTGGCGGCATCAAGATCGCCTGCCTTCACTAAGTCATCGCCTTGTTTACATAGAGCCCTAATTGCGGAATAGGTGGAATCTGAGAGCTGCAAAGTGATCTCTCCTGTTCTATTGGATTAAGGAGTTTTAGCCAATGATCGTTTGTTGGCTTTCATCAAAAATGGTGGCGTCCAGTATTGCCGATAAATAGCCTATCGCCCAAATGATATGATCTGTAAATTCTTCTCCATGATCAGGCGGGAATATGAAGCGAATGCGCTCGACACAGTCTTTGACTTCAGGCAATCATATGAAGAGTCTACCAAATTTTTAAGCCTATTCATAGATTGAAAGCGCGTTCTAGTTTATGTGAGTACTATTTTCAAAGGGGCCATGCATGGCATGTAGTATTTTAAATGGCTTGATATAATTTAGAAGAAAGGATGATAGAGATGCCAAATGATAAACAACAGCTTCACAAGGAATCGATTAAGTACCTAACGACTGCCCCTCTTCGCGAAAATGATCCTAAGTTTATCTGCGCAATAAGTGATGTAGCCTATGAATTTTTAACAACAGATGAAGTAGGTTTGATAGAGCAACTGTATTTTAAAATGAAGATTATTGCCCTACGAAATAAGATTCTGTATGGTTTAATCCGGTGCAGACATTTGGAACTGAAGGATTTCTTTCAGAAAGCCTATAAAAAAGAACGATATTTGGATAAGAGGCTGCTCGCGATCCATGGATTAGTACAGTATGCGCCAGAAGAAGAGATCGAAAAGGTCACGGACCATTTTCTTAAGATCTTGATAAAGAGGCCCGAGACTACTCCTTATAACTACTATGAATATGAGTTTCTAAGGTCTGCTTTCGGGTTTCCTCTTCTAATTAAAAAATACGGGTATTCCTGTTTTGAAAAGGTATATCAACAAGTCGAGAAACAGTATCAGGATATGCCAGAAGCATTTAGGGGGCATTTTACCTTTGATGAAAATGGAAAGCAAGTTTCGTTGAGAACTCCGATGAAAATAAAGCAAATGATAGATCGTTTTTATGAATCACGAAATCTTCGATAAGCTGAGTCCAAGAAGTTAAAAAGCAGCGACGACTATAACAATGATGAGGTTTGTTGAAAGGAGAATAGAGATGACCGTAAAGTTTACTTTGAATTATACGGATGGAGATTTCATCGAAACCATAGAAGTTCCAATTTATAAAGCGTATCGTGAGGGTACTTCTTTTCAACTGTATCATTTAAATCGCAACCCTACTCGTATTGAACACAAGGAATTGTTGGTTATCGATGAATCGGGGATTGCTCCAGAGTGTATGTTTAAAAGTGTTACAGAATTTTGTGAAAAAATTATCCCCTATTTATTGAATAGGAAAAATGAGTCATTGTTTTTGTTCGGGGAATATTATGATGCAGAGAAAGATAAGATGATGGACATTGATGATATTGAGATTCCCTGTTTAATAGGCGGGGCAGCCACCTTACAAGAAGAGAAAAAGTAGACTGGGACCTACAGAGGTGTCGCTGAGGAACCTGAATCAATAGATTTTTAATTAGGATAGTAGTGGTTGTAATATGATATGAAAACATAGGGTCTTCGTAATTCAACCCGACGTTACCGAGGTCGTGGACGTTGTCGCCCGCTTCAAACAAGACGATGTAGGCGTTCTCGCCTAAGCAAAATTGGATTTCCGTAAGCCGTTGCAGTAAGCTTGAACAGAAAAGAGGATGTACGCTTACCAATTCTCGGATTGGGGCCGCCGACCAAGTGCGCTGAATGCGACGGGAATGCGAAAAGAATGCGGAGTACCTGATGGTCTGACCATCACCGCATAGGGGTATGAATAAGATAAAATGAGACGAGTCCTGCGGATGCGGGGCTTTTTGGTGTGAGTGAAGGAGAAGATTGGTCAGCGATTTATCACATATTAGGGAATAAGTGGGCGTGTTATACTTGACATTAACTTTGCTTAACATAGTACCGGAAGAGGTGGAAACATGTAAGTCTTAGCCGCAGAATACAATATTCGAATTATCCCAATAAAATATAACGCAGCCTGCTATACGTTCGATATGGCCGGTTGCCGGGATATGTATAGCATCGCTTGTGTTTACGATAAGGAGATTAACGGCGATGAACTTAACATGGGACTTGGAGAGTCTGTATTCCTCATTCCAGACGGAGAAATATCAAAAGGATTATAAACATGCAGCAGAGCTTGCAGATGAACTTGGTGCGAGGGCAAAGCTTCATTTGCACACTCAAGAGAAGGCTGCGATTCTAACGGAAGATTTTCTTAGGCAATATAATGCATTCAGGAGCGTGTATCTGTGCTTATTCAGCTATGCAGAACTGGTATTCAGCATTGACAACTGGAATACAGAAGCAGCAAATCAGATGGATGCATTGGAAGAAATGGCCGCGGGTTCCGAAGAAGCTCTAGCAAGTTTCAGCAAATGGCTGGCAAGCATGAGTGGGGAAGAGCTTGATACTATTATTGGCTCGGGTGAGTATGTGGGTCGGCATGCTTTTTATTTGCGTCAGCTGCAGCAGCAGTCAAGGTATTTGCTCAGTGAAGAAGCTGAGGCGGTCATTGCCCGGATGCAGCTTACCGGCGCCAAAGCGTGGGAGAGGCTGTACATGAAGATACAGTCTACCTTGCGTGTAGAGGTGGAGATGAAAGGGGCAGTGCATCAGCTGTCTTTGACGGAGCTGCGCAATCTGGTGTACGATCATGATTCTCAGGTTAGGCAGGCTGCATATGAAGCGGAAGCCAAGGCTTGCCGCAGTGTTGCCGAACAGAGTGCGGCTTGTCTTAATGCGGTGTGTGGAGAGGCGATAGGAATCTATGAGCTAAGAGGGTACAAATCGTCGCTGCATAAAGTACTGGAGACCTCACGTATGGATCAGGAGGCGCTGGAAGCAATGCTGCAAGCGATTAAGGAGAGCCTGCCAGCCTTTCATCAGTATTATCTTCACAAAGCAAGGCTTCTGGGCCACGCAGGACCGCTCCCTTTCCATGATATCTTTGCTCCGGTTGGCGAGGATTCTTCCGTCAAAATTAGCTACCCGGAGGCACAAGAGCTTATTGTTGCCGGGTTTAACTCGTTCAGTACAGAACTGGGTGCGTTCGCCCGCAAGGTGTTCATCTCCAGATGGATCGATGCGGAGTCACGGGCAGGAAAAGGGAACTTTGGCTTGTGCATTGATATCGCATCAATCCAAGAGAGCCGGATTATAACCAGCTTCACCGGGAGCTATATGGATGTTGGTGTACTGGCGCATGAGATTGGTCATGCCTACCATAGCAGCTGTCTTGCCGGGAAGACTATGGCCAATATAGATTATCCGATTCCGATTGCCGAGACGGCGTCGATCTTTTGTGAGGGTCTGATTAATCAAGAGTTACTGCTGAGTGCATCGGAAGGGGAAGTCTTGCCGATCCTGGAGCGGAGCCTCTCGGATGCCGGTTATTATATCGTTGATTTCTATGCCCGTTATCTGTTTGAAAGCCAGCTTTATGAGCATAGGAAATCAGGCTCGCTAACGGTGGAAGAACTGAACAGCCTGATGCAGGATGCCATGTCTGCGGCCTATGGAAGTAGTATTGACCCGGATTCTATTCATTCCTACCAGTGGGTTAGCAAGGCTGGTTATTATATGACAGGCAATGAGTTTCTGAATTTCCCGTATTCGTTTGGGCTGTTGTTCTCTAAGGGGCTATTCGCGCAGTATAAGAAACGTGAAGGCGGATTCGCCGAGCAATTTCAAGCCTTCCTGGCCGCCAGCAGCACCACCATGGTTGCAGATGCCGGGCAGTTAATGGGTATCGATGTGCGTTCACCAGAGTTCTGGAGAGATGCGCTGGCCTTGATTGGGGAAGATATTCAGCGCTTCGTTGGGGATTATGGAAAATAATAACAACAGGAAATGACAAGCATTTAGGAGCTGGAATAAGAATAGAATATAATACACTGTTAAAAGCAGTGAAATCTTATATAATTGGATGGTACATTGGTGAGCTCTCTAAGTTGGGGAGCTTTTCTTTTTGTCTTTAGATGACAGGGTGAGAACTTTATAATAGTAATTACAGATGATAATGGGGGGAGACCATGAATAAACGGCAAGATATTTTAAATGCTTGGATTACGATAGAACAACTATCCGAAGGTTCTATTAATAGAAAGGACAAATCGCTAAAGCTCATACATACAATGGAAGAGGATTGGAATCAGTTTTTTTCAGACTTTTTAATGAAGCAAAAAGAACAACAAAAAGTATCAGATAAGTTCTTTAAGAAATCGGGCTTAGCATTATATTTCGATATTTTTGATTTTCAAGAAGTTGTTGAACTATTGAGGGAGAAATACAAGATTGCTAAAACCTACGAGGAAGTTAGTAAATCTTATAAATTCACCTTCTCTATCTATTTTGATAACGAGTTGAATTTTCTAGCAGACAAATTGTTTTATACAATGAGCGGTTATATCCGCCAACATGGTGAATTACCGAAAGATTTTTTGAAAGTTGAAAACGCATTTAGAGAAGATTTGAACAGCAAATTTGAAGAAGGTTTTCATACCACCATCTCTGAGCTTTTTCATAAATATCATGTTTCCGTAGAAAATTTCCGCTATGCATTTGTGAAAAACCTGGATAACGGAGATGTAAATCTACATTCGTTCTTTATTGAAGATCTGAACAAAGCAAAGACAATCACTAATAAAAATTTGGATCGATATTTTAATGGCTTTTCGGGAGATAGGCACAATCTGGATGGCAATAAAGAGTCCGTTCATTATAACCCCCGAATTTTCGAGCAAACTATTTTACAACCTAAGTTCTATCCGCTCGGGCGGTTCCCAAGTAATCCTGGTTTCGCTCTTTCATTTATGCAGCAGGTTGCGGTGAATCTAGCTTTAAATGATAAAAATGATATTCGCAGTGTCAATGGCCCGCCAGGAACAGGGAAAACAACACTGTTAAAAGATATTTTTGCTGATTTAGTTGTACAACAGGCAGCGGAAATTGTGCAGCTTTCTGATAAATGGATTAAAGGGAGTCTGGTTTATTGGAAAGATTTTAAGCTTAGTGTTTTACCACATTCCATTTCAGATAAAAACATTGTTGTTGCAAGTTCAAACAATGGGGCGGTCCAAAATATTGTTAAGGAGTTACCAAAGAAAGAAACGATTGCTGGCGATTTTCAAAAGCTATTAGATGAAGCAGATTATTTTAAAGAGGTTTCCAATTCTAAATTAACCGGTGAAGGTTTTGGACAGAATCGCGAGATTAAAAGTGAGCTTTTACATGAGGAAAATTGGGGTGTGTTCTCGTTAGAGGGCGGCGCGTCAACAAACATGATTAAGTTACTTTTAACCATTAAAGCAATCGAAAAAGATTTAGAGGATCATGATCAAGCGAATACAGGTGAAAGTGTATATCAAGAATTCTCCCGTCTGTATGCTGAATTAAAAATCGAAAGAGATAAAATGCAAGACTATAGCGAGAAAATGTATGCTCTTCGAGAATTAAAAACCAAGCATAAAGAGCAAATGTTTGCATTTGAACAAGAAGAAAAAAAGAAACGAACAGATTTAATCTCACAGGAAGAAGAAGCGAGACGTGAACTAGAAAGACTGGGACAAGAAATTGAAAATCTCCAAGAGGATTGGTCAAATGCTTCTGTTGAGATAGAAAACCTAATTGATCTACAAACTCAAGCTAAAAGGAATTATGACGTAGTTACTTCTCAAAAGCCAAGTTTTTTGTGGCTTCAGAAAATATTTAATAAGGCAAAAGTTGAGCAGTACTTCAAAGATCTGAATAATGTGAATGATCATTTAAATGATCTATCTAAACAAAAAACGAAATGGTTAAATGACCGTAGGCGACTCGAAAATAGGTTAAGGGAAAATGTTGCGAAAAGTGAGTATGTCCAAAAACAAACTCAGGACACAAGAGCTAACTTCGATCGATGGATAATCAAACAACAAAATGGTTTTAAAAAAGTGGAACAAGAAATTGTATTGTTAGAAAAACTCAAGTATCAAAGTGGCATTAAGGAACCAGATTTTTCACAATCGTATGATGAGCTGCAAAAGTCTAATCCATGGTTTACAGTGAAATTCCGTAAATTACAATCAGAGCTATTTATTTTAGCTTTAAAAGTTAGAAAGCAATTCCTGTATGAAAACAAAAGCAATTTAAAAGCCGCGATAAATATTTGGAATAAGCAGTCTGAATACTTGGGAAAAGAGAATGGACAGCAGCTAATTTCAGAATCATGGAATTGGTTGAATTTCGCGATCCCCGTTGTCAGCACTACTTTTGCTAGTTTTGGTCGAATGTTTAAAAATCTTAATGAAGATTCAATAGGTAATCTGTTTATAGACGAGGCGGGCCAAGCGCTGCCACAAGCTAGTGTTGGTGCCATTTTTAGAAGTAAAAAGGTTATGGTCGTTGGGGATCCATCACAAATAAAACCCGTAATGACGCTAGGTTCAAATGTTTTAACCTTAATTGGAAGACACTATGAAGTCGATGAGAAATTTGTTTCTGCTGATGCGTCTACTCAAACCATTGTGGATGCCACAAGTCAGTATGGTTTCCAGAAAAATGAGGATGAATGGATTGGCATACCCCTTTGGGTACACAGACGCTCGAACTATCCGATGTTTACAATTTCAAATGAAATTTCGTATGAGGGATTGATGGTACAAGGTAAATCAGCAGATGAGGCACAAGGGAAATCACAATGGTATGATTCAACTGGTAAAGCAAATGACAAATTTGTTAAGGAACAAGCTGATTTATTGAAAAAAATGATTGATAAACGTTTGCAGGAAGATCCGGATTTAGCGGATGAAATCTATGTGATCACCCCATTTAGAAATGTGGCTTATAAGCTTGTTCAGGTTTTAGATGAAATTAAATTCACAAAACGAGAAAACGGGAAGACAACGAATATTGGTACAGTTCATACTTTTCAAGGGAAAGAAGCCAAGGTCGTCTACTTTGTTCTTGGCGCGGATTCTGATAGCAGTGGGGCAGCAAGATGGGCTGTCTCTGATCCCAATATGATGAATGTTGCAGCGACGCGAGCTAAAGAAGAATTTTATGTGATTGGCGATAAGAAATTGTATGCCTCACTCGGTAGTGAAGTGGCAAATAAAACGATGTCAATTATTGACGACTATAACAATAATAAGGTCGGGAATGATGGTTAGGCGAAGTTCTCCAAGTTGGAGTAGATTCGAAGGGTAGTTTCCTTTAATAGTATATTAATTATATTTTAATCTGGAGAAATCGTTCAATATAAATGCAATTCGTTATTTTTATCTTCTGTCTATGAAAAAAGACCCTCTCTCAAAACCAACTTCTACCCACTCTCCCGATTTCTATGCTTTAATAAAATGAGTAGTATCAACAAGAAACGTTGAAAGTGGGATTCTATGAAGCGACTAACGATTGGCCTGTTCGCCCATGTGGATGCAGGTAAGACGACTTTTGCGGAACAGCTGCTGTACCATACGAACAGTATCCGGTCCCGGGGGCGGGTGGATCATCAGGATGCGTTTCTGGACAGCCACGACATTGAGCGGGCAAGGGGTATTACGGTGTTCGCAGATCAGGCGGTAATGGAATATAAAGGAGACAGTTATTATTTAATAGACACGCCCGGACACGTCGATTTCTCTCCAGAGATGGAGCGGGCGATTCAGGTCATTGATTATGCCATCCTGATTGTAAGCGCTGTTGAAGGTGTCCAGGGCCATACGGAGACGGTCTGGCAGCTGCTGCGCAAGCATCGGATTCCGACGTTCCTCTTTATCAACAAGACGGATCGGATCGGCGCGGATGCAGGCAGAACCGAGGCAGATATCCGTCAGCAGTTGACAGGGGAAGTATGCTGCATTACACAGAGCTTGGCTGACGGCATAGTCGGCGAGCCGCTGCGGGAGGCCATGGCGGAGCGGGACGAAGCCTTGCTGGAGGCATTCCTGCAGGGGAGAGAGGATTACGGCTTCTGGCTGGAGGCCTTGCAGAGGATGATAGCGGCGGGTCTTCTCTTCCCCTGTGCTTACGGCTCTGCGCTTCAGGATACAGGCGTCATTGAATTTCTGGATCAGCTGCATCTGCTGACGACAACCACTTATGACGAGAATGCTTCGTTCCAGGGGCGGGTTTATAAAATTCGGCACGATGCAGGCGGAGTGAGACTCACGTTTATTAAGGCGCTGGGTGGTCGGCTGAAGGTGAGAGAACAGCTTAGTTACGAGAGCGGCGGGGTTCAATATGACGAAAAAATTACGCGGCTCTTCTTGTTTAACGGCCTTAAATCGCAGCCGGTGGAACAAGTGGAGGCCGGCGATGTGTTTGCGGTTGCCGGATTGTCCGCCGCCGAGGCCGGACAAGGCCTGGGGTCGATATCAGACAAGTTAGCTTACGATTCGGAGCCGACGTTACAATCTAAGGTATTATTCGACAATTCGATACATGTACAGAAGGTGCTCGGTGCTTTTCGCACACTGGAGGCGGAGGAGCCGTCTCTAAACGTCGTTTGGGATGAAAAATTGCAGGAGATTTCTATCCGCGTCATGGGATTGATTCAACTGGAAGTGCTGGTGCAGCTTGTTAGAGAGCGGTTTGGCTTTGCTATCTCTTTTGGACAACCGGAAATCTTGTATAAGGAAACGATTCAATCGGCTGTGAAAGGGTACGGCCACTTCGAACCGCTCAGGCATTATGCGGAAGTGCATCTGCTGATTGAACCGGGAGAAAGGGGCAGCGGCATTATGTTCGATAGCAGATGTCATGCCGATGATCTGAATGTCAGCTATCAGAATCTGATTCGGAATCATCTCTATGAACGGGAGCATCACGGACTGCTGACCGGCATGCCGGTCACCGACGTGAACATTACGCTGCTGAGGGGGCGCGCGCATAAAGAACATACCCATGGTGGCGATTTTCGTGAGGCTGCTTTTCGAGCACTACGGCAGGGGCTGGAGAAGGCGGGCAATGTGCTGCTGGAGCCCTATTACGATTTCAAAATCAAGGTTGCTATCGATGAAATGGGCAGGGTGCTGTCCGATATTCAGCGTGCTTCGGGTATTTTTAATCCACCGCAGACAACCGGAACGCAAGCGGTGGTCACGGGCAGGGTGCCCGTGTCGACTTTCATGAACTACAGTACCGAATTTGCATCCTTTACGCATGGACGAGGCAGTATCCGTTGCGTGTTCAGCGGCTACGATCGCTGTCATAATACGGAGGAAGTCATAGAACGGATGGGCTACCGCAAAGGGGCAGACCCACTGTATACATCCTCCTCTATCTTTTGCGCCAAAGGGGCGGGTTACTCGGTGCCATGGGATGAGGCGGAAGCCAAGATGCACCTTGAATTAGAACCTTAATCGTACACATTTCCAGGATTCAGGCGAAAAGTAGGTAGATTTAGGACGAACAACTTTTATAATGGAAATAAGATATATATTTTATAGGGCTAAGGGGCGATTGTCATGGAACCGACGCATGAAATACAGGCGCTGGCGGCAGAAATTGCTGATGTGGCTAGGACGTCCTTTCGCACTCTTTTTGAAAATGGTGAACGTTACTATTACTGCACGCTATTTACGGCTGGAGAGGGAAGCGGCCAGGCAAGGAGAAGAAAGTGACACACCAGGGTCAACGATTGCGGAACTCATCAAATGGTCTTATGCCGATTCACCCTATTGTTGTTACGAGGATGAGGACTTCGATGATGTTAAACAATTATTTATGGAGCGTCCTTCCATTGCGGAGCTTGAAGCTGATGAATGGAATCGTGAATTTGATTCGAGGCTGAAGGCCATGGAGCTGGCGATGGAAATGCTCGATGATGAAGGCGTGTTTGCCTTGAATCAACCGCGAGAGTCTGTATGTGTCCTTGTCGAGATCATGCCGCCAGATGAGATCAATACCGAAATCGCCCTGCGTTTGAATCAGGCAGAGTCACCAGCTATGCAAGCATGGCTGGTGGAAGCAGCGGAGTAAGGGGGTTCGCATTTCTTGAGGGAGAGTTGTAAAATGCCTAATGAATATCAAATGAATATTTTAGCTGAGAGAACGGAATGTATCCTTTATTATGCGGGGTCGATCCTATCGAACAAGCATAGTGCGGGCTGGATCGGCGGGAATGCGCCCGAATTTTTTGATAATCAATCGGACCTCATCCACGAAGATAACCAAAAATATGTTTTTTACTTGAGCCTCGTCCATCCCTTTAAACCGGAGAGCATGATTTCGATCTTCATCCCTGAAGACTATGAGGAGTATTTAGAAAACAACATTTATCCTAATTGCTCGGTCAAGGTGATTGAGCATCCCACTTCAACTGAAAGTGTCAAAGATATGTTTACTAACCCAGGGCTTGTAAAGCATGCAATTTCAGATGGGGAATTAAGCCATGACAAAAAATCGATGGATCAGCCTTTTTTGATCAAACTGGGCGGAAACCCGAGACTTATTCAAAATGAAGACTATTATTTTACGAAGCTGAAAGAGGAGTCCTTTTCCTTTTTATTGCAGGTAGATGAAGATGGTTACCCCGAAACGTTACTTCAGGAGGATTACAATTATCCTTTTGGTTTTGGATCACTATATATTTTCGCCAACGTGGGGGCGACTGAGATACACCATCCAGTAGCAGGTTTTTGGCAATTCTCTTGATTTGGCGTGGGGCTAACGAGCACGTCAGGCGATTTTTGGCGTGCGTATGCCCCATTCGCACAAGCAGGAAGCCCGCCCCTGGCGTAAACTGAATTATAATCAGTGAGCGAGGTGAACTTCCATGGCACAATCGAAAGAGATGCGTGCACGGGCTAAGAAGTTTCAAGGCCGTCCGGTCTGTGTCACCCTGCACAGCGGAGAGACTTACGTCGGCTACATCACCGACGTTAATCGCGGCGGGTTGATACTTGCCAGTGCTGGTGCTCCTCCACGCGCTTCTTCCGGGAAGCAAGATTCCCGATCTCTCAAACGCAGAGCCAGTTCGCATGCCCCGGGCGTCCGTCTCGGCAACCGGAAAAGCGGCACACGTAAACCGTCTAGCCGTTCGCGCTTTCGCAAGCAGGACGCCAAGGTGTCGGCATTCCTGCCGATGATGGGCTCGCTGTTAGGCGGCCTTGGCGGCTCCACTGCAGGCGCAGGAGGGCTTGGTGGTATGCTCGGCGGCGGCTTGCGACTGTTCGGCATGATCCAGAAATTTGTCCCGGTTGTGAAGATGGGCTACGGCATGATCAAGTCCATTCGCCCGTTTCTCGGCGCTGTTAAAGGCTTGATGCCCTCGGCTAGTCCGACTACGCCGAATAACGAATAATCGTACCCCTGTGGACTTTAAGCCCCCTTTGAGTGGTCAGGTCAAAGGGGGCTAGCCCACAAGCCATTAGGACTACCACTGTCTAATCCAAATTGGATTTAGCTCGGAATAGCCCATCTCCTTTAATAAATCCCAGGCATTATCCAGAACCTGAGGTTTCCCCTGGGTCAAAAGCTCTTGTCGTTTTGCCATCAAGTAAGAGATAATTTCAGCGATATGCTTGGGTTTACCCAGATGGAGGACAGTTTCCATGTTATTATTTTGTGCTGAAATATCATAAAAGGCCCAATAAGTACGAGGCTCTTCATCGGGAGGATCTGCCTGGAAGATGAGCGTGACTTTGATGTTTTTATTCTCTTTGGGAGATAGGTTTAAGACGAAGCGGGACCCGCCTGAATACCAATAAACGAATGCATAACCGTCGACCGTAATATTTCTTAATTGGCTTTTCATTATTTTCTCCCTCACTCTATGTTGTTTAAAATGAACTGCGTTTAATGAGTTTAATTAAATAATTATGTCGTTAATTTCCGAGAAATGAGGAGTGGCTTACATGAATAACAAGGTGATTATAGTCTAATCCACATATAGATTCCATTCATATGGATTTTTCCTGTGGTACTCTAGATACATATCATTTTAAAGAGGTACGACCCATAGAAAAAACAATAAAATTGCTGGATAAGCAAACAAGGAAACCTGGCTATGGTCAACAGGAGAGTTCAAATATGTGGTTTAGGAAGAAAGAAACGCAACTGGATCGAATAAAAAACAAACTGAGTCAAGCCATGCGCAAAAACGCGGACTTCTCGGTGTTTGGAGCATCCTCACATCAATATAGGGTTAAAGAGAAGCTTACAGCAAAAGAGCTAGAGGACTGGCAAACCCTCAATCAGGTCACACTTCCTGAGCCTTACGCGCTGTTTTTAATGAAAATCGGCAACGGAGGCGCCGGACCCTACTATGGAATTTATTCACTTGGAAAGGCAACTTCCTACACCGAGCGCCAGGTGCTCCTTGCAAAATCCGTTCTGCATCCCGGGATGACCAAAGAGGAATGGAACCATCTGATTGAGCCCCTGACCAGGGACGAGGACATTCCCGATGAGGAAAATGACGACACCTGTAATAAGGTGTTGGGCGGCATGTTGTGCTAGGTACCCAAGGCTGCGAATACGACATGTATCTCGTACTTGAAGGGAAATATAGGGGGAGAATTGTGTACACCTCCGATTTTCATCCCGATCATCCTTTTTTCTTTGTCTATGAAGGCAGCTTTCTGAATTGGTATGAGCGCTGGCTGGATGAAATTATTCTGGATTATGATATCGGGTGGTTTGGCAGTCGAATGCCGGGTGATGAGAATGCACTGATCCAGATTTATCAGAGCGCTCCAAACGAAGAAATCCAAACAAAAGCGCTAGATTAGGGGATTATGATAACATGCCGGTCAACTCTATAAGGCAAATAAAATCAAAAAGGCCGACTTTTCGGAGTGTCTGGGCACCGGAATAGTCAGCCTGTTGTGGAGATTATCCTACACCATCACTTTCTAACAAAGAATAAAAATTATCACGGTCTTGGTCATCAAATTTGCCAAGTGTCCTTACCCTAACAAATTCATGTCCGCCATACATGTCTATTTCCTCACCGTACCTATTGTAGAGCGCGATCATATTGCCATCCTGATTCAACTCCAAGTACCCATAACATTGTGCTTCAGGCATTTTACCGTAAAAGAGCGTAAATTTGATTTTGATCACTCTGTGCATGCAGATCCTCCCTTCCTGTCTTTCGTATTGGCTTTGAATATATACAGTGTTCTCCATAAAATGTCAAGAGATAAGGTTTCTACGTGACAACGGCGGAGGAGTGTACCAGCAAGTTGTGGACGCAGAACCGTAACATAAGTAGCGGCAAGTTTTTTGGGGCATAATGAGATAAAAGGAGTCCTATATCGTTGATTTTAATAATGTGTCTACAGCTGGCTTAGAGTCTTCACCTGTAGTAGAGGCGCTTGCTGGTTTGCGTGCTAATGAAGCCCGTTACTTTATGAACAAATACAAGCATGAATTTACGGTTGTGTCAGCTAGTGAAAGTCAGGAGACTCTTAATTATGTGAACCGAATTCTGAAAGAGCGTGATATTGTGTTTGCGGCCAAACCTTTAGAAACATCACGTTTTCAAGTAGAAAATATTAAATTTGCTTACGTCTTTTATGAGGATGGTCTTGCGGTCAACGTCATGTATACGGTTGATGACACTAAGAAGCGGGCCGTTGGTTTTAAGCTTTCTGAGGGGATGGAGGTACCCAAGGAGTTAGAAGGAAAGTTTAAGTTTGCTAGACAGAAGTCAAAGCTAGCTGGAACAATTCGGGGTTCTTTTTTTGTAATTAAAGGAGGATATTAATCTTGACCCGTCAGCTTCTTGAAGTCGTCCGTAAATATATCCATTTTCCTATATAAAGTCCTTATCGGGTGGCTTTCGCTTGCCCATAACATACTCAATGGGCGAGATGAACCAAAAAGCGCGAGTCACTGGGAGAGTCCCCCGCACTCGCGCTTTTTTTCGTTAATCCTGAAGTAAGTACTGTCCCTTATGGTAGAAAATCCACTTTTCAGACAACTTCCTGAATAGCGTAAGAATTAATTATATGAGACCATACCAAATTCTCTGTTAACAACAAAATATTAGATTAAAGCAAATAACTAATCTCTTTGAAACTTACAAATTTCTTGTTACGTTCATCCCAGAGCCTGAATCGAATTGCCGGTAGGCTGGAAGTAATCGTAATCATATTTACCTTCTGGAGAGGTGGCGTGTTGTCATGAGCCTTTTCCAAATAATAGTTCGGAATTCTCGGACTCAGATGGTGCACATGGTGAAATCCGATATTACCTGTCAGCCACTGCAGCACTTTTGGTAGCTTATAATAGGAACTTCCCTCCACGGCTGCTTTCACGTAATCCCATTGTTCTTCCTGCTCGAAATACGTATCCTCAAACTGATGCTGCACATAGAAGAGCCAGATACCGATACTCCCCGAAAGTATGAATATCGGTCCCTGAACGAGTAGGAACGCCTGATAGCCCACGGTGAAGATGAGCAAGGTGGATAAGGCAACGATGACCAGATTCGTTATATACGTGTTATAGATCTCTCTCCGTTTGGCCTTCTTCCTGTTAAACCTGTTCTTGATAAGGAAGATATAGATTGGACCAACCCCGAACATAACAAGTGGATTCCGGTAGAGACGGTACATCATCCGTTTCCAGGCTGACGCAGATACATATTCCGATACCGTAAGGATCCATATATCCCCTATCCCCCTTTTATTCAAATTACCACTAGTGGCATGATGGATTGAGTGGCTTTTCTGCCATTGATGATAAGGAAAGAAAGTCAGGACACCTGTTATCGTGCCTAAGATCTCATTGGCCAACCGATTCTTAAAGAAGGATTGATGACAGCAATCATGAAAAATGATAAAGATCCGGACTACAAATCCTGAAGCTAGGACCGTTATTGCCAGAGTAAGACAGTAGGAAATCGCCAGACTTTTGTAGGCAAGGTACCAGAGCAGGAAGAAAGGCACTATCGTATTGAATATTTGCTGTAAACTGTTTTTTAGATTGGATTTTTCGTATGGCGAAACGTCTATTTTCAAATTACTTTTGCTTGAGTTACACATGATTTACTCCTGATGTTTTTTATCATCGTTGCTGATGCCAGCTTCCGCGGTGATCCTGCTTGGTATTGACAAAGACTCACCATACGAATACTTTTAAGGATTATTGTTTTACCTTTTTCTATTTAATCTTTTGAATTAGTGACTGATTGGCAACGTATAGTAATTAAATGCTTGATCCAACAAGGCACTGGCTTCTTGACGCTTCAAAAGCTGTTTGGAGCGGAAGTCTATGGAGCCGTCTACATTGATCTTGGTATTCGGGTCCATGATACCTTGGGAAACCAAAGCTGTGACTGCTTTAACTGCCCAAGCATCCGTTTCGCCACTTAATTTAACCTTAATTCCAGGCTCAACCTGTTTCAGATTCTGGATCATTACCGCCGCCATTTGTCTAGTGATAGGAGAATTAGGCTGATAATTACGTAGTCCGGTCATCATCTGCTTCTTATTCGGTTCAATCATGAAAGGTTGTTTATACCACCCGTGGGCGCGCAGCAGCACTTCTGAGAATTCTCCCTGAGTCATCGTTCCTTTCGGATCGAAGAGGTTGGCTGACTTTCCGCTCATGACTTCCAAAGCATTAAGGTTGTTTATATATGAAATATATTTACTATCCGCAGGTACATCAGAAAATGGTGAATCAATGTTTATTTTTTGCGCATAAGCAACGAGATCTGGGAGCTGCATGTAATACAAATATGCAATATGGCCTGCTTCATTTTTATTAAACGTCAATTTATTACCTGATTCATCTTCAAATAATAAAGGGTGGATCATTTTTAGTGTATGTTTGCCTGATGTTCCTGTCTCCATTATTAATTTCCCGTCCGAATACGAAACCTTCGTCCTTAAGGCAGCGATACGCGTGTTTTGGTATAATCCCACGTAGTCTTGGGCCTGCTGCTCACTTAATGTTGCGTAGGTTGACTTTAGAACCTCTGATTTTCTCGGATAATAATGATTCATAAATTCTTCATACACGTCAAGACTCATCATGGAGTCGTTATTGTAGGACATGTACATGGCTGTATTCTTCTCAGGCAGAATAACAATCAAGGAAGAATGCCCTGTAACATTCCCTCCTTTTAGAATCACATGCTGATTATTCATCTTCTCTTTGAAGTAGCCTTCAAATCCGATTGTTGTAACCGGGAACTCCTTGTCAGGGAATAATTGGTATGTGTGCATTTGCTCTATGCTCTTTGGACTCACCACTTCTTTACCTTTGTACTTGCCCTTGTTCAGGTGCATAATGAGGTACTTTGCCATGTCATCTGCTGTTGAAACGATACCGCCTTCAGGTTTTTCCGTTGGTTTAAACCCGTCCAAGGGAATCAGTTCACCTGTTGGTCCATAGTGAGCAGCCATTCTGCTTAACAATTGGGGGGTAAACCGCACACTCGTCGAATTCATGCCTAACGGTTTGAAAATATTCTTTTCCATATATTTGGAATATGACATACCGGTTACGTTTGCTACTGCATATCCCGCTAGCATGAAGCCAAAATTGTCATAAGTGTACGCTTCTCCTGGAGGCCTGACAACAGTTGGCATATTTGATGCAATGTACTTCTTCATTGGAAAATATTTGTCCGCGAATTCTGGATGCATTTCCATGAGAATATCTGGTTCATCAAATCCACTTGAATATGTAAGTAGATCAAACATCGTCAGTTTTTTTCCTGTTTTATTCGGAACCTTTATTCCTCCTAAATATTCTTGGATATCGTGTTTTAAATCCATTTTCCCTTTATCGACCAACTGCATTGCTGCCAATGCAGTGAATGACTTTGTAACAGAGCCGATTTGAAAAACGGTATTTTTATCAACAGGGATTTTTTTGCCCTTGTCGGCATACCCGTAACCTTTGCTTAGCATCACTTTCCCACCTGCGACGACCACAAAATTAGAACCAACGGTATTAAACTTTTTCATTTTGTCCGCAAAGACACCATCTGCAAAAGCCTCTAGTTCCTTGGCATCTCGCGGCCCCTCCAAGCTAGCCTTTTCAGATGCAACTGGTATGTTAACGGGTGCGGCAACTGACGCGCCGTTGGGTGCCATACATGCGGTAGTTATCGTAGTAGATAATAGTAGAACCGCGAGAATGGTGTAAATCATTTTTTCCATGAATGGTTTCTCCTTGAAATGTATTTTTGCCTTATCGTCCGGCAAAACCAAGTATGGCAAAGGATTTGTCATACCAACAAGTTACATTTCGTCACCCACCATACCAAATCACTCCAAAGTGTCATATGACAATTAGGCACTAGGTTTTAAAGGGGCTATGAACCCCTTCACTTCAATTTCTTCTTTACCGTCTCTCCTTCAATTAACACGGGCTGATAATAGGTTTGGTTGCTTAGATCCTTCTTCCCTTGTAGTTTCTTAATAACCCAGTCGGCGGCATCACGGCCCATTTGTTCCTGTGGGTGTGTCAATGTTGTTAGTTTGATGTTTGCATTTTTGGAAATATAGGAATTGTCTTGGCCAATAATGGACAAATCTTCGGGAACGGATATACCAAGTTGTCTGCATACATGTACAACTTCTAGTCCGACCTCGTCGTTATAGCAGACAATTGCGGTTAAATCGTCTCTTTGTTCGGTCAGAAATTTCTTCAAGTTGGTGGATAGGTCCTGCTTCGTTTCTGTATAGAATGAGAGCACTTGCTCGGGGTGAAACCGTAATTTGGCTTCTCCAAGCGCTTTGATATAGCCCTTCATTCGATACTTTCCTTGTAAATCGTCCATTTTGGCAATGATGCCAATCTGTGTGTGTCCGTTAGCGATCAATTCTTTGGTTGCCAGATAGCTGGATTGTACGTCATCGAGGCAAAAGAAGGGAACCTCCAACTCTTCATAATAGGCATTAATCATGATGAATGGAACATCCTGTTCCTTGAACGTCAGATAGTAAGCGATATTGGGATTATATAGATTGCTCTTCGTAGGCTCAATGATCAAACCATCGACACCAAAGGACAGCATCATCTCCAAAGCTTTCTTTTCCTGTGCGACATCATTATTGGTACTGGCTAATAGTAATGAATAATTATCTTCGTTCAATCTGGCTTCAATCCCGCGAATAATAGAGGGAAAGATGTAATCAGAGATGTAGGTTGTGATGACTCCGATGGTTTTATTGCTGGAATTGCCACCGGTTTTTGACCGAAATTGGTTGCTGACATAGGTGCCAGATCCTTTTTCACTTCTTAAAAAACCTTCGTTAGATAGTTCCAAAATAGCCTTTCGGACCGTCTGGCGACTAACTTTATACTTATCCTGCAAAGCGAATTCCGTTGGGATTTGTTCTCCTACGCTGTATGCCCCTGAAAGAATGTTGCTTTTTATATCTTCAAGGATGACCTGATACTTTGGTTTCACTTTATTCCTTCTTTCCAAGTTGTTCTAATACTAATTAATGTATCTATAATATTTGTATGTACATATTTTAGCATAATTATGAGTTTATTATAATCTATTGTCCTATCTGTATAAATACTAAAGTTAAAATAGAAAAACACTCGGTTCGTCAAAGCATTTGTAAGTATAACTATGGTTTTGTGTTGACAAATGTACGAACAAAAAATATACTAAGGCTGTAAACAAAAGAAAGCGCCTTCTTTCAATTATTGCGATTATAACAGTTGTTCAGAGAGAGGAGTAACGTGAGCATGGATCAAGACATTAAACAAGCGATTACTAAGGGAGAAACTTCACTTGGTATCGAATTTGGATCCACACGTATCAAGGCAGTGCTGATTGATCATCGTTTTGAAACAATCGCATCTGGAAGCTATGAGTGGGAAAACCTCTTGGTAGATGGCTATTGGACGTACAACTTAGAGAGCATTATTACAGGTCTACAAGAGGCTTATCGTGAAATGAAACAAGAGGTTGAACAAAAATACGGAATCACCCTTCATACGGTTGGTTCTATAGGATTCTCTGCAATGATGCACGGCTATATGGCTTTTGACAGCAAGGGCGAGTTGCTTGTTCCGTTCCGTACTTGGCGGAATGCGACAACCGGTGCTGCAGCAAAAGCTTTAACTGATAAATTCCAATTCAACATTCCTGAGCGATGGAGTATTGCTCACTTGTATCAAGCGATATTGAACGAAGAACAACATGTTCCTCATATTGATTTTATTACGACGTTGGCTGGATATATTCACTGGCTGCTGACTGGCAACAAAGCCATTGGCATCGGGGACGCTTCGGGGATCTTCCCAATTGATGAGACTACACATGATTATAACGAGTCGATGGTTAAGCAGTTTGATGAACTCATTGCAGCCAAAGGCTACGATTGGAAGTTACAAGACATTATTCCTAAAGTTCATATCTCAGGCGAGCAGGCAGGTGTACTAACCGCAGCGGGAGCCAAAATCTTAGATAAATCCGGAGATTTACAACCGGGTATTCCGCTTTGTCCTCCAGAAGGTGATGCGGGAACAGGAATGGTCGCTACGAATAGTGTGAGAAAACGTACTGGCAACGTGTCTGTGGGAACCTCAGTTTTTGCCATGATTGTATTAGAGAAGGATCTTTCGGCGGTATATCCGGAAATTGATCTGGTGACCACACCGAATGGTAATCCGGTCGGAATGGTTCATGCTAACAACTGTTCAAGTGATCTCAATGCTTGGCTGGGCTTGTTCCGTGAATTCTATGAGGCCATGGGGCAAAAGGCGGACCCGAATCAATTATTCAGCGTGTTGCTGAATAAGGCCCTGGAAGCAGATCCAGATGGCGGCGGCTTACTTAGCTACGGCTATTTGTCAGGAGAAAACATCACCGGAATAGAGAAAGGCCGGCCATTGTTTGTCCGTTCTCCTGAGAGCCGTTTCAATTTGGCCAATTTCATGCGCACTCATCTGTTCACTGCATTTGCTGCTTTGAAAATCGGGATGGATATTTTGACGAAGAAAGAAAATGTCGCAATTGACAGCATTCTGGCCCACGGTGGTTTATTCAAAACTCCTATTGTCGGACAAAAAATTGTCGCGGCAGCTATGGATGTTCCGGTATCCGTGATGGCAACAGCTGGAGAAGGCGGAGCGTGGGGTATGGCTATTCTGGCTTCTTACATGATGAACAAGGATCAGCAAGAAAGTCTGGAAGACTTCCTCGACCAAAAAGTATTCAGAGATGTTGAGGGACAAGAAATTCATCCCGACGGTTCCGATGTTAAGGGATTCGAAACATTCTTGGAACGCTACACACAAGGCCTGGCGATTGAGCAGGCTGCTGTAGATAATCTAGTGGAAAACTGGAGGAATTGACGTGTTAGAGCAGCTGAAAGAAGAAGTATTTCAAGCCAATCTGGATTTGCCTAAACATGGACTCGTGAAATACACCTGGGGTAACGTAAGTGCTGTTGATCGTGAGCGCAGCTTATTCGTTATCAAACCGAGTGGTGTTAGCTATGACACGATGAAACCTAGCGATATGGTAGTTGTTGATTTTGACGGCAATGTTGTTGAAGGAGAGATGAGACCTTCATCGGATACACCGACTCATGCCGTACTTTACAAGCACTACGCAGAAATCGGCGGTATTGTGCACACGCATTCGACCTGGGCGACCGTTTGGGCTCAAGCCGGCCTGGATGTACCTGTAATGGGGACTACTCATGCAGACACCTTCTATGGTTCTGTTCCTTGCGCTCGTTTCTTGACACAAGACGAGATTGATCGTGGTTACGAAGCCGAAACAGGCCGTGTCATTATCGAAACTTTTGAGCAGCGTGGGTTGGATATTTTAGCAGTGCCAGGTGTCCTGCTTAAGGGTCATGCTCCCTTCACCTGGGGCAAAGATGCGAAATCCGCAGTTATGAATAGCGTCGTATTGGAAGAAGTTTCGAAAATGAACCTATTCGCACGGGAATTGAATCATTTTGCTGAAGAATTGCCGCAGCGTATTCTAGATAAACACTATTTGCGCAAACATGGGAAAGACGCTTACTACGGGCAAAAATAAGACCAACTAAACTAACAAACGAAGAAAAGAGGATGAATGTTATGTCAACAGTAGGTACAAAACAGTTCTGGTTTGTCGTAGGTTCACAACATTTGTATGGGGAAGAAGCATTAGCAGAAGTGAAAGCACACGCACAAGAAATGACCGATGCCTTAAATAAAAGCGGTGTGTTGCCTTATCCGCTCGTATTGCAGGATCTGGCAGTTAGTGCAGACAAAATCACCAGCCTCATGAAAGAAGTCAACTATCGTGATGAGGTTGCTGGTGTCATCACTTGGATGCATACTTTCTCACCTGCAAAAATGTGGATTCGCGGTACTAAATTGTTGCAAAAACCGCTGCTTCATTTGGCTACTCAGTATAATGAAAGCATTCCTTGGGCTACAATTGACATGGACTTTATGAACCTCAATCAGGCAGCTCATGGTGACCGTGAATATGGATTTATCAATGCCCGTTTGAAAAAACAGAATAAAGTGGTTGTAGGGTATTGGGAACGCGCGGAAGTGCAAAAGCAAATCGCTGAGTGGATGGATGTAGCGGTTGCTTATAACGAAAGCTTCAATATCAAAGTTGCCCGTTTTGGCGACAACATGCGTAACGTTGGTGTTACGGAAGGGGATAAAGTCGAAGCCCAAATCCAATTTGGATGGACCGTTGACTACTTCGGAATTGGCGACCTTGTTCAGTACGTCAATGCTGTGAAGGAAGAAGAAATTGATGCTTTATTCGCAGAATATGCCAAACTGTATGAATTTGATTATGGTACTTACAGCAAGGAAGCTTGGGAATCCAGCGTAAGAGTGCAAGCAAGCTATGAAATTGCTATTAAACGATTCCTGGATGATGGTGGTTATACTGCCTTCACTACAAACTTTGAAGATCTCTACGGTATGAAACAGCTTCCTGGTCTTGCCGTTCAACGTTTGATGGCACAAGGATACGGCTTCGCTGGTGAAGGAGACTGGAAGACTGCAGCGCTCGATCGTCTGCTTAAAGTCATGAGCCATAATCAATCCACTGGCTTTATGGAAGACTACACCTATGAATTAGCAGCTGGTCAGGAATCGATCCTTCAATCGCATATGCTTGAAGTTGATCCAACGTTGGCAAGCAACAAGCCTAAAATTATCGTTTCTCCGTTAGGTATCGGCGATCGTGAAGATCCAGCCCGTCTGGTGTTTGACGGTAAGGCAGGAGACGGTGTGGTTGTTTCCATGGCTGACTTTGGCACACATTATAAACTGCTGATCAATGAGGTTACTGCATTTGAACCAACAGTTCCTGCTCCCAAACTTCCAGTGGCCCGTGTACTGTGGAACGTGAAGCCAAACTTCCAAGATGGAGTTAAAGCATGGATTGAGAACGGCGGCGGTCACCATACTGTAGTTTCCTTGAATCTAACTACAGACCAAATTGTTGCTTATGCAAAACTGGTTAACCTGGAATACGTAATTATTAAATAATTATAGATCATCTATAAAAGCATTGGGTCAGTCCTCAGGACCCAATGCTTTTTATTGTTTCTCAGAGGATTTTAATTCTTAAGGATGTGATACTATGGCGAATTTACCATCTGCGGCAACAAAATTGGTTATGGTTGAAGGTATACCTGGCTCTGGAAAATCTACATTATCCCAATATATACAGGACACCTTAAACACGCAACTTACGACATCCCGCTGATTATGAATCGGTTGCATGTGTGCCGAATGAGGAACTTGATAGGCTCCGGTCTAGCTATGCCGATGTATTTCATGATATTGATCCATTTGTATCGCTAAGCGGTAACGACTCATTAATCGCATACGCGCTTGCGCAGCAATTAGCTCAAAATGAAATTCCTTCTAGTTTGTATGAGGAAATCCGGCGCTATGAAATCTACGATGGAATACCTGTAGAAAAATATGGCGAGTTGATGGTTCAACGTTGGAGTTCTTTTGCTAAGAATCAGCGAGAAAAGGATAAGCTGGTCATACTCGAATGCTGTTTTTTACAGAACCCAGGGTGTGCATTACTCGCTCGACATGATGCTGGAGATGATCGACTTGTTCAGCACGTATTACAGATTGCGGAGCAAATTCAGGACCTTAATCCAATTTTGTTCTATCTGAAGCAACCTAGTGTCCGTGAGACGATTGAGCGAGTGAAAACGATGAGGCCTCAAGAGTGGCTAGATTTTGTGATTTGGTACCATACGGAGCAGGATTATGGAAAAAATAAGGGGTTGCACGGGTACGATGGATATATACAGTTCCTTGAACATCGACGAGAGCTAGAATTGCACATTATTGAGCAGCTTCCTTTTCAAACTTTTATAATGGATAACTCCGATTATGATTGGGAGAATCAACAGCAGACTGTTTCGAACATCATGATGAAGTATTTATAATCTCGGGAAACGATAGTTTAATTAGACAAAGTAACCATTTGCAGCCTTACCGGCACTTATATATAGAATTTACATACAGAGGAGGTGCAAGAGGTGCAGCGTTGGATTGAGGAAGCCCGGCTAGGCGATCAAATCGCATGGGAGCAAATTGTACAGCATTTCAGTGGGATGGCTTTTTCAGTAGCATATACGAGGTTGGGGGATTGGGGTCTGGTTGAGGATACAGTTCAGGAGGCGTTCGCTGAAGCTTTTGCCAATCTCCATAAATTACAGGAAGCAGAGGCGTTCCCTGGATGGTTCAAGATCATTGTCGAACGTCAATGTCATCGTCTTCTACGCCGGAAGAAGCCCACGATGATGCCGTTGGACGAAACTATAGTCATGGATGTAGAGAAATTTGATGTGGAGCTTATCGCTGAAAGAAGGGAATGGCACCAAAAGCTTCATCAATCCGTCGAGGGTTTATCTGACAAGTTGAAACTGGCGGTTCAGCTGTACTATTTTCAAGGGTATTCAATCGGTGAAATATCAAGCTATCTATGTGTATCTCCATCCGTGCTGAAAAAACGATTGTTCGATGCCCGCAATAAGCTGAGAGCCTCGCTGCTTGTCAGCGACTTTGTATCCATGTTTAACGATATTTACGAAGGAGGGGAATCGGTGCTACATATAGTCAACGGAGACCATGTTGGTGACAAGCTGAGGAAAGGGAACATTCGCGGAGATATCCTGGTCTGGAGAGAGGTGTATCCGGTAGGTCCGGTTTTCCTTGAAATGGGCGAGCCCTCATCTAGAGCAGCAAGAGTGGAATATTTGGAGAGAACTCTCGGGATTCCAGCAGAAGAATATGTATCCAATTGCGAGGCTCAGGAGCAGACTCTGCATAACTTTCATAAGTACGACGAAGTCGTGCTATGGTTTGAGCACGATTTGTTCGACCAGCTGATGCTAAGTTACTTGTTGTACTGGTTTTCAATGCAAACCCTAGGCCAAACCAAACTGAGCTTGCTGTGCATCGGCAACTACCCAGGTATTGAACCGTTTAGGGGCTTGGGACAGCTTACAACGAAGCAGTTAGAAAAATTGTCAGGCACGTGGCAGCAGATTGGCCAGCAGGAGCTTGAGATGGGCAAAAGAATCTGGGAAGCATATACCTCCCCGGATATAACGCGGTATATTGATATTTTGCACGAAGACACATCTGCCCTGCCTTTTGCTCATGCGGCACTTGAACTGCACCTATCTCGTCTACCTTCTACCGTCAATGGGCTGGGCATCGTAGAGCAGACAACTTTGGAACTCATCCAGCAAGGAGTAAATACTCCACATGAATTGTTTAAGCAGATCGGGAACCGAATAAGTGGTTTGGGCATGGGTGATTTGGAATTTTGGTACCGTTTGAGGAATATGTCGGAGCAACCACATGCACTATTGGAGATTCAAGGTCGCCACTCATTTCCTGATCATCAAAAGAAAACAACTCCATTCTTTGAGCAATGCGTTGTTGCATTAACGGAAGTAGGGAGGAATACAGTGGCGGGAGTACATGACTGGGTGAAGATAAAGGGAATAGACGAGTGCTATGGTGGTTTATGGCTACAAGGTGATTTGGCATGGCGTTGGGATTCAGAGGGAAAGCAGTTGGTGTATACGTAACTTATCCTAAATAACAGCAAGTTCTCTATAAAGTGACTAAGAGTGAGGCATGAAAAATGAGGTGTCTTTCCATAACAAATAGGCCATTCCTTCGGGGAAGGCCTTTTGCTTGATTTAGAATGTGGAACAGGCTTAGTTCATATCAAAAGTCCAGTCACATCCTGATACCCCATACTAACCAACAATTCATTACCATTTAGCTCATGCACTTTCTTCACTGTCACATCTAACTCCATATCAAGTATATACTGCAACACTTCAGCAACATACTTAGGTTGGTTCAGATTAATAGAATATTGTTTACCCTCTTTCATCACACGTAATCCCTCATTCAAAGGGCTACCAGTGACAATTGTATCTTTAGTAGTAAACTGAATTATAAATTTTATATCTTTATTTTCAGAAATAATAGTCAACTTGGATCTACAGTAAATATCTCTGACTGTTTTATAACTCCACAAGTACGTATTCCCACTAACTACTATTTTCCTCATAGCACTCTAGTCCCCATTCCTACAAGGTTTACAGAATCATTACAGATTCTGCTTCTTCAGCATTTCAGTCCGAAAACCGTTCTTCCCTGACAAAAGAAAATATTCCAACAATAGCCCAGGTCATGGGGGATCTTCGCCTTATGTCCCTTATTTTACTTGATTTCTATGCATTGTACAGTTTGCGTACAGTCCCAAGATGGATCGCGCATTAATTCTTGAAATCCTACATAACAATTCCTGGTTATTCATATACATAAACTGTTGATTTAATTATTGGGAAGCTGTATTCCACGAGAGTAACAAAATCAGCTATGTTTCTTATAAAAAGCTGAGTTCAATTTTTATTTTCGCAAGAAAATTCTCACTTTTTAGCAGAAATGATTTATAATTATCAGATAAAAGTAGATATAATTTTTAAATGATTATATTTAAGTTATAATGGAGATAGAAAAGGTATGTTCCTGAGTGGAGCCTTGCTTCTTGAGTCAGTTAAGCAGGAGGGCCTGCTCTTTTTTGCAAATATAAGAGATAAGGAAGGTTTTTATGAATAGTATTCAGAAAAATACAGACGTTATCTTAATTGGTGCCGGAGTCATGAGCGCGACTTTGGGATCATTGCTGAAAGAGTTAGCACCGGAATGGGAAATTAAAGTGTTTGAGAAACTGGCAAGTGCAGGAGAAGAAAGCTCTAACGAATGGAATAATGCAGGCACGGGTCATGCTGCACTGTGCGAGCTGAACTACACATCCGAAAAAGCGGACGGATCTGTAGATATTCGTAAAGCGGTTAATATCAACGAACAGTTTCAGCTCTCAAGACAGTTTTGGTCTTTTCTTGTCAACAGTAATTTGATTCGTAATCCACAGGACTTTATCAGGCCCATACCCCATATGAGTTTAGTAATGGGTGAAAAAAACGTATCTTTTTTAAAAAAGCGCTTTAAAGCGCTTTCAAGTGTTTCGCTATTTCAAGGCATGGAATTTTCCGATGACCCTGAAAAGCTGAAGGAATGGATTCCGCTAATTATGGAAGGTCGTACATTGAATGAACCGATTGCGGCAACCAAAATCGACTCTGGAACAGATGTCAACTTTGGTGCTTTAACACGCATGTTGTTTGACCATTTAAAAAGCAAAAACGTCGAGATTAAATACAAGCATAGTGTAAAGGATATTAAACGTGCGAGTGATGGCTCGTGGAAAGTCAAAGTGCATAATCTGGATAACGGAAAAATCGAATATCATACTGCCAAATTCGTTTTTATCGGTGGTGGGGGCGGAAGTCTACCTTTACTCCAAAGAACTGGCATTCCTGAGTCCAAATATATCGGGGGATTCCCGGTAAGTGGACTATTTATGGTATGTAACAATTCTAAAGTGGTCGCCCGGCATCATGCAAAAGTATACGGTAAAGCGAAGGTCGGTGCTCCACCTATGTCTGTCCCGCATCTGGATACTAGATACATCGGTAACCAAAAAGCGCTGCTGTTTGGACCGTTTGCCGGCTTCTCACCAAAGTTCCTGAAAACGGGTTCAAATCTGGACCTGATTGGTTCCGTAAAACCCAATAACCTCATCACGATGTTGGCGGCAGGGGCAAAAGAGATGGCATTGACCAAATACCTGATTCAGCAAGTGATGTTATCGAATGAAAAGCGCCTGGAGGAATTACGCGAGTTTATTCCCAACGCCAAAATTGAGGACTGGGATATCGTGGTAGCAGGTCAGCGTGTGCAGGTGATCAAAGATACAGAGGGCGGTAAAGGAACCCTTCAATTTGGTACGGAAGTGGTTAGTTCCGCTGACGGCTCGGTGGCTGCATTGCTCGGTGCTTCTCCGGGGGCTTCTACTGCTGTCCACGTTATGCTGGAGGTATTAGAGAAATGCTTCCCACAACATATGGAAAAATGGGAACCAAAAATAAAAGAGATGATTCCTTCTTATGGATTGTCGTTAGCGGAAAACTCAGAGCTTTACCAACAGATCCACAATACCACTACAGAGGTGCTGGGTCTGGGCGAAAAAGAACCGCTGCATCGTTAATTATTGGCTGCAGATACGGATTTTAAATTTTATTCGATAACATTATTACCTTGCCTTTCAAAGAAGACTATTTTTCCTAAAAACCGATTGTAAATGAATCTATACGATTGAAAAGTTTCTTGAGTTTAAAATACTGTTCCATGAGCGGTGGAGAGTCTCCCCACCGCTAAATTACTTGCTTATGAATATAGAGGTTATTAGTAATTCCTTATATATAAAAATTAAATTTTTATTATAATTATTTAGCCAAAAGGATGAACTAAAATGGACTTTTCTTCTATAATATCGATTGATAAACTTCAGGATGGGCTTATTAAATGGTCTAACCATAAAAATAATTATGATCAATATAATCCAACAATGAAAATCAATGTAGATAAATTCTTTGATTATTTATATTCAAATGCGTTGTTTTTTTCTGGAGAAAATAGTGAGCTTTTGTTTCAGATATTTTTTATTGCTGAAAAATATAGTACTTGTAGTCATTCATTAAATATGATTGATCTTCAAGATGAGATTAATTTGATAGAATCAAAAACGATTGGATCTTTATCTATTCCTGGACATATAAATTGCTCTATGGAAGAAAATTTGTATGCTATTTTAAATAGTCTCTGCAATAAATATAAAACAACATTAGTAAACTTACTTTCTTTTCATTCTAGAGAAAATCTTTTAAAAAGCTTTTATATGAATGCTAGTATTGTGAGTTATATCTCTGCCCAAGCTTATAATTGGAAAACAGATATTAATATAGAAGCAAGGACGGATATCAGTTATATAAACTTGATTTCGGAAACATTCTCCACTATATACGAAAAAAATAAAAATATAGTAAGTAATTTTTTTGGTAGTGAAAAAAAATCTTTCGAGTATTTAATTCATTTTATCTTAAATAGCCAAGTGGATTTTGCAAAAAGAAATAATGAAACGATTGAAATAAGAGAAATATTAAAAATTACTAGGTTACTTATTAGTACAGAACAATTACGAAAAAACCTTCCGTATATATACGAAATAGGTGGGACAGTAAAATTAGAGAATAATCAAATATTAGTTGAAGGATCGCTAAATGATAAGATTCATAGTTATCTAAATATTAATAATGAAAAAATAATTAACATACAAAGTGAGGAATTAAGAGAAATTTATAAGGAATTTGAGAAAAAAAGAGGGTATTCTCCATTTTTATTAGAAGAGTATTTGTATAATTATGATACAAAGTTTTTAGAAACAAGAACATTGGCGACACTAATTGAAGAGGATGCTCTAATTGAAGATATATATTCAAAGACTAAGCAATCTAAACTAGAAATAATTAATATGTTGGGGGATTTAACTTTAAAACCCACTGATGAAAACAATATTTATACTATAATTTTTAGAAATGATAATAGACTTTTTCGTACGCCATTAATAAAAGTCTCTAATTATTTTCTGATTTCGTTTTTTGTTCTTATAGAGTCTGCAATCTACTTTAGGTATAGAATTCTCAAAAATGAATTAGATGAAAAACTAGATAAAAAGACAAAGAATTTGGTGAAAGAAAAGTTTGATGAAATAGATATAAAAAAACTAAGGGGAAATTTTGAAAAGAGAGACGTTCATTATGAAATTAATTATCCACTGAATCAGCAATTAAAATGTAAGCATTTATTTGAGAACAAAAAGGGGATTCCTCAAGAAATAGACTGCTATTTTATAAAAAATAAAAAGTTGTACATTATGGAATTGAAAAATAGAGATTTCCAGAGAAATTTACACGAAATTAGTAGAGCATTCCAAAAAACAAAAAAATATTTAATTGGCTTAAATAAGCTTAGAGATATTATTAATCAAAATAAGAAGCTAATGGAAGAAGTTCTTGGTGGAGAATTTAATGAGATTCATATATTTTTAACTCATAAATTTCCACATTTCTTAGATGGAACTTATGATAATGAGAATGAAGTTAATATATGCTCCTTTGAAGCTTTCCTGAGTTTTTGCAAAAAGACCATTTGATATTCAATTAAATAAATAACAAGTAATAGTAAAATACAGAAAGAAGAATTGCTAGAGTTTGAAATCATCCGTTTACGAGAACAATTTTCGACCGATAGGATGTTATAAATTAATTTTTAATGAATACTTTGAATTTTGGGAAGCCGTTTTCTAAAGAAATAAAAGAAGCATCTTCTTTTCTGATGCTTTTTTTCTCCATGATCCTTTTATGACTTGACGTGATTAAACTATTTCTCACTAAATATACTTGTCCGTACTCATCGTAAATGATTCATGATAATTAACCCCACATTTGAGGCTGTCTTGGAGAATTCAGGTGAACATTGAGAAGCTATTTAGTAAGTTTTCTAGGTAACAAAAATTCAATTATAGGGATTTCTTAGGCATGTATCCAGAATAGAAGATATAAGATTGGTGAAATAATTCTTTACCGATCGTTCCCGATATGTTAGGATAAAGCCAGACAGAGAAGAAAGACATATCAGCGACCAATGTAGAACGATCGTTTCCAAAAGGTCATGCAAATTAATCCAAACCTATTCTAAACAGGGGGTAGCTACGATGGCCAGGAGCAAAGAATTTGAGGAAAACGTTGTTCTGGAAAAAGCTATGAAGCTGTTCTGGGAGCAGGGGTATGAGAAAACCTCGATGAATGATCTTGTCGAGCACATGGGGATCCATCGAAGAAGTATCTATGATACTTTTACCGACAAGCACACCCTGTTTCTTAAAGTGATGGACCGATTCGGAGAGCGAGTTAGTGGTAGATGGTCGGCAGGGATCAAGCAATCCCAGACGGCTAAGCAGGCACTTCAGTTCATTTTCGACTTTATCATTAATGGTGAAGAGGACGTACCGCCCGGTTGCATGTTCGTGAATTCGGCTGTCGAATTAGCAGCTCGGGATGAGGAGATTGATGCGATAGCGACGAAGGCCTTTGCAAAATCGGAGGAGCTGCTTGCAGAAATCGTAACGTGGGGACAGCAAAACGGCGAATTCACACAGCAGTACGAAGCGAAGGAATTGGCTGAGTATCTGCAAAATGCATTAGCGGGACTGAGGGTGATGGTGCGGACTTCCGTTCCGAAAGAAAAGCTGCAACGGATAGCCGAGTTAAATCTACGTACTTTAGAGACATAGACGATACACGAAAACAAATTTTTTTCATGTTATTAGAACGATCATTCTCAATTTTATAAAAATGAGGAGGAAATAAATCATGACAAACAAAATCGCGTTAATTACCGGAGCAAGCAAAGGAATCGGACTGGAGATTGCCAGACAATTGGGGCGGCAAGGGATAACGGTATTGGTTGCTGCGCGCACAAAAACAGCAGCAGATGAAGCAGCGGCCGGGCTATTGCAAGATGGCATTCAGGCAGTCGGCGTGAAGCTGGAGGTTACGAATTCTGCACATATCGCGGAATTGGCGCAATTCATTGAGAAGACTTACGGTCGGCTGGACATTTTGGTCAACAATGCAGGCATTTTGGCAGAAAAAGCGGGTTATGACGGGGATGCTTTCAGAGATACTTTTGAGGTGAACACGTTCGCACCCTATTTGATTACAGAAGCACTGTTGCCATTACTGTTAAAGAGCGAAGCAGGCAGAATCGTCAACCAAAGCAGCGCTATAGGCTCGATTCAGTTCCAACTTTCCAATGAACGGGTGCAGCGGCTTGCTACCCCGGCTTATGCCGCATCTAAAGCAGCTTTGAATATGCTGACGGCCTACTGGGCGCAAAAAAACAGTGGGACGCATCTGAAGGTTAACTCCGTACACCCCGGCTTGGTCAAAACGCAGATGGGTGGGGAAAAGGCGGAACTGTCGGTGGAGGATGGAGCAAAAACGGCGGTCCGACTGGCGACCCTGCCAGAGGATGGTCCAACAGGCGGATTCTATTACATGGATGATCAGCTTCCGTGGTAAAGCGTTATGCATGAAAGAAAAAGATAATATATGACATTGTAACAGCAATTATCAGTTCGTGTATGGTGAGTGCAGACTGGATTGGTCATACCGAAGGATTTGCTCTAAAATTATAACCAATGGGCGGTTTCAGGAATCACGAGAGCAAAACGATATCCTTTAAGGAGGCTATTTTGGAAACTTTCATTTACATGGTGAGACATGGCGAATCACCGAAGACGGAAGGAAATGAAAGAACTAGAGGGTTGACGGATAAAGGGAAGTCAGATGCCTATCGAATAACGGAATTACTGAAAGGAGAGGGGATCGGGGTCTTCGTTTCAAGTCCATATCAACGAGCAATCCTAACCATCCAAGAATTAGCCCGATGTTCAGGACAAGAAGTTTTGGTATTCGAGGATCTTAAAGAAAGGATCTTTTTGAATGAAGACCACCGAATGCCCGATGAGGAATTATTCCCTTTATTAGATAAGTCATTTTCTGATCCAAACTTTGCTTACAGGGAGGAGAGTCTAATACGATTTGTCAGAACCGAAGTATAGCAGTTCTAAAAGAATTGTTAAAAACCTATCGAGGACAGAAAGTTGCATTAGGCACTCATGGGGCAGTTATGACTTTAATGATGGGGTATTATGACAAGCAGTACGACTTGGATTTTCTACTACACACATCCAAACCAGATGTATACAGAATGAAGTTCAACGATCAGGAGTTAGTCGAGGTAAAAAGGTTATGGTGTATGCGGTAGTGGTTTGTGAGGAAATGGTATAGGGACTATTCTTTAAAAAGAGACTACCCTTGGCGAAGGGCAGTCTCTTTTTAAATCTTACCGTTGTAGCTATTGTGGTGAACCATTAAGCAAATCTTCGGCTATTTTAACCAAATCTTCTTTGGTCAGCGGGCTGTCTTGGTTATCGGATATGTTGTAGTGTAAATGTCTTTTTTCATCGAGCCATCCCAGTCGGTTTTTTCCTGCTTCCAAGGGCTTGCTTGCTTCACTTGCCCTGATGTAATAGACCTTGGTTCCTTTGATTGTCACTTGCTCAGCCGAATCCTGTTCATTTTGCATGATGGTCGTCTTCGTGACTTCAGGAGTGTATTTGGTGACGGTAATGTTTACATAGTCGTTTCCTCTCGCATACCGGGCAAAGGAGGAGTCTGACTTGTCCCAGTTCAGCTTTTGAATAAACAGATTTTCACCCTCCGGTGCAGCTTTGGCCTGTTGCATCAGTTGATCGGTTAAAGCGCGATATTCCTTTTTATCCATCATTCCAGGATATGCAGCGACTGGATAGACGTATCCAAATTCAAACTGATAGCCATCCGGTAGGTGAGTAGGGTTGTTGAATAAAGGAGCCTCAGTCCGCTTGATTTCATCTTGTAAGCTGTTGAAACTTAAAAGTTCAGCCGGTTTGTACGCAAACAGGGCCGGATTAGATAGGTTTTTTTGATTCATAGAATCGTCCTTGACGTAATAGGCAGCATACTCTCCTGGCTGCAAACGGCCTTTCACCTCTTTGTCCCACTGTGCGTAGGTCGAGGTATATGCTTTGGAGGCGTCCGTTTCGGTAGGGGGTTTGGCGGTATTTAATACGACATTACCCGTGCTGTTACGGAATTCCAGATATTGTGAAGCTGCGTATCCGGTCACAGAGGCCCCTACTACAAAAAGCAAAATCATGATGGGGACAGTCAAGCGAGGCTGAAAATAGATTTTTCCGATATTTCCTTTTTTGGGCATCGCCTTTTGGTAGACCTGTTCCATCACTTTGTCAGAGACGTCAAAAGCCTGAATTTTCAAAGCGTTCTCTGGCTCGGTTAGCTTGTCCATGTTTTTTAATCCCCTGTCTTGCAGATCGGTGTATTTCAGGCTTTGTTTTTGAATTCTGTCTTGTAACTCACGCATTTGTGGTCCTCCTTTAGGGGCTCCATTATTTTTTTGAGCTTTGTTTTTGTCCTGCCGTATTTTTTCTTGATAGCGTCCTCGCTTTTGTTCATGATTTCCCCGATTTCTCCAAACGTTTTTTCTTCAAAAATGCGCAGCACCAGCAGGTTACGCTCCTCCGCGTTCAGTTGCTTCAACGCTCGGCTCAGCGGTTCACTGAAAAGCTGACGTTCCATAACCTGCGCTGCACTGTCTGAAGTCATGTCAGCTGAGGTGAACAGGGTAAGTTTAAATTTGCGCTGTAGATTCTTCCTGCGAATCAGGTTCAGGCAGTGATGATAGGCCATTTTATACAGCCATGAGGAAAAGCCCACTGTCGGCTTGTACCTGCTGATTTTCTCAAAAGCATTGACGAAAATATCCTGCACAGCCTCTTCTGCCTCCTGCTCACTTCCTAATAGCCTCCAGCAGTACACAAAAATCTGACGCTGATACTCCTTTACAATGTAGGCGTAATCCTGGATTTCGCCGGCTTGAACTCGTTTGATTCTGTATTCGATGTCCTCATTCAAGGATTTAGGCACCCCCTCTGATCAAAAAGCAAACTATATCTGTATAACAAACGAAGATGACCAAAAGGGACACCTTGTCTAAAATTTTTTTAAGTGTTCTAGCGACTCTTTAAGAGAATACGATAAAGCAGAACAATTATCACCCACGTAGTTAGTTTTATAGAGTTAAAGGTATATTGTGGAAGTGGGGGGATGGTAAAATGAAATTAAGAATTGATAAGAAGGAGGTCTACGGTTTCTAATGAATGAAAGTGCTAAGAAATATAATTTTGATCGTGTGATGCTTTACCTTCATGATCAAATGAAGCTGCTGCCTAACCTGGAATCAAAATACATTGGATTAACCATGCCATTTCCTCGACAAGCTGCACTACGGAATAGGATGATTGAGAGTATTGAGACATTGATAGCACACGATGAGGACGTTTGTATTGCTGTTCATTTTAATCAATCTGATGCTGGGGCTATTGAATATGAGAACATAATTTTTATAGGAATGGATTACTTGCATCTCAAGAGAATTGCTAATTTTATGAATAGACAAGACGTTAACCTGAATATCAAAGACACCTGCATACTTTATAGAGAATGTACTGCTGACTTAAACATAAATTTGAAAGGCAATCATTCCAGAATAACAAGTTTGAATGACCTCTTTGCAGGAGTCGAAATTCATATTGATCGTTTAAAGGCTGGAATGGGATATCGATATGAAAATATACAAGTGAATGAAGATATTATTCATTATTGCTGTCATAAAGATGATGAGGAAGGTAAGGAGCTTGGATACCAATTATTCGTAAAATCGTTAGATTACTTTTCCAAGAAATTGTTAGCTGAAGGATTTGTATTAGGGTATCCTGCTGTAGATTCTAAAATTAAAATAATGAAGGCCTCTTGTTCAATGTGTTTTTATCGAGATTATTATTACATTAGTGGAGCACATATATCACTCAAAACCGCCATGCAGCAAGCAGATTGGCAAATATGCGAACCATTGATGCAGGCCCATATGATCTGTAACAAGCTATATTTTGAAGAGAACTCCTTTTTTAGAGGGGTAGAAAATCTATGTATACTCGAGGACGAAGATGATTATAAGTTATCGTTTAAATCTAGACTTTCCACAATCATTGATATTCTAGAAGAGATGTATAACCATAAAAAAGATATTTCAGACTTCCATCTACAATTGGACAGCTATGTGCCAGTTGAAGGTGTTACTCAGTTAAAAGAGAAATTCAAAGTCATTTATAATATCGCTAAATGGAAAGATGAATTAGAGGAGCAAGAGATGAACTCGGCCATCCCGCCTGTATAGCTTACAAAAACCTTCGGCTGTTCTGGACGGGATGGCCTCACTCTTTTTATGCAGCGTACCTTCTACTTATGCCCTTTGCGTACCTTTAACAGCTTGCCCTTTACGGTCGTATTCTTCATAATTTCAAGCACCAGTGGGCCCTTGCCATTCAGAATCTCAACATCTGTCACATTATCCAGAATCGTAATGATCCCGATATCATCTGCCGTTACCCCGTCAAGCTTAGCGATGGTACCCACAAAATCGACAGCTCTAAGTTTTTTCTTCTTACCGCCGTTAAAATTGAGCTTCATAATCTGTTGGTTTAATTGCTCGCGCTTGTCGTTTTTGAGGACAGTTTTTACATGTAGATTCCGCTCGAAATCTTCTCTGCGGAGATCTACAGCCTCTTTTGAGGGGGCTTTTACTTGCGGAATTGCAAATCCAATATATGCTTCAATATCAGCTAATCGGTTGCTGTCTTTAGGAGTGATTAGAGTAATGGCTTTCCCCGTTTTGCCAGCACGTCCTGTACGGCCTGTACGATGAACATAGCTTTCCTTTTCAAGGGGAATATCGTAGTTGATGACATGGGTGATATTTGTGATATCAATCCCTCTGGCGGCTACATCCGTTGCGACCAAGTAACGAAATTGTCCCCTTCTGAATGCGTTCATTACCTCAAATCGCTCATCCTGCTCCATGCCGCCATGAATGCGATCACATGGATATTCGAGGTCAGCCAATGCTCTGAATAGTGTATCTACATGCTCTTGCGTACGGCAGAAAATGATGCAGCTGTCAGGGTTCTCAACAATGAGCAGATCCTGTAGCAGAGCCAGCTTGTCTGCCTCTCGCACCTGAATAAGAGAGTGATCAATCGTGGCTGTGGTTACACCCGTCGCCTTAATCTCAATTTCCGCAGGATCGTTCATATATTTACGTGATAGTTTGGCTACATCTTCGGGATAAGTAGCGGAAAACAACATCGTAACCCGGTCACTAGGCAACGCCTGAATAATCGACTGAACCTGCTCGATAAAGCCCATATTCAGCATCTCATCAGCTTCATCAATCACGAGATAGGCAATTCGATTTAAGGATAGCGTGCCTCGTTCAATGTGATCCAGTACACGTCCAGGCGTACCTACAGCCACATGTGTTCTTTGTTTTAGCTCGGCCTTTTGTATATGAAAAGGATGTTTCCCATAAAGGGGCGTTGCTTTGATCCGCTTAAAGCGTCCAATATTCGTGATGTCTTCAGTAACCTGTAATGCGAGTTCACGAGTTGGTGTCAGGATTAAAGCTTGGGGCTTATTCTCATTCCAATCTACTAGCTCACAAAGTGGAATACCATATGCTGCTGTTTTGCCGCTGCCTGTTTGCGATTTGGCCACAAGATCCTTCTTCGCAAGCGCAACGGGAATAACCTCCGTTTGAATCTCTGTTGGCGTCTCATAGCCCAAGCTATTCAGAGCCCTCACAATTTCTTCACTTAATGGATAATCTGCAAAATGTTTCTGACTCATTCTCAACCTCTTCTGCGCTGTATTTAAGTACCATTACATATATCATGTCATCGTGTACCGAACTTATACTCATCTAGTATACTCTATATCTAGGTTCACTCTAATACATATCAGCGATTAACTTGCTGTTTTCCAGTAAGGCAACTATACTTTTTCTGAGACGAAAAAACACAGTCTGGTTGGTAGTCCAGACGCATGGACGACTCTATATTAGCAAGAGTGCCATGTCAGTAACCTTCCCCCCTCGGGATGTCCATCGTTTCGATTTAAAATGAGGGGGATTCAAATGAAGCTTACGATTTATCATGATGGACAGTATTGGGTTGGAGTCGTGGAGAAGCAGGACCAAGGGAAATTGAAGGCAGCCAGGTACATTTTTGGTACAGAGCCTAAAGACGAAGAAATTCTCCATTTTATCCGAGAGGAAATGTGTGAACTTGTTAGTCGGCTGTCACAAGAGGTGGCTGTAAAGGGGTCTGAAACGAAGAAGATCAATCCAAAGCGGCTAGCAAGGCAGGCAGCGTATGAATTAAGGCGAAAGGGAGTCTCCTCCAACGCACAAGAGGCCTTAAAGTTAGAGTATGAGAAGCGTAAGTTGGAGAAACGTACTTACTCCAAACAACAAAAGGAATCTATGAAGGCACGGATAAGGGAATTAAAGGAAAGAAAGCGAAAGAAAAACATCGTGGACATTAATAAAACCTCCATCCTTATACGCAATTGTAACGCATTGTTTTATATCAACATATGTGAAAATATGTGTTACGCACAAAGGGCACCCGACTGGGTGCCCTTTAAACTGTCTTATAGAGATTGTTATCCGCTAAAAGAATCCATTCAACTTACTTAAGCAGTGTCAGTGTTACCTCTATTGTATTATCAATAAATGATCGTTCTGGACGAGACTTTATCATGACGGTCAGACCAATTAACGATACAACTAATGCCTGCTGCCCTGCAATGATGTAAGATTTTTCGGGTAAAATCTATACTTTCACATGTAGCAGAAAACAACTATTCATTCTTATAATTGGAAATGTAAGCGCTTAAATTATTGAGGAAGAGTATTATCAAATTATACGTGTGAGGAGGAGATTTTATGTTAAGAACTAAAGTGGGCAAGCTGGTGAGCAGTTTGGCGTTGGCGGGTGTGTTGTTATCATCTGTTCTGGTCAACCAGGCTGATGCTGGCCTGGCAAATGGAAGCAAATTTCTGGGGAATATCATTGCGGGCAGTGTCCCTCCTAGTTACGGGACATACTGGAATCAAGTGACGCCGGAGAACTCGACTAAGTGGGAATCGGTTGAAGGCAGTCGTAACAACATGAACTGGTCGCAGGCGGATACCGCCTACAATTATGCCCGTAGCAATGGTTTCCCGTTCAAGTTCCATACGTTGGTATGGGGTGCCCAGGAGCCAGGATGGGTTAAAGGACTGTCGGCTGCTGATCAGAAAGCGGAAGTGACTCAGTGGATTAAAGCAGCAGGTCAGCGCTATCCGAATGCGGCGTTTGTAGATGTGGTGAATGAGCCGTTGCATCAGAAGCCGTCCTACCGCAATGCCATTGGTGGTGACGGGTCGACCGGATGGGATTGGGTCATATGGTCGTTTCAACAGGCTAGACAAGCTTTCCCGAATGCCAAACTGCATATAAATGATTATGGTATTATCAACGACCCTTCTTTAGCCGACCAATATGTCAATATTATTAATCAGCTCAAGAGTAGAGGCCTGATTGACGGTATTGGCATTCAATGCCACCATTTCAGTATGGACAACGTCTCAGTCAACACGATGAATACTGTACTAAATAAGCTGTCGGCGACCGGGTTACCGATCTATGTGTCGGAACTGGATATAACTGGGGATGATAACACCCAACTTGCCAGATACAAAGAGAAGTTTCCAGTCCTTTGGCAAAACCCCTCAGTGAAGGGAGTTACGCTTTGGGGGTATATCCAAGGACAAACTTGGAAAGATGGTACACATCTGCTGAACTCTAACGGCACGGAACGCCCTGCGCTCCAATGGCTGAGACAGTATCTGAAGAGATAAGCTATAGGTGGCACTTAAAACCCAACAGATGCGGACTTTTGCTAAATATCCGGGCTGGGTAGTTGTTTATTTAAAGAAGTCTTGGCTGAAATGTTACACGCCCAAGGCTTCTTTTTATTTAGCTTAAACGTTTTTTTACTTGAAATAAAACCGTCCGGACGGTATAGTTAAATGGGCGGTGATCAGAATGAACACAACTAAAAAAACATTAAAAAGAGAATTAATCCTTAAAGCGGCTTCTATAATTGTACAAGAAGAAGGAGTAGAAAAATTAACGTTAGAAGCGGTGGCTAAGAAAGCGGGAGTAAGTAAGGGAGGATTGCTTTACCATTTTCCGAATAAAGATGAATTGATTCTGGGAATGGTTGAACAGCTATCGACCAGCTTTATCGCCGAATTTAATGAAAGGGCAGAAAACGATACACATTCCCAAGGTAGATGGACTCGCGCTTATATGAATACGTCATTTTCCGGGGATCAGGATGCAAGTGACCTGTATACCGCTCTCTCGGCAGCACAATTTACGAACCCTCACATGCTCAAGCTGCTTCAGGATGAGTATGCGAATATCCAAAATAAAATCGAAAACGACGAATTGGACCCAGTCCGTTCTACGATCGTCCGATTAGCTATAGATGGTTTGTGGTTTGCCGAAATGTTCGGACTCGCTCTTCCCAATGAAGAATTGAAGCAAAAAATTATAGAAGAATTAAAGACATATATAAAGGAGAATGAATGATGGCTTATTTTTTCTTGGCAATCTCTATTGCTAGTGAGCTTATTGGTACTTCAATGCTAAAAGCTTCAGAAGGTTTTACGAGACTGTATCCGACTCTATTCACGATTGTCGCGTTTGTAATCTCTTTCTTCTTTATTTCACTAACCCTCAAGACACTTCCTCTTAATATGACCTATGCCATCTGGTCAGGGGTGGGGGCTGTTGCTACAACGGTGATTTCAGTATTGATCTGGAAGGAGAAAATCAACACAGGAAGTATCGTAGGGATTGCTTTAATTGTTATTGGCGTGGTGGTATTGAACCTATTTGGTGCAGGACATGGTGAGGCAAAAGGAACAACAGAAGCAACCAGTTCAATCGTTCAAAAGTGAAATAAGGTGATATCACTCCAGTTCGTAAATAGGCGGTAGTTACTCACTTATCGACTTAGAAGATTCTAAGAATGATAAGTGGGGAATCTACCGCCCGGAAATCATGGTTTATACGAATAAACTTAGTATTAAGATGAATCCTAATCCGGCTACAGAAATAATGGTCTCAAGCAATGTCCATGTGGCAAAGGTTTCTTTCATGCTTAAACCAAAATACTCTTTAAACATCCAGAACCCGGCATCGTTAACATGTGAAGCTATTAAGCTACCCGCTCCCGTGGCAAGCACGACTAAAGCAAGATTAACGTCAGATTGTCCTAACATCGGAATCACTAAACCAGCGGTTGTTAAGGCTGCAACAGTTGCAGAACCCAGGGAAATACGTAAGATTGCAGCGATGATCCAGGCTAGCAGAATTGGTGATAATGTAGTTCCATTGAATAAATCGGCTACATAGTCACCTACGCCGCCATTAATGAGTACTTGTTTGAAGGATCCGCCTCCCCCAATGATCAAGAGCATCATCCCAATATGAGTAATAGCAGTTGTACAAGATGCCATTACATCTTTGATTGGAATTTTTCTTGCGATCCCCATGGTGTAAACGGCAACCAGTAAGGAAATCAACATGGATGTTGATGCATCACCAATAAATCGGATCGCGGCCAGTAAACTATTATCTTCAAACCCCATTGTTTTTTGAAGCAAAGTAATAATCGTAGCAATCGACATTAAGATGACAGGAAGCATTGCCGTAAATACACTGATTCCGAATCCAGGAGTTTCCTCAGACTTAAATACTTTTTGTTCTCCTAAAGAGGCAATATTACCGGTTTTCGTAAATGAGGCAGGTACGAGTTTTTTGGCAAGCTTCGTAAATACAGGGCCAGCCAAAATAACAGTTGGAACAGCAATAATGAAGCCATAAAGTAAAACCTCACCCAGATTCGCGCCATATTCACCAGCAATAACAGTTGGTCCTGGATGTGGAGGTAAGAAACCATGTGTTACGGATAAAGCAGCGACCATCGGAATACCGAGATATAAGATAGAAACCTTTAATTCTTTTGAAATGGCAAATACAATTGGAATTAACAATACTAATCCTACTTCAAAAAATAACGCAATCCCGATAATGAATGAAGCAGCTACGACCGCCCATTGAATATTTTTTTCACCAAATTTGTCAACGAGGGTCATGGCAATTCTTTGGGCACCACCAGAATCCGCGATCAACTTCCCTAACATCGCTCCGAGTCCAAAGATTAACGCTAAGTGACCCAATGTTCCGCCCAATCCAGCTTCAATGGTTTTAACAATTTCCTCTAATGGCATTCCAAGGGCTAAGGCTACACCGAACGATACAATGATTAAGGAAATGAAGGTGTTTAATTTGAAGCCCATGATTAAAACGAGTAATGCTAAAATTCCAATCCCTACAACGACTAATGGCATTGTAATTACCCCCTGTATTTATCCTTTTAGTGTTTAATTAAGCCTCTTTGGTAATGAGCAATCCGTGTATAATCTTCTTCCAATACTCTGGATAGGTTAATGAAAATCGGTAGCAACTTCCTATATTCCTTGGTTGCTTCTTCTTTGGGTGCATGTTTGTTGGTACTGCCAATCATTTCAGAAACCACTTCAAATGATTGGATTTTTCCAATGGCATACAAGCCTAAAATACAAGCTCCTAGACAAGAACTTTCGTAGCTTTCCGGAACGACGACTTCAGATGCGAATATATCAGACATCATTTGTCGCCAAACATCTGACCTTGCGAAGCCTCCTGTAGCTTGGATCCGGGTCACGGGACTGTCCATGCATTCGGTTAGGGCCAAAAATACGGTGTATAAATTGTAAATGACTCCTTCTAAGGCTGCGCGAATCATATGTTCTTTCTTATGCGACATCGTTAAACCGAAGAATGAGCCACGTACGTCTGGATTCCATAAGGGTGCACGTTCACCAGCGAGGTAGGGGTGGAATAACAATCCCTCAGACCCTGGCCTTACGCGTTCAGCAATTTTGGTTAACACATCATATGGATCAATTCCTAGTCGTTTCGCTGTTTCTACTTCTGATGAGGCAAGCTCGTCACGAATCCAGCGAAGGACCATCCCGCCATTATTAACCGGTCCGCCAATGACCCAGTGCTTTTCCGTTAACGCATAACAAAATATTCTTCCCTTTTCATCTGTTTGTGGCTTGTCTATGATGGTTCGAATGGCACCGCTTGTCCCAATGGTGACGGCAACTTCGCCTTTTCGTATCGCATTGACACCTAGATTAGAGAGAACTCCATCGCTGGCTCCAATGACAAATGGTGTTTGTGGATCGATCCCCATCTCTTCTGCTAAAACTGAATTACAGTCGGTAAATATTTTGGTTGTGGGTACGAGCTCAGATAGTTGGGAACGGGTTATCCCCGCAATTTTTAAGGCCTCTTCATCCCAATCCAGATTTTCGAGATTCATCATGCCCATGGCTGAAGCCAGGGAATAATCAACAACATATAAATCAAAGAGCTTTTTGAAAATATATTCTTTAATTCCGATATATTTTTTAACTTTGATAGCGATTTCAGGAAGATCATTCACAATCCAAGCTATTTTAGTTAAGGGTGACATGGGGTGAATGGGTGTTCCTGTTCGTCTATAGACTTCTTGGCCATTCAACTCATCTTTTATATGATGTGCCCACGCTTCGCTGCGATTATCTGCCCAAGTGATACAAGGCGTAAGTGGTTGATCATGTTCATCCATTGCAATGACACTATGCATGGCACTGCTAAATGAAACAAACGATAGCTTTTTCTGTGAGTGTTGTTTCATGATATTCGAAGTCGCTTGTAGGACTGCCTGAAAAATCTCCTCGGGGTTTTGTTCAGCTGTCGCTATATCTGGTGTATAAAGCGGGTACCCGATATTTTCTTGTTGGATGACTTCGCCTTTTTCACTGAATAAAACGGCTTTCGTACTGGTGGTTCCGATATCTATACCTAACATGTAGTTAGTCATTTTGTGGCACGACTCCTTTGGACAGCAGTTGTTGGGACATCCATAAGTCTTCTACTTTACCTTGAACATCATCAAAGTTTTCATGTAAAGACTTAATCATAAGGTCTCTATCTTTTGCTTGGATTGCTTCAATATAAAGCTCATGATTTGATACAATGCGTGTAAAGTCTTCATACTTTTCTTTGAAGCGCATACGCATCGACAACAGAATGAGACTTTCCATCACGGGCTTTAAATTATTCCAGATCATCAGGATGTATGAATGATTAACTGCACGAATAATCGTTTCATGGAACAAGACATCTTGATATGAAAACTCATCGGCATCACTATATTTGACTGTGACTTTCATCATTTCAAGTATTTTACTAAGTTCCTTTGCTAAATCATGAGTGTCCATCTTTATAAGACGTTCAAATACGAAGGATTCTATAAGTAGACGAACATCATAAATTTCTTCTATTTCTTTCTCTGATAGACCAATAACGACCGCACCCATTCTTTCGAGTCGGATGATATTTTCAGAAGCCAATATTTTTAACGCTTCACGAATGGGTGAGCGACTTACAGCAAAATCAGCAGCTAATTTATTTTCAGATAGTATGGTACCGCTTTCAATTGCGCCAGAAATGATGCGCATTCTAAGCTCGGATGTTACACGATCCCCAGCAGAGGCTTTGAGAAGCCATTTGGAGGGATATAGGAATTCACTGGACAGAACCATAAATTCACCTTCTCATTAATCAAGTATACTTGTATACAAGTATTATAATCTAAAATTTTAAATTTGCAAGCGTATTCATTAAATTGATACTGTATGCCTGTTCGGGCTTTTTTGTGCAAATGCACAATCAATTTCGTCTGTTCTTCAATATAATTCACACACTGCAATCGATATAATGAAAGCGTAATCAAAAATTGCCCGGGGGGTTAGACAGATGGAAGGGTTAACGATCAGTTGGATAGGGGCTCTAGCAGGGCTGGCTATTGCAATTATTTTGATATTAAGAAAGCTGAATCCGGTTTACGCTTTATTTTTGGGAGCTATTGTAGGCGCTTTATTGGGCGGAGCCAATCTGGAGCAGACGATCAGCGTGCTAATTAGTGGTACGCAGAGCGTGATGGGGACGGTCATTCGTGTGCTCGCGGCAGGTGTATTGGCAGGCGTGATGATGGAGTCTGGGGCAGCGGAGACAATTGCACAGGCTATTGTAAAGAAGTTTGGTGGCAGTAAAGCGATCCTTGCACTAGCGTTAGCGACGATGATTATTACAGCAGTAGGCGTATTTATTCCCGTGGCCGTGCTCATTGTGGCACCTATTGCCTTGTCGGTTGGGAACAAAATGGGGATTTCCAAGCTGGCTCTTCTGCTGGCCTTGTCTGGAGGCGGAAAGGCGGGGAACATTATCTCTCCGAATCCCAATACGATTGCGGCGGCGCGTGGGTTTAATCTGGATTTAAGCCACGTTATGTTGGCGGGTGTGGTACCTGCGATATGCGGATTAATCATGACGGTTCTGGTGGCGTCTATGTTGAAAAACAAGGGCGTGAAGGTATCCGAACAGGATATTATGGATAGTGATGTCGATACGTCGAAGTACCCAGCATTGGGACGGGCGATTGTAGCCCCGGTGGTAGCCGTTATTTTGCTGATGATTAACCCGATTGGTTCCATCTCTGGCATTGAAGCACTGTCGAACTTCAAGGTTGACGCGATGTACATTTTGCCGATCGCCGGGATTGTAGGTATGCTGGCCATGGGACAAGGGCGCAATATCCTGAAATATTCGGCTTCCGGTTTGAATAAAATGACGGCAACCGTGCTTATCTTGATCGGTGCAGGTGGGATTGCGGGTCTGATTTCTGCGTCTAATTTATCTGCTCAGGTAGTTGGCTTGATTGAAGCTTCGGGAGTTTCTGGCACATTTTTGGCACCGCTTGCAGGGATTCTGATGGCGGCCGCCACAGCATCGACTTCAACTGGCGTTATTTTGGCGACTGGCTCGTTTGGGGAAGCCATTCTGAACATGGGGACAGCCCCGTTAGCTGCCGCTGTGATGGTGCATACAGGAGCTACCGTCATTGATTCCTTACCACAGGGCAACTATTTCCACGTTACGGCAGACAGCATGAAAATGAGCATTAAGCAACGGATGGGATTAATCCCTTATGAAGCTATTGTGGGCGGGACTATGGCGATTGTAGCAACCATATTGTATGGATTCATACTTTAATATTCACGATGGGGTGACAAAATGAGAGAGAAAACATTTGTACTGGCACCGGATTCTTTTAAAGAAAGCATGACGGCAAAGGAAGTGTGCATTGCAATGGAGAAAGGATTGCGCAAGGTCTATCCGACAGCCCATTATGTCCACGTTCCGATGGCAGACGGTGGTGAAGGAACAGTGCAGTCACTGGTGGATGCGACAGGCGGGCAGCTTCGTTACATGGAGGTGACAGGACCGCTTGGAGAACCTGTAAAAGCGGCATATGGCTTGCTGGGAGACGGCACCACTGCGGCAATCGAAATGGCATCTGCCAGCGGAATCCATCTGGTTAATAAGGACAATAAAAACCCGTTAAAGACAACAACCTATGGTACGGGTGAGTTAATACGTGAGTGTCTGAACCAGGGAATTCGAAAAATTATCATCGGCATTGGCGGAAGTGCGACGAATGATGGCGGTACAGGTATGGCGGAAGCGCTGGGGGCTAGATTTCTGGATGCGGCAGGCAATACTCTTCCACGCGGCGGCGGCAGTTTGGGCGAGCTGGACAGCATTGATATTTCATCATTGGATGACCGCCTGCAGCAGGTACAATTGATTGTAGCCTGTGATGTAACAAATCCGTTGTGTGGGGAGCATGGGGCATCTCGTGTATTCGGCCCACAAAAAGGGGCAACCCCGGAAATGGTGCAGCAATTGGATGCTAATCTTGCCCATTATGCGGATGTGGTGAAGCAGCAGCTGGACAAGGATGTGCGCGATCTTCCAGGCGCGGGTGCAGCAGGCGGATTAGGTGCCGGGTTATTGATTTTTACTCAGGCGACGCTGCAAAAAGGCATTGAAATTGTGATTGAATACACCGATTTAAAACAGAAACTCGCCACGGCCGATATCGTATTGACGGGAGAAGGCGGCATTGATTTTCAGACCAAATTCGGTAAAACTCCGTACGGAGTAGCTCAGGCAGCCAAACAATCGGGCAAGAAGGTCATTGCGGTTGCAGGTTATATCGGGGAAGGGATCGACACGCTATACAAGGAAGGAATAGATGCGGTGTTTGGCATCGTGCCGGGAGCTTCGGAGCTGGGTAAGTTGCTGGCCGAAGGGCCACAAAACGTAGAGCGTACGTGCGAGAATATTGCGAGAGTACTCCAAATCAGTGAGAAATGAACGGATTGATAGGCGAGGAACATAAAACGGCATAATATAATTACAATGGAATACGAGTGCTCGCCTGTAATCCCGGTTTTCATTAGCCAATGGAGATTGGCAGAGAAATTCGGGAGTGACGGCGAGCGAGAACTATCGCAGCATGTTCTGGCGTGATCCGGTTGTTCATTGATACAGCGCCAATAAGCCGTGCGTAAGTTCAAAAAGCTGAAGGAGATTCCGGGGATCTTTGCCAGTTAAGGTATGGATGCGCTTCAAACGGTATTGCAGTGTATTCCGGTGAATGTTTAATTCATCTGCGGTGAAGGAGACACTGCCATTATGATTAATAAAGCTCCGCAGCGTATCCAGCAAATCCACGGTATCTTCCAGCTTGCTGACCAGGTGGATTGTGTTAGTCAGGTTGGTTTGGCTTAATTTGACCAAGAATTCGACTTCTGCAAAAGAGACAATCTGCACAGGTGGACGCAGAGCTAGTACAACATTCATAGCGGACTTGGCTTGCATATAAACATCCGCAATGCTGTGCTCTTGTCTGCTGATGGCAATCAGCACATCAGGATGGCTGCGTACAAGTGGTTCCAGTAGCTTGGTCGTTGGTTCCTGATTTTGCATCAGGATGAGATAACTGTCTTCCTCCATACGAAAGGATGGATGCTGCATGAATATATTGGATAATTCGGCGAAATGAGCAGGATCGGAAGGAAGATGCTTTACATATACGGCCGAAGTTTTGAGAAGCAAATCAATGTGATATTGAGCAGCTTCTTTTTTTATTTTTTGGGTATAGGCTCCCTGATGATTTAACAGCATTTCCAGTACGGATTTTTTGCGGTTGGCCTCATGGGCCAAGTGCTCCAAGGAAATACGCTGTTCAATCAGGAGAGACACCGTAGTTTTAACAATGTTGCAAAAAGGACGAACTTCGTCAGGATTGCCTGAAATACCAATGACACCAACTAGCTCATGATGAATGACTATCGGTTCATTGGTTCCTTTTTTCTCGTAATGTCCGTCCTGCCACACTTCAATCATTTTCCCGGTTTCGAGCGCCTGAACAGCCCCTTGGTGAATGGTTCCGATTCGTTCACTCTCGCCGCTGCCAATGATGATGCCTCGTTCATTCATAATATTGATATTGTATGGAATATCCTTCATCATTTTGTCTACGATGTCTTGGGCTTGTCTTTCGGAGAGCGGAAACAGATCAGGATTCCTCCTTTATCTAGTGATGTAAGGTGTTTTACTGTATCACATTAATTGAAAGGGCTTTCAAATCGTTGTGCATCTGAACAATATAATAAAACAGGGCGCCGAACATGTCAGCCTATTTTATCATAGATATCAAGAATAGTTGTATGCGAAAAAACAGGGCTCCGAGGAGCACCTGTCTTTTGCGTCTTATTCTTTCATTATTCGTCCTGGTCCGTCACGCTGTCTAAGGTCGAACCTCACGAAAGCTATAGGTAATATCATGAATTTCTTTCTTTAAACGGCTATATTTTGATGCAGGCGTATACCCGATGATCTGGTAGAAATTATTATCAGTCTCAATAATGGCTACATGGGTGACATAATGGTTTATATCTTTCTGCCCTTTAATCGTGAACTGAGTGGCAGGATATCCTTGAATCGTGGTGTTGGATGAAGGTCCTACCGTAGAGAGATTAAACTCTTTGGTCATGTTGTTTTGAATTTTCTTTGTGTAGTACTGGCGCGTTACATTACCCAATTTCTCCTTCGAATTGGATCGTACGATAACAGACTTTTCAATGTAGGGATTGAATATCGCAATATCTGCTTTTCCTTCCCGGTCCGGGTCTGTTGACCAATCTAACGGAGCGGAGATCTGAACATGTCCATCTCTACTTACAAAACTCTGCTCCTGCTTGCTTACCGGAGCTTCACTGGACTTGTAACTGTTTGCCAGTACAAAAATAGCATTTACAAACGAGGCTCCCAAGATCACCATTGCGGTAAAAAATATGAAGAGCGACCGTCTCATTGTCCTTTTGCTAATCGGCTCCATGTCCCGCACCTTTACCACATATGTACCTGCAGCTAAATCACCAATTCGTTGTCTAGAGGCAGTTACTAACACGCTGATACCAGCAGGTAGTGAACCCATTAGCAATGGATTGGTGTCTATTAACCTGAGCAGCGTACGAATGAGTGATTTAAGAAAACCAGGAGGTCTTCCTTCTCCGGTAACCACCTTAATACGAAAAACGAATTTGCCAAGCGTATAGCCTGTGTAACCTTCCAAGAGCAAATAATAGCAGAAGAAAGCTATAATCAGAATGCAACGGGAAGCAATCGCTAAGGGCAACAACCATCTGTCTGTTATCTGAATGACTGAGATAAAGAAACAAATATACCCGATTATAAAAAATATAAAATCAAAAAGGGTTGCTCCCCAACGTCTAAACAAAATAGACGAACCGTAGGTTTTTGATATTTCGGCCATTCTGTTTGTTTCCCCATAGTTTTGCCCATGCCGAATGTACTTCTCTCTTGCTGCTACTTGTGAATTCTGTGGTATGTGCTGGTCTTCCAAATCGTACACCTCATTTTAATAATCCATAATTTAAAAACACACTCCTTATATAACGGTCTTTTTATCATCCATGATTAGGAAAACATTCTATAAACAAAGAACTAATTATAAATATCCCTTTAGAGGTATTCTTTCATTTACATTATAATTGGAAGAAGAAAGTAATGATCATCGAATATTGAACTTAGCGGCATAGGTATGCAAGGAAAAGCTTGCGAAAGTGAACAACGGAGAAGGCGGTGAGAATATGAAACGTGAGTTTCCGGTTATAACAACCGAACGTCTTGTATTACGAAAAATGGTAGCGACGGACAGCAAGGATATGTTTGAATACTTTTCAGATGAGCAGGTGATGAAGTTTTACGGGCTGAGCCCATTTGAGTCTGAACAGGAGGCACTGGATGAGATCCGTTGGTATGATCGGATTTTGGAGACAGACCAGGGAATCCGCTGGGCTCTTCAAACGAAGGAAGGTAAAATCATCGGTTCTTGCGGATTTCATAACTGGGATCAACGTCATCACCGAGCAGAAATGGGTTATGAATTGTCCAGAGCCTATTGGGGCAAAGGGTTAATGTCAGAGGTACTTGCAGCTGTAATCGACTATGGATTTCATACCCTACCGTTGAACCGCATTCAGGCGCTAGTAGAGCCGGAGAATACACAATCCTTGCGTTTGCTTGAAAAAGCAGGCTTTCGGCAGGAAGGAATCCTGTCCCAGTATGAATTTACATCCGGGAAATATGATGATCTTTGCATGTGCGCACTCGTTAAATCAGAATATATCAATCGTTCTCAGAAATGAGAGAAGTAGTTGGATCAAGGGGTATACACATTTCATATTGCTCAATAGGGTCCTTCGAGAAGCCTGTTTTTTGGATAAAGCCTTCAAGAGAGTTATTGTCGGACAGGCAGATATATACCTTCTCGGCCTTTTGGGTTTCTGCCGCTTTATGAAGTAGGGTACGTCCAAGGCCTTGGTTTCGATGTTTGGGATCGACCCAAAGAAAGTTGATTTTACCTTGAGCACCCATAGCAATCATGCCGAGTCGGGTGTGATCGACTGCATAGATGCCGAGAAAAACTTCTTGTGTGCTGTTGGCGTAATAAGGTGTGTCACTTTGCCAATGGATGTGACAGTCGGTGAGGGTTGTACGGAAATCTGCGACATCATCAAACATAAGTTTTTTAAGAGTGTACGAAGATGAAGGAGCGGGAGAGACCGATGGGAGCATAGCGTTATAATATTTCAGCGTATAGCGTGCCTGATAGCCGTGCCTTTTATAGAATTGGACAGCTCGGTGATTATCTCTGATGACTTCGAGCCATAGCTGCTGGCAGCCCGCGGAGATGGCCGTTTGTTTATGCAATTCGAGCAACCTGTTGCTAATACCCTGGCCACGGTAAGCTGGACCGATGCATAGCGTACCGCAACGCATGGTCTGGCACCCGTCAAACTGCCGGATACCGCCGAGAATTAAGCCAATTGGCTGATCTTCATCCATGGCAAGGAAAGAGTGGCTCCGTGAATTACCCTCTGGACCGAAAAAACGTGCCGCGAAATCGTCCTGTTCCATGGTCAGGCGAATGGAATAGTCTGAGAATCCGAGCGAAAATGCCTGGAAAATGTGCTCCATGCTGACTTCATTGCATCTCAAATAGGTGATCACTGTTCTTCCTCCTGAAAATCCAGTATATTGGGATTGTCTTATTATACACTCCGTATGTTGCTGTAGGGTTACAATGAGTATATCGATAAGCTAATATAAGGCTAACAAAATATAACCCGGTATGCCTGGACATTCTTTATTTTGGAAGATAGGAGATTGGAATGAACAAAAGGCAAGTAGAAATTTTCCGCAAGTTGTTAACTGAATCGAACCGACTGTGGTTAGTGCAGGATCTGGCCGATCAAACGGATTGCTCAGAAAAGACGATTCGAAACGATCTAAAAGTAATTGAAGAATATCTAGTCAAGCACTCCAATGCCAATCTGGTGAGAAGACCGGGACGTGGCATTTATTTGGAGATCAGTGAAGCGGAGCAGGCTGATTTATTTCACCGGCTGTATGCAGGCGATAGTACAGCCCAGCATGAATCGGATGAGGAGAGGGTGCTGCATCTCGCCTATCGGCTCTTGATGGATGCCAAGCCTGTAACGATACAAGATCTGGCCTCTCAGTATTATGTGAACAAGACGGTGATCCGTAGAGATATGGAAAAGATTGATGACTGGCTGCACAGCTTTGATCTTGCCTTGATTACCAAGCAGCGCGTAGGCTTGACCATTCAAGGCACTGAGAAAAACAAGCGGATCGCTTTGGCACGGATGAATCAGCTGATTGATAGTCCTGAGTTGACGGGACAGATGATGCGCAAGCAGTTTGAGCCACACGAGATTGCCACCATCCATCATGAATTAAAAGTATTTCAAAAGCATCATGAACTCAGCTTTACGGATGAAGCCTTTGAGGGTCTCATGCTCCATATTCTCTTAATGGTCAAACGAACCAAGCTGGGACAGCCCATTTCTCTCTCCGAACAAGACATTGCCTTTTTGCAGGAGAAGGTTGAGTTTACATGGGCTACTGCGTTTTTACGGCAGCTGCAAAAGCTGTTTTCCGTACCTTTTTCCAAGGAAGAAACGGCCTATCTAACCCTGCATTTGCTGGGCGGAAAGTTTCGTTATCAGCAGGAGGATAGCAAGGGGAAACACAGCGATCTGGCAGACAGCCATCCGCTTTTGCCTAAACTGATTGAGCAGTTAGTCCGGCGGATGTCGGAGCTGAATATGATTGACTTTTCCAAGGATAAGATGTTGCTGAAAGGGTTGAAAGTCCATTTATATACGACCCTGAATCGGCTTCAATATGGGTTGACGGTGTCTAATCCTATGCTGACTGAGATCAAGAAGATGTACCCTTACATGTTCGACCGGGTTATTATTACGCTGGAAGAGGTAGGGAATTTGGTTCGGTTATCGTTCCCCGAGGAGGAAGCGGCGTATTTAACGCTACATTTTCAGGCTTCTGTGGAGCGACTTCACCAGAAAGAAAGTCATCCTCAGAGGGCCATTATCGTGTGTCACATGGGCATTGGTATGTCCCAGCTATTGCGCACAAAGGTGGAACGTAAGTTTCCGGCTGTACATGTGGAGACAACTCTTTCGAAGGCAGAAGTCCAGGACTATCTCGCAACCCGGGAGGTGGATCTGATCATTACAACCGTGGATCTTCCAGAGCTTAGTGTTCCGCATATTCTCGTCTCTCCATTGCTAGATGCCAAGGATGAGCGTCAACTGGAGCAAGTGATCAGACGAATGGATGAGCCGGAACCTAGAGTCGCAGATGAATCTGTATTTTTTAAGTACACAACACCTTTTTTAGTCTTTCCCCAGCAAGAAGTGCAGCGTCCCGAACAATTGATTTCCAAGCTGGCGCAAATACTGGAGGACAAAGGATATGTGGAAACAGGTTATGTGGACAGCGTATTGGCGCGAGAGAAAATGTCGGCTACGACGATCGGGGGAGGCATAGCCATCCCGCATGGCGGCTCAGAGTGGATAAGGCAGTCCGCCATTGTAGTCGCTACTTTAAAGAAGCCACTTACTTGGGGAACCGAGAAAGTGGAGCTTGTGTTCTTGCTTGCGGTAAAACAGGATGGGCGGGAAGAAATGCGGCAGTTATTTAAGGAGTTGTCCCTAATCAGTGAGCAGCCAGCTCTAGTTCATGCTTTATCCAAGGAGACCGATGCGATGAGACTATTAGGGAAGCTAAAGGGATAGACTAAATTAAAAGCCATGCTTTGGAGCAGGACTTATAGATAAGTCCTGTTTTTTTGTCCGTATTATTCTATTTTTCCGAAAGTTCCGGTAAAAAGTTCGCCCGATAACAGCAAAAAAGGCGGTTATACTATCAATGTAAGCGGAAACACCAGAGAGAAGGGGAATGACTATGAAGATATTAGCGATTACCTCATGTCCTAACGGAATTGCACATACGTATATGGCAGCTGAGAATCTGCAAAAGGCAGCAGCCAAGCTGGGTATCGAGATGAAGGTCGAGACACAAGGCTCCATTGGGGTAGAAAATCAACTAACTGAGCAGGAGATCCGTGAAGCGGATGGCATTATTATTGCAGCGGATAAGACGGTGGTCAAAGACCGCTTCGTCGGCAAGAAACTGCTGGTCGTTGGAGTACAGGATGGGATTCGCCGTCCGGAAGAATTGATCCAGCGGGTGATGAAGGGGAATGTGCCTGTGTACCAGGCAGAGTCACGTACCTCCGAAGCTAGCTCACAGGAGAATAAACCGAAGCAAAATCCTATCTATCGCCACTTGATGAATGGTGTATCTTATATGGTACCCTTTATCGTAATTGGAGGATTGCTCATTGCCATTGCGTTGACGATTGGCGGTGAGAAGACACCGGGCGGTCTGGTTATACCGGACGGTTCATTTTGGAAGACGGTTCAGGATATCGGTTCGGCTTCATTTACCTTTATGATACCCATCCTCGCTGGGTTCATCGCGATGAGTATTGCGGATAGACCGGGGCTTGCACCGGGTATGGTTGGCGGATTCATTGCTGCGAACGGCAGTTTTTATGGAAGTGAGGCGGGAGCCGGATTTATCGGCGGAATTATCGCTGGTTTCCTGGCGGGTTATGTTGCACTGGGTATTCGGAAATTGAAGGTTGGGCGAGCATTACAGCCGATCATGCCTATTATTATTATCCCTGTGTTGTCATCCTTAATTGTAGGGTTAATCTTTGTCTTTATCATCGGTTCTCCAGTCGCACAATTGTTTGAAGCTTTAACGGGTTGGCTTGCAGGTATGCAAGGTACAAGTTCAATTTTATTGGCACTGATTTTAGGTGCGATGATCTCCTTTGATATGGGTGGTCCAGTCAATAAAGTCGCATTTTTATTTGGCTCGGCCATGATTGGTGAAGGGAATTACGAAATTATGGGACCGATCGCCGTTGCGATTTGTATTCCACCGATTGGAATGGGACTTGCAGCAATGATCAACAAGCGTAAATTTGCACCAGCAGAACGCGAGGCTGGAAAGGCGACATTCACGATGGGACTATTCGGTATTACTGAAGGAGCGATTCCCTTCGCTGCACAAGATCCATTGCGTGTTATTCCTAGTATCATGGCAGGGTCTATGGTCGGTTCAGTCATTGCGATGTTGGGAAATGTAGGAGATAAGGTAGCTCATGGTGGACCGATCGTAGCCGTCCTTGGTGCAGTGGACAATGTATTGATGTTCTTCATTGCCGTTATTGTCGGCGTAGCTGTGTCGGTCATCCTGGTGAGTCTGCTGAAAAGAGATATTGCAACTGCAAATCCAGCTGTTGCTGGAGAAGAGACATCTGGGGATTCTGCCGCAGTAACGGAACAATCCATGATGACTACGACTGCCGCCGAGTCATCAGCTGTAGCAACTGCAAATAACGATCCAGCCGTATCTTCGCAAGCCATTCACATTGAGAAGTTGACAGATATTGTAACGATGGATCTGATTGATCTGGATCTGGAAGGAACGACACAGGATGCCGTGATTGATGAAATGATCGGAATACTTGAGAGAAATGGAGCCGTAAGTTCTGCCAGTGGTTTTAAACAGGCCATATTGGACCGAGAGAAGGAAAGCTCCACAGGCATTGGAATGAATATTGCCATCCCTCACGGTAAATCGGAAGCTGTACTGAAGCCAAGCGTGGTCTTTGGATTGAAGCGGAGTGGAGTGGACTGGAAAAGCTTGGACGGCAGTGAAGCGAAACTAATCTTCATGATTGCTGTTCCGCGTAATAGCAAGGACAATGCACATCTGAAGGTGCTGCAAATGCTGTCTCGTAAGCTGATGGACGATCATTTCAGAGAAGCACTTCTGGCGGTTACTACCAAGGAAGATGCATATGAATTGTTGTCCCAGGTACATTAATTCCATACGCTAAGCAGAACATATTGTAATCCCTAACGGAACGCGCTGCAACGATAGTAAACGCAAAAGCAGTCTATCCTCATTCAAGGATAGACTGCTCCTTTATAGTAAAATATTGTTTTTCATCAATTAAATATTTCTACGAGGATTGAGCCACGCGTACGAGCATATGAGCAAGCGCGTGCTGCTGCTCTTTGTCCCCTACCTTCCACAATTCCTGAAGAAGCTTCTCCTCGCTATTGCGCGGTTCTTCCTTGGCTGCCAGATAGCCTGCGATCTTCTCAGCTGCTTTTGCCATCACTTCTTCATTCAAGCCGATTTTTTGAGCCATTTCAATTTTGTCGCTCAAATAACTTTTGAATGAATCAAAGCTGCCCAAAATGTCATCCTTTTTGCTGTCGTCTATCCGATTTAACGCGTCATCTACTTTGTTCAGTGCCACTTCGCCTTCCTTATTTACAACATGATTGTGCTCTGCCATTTCTAACGCCTCCTCAAGATTGTTTTCTAGGATAAGGACTGCTTGCGGTACAGTAGTACTTACCCCGGCTCACTAAAATGAAAACGGTGAGAAGCGGAGTGCCGGGAGACAATTGCTACATAAAGTCGAAAAAATAACGAATTACGTGAAAAAAGACGGGCGAGGTGTAGGTCAAGCTATCCACCCGGCTTAAGTAGCTTTTTTTCAAAGCATCGAACTTATCATCATCACCGATTAATAAATCTCGCTTCAGCACGGAAACCGTTAAGCTCCCGAAGAAACCGCTCAAGCTAATCAACATGCCGAAAATAATCCCAAATTTCAGATCAAACGGCGTCAGGTACGGATAGATTAGATAGGAAGCCGCTATGGTTACGGGAAAAGCGAATGCAAAGCCTTCCCAAGTTATATTGGGATTGGATGTCGGGACGATTTTCCGCTTGCCGAAATAGAGCGATGCCAGATAATGTGCGACATCATTGAGTTGTGTCAGTACCACTAGAAAAAGTACAAGTTTCGCTCCGTATTGCGGCGTAGCAAACTGAAAATATGCCAGGTGACTCAGTCCAAAAACCATCAGCATGAGTCCCCATTGAGTCGAGCTGACACTGCGCAAGAAACCAACGGTTCCTTTATTGATCAATCGAGGGAGCGGCAGCAGCAAGAATACATAGATAGGGATAAAGACAATAAACATTCCATACCACCCGATATAAATCCAATAAAACTGTACAGGAATCGCCAAGTATGCCCATAAAAATAACCTGCGGTCAGCTTTTCTAGATCTAATCATGGAGAAGTATTCTTTTAACGCAAAGAAAGTAAGCACCATCAAGGAAAGCAGTGAAACGATCGGATTGAAAAGTGTTGCCAGGCAAAAGATAAAGAACATGCCCCACCAGGTCTTAATGCGAAGCCCAATAGCTGCATAGTCTTTGTTTGGCTGTGTTTTGGCTACCACTATATAAATCAGATGGATGATTAATAAGGCTATACAAATGAGGGTTAACGTGAATAACGAGCTGTCCATTGTGACTCACCAACTTATAGCAAAATAGGATTCCATGAAGGGGGTCCTATGTTATTATGAAGGAATAATTCAAACTTGATAAGGGGAAATTTCGTAAATGGTAGCTGATCAGTCCGTTTTTATCTTGCTTACGAATACGGGAACGTTTCTTACGAGAGTCATTAAAAGCTATACAAGAGCGCCATACAATCACGCCTCCATTTCCTTCGACCGAGAACTTTCGGAGTTATACAGCTTCGGGAGAAAGACCCCCAGTAACCCTCTGGATGGTGGTTTCGTGAAAGAGGATATTAAAACAGGTACATACAGCAGATTTCCGAATACAACATGTGTTATCTACGAGCTTCAAGTAACCAATCGCGAAGTCGAAAAAATGAAGAGAGTTCTACACGTTTTTATCCGAAGCCGACAAAAATATATGTATAACTTACTGGGCTTGATTGGCGTTGCACTCAAAGAACCAATAGAGTTCAGTAATTCTTATTTTTGTTCGCAATTCGTCGCGGAAATTTTACAGCGATCCGGCATAAAAATATGGAACAAATTGCCTGCCCTTATCACACCAGACGATTTTCGGCAAAGTGACCGATTCCATTTGATCTACGAAGGAAAATTGAGCGAGTATGAGCCTCAAGCCTGAGGATAAGCACCGTATTACTCAGACTCCTCAGGCACAATCACCTCGATATGACGCGGTAGAATACGAACCTCAATAGGCAAAGACGGTCCTTCCTCACCATCTACATTCGTACTGACCGATTCTGCGGAGCTGACACTTACATGCTTTGCGGTAAAGTAAACGACGTCTTTATGATCCTTCAAGTTGCCTAAAAATAAGGATATACTGGCTGTCACCGTATTCAATATATTGAGGTTTTTGAAAATAAAGCAGTGAAGCAGGCCATCATCAACTGCTGCCCCGGGCACCAGTTTCTCAAATCCGCCAACTGAGTTGGTTAAAGCAGCAAGAAAGAGTGGGGATTCGCCTTCCCAAGTCTTGTCATCATAGCGAACGATAAGCGGATGGGCAGGATGGTTGATCAGTTCTTTCATACCTTCTTTAATGTAGGCAAATGTGCCAAACATGGATTTATCGTCTGACGACACAGCGGATAGCGATTCGGCAAGCGAGCCAGTGGCAACAACATTAGCAAACATTCGACCGTTTAAGAGGCCCATATCTACGGCTTTCACGCGAGCAGAAGTGAGTGTACGGATCGCCAGTTCGGGACTTAGCGGAATTTGTAAGGCACGGGCAAAATCATTGACCGTCCCAAGAGGGATGACCCCCAGTTTTGGACGATGGTCTTGATCCATGAAACCATTAATGGTTTCGTGGAGCGTGCCATCTCCACCGAGGGAAACGACTAAATCATAAGTTTCCTGACAAGCAGTGACGCAAAAACGGGTGGCATCAAGTTCTTGTGCCGTCTCTTCGACTGTAACAGCGTATCCTTGCTCACGTAGAATTTCTTCTACGTTTCTGACATGTTGGAGGGACTCCTCTTTGCCGGAAGAGGGATTTACAATGACCATAGCTTTCTTCATACACATATTCCTCTCTTTGTGGAAGGTCTGGGTTACCAGGGTTACCAACCCTTACCCGTAAAGCATACCTTTAGACTCTAAATTAGACATGTATCATATTTTTAGTTACTATATAAAAGTAAATAAAAATATGAATGGAGGATTTCGTATGAAAATCGCATTAACAGGAGCAACGGGGCAGCTGGGGGCTATTGTGGTAGATACATTGCTTGCATCCGTTCCGGCACAAGATCTTATTGTTAGCGTAAGAAATCCGGAAAAAGCCGAGGGGTTACGTAATCGTGGCGTTGACGTTCGTCATGGCGATTTTGATAAGCCGGAAACGCTGGATCAGGCATTTGCTGGTGTAGACCGACTATTGATTATATCCGCAGATGGAGATAATGATACTAGAATTCGTCAGCATAAAGCGGCTGTTGATGCTGCTGTGCGTGCGGGAGTGGGCTTCATCGCGTATACCAGTGCTGCCAATGCCGCTGACAGCACTCTATTCCTTGCACCCGTACATCGTATTACGGAGGAGTTCATACGTGAGTCGGGTATTCCTTATTCCTTCTTGCGTAATAATTGGTATCTTGAGAATGAAGCAGGCACGATCCAATCCGTACTCGCAGGAGCTCCATGGCTAACCTCGGCAGGGTCCGGTAAAGTAGGCTGGGCAACCCGTGCTGATTACGCGGAAGCGGCTGCAGCCGTGTTGTCTGGCGAAGGGCATGAGAATACCATATACGAGCTCTCCGGTAAGCCGATTACCCAAGAAGAGTTGGCAGCCATACTTGCCGAGGTCCTAGGTAAAGACGTTCCTGTACAGCAAGTGGACGATGCTGCGTATGCCGAGATTATGCTCGGTGCGGGAGTACCGGAAGGTGCCATCCCTATTGTGGTAGGCATTCAACAGGCGATTCGCGAAGGAGCCTTGGATGTCGCAAGCAACGATTTAGAGAAGCTGTTGAAGCGTCCCCTTACACCGCTTAACCAAGGGATTAGTGAACTAGTCAAGCAAATTCAAGCATAATAACCGTACTGTCAAAAACGGATGCTACCTAGGAAGGTTAGCATCTGTTTAGTTACATTCATAAGTGGAACCGCGACTGATTATCCAATATACTTGTAGGGAACTCCAAGCCAAGGTAGGCTTGGAATAGAAAAAATATATGAATGGAGTACATAATACCATGTCTAATTTGCCAAACTGTCCTGAGTGTAATTCAGAGTACACCTATGAGGACCGCACTCTGTTCATTTGCCCGGAATGCGCTCATGAGTGGTCTGCCGAGTCAGAATCCGTAAGCAGTGAAGATGTAAAAGTCGTCAAAGATGCGAATGGTAACATTCTAAAGGATGGTGACTCTGTAACGGTCATTAAAGACCTTAAAGTGAAGGGAAGCTCTTCCGTCTTGAAAATCGGCACCAAAGTAAAAAATATCCGTTTGGTGGAAGGCGATCACAATATTGATTGCAAAATCGATGGTTTTGGAGCAATGAAGCTAAAATCGGAGTTTGTCAAAAAGAATTAAAGTGTACAGCAGAGAAACTATTCAGTTCCATGAGGATTAAAAAAAGGAGAAGCCGAGGCTTCTCCTTTTTTACTAGCATTTGGCATCATTGGGCTTCCAATGCTCATGCCCACATAGATGTCATAGTGGTGCTAGCCATACAGTTCCGGTTCCCCTGTATACATTAACCAGCCCTTCGCCGGAAGCGGCCGAGCCCATTTTGGTTTTTCCCGATTTTTCGACGGTGAACTGTAGGGTGTTGGACCACATAAGGGCAAAGTTGCCATCCACCTTGAGCACATCATTTTGCAATTCTATAACGACCGCTTCATCAGAAGGGATCGGCGCTTGAAGTGCCAGCACTCCTTTTCCACGGGCGCTTAAATTAAATAACCCTTCTCCGCCCAGTGCAGCAGAAGAAAGATTACTGCGTGCAACGACGGATATGTCCAGCGTGGTGTCGCAAGCTAAAAACAATCCGTCTTCGATGGCAATGTCATCATTATCCACATCAATGAGCCAAATATATTGGTAGGTAGGCTCCAGCATAATGGTCCCCGTGCCTTTATAATGCGGTTTAATAGCACCTGTCCCCGTTACAGCACCGGATACCAAGTTTCGCATTAAGCCTCCGACGCCTTTTACACCGGTAGTCATTTCCATGCTGCCTACAGTATACTGCATGGCACCTGCCCTCATCATAATCTCACTATTATTGATTTCGATCATGAGCTGCTTGCGGCGCATGTTACTTTTGCTCATATAGTAATTGTCTTTTGCAGCTGCAACCGAGGTGCAACTCAAATCTGTTATGTATTCCAGTACCGTAAATCCACCTAATTGGTCAGTGATGGCAACATTGCTGTTATCCTTTAAATTATTAATGACAAAAGCCATAATGTATGTGCCTCCTTGTTGTTTTCATGGTGTGGGGATGGAAATCTTATTTATTCCATACCATAAATTCGACAAAGAGACTGCTTTTCCTGCGTGGATCTCGGCACTTCTCTCGCCTGATTTTCAGACTCAGAAAAGGAGAGCTTGAAAAAGATGCGAAAAAGGTTCAATATAAAGATATCGGTTTTTAAAATGATTTACTTTGGAAGCAGCCGAATAAAAATGAAACATACAATAGGGGGTAGCATAAGTGGAGATAGGTATAAGCACGTTTGTAGAAACAACACCGGATCCCCAAACCGGTGAGGTCATCAGTCACGCACAACGGATACGTGAAGTGGTCGAGGAAATTGTACTTGCTGATCAGGTAGGACTGGATGTGTACGGCGTGGGAGAGCATCATCGTAAAGATTATGCAGCATCTGCTCCGGCTGTTATACTGGCTGCTGCTGCGGCACAAACCCAACGAATTCGCCTAACCAGTGCGGTTACGGTGCTTTCATCGGATGATCCGGTGCGTGTGTTTCAGGACTTTGCTACGCTGGACAGTATTTCGAATGGACGAGCTGAGATTATGGCAGGCCGAGGTTCTTTTATCGAATCGTTCCCGTTGTTTGGATACGACCTGGATAACTACGATGAGTTGTTTGATGAAAAGCTGGAGCTGTTATTGAAAATACGTGAATCCGAAAAAGTGACCTGGAAAGGTGGACATCGGCCCGCAATCAACAATTTGGGCGTGTACCCGCGTCCGGTGCAAAATCCTTTGCCTGTATGGATTGGGAGTGGAGGCAATCAGGAATCAGTGGTTCGTGCGGGCTTGCTTGGATTGCCGTTGGTGCTTGCCATTATTGGAGGCAGCCCTATGCAGTTTGCACCCTTGGTGGAGTTGTACAAAAAGGCAGCTAAACATGCAGGTCATGATACATCGCTGCTTCCAGTTGCATCCCACTCGCATGGTTTTATCGCGGAGACTACCGAGCTTGCAGCGGATAAGTTTTTCCCTTCCACTCAGCAGAGCATGAATGTGCTTGGGCGTGAACGTGGTTGGGGTCCTTATACTCGTTCCAGCTTCGATGCCGCGCGCAGCTTTGAAGGAGCATTATATGTGGGCGATCCTGATACGGTAGCCAAGAAAATCATTCACCTCCGTAAACAGGTAGGCATTACACGGTTTCTATTGCATGTGCCCGTCGGTACGATGCCGCATGATGATGTCATGAGAGCTATTGAATTATTGGGAACAGAGGTAGCGCCACGGGTGCGTGAAGAGATATCAAAGTGGGAATCCGAGAACAAATAGGCGGATTGACCTCAGTATCGAGAAAGATAAAGGAGCAGACCATGTGAGGAGGTCGCTCCTTTTTTGGTTCTAAATAATCTGTACAGGTGGGGCCAATCAGATCATTGTTTATTTGGTCCGTTTTTTATGCGTGATGCGTCTTTGCAGGAGAGGCTTTCCTTGTTTTAGTCTCTTAGGTTTTGCAGGAACTCTGCGCAAGATAGGTTTCTCTTGAGTTGCTTTGGAAGGCAGCGTCATGCGGAGTGTGGTTGATGCAGGTTTTCTTTGACTGCTGCTTGTTATAAAGTCGATAGTATAGTTCAAGACGAACGGGCTAACCGCAATTCTCCGCAGTCCCACGTTTCTACAAGTGGTACAGCCTGTATCCCAGCACCAATCGAAGGCATTTTCAGGAACTTGAGTGAAGTATGAACCTCGCCATGTACGTCCAAAGTCATCTTCGGCATAATAGAAAAACGTATTACCTCCGGCGAAGCCGCTCCATACTTGAATCGTTTGACCGGGGTTCACACGAAACCAGCCTGCTTTAGAGTAGTTAACAGGAGTACAGCTGAAGTCCGGATAGGCAAAAACTAGAAAGATAGCCGCATTGGTGCTGTTGCGAAAATTGACACCCATTGTCGCCCCTTCTTTCCTCATATAGTAATCTTACAGTGTAGCTTATGAGTATTTTGAAAGAAGGAAACGGACAAGAGTCTTTTAATTGCTAAAGTTGAACCATTTGCTGATGTCTATTTTGTGATGTTCATTCATAGATCGCCATTCGTTTGATTCCGGTTGATAGGTATAATCTTTTTGCCAGGTTATGATGTTTTCCACGATAGCCCGTATGGAAGAGACAATATAGGAGACTTCCTGATTGGTCATCATGGGATGAAGCGACAGACGCACCCAGCCCGGCTTTCGAGATAAGTCTCCCTCATGAATCAGGTCTGTCATTTGCTTAGATGCTTGCTGGTCGATGCCCAGCAGATAATGTCCATAGGGGCCTGCACATGAACAGCCGCCTCGGACCTGAATGCCAAATCGATCATTTAGTAGTTTTACAATCAGGTTATAGTGAATATGACCGACAACGAAAGAAACGATTCCCAGCCGATCTTGGCTGCTTCCTCCCAAAATATGCAGACCTGGTATGGTGCCCAAGCCTTTTAGCAATAATGAGGTCAGCTCCTTTTTACGCTCCAACATGCGGCTGTATCCCATTTGTTCCTTCAGCTGAATACAGAGCGCGGTTCGAACAGCCTGTAGAAAAGGAGGGGTCCCTCCATCCTCGCGTGCTTCAATACTATCCTTATACTCGTATCCACCCCAAGGATTGGTCCAACTCACCGTACCGCCCCCGGGTTGATCGGGAGCACAATGGAGGCACAGCCGCGAATCCATAATGAGAACGCCGCTTGTACCGGGGCCACCAAGGAATTTGTGAGGGGAAAATACAATTCCGTCCAGTTTCTCAAGGGGATCTGTAGGGTGCATGTCGATCTCCGCATAAGGTGCGCTTGCCGAAAAATCAACGAAACATACGCCGCCATGTTCATGCATTTTGCGGGATAACTGGTGAATCGGCACTTCAAACCCTGTAACATTGGAGCAGGCGGTAAAAGCGCCAATCTTGATCGGGCGATGCTGAAATTGAAGCAGCAGTCGTTCGAGATGAGCTGGATCGACCATTCCTCCAGGACCTGGAGGAAGACACACAACGTCTGCAATGGTTTCTGCCCAGGAAATATGATTGGAATGATGCTCCATGTGTGTAACAAAAATAACGGGACGGTCTTTTTCAGCGATGGGGTAGAGGGGCTTTAATTTTTCATGTATTTTCAATCCTAATAGTCGCTGAAGCTTATTCACCGCACCTGTCATCCCGGACCCGGCGAATAGAATGATATCATGTTCATTGGCATGAACGTGGTTCTTAATGATTTGTTTTGCTTTTTCATAGGCTTGGGTCATTAGAGTACCTGTCAAATTAGACTCCGTATGCGTGTTCGCCACAAATGGACCTAATTCATGAACTATTTTCGACTCGATGGGGCCATACAAACGACCGCTGGCTGCCCAATCCGCATAAATCAGCTTTTTAAGCCCATATGGAGATTCAAAGGTCTGGTGATAACCGATTGTATTTTCGCGATACTTTTGGAAATAAGCCTCGTTAGAAGGCTGATACCTACAGTTACTACTTCCGATTCGAGCCATGAGCATACGGCGCCTCCCAAGTCGTTCTATCTTCTTAGGGTACGTAGGGAGGCTGGAATAGGTTAAAAAAAATAGGCGAATGTCATCATTTAGTCAAAATAAAAAGCCTCATCCAATAGCAGGATAAGGCATGAGGATATATTAGATAAAAAGCTGCATATCCGACTCAAGCGCATCTTTTAGATACGTTTTTGCCTCGATAATTTCCAGTTCAGGGATGAATTCTTCCGGTTTAAAACCCATAATATCCACCGATAGCTTGCAGGCATAAAATTTGACGTTTTTCTTCCGGGCTCCTTTCAGGAAATGGATCAGCTTCGGTGCCTCATTGTCTTCCAGCATTTCCGTCAGCATCAGCTTGCCCAGACCGCTAAAATTCATATGGGATAGCGGTAAAGCTTCAGGCCCCTTGGGAGTCACCAGATCCATAAGTTTCTCGTAAATGGTCTTGTCCTCAAGCGTCATTTTATCGGGATCACGAACCAATGATAATCCCCAGAATGCAAAGAACATCGTAACCTCGACATCCAGCTCCCGAGCTGTATTAGCCAAAATCAGTCCGGCCATTGCTTTATCATAATCGCCGCTGAACATCAGCAGATTCATCCTTTTGTCCACGATCTTCCGCCTCCATTACCAACAGATATATTCAGTATGGATTTGGAAAGGAAAACTATGCCCAGTTCACATATTGATCACAATTGTAGGAGATGTGTCGGATTCAAGAGCACTATTCAATATATGTTATTATTATCTATGGAAATTATATAGCACCATTGTTTATGGAATATAAGAACAAATGAGGAAGGAACGGGTTTTGAAATTTATGAGAAAAACATCGTCTATAATGTTTTTGTTTTTATTGCTGATTGTGACAGCATGTGGAACCCATCAAGAGAAGAATACGGATTCATTTTCAAAAGCCTCAATCTCCAAAAATATGTCCTCCGAGCAACCGATAAATTCTGAAGAGAAGAAGGAAGATGCAACTGATGCAGGCCAATCTATGAAAGTGGTCGTATCTAAAGAAAAAGCTATAATACGTTCAGAAGAGGGAAATTCGTTAGTTCATGCAGATTGGACGTCAGGCCAACCTGATGTGGAGTTACCCCTTCAAATGGGGGCAACTAAGGCTGAACTCGTATTAGGGATGGATCATCCTAACGGAGTGAAAACATTGGTGGTATTCCCTTCCGAGTCTACAGGTAGGCCACTCGACTTGTCTTCAACTGGAGAATCGGAAGCCTTTGACGAGTTTGGTGAATTGAAAGCAGGCTATAGGCTTCAAGCGAGCGTTTACGATTTTGATCATGATGGAACCAACGAATTAGTCATTGCAGCGGGTGACTTAGCTACGAATGCTGAGATATGGGTTTTTTCATTTACAAATGTAGAAAACATTAAAAAGATAGATCCCTTTCATCAGGAGTTAGCTGTAACAGGGCAATCCTATATTACTTTAAATGGACATGAATTAGATGTGCCTTATGGCTCTCAAGGTTTATTTGAGACTTATAAGTATATAGATAAAGAATTTCTTACTCCGGTAAAGTAAGCTCGCCGTTACCAATGTCATATCTACAAACCGCTCCCATTCTGTATAATCTCAAGGGAATTCAAGACACAAGCCTGAGATCGGGAGGACAATAAGAAAGTGAGTATAGAGAACAAGTATAAAGCACTTGAGCTGGAGAAGCCGGGCATTTATGAGCTAGAGGGACTGGAAGTCGGGGTCACCTCTAATTGCAACTTCAAGTGTGATTACTGCTGTGCTTATCAGCGGAACGACGGGCAATGCATCAGCAGTAAAGAGGTCAAAAGTATCATTGATGATATTCCAACGTTAAAACGTGTGCGGCTGTCCGGGGGGGAAGTGACCTTGAAGTATGAGGACTGTCTGGATATTGTGGCTCACTGTTCGAGCAAAGGAATCGCTACCCAGCTCAATACCAATGCCAGCTTGCTCAGCCCTGAACGAATTGAGAAGCTGCGTGACGCGGGGCTTTCCAACATTCATATCTCCTTCAACTTTACGGATGCCGATAAATATGCACAGTATTATCATGTTCACCCTCGCATGTATGAGAAAATCGTTCAAAATATTCGGTTGTGTACCGAAGCCAAGTTGGAAACGGTGCTGGAAACTTTGCTATTTGCAGAGACACAGAACAATATGCCAGCAATCAGTGAAAAAGTATACGAACTCGGTGTGCGCATCCACGAAATCCAAAACAGCATTGTGATGGATCATACGAATTGGAACGCGATCTCCACCAAGGAAGCACTTGTCCGTTCCGTTCATGACCTGATTGCACACAAGAAAGACGATACCGTGCTGTATTTCACCTGTATGGACCGTTTTGCTGAGGCGCTGGGCTTCAAGGAAGAGCCAGGTGTATATTTTTCCAACTGTGTTGACGGTAAGAAACAGCTTCATCTTCACGGGAACGGGGATATTCTGATCTGTGAACTTTGTCATCCTGTGGTCATCGGTAATATTTATAACGGAACGTCCTTAAAGGATATTTACAAAAATAAGCCGAAGCAACTTCAGGAGTTTCTCGACAAACTGCCTTGTCCTGCATATGATGCGCTTTTTCCTGTAGGAAGCAAGTAGACATGATTTGAGATTATGAGACTACAGCATCTACCACCCTAGCAGTCGGGGTGGTAGATATCCTTCATGTAACTCCATGAATCCTTTATTATCCGTTTTAATGAAAGGGTTTACATGATAAAATATATAAAAATGCGAGCTTCTTAGGAAAGAAGGAGTAGATATGAGATATAGAAATGTAGGCAATAGCGGTCTTAAAATTAGCGAAATCGGACTGGGGAGCTGGTTAACGTACGGTACAGCCGCCGAGCAGGAAGCAGCTCATACCTGTATTGCCAAAGCCTTTGAACTTGGAATCAATTTCTTTGATACCGCGAACGCGTATAACCGTGGAGAAGGCGAGAAGGCTATGGGAGCCGCTTTGAAGCCTTATCGAAGAGAGAGCTATGTGCTTTCTACCAAGGTTTTCTTTCCTATGGATTCTGGTCCCAATGACAGAGGGTTGTCACGCAAGCACATTATGGAACAATGTGAGGCGAGTTTGAAGCGCCTCGGCACAGATTATATCGACATGTACTTCTGCCATCGTTATGATCCAGGCACTCCGTTGGAAGAGACACTGCGGGCACTAGATGATCTTCAGGCTCAAGGCAAGATCCTGTATGCTGCGGTTAGTGAATGGAGTGCTGCCCAGCTTACGGATGCCTATGGTATTGGAAAAAGGCTGAATCTGCGCCCGCTGATTGCCAATCAGCCGATCTATAATATGTTCGAGCGTTATATCGAGCATGAGGTACTTCCCGTATCCGGTCAGGTAGGCATCGGCCAAATTGTATTTTCACCTCTGGCCCAAGGCGTCCTCACAGGTAAATACAAGCCGGGACAGCCTATACCGACGGGTAGCCGCGGGGCTGATGCCTCTGTCAATAATGTCATCAGCAGTTATATGAACGATACTGTTCTCAACTGCGTTCAGGAGCTGGATCAGCTGGCGAAGGACTTGGGTATCACCTTGTCACAACTCGCGCTTGCCTGGATTCTGAGAGAACCGGGGATCAGCGCTGCACTAATTGGGGCTACTAAACCGGCACAGATCGAGGAAAATGTGAAGGCAGTCGAGGTGACTTTGCAACCGGAGACCTGCGCGCAAATTGAGCAGATTCTGAAGCAAGCAGAGGGTTTTGAGCCTTTGCGCTAAGCATTCACACGAGCCTCTATTGAGGGAAGCCATCAATAACAAAGTCTCGCTCTTCCTGTCCGTAACAGAGAAGGGCGAGACTTTTTAACTGGCATCAAGCATGGCATAGATGCCTGAAACCACACTAAATGCAATTCCGCTCACTAAAACAAGGATTTGCTTCTTGCTGAGATCTAGGGGATCAAAAAAGATGGGCAACAGCCATTTTAGGGTGATAACAGCCCATAGGCCCTCCAGTAACCCTAGTATCAATACCTTTTGCCCCCAGTGAAGCTTCATTTGCGGTGTTAGCGGACCTTCAAGAAACAGGTCACCTGAAGTATGAATATTCCAAGAAACAATAACTACGAATATAAGAAGAGTTAATAGTGTTGACATAATATAGGCGATATCTTTTTTGGCCTTTTTCGTAAGTTTTGGCGATTTTTTAAACTCAGGCAAGCCAATCAGGAAAAAAACGATTCCCATAAAAATAGCCACGCCTATAAAGGAACCCAGTATAATATTCGCTATGATGCCGATGCCATTGATGATTAATAATAAAATAAGCTCCCCCCCTTGGGGTTACGATGATAGTTATTTTATTGTACACGCAGGAACAAAAATGCTCAAATATTTGGAAAAGCCCCCGGCACTTGTGCTGAGGGCATTTTTTGATTTTTTGCCAGTTATAATGCTGATTTAATGACCTTTTTATAATACAGAATGGATAGCACTCCAAAGATGGAATATAAGGCTGTGTACAGTACCATCACGATGATCATAGGCATCCAAACTTCGGTCCCAAACAAGAACCAGCCGGATTGGACGGCGAAATAGCTGTGTGATAGGCCGATCACTAACGGAATGCCGAAGTTAAAGAGTTGTTTTATTTTAATGCCTCGCAGCAGGTCACTTTGGGTGAAGCCTAACTTTCTCAATACAGTATAATTGGCCTTTTCGTCTTCGCTCTCATCCATTTGCTTAAAATAAAGGATGCAGCCTGATGTAATGAGAAAGGTGAGTCCCAAAAAGCCAACGACAAACATGATCACTCCCATATTTCTCTTCTGATTACTGCTCATTTCAAGCTGTGATGTTTGTTGATCATTAAAATTCGCAGCTGCAAAGAGGCGATCGGCTTCTTCAATCTGCGCTGAGTTTAGCATATCAATTCCAATATATAAGGATGACTTCTTTTGGATCTCTGGATTTACATCTTTCTTTAACCGCTCAAAAATGGTTTCGTCTACAATGACAGTGGGTACTCCCCCAGCTGCAAAATAGTAGGGAATCACATAATCCTTTTTTAGACCCACATATTGTTGAGGTATGACTTCTGTTTTCCCCTTCAAATCCAAGGGTCCAAAGTCTTTCAAGGACATGAATTTCTGTAACATATCATTATAGCCCGTTAAAACCGTTTGGCCTGGAGATACATCCGTATCTTCCACAGATTGGTCGCTTACGACAGGCAGTGTCATGGAATCCGTACCCTCATTTAATTGTTCCATAGGAGTCTCCATAATTTGCGCTGTCTTCACACTGACTTGAATCACTTCAATTTTCTTTTCTCGATACTGTATATCATGCTCATGAAGTAACGCTTTGAATTTCTCCGCATCCGGCACATTCGTCATGGCAAAATGGGAAGGTACATTATCCTCAGCTGCTTGATCCGCAGAATAATAGGCGATATAGCTTAAGGATAGTAAACCGATAGCAAGTGCCGATACTGTCGTAATAATGGTTAACAACAAAGCATTGGATTTCATGCGGAACATAATGGATGAGAGGGACAGCACCTCATGAATGTTTAAGTAGCCGCCTTTACTTTTTCTGATGATATTGGAAATAAAGCGGATGGACCCTTTATAAAAGAGAAATGTTCCGATGATGACAGAGCCCAAAATAAACACCATTGCCATAAATAGTTCATTTAGGGATGTAAAGTCTCCACCAAATAATCTGGAGGAAACATAGTAACCTAACGCGATGAGTGAGACGCCAATGATCCCGATAATCATCTCAAAGATCGTTATTTTCTTGATTTTCCCTTCGGTGGTTGAGGTCACTCGGAACAAAGACAAAATACTTTGTCTTTTGATAAAAGAGTAATTCATGACCATAATCAGCAAGTAGATGACAACAAAAACGATGAGTGTTTGAGTCAGTGCTTGGTTCGAGAAATATAGAGTGGCAATAGCCTCGACGCCCGTCGTCTTAAATAAGATCATGATCACTAATTTGGAAAAAGAAAATCCAACCCCAATTCCAACGAAAAGAGAACCGAAGTATAAAATTAAGTTTTCAGCACTTAGAATGCGAAAAATTTTACTTTTTGTCATTCCGATCAGTTGAAATAGGCCAATTTCTTTACTGCGTCTTTTTATAAAAATATTATTAGCATACAAAAGGAAAATGCATACAATAGCGACCAGTAAGACGGATGCTGCCCGTATAGAAGCTGCGCCTTTAACAGAGCCCTTCACTTCGTCCATGGAGGGATCGTATTGTAATGTGACAAAGGCGAAATAGAGCGCAACACTGAAAATGAGAGCAAAAACATAAAGGTAATAATTTTTCAGGTTTTTTTTCAAATTCTTTAGAATAAGCAGATTAATGTTCATATTGGACCCCGCCTAAGACTGCTTGGGTTTTCATGATATCCTGGAAGAAGCTTTGCCTTTCCTGCACGCCTTTATGAAGCTGCGTATACATTTGCCCATCCTTCATAAAAATGACTCGGCTGCAATGGCTGGCTGCAACAGGATCATGCGTGACCATAATAATAGTTGCTTTGCGCTTTTGGTTCAGCTGCCCCAGCTTGTTTAATAGATCAGAAGCCGACTTCGAATCAAGCGCACCCGTAGGTTCATCGGCAAAAATAATCGTAGGCTCATGAATAAACGCTCTAGCCGCAGATGTACGCTGTTTCTGTCCACCCGAAATTTCATTGGGATACTTGTCCTTGAGCTCATAAATCCCCAGTTCTGTAGCCACCTCCTGAAATCTTTGGTTGGCCTCTTTTTTAGGCGTTTTGGTGATAGATAGGGGCAAAAGGATGTTCTCCTTCACGGTGAGCGTATCCAGCAGATTATACTCTTGAAAAATAAAGCCTAAATGCTGTTTGCGGAATTCAGCCAGTTGCTTTTCTTTCATTTTCGTCATTTCGATATCATTGATCTTAATGGAACCGTGGCTTACTTTATCAATGGAGGAAAGGACATTTAGCAGAGTGGTTTTACCTGAACCGGAGGCTCCCATAATACTGACAAATTCACCTTCCTCAATAACGATATCTATTCCCTTCAAAACCTCCTGCATATTTAGCTTATTACCATAGCTTTTGTGAATCTTATGGGCTTCTAAAATATTCACTTCGATGCACTCCTTATTGTTCTTGTAGCCTTATTATAAAAATCGTGCCGATGCTTTTCCCTTGATTGGGCGAACAATACATAAAAGCATGTGACATCTCTGTCACATGCTCATCATACTTACGAAATCATTTCGTTTGGGGAAAAGTAAAGTGAAGGTAGTACCTGTGTTCGGTTTGGAGTGCACATCTATATGTATGAGCAAGGACTGCGCTGCCTTTTTCGTTAAATATAACCCCATGCCTGTTGAAGTATGATCGGAATGTTGGGTCGTGGATGTAAAACCTTTCTCGAAAATACGAGGTATATCCTTCGGATCAATCCCACGCCCAAAGTCTTGAACCTCAAGCTGTATTCGATCCTTATGTTCATAGCTGTGAATGATAATATCACTGGCATCGCTATATTTGATGGCATTGGTTAAGAGCTGTCTGATGATAAAAGCTAGCCATTTGGCATCACTTAGCACTTCTATGTGCTCAAGTCGGATGTCAAAACCGATCCCTTTTTGGATGCACCATGACTGTAATGCTTTGATCTCTTTAAAAACCAGAGATTTTAAATCTACTTGCTCGACGTACAAATCGTTTTCAATAAAAGATATGCGCTTCTGGTGCAACTGTTGGTCCAGCAGTAAATGAATTCGCAGCCATTCATAAGTTAGCTGAGCCTTAAGAGATTTGTCATCCAGTCGCTCAATCATCAAATGCATAGCGGTTAAAGGTGTTTTCACCTCATGAATCCATGATAACAGTTCATCCTTTTCGTGTTCCAGAGTCAATTGATTTTGCGAGATCATCTGTTGTAGTCGTTCGGTCTGATGGACAATTTTGTGTTCAATGATTCGCTCAAATGGACTTTCAGGTTCGCCCATTCCGGTTAATTGGAGAGGCCCCTCCCATTCTTCCAAGGCCCTATAGAACTTGGTTTCCTTGGGATAGCGAACGATTAAAAAAACCAGGAAAACCAACATAGATAAGAAAACGACATACAGGATCGGCATTAACGGGATGGCCGTATCCACATAAGCAATGAGAAGGATCAGCATTTGTTGGCATACAAAAAGTAGAATCCAGCTCCGCCTCTCTGTAAGGTATTTTTTAATCATAGGCAGGTGCCTCTTCTGTAGCCATGTAGCCTTGCCCCACTTTTGTTTCAATGAAACAGCCCAAATCCAGCTCGTCCAATTTTTTACGCAGGCGGTTCAAGTTGACGGTCAGGGTATTGTCGCTGACAAAACGTTCATCATCCCAGAGGCTTTTAATTAATTCCTCTCGTGTGACAATTTTATTTTTTTGTTCAATCAGCAGCTTCAAAATAAAAATCTCGTTCTTGGTTAATTCGATGGAGCCAGCCTCATTGGCTACTACATTTTTTTCATAATCGACCGTCGCTCCACGCCATGTTTTCAGGGAAACAGGTTCGGTATTGTAATTATATACACGGCGAAGTGTCGCTTGTAATTTTGCAATCAGTACATCAAAATGGAAGGGTTTTTGGATAAAATCATCCGCTCCAAGCTGCATTGACATTACTATATCCGTAGGGTGATCCCGCGATGATAAGAAGATAATCGGGACGTTAGAGTGGGATCGAATCATTCGACACCAATGAAAACCATCAAATTTAGGCAATTGAATATCAATCACGACCAGATCGGGCTTTATCGTTGTGAATTCTTGAATGACTTTACTAAAATCCCGGATGCCGTACACATCATAGGCCCATTGAGTTAACCTGTCCTTTATTTCATGGAACAAAGTTTCATCATCTTCAATCAGCAAGATTTTAAACAACGCTTTCACCACTTTTTACTTTTTTATATAAAGTGTATAGCAAAATTTGTTTATGTGCTATATGTGAAAGAGTCAACTTGATATTGCGATAATCTGCTGTTAATAGTTGAGGTTTATAGTTGGTTTATATCTACTATTTCATACCGTTAAAGGATGGATGTATTGATGGGAATTCACACCTATTTTCGATCGCTAAATGAGTTGGAAAGAATTATTCGTTGTCCAGGCAAGTTTAAATTCGAGGAACATAGTGTATCGGCTCATTCCTGGAAAGTAGTGCAATATGCCAAAACCCTGGCTGATATCGAAGAGAGAAACGGCCTCAATATTGATTGGAAAAAGCTATACGAGATTACCAGCAGTCACGATTACGGCGAGATTTTTATTGGAGACATTAAAACGCCTGTTAAGCATTCCTCCAAGGAACTACGGTTATTAATCCAGCAAGTTGAAGAGGGTATGATTGAGTATTTTATAGAAGAGAATATTCCCGAGGATTTTAAAGCAATTTTCCGCAAGCAGCTAAGAGAAGGTAAAGATGATTCTGTTGAAGGCTTAATTTTAGAAGTAGCGGATAAAATGGATCAGGTGTATGAAGCGTTTGCCGAGCTTCAGCGGGGGAATACCGAAAAGGAATTTATCGTGATGTATCGCAATGCGCTTGTAAAAATCAAAAATATTAATTTGAAATGCGTTGAGTATTTTTTGGAAAATATCCTGCCGGATATGGTTAAGGAAGAAACGCCTTCATCCATTGATATTAAAAAGATCACGGAAGAGGCTTTAGCTCTGTAAATGAATTTTCTCGCCGTCTTTCAGAAGCCGCGAAGCGCTTCTGTTCATACATAACAATAGTTTTTTATAATAAAGCAGGTTCTATATGAAAATAAAAAAGCAATCAGGACAGTTGATTGAACCTGCCCTGATTGAATTGGAGAGAACGGAGCTTATTTGGAAAATGGATTCGGGAAATTCGTTTTCGTAGCAGCATATTGTTCCTTGGTATTGCCAATGCCCAGTTCACCATTTCTGTTAAATCCCCAGGACCAGACTGTTCCATCGGCTGTCAAAGCATGCGAATGGTTGCCTGCTGCACTAAAAGCGACTACATCGGTTAGAGGCGTATTCATCTCATCTACAACCTGAGTCGGGACTTTAATCGAAAACACATCAGTCCCATCACCTACTTGTCCTTCATTATTGGTTCCCCACCCCCAAAGGGTTCCGTCATTTTTCAGTGCGAAAGTTTGGGTTTTGCCTGCTTTCAGTCTATTTACATCGGAAATATTAATCAATACGGGGGATCTTCTAAAGGTAGAGGTTCCATCCCCCAGCTTACCCGAAGTATTGCTACCGGAAGCGTATACTTCTCCGCTATTCGTTAACACATAAATGCGGTCAGCTCCAGCGGTAAAGTTTTTGATATCATCAATTCGGTATTGAACAGGGGTAAGCTGGTTTTCTTTATCATCCTGTCCCAGAGCGCCATCAAAGCCACGTCCCCATACCCATAACTGATTGTTTTTGTCTAGAGCCGCGCCAAAGCTATCACCAGCGTCAATGGCTACAATATCTTCTAAGCCTTGTACCTGAACAGGTTTCACGGAAAAGGCGGAAGCCCCTTTTGTGCCAATGCCCAGTTGTCCAAAATTATTTTCTCCGTAGGCCCACACGGTACCGTCATTTTTGAGGGCAAGCGTAAATTGACCTCCCGCTCTCACTTCCTTAACATGATCAATATATTTGTTTTTCACAGGGACTCTTGCCGTATCCCGCTTGTTCCCTGTTCCTAGTTCGCCGTAACTTGCAAAACCCCAAGACCATATCGTTCCGTCTTTTTTGAGCAAGGTTGAGTGCAAATCACCAGCATCAATCATAGCGATGTCAGATACATCTGCTTGCATCGGACTTGTTTTATTATTCCCTCCGCCATTGCCTACACCGAGCTTGCCATTGCCGTTACTTCCCGTTGCGTAAAATGAAGATCCATCTTCCATGGCCAGAAAAGCGTTAGTGGTCCCTGCCGAGAGCAAATGATCGTAATTTACAGTAGAATCAGCGCTTGCCGTAATAGAGCTTCCTACTAGAAGTGTTGATGCAGTGAGGACTGCTAAACCGAGTTTTTTTAACATATAATTGCACACCTTTCAGAATGTAATAGATAAATACAGATTAAAGCAACCAAATTGTTCCTGTTTGCGTCGTAATAATGAACATATTCTTTAAACCAGATTCGGGAGGATCACTTATGAAAAATAGAGCTTCTGCTCTTGTTTTTGCCTTGCTTGCGGCAGCTTTACTGCCTGCATGTTCTACAAAAGAATCGGCTACGCCGGTTAACAAATCTAATGGAGCGGTGGTTCGATCTATTTTTGACTTGGATCATCTGGAAAGTACAACAGTATATACAGGGCGTGCCAAGATCGAAAGTATTGAAAGGATTAAAAAAGAAGTAGAACAACCCTTAGCAGCCCCTACCATGGACTATTTGATCCGATTTGAACGGCCTGTTCAATTTGCTAGAGAACTACCCCAAAGTGATGATCCAGCGGAAAAACCTATTCAATCGGTCTATATATCCGTTCCAGATACACATATTTATAAGCAGATGGATGGTCAGCAAAGGCAATTAATCCGTCCAGCAGAATTACAGGTGGGGCAACCGATTGAAGTCTCCTATGTGTACCCTGCAACACCTGTTTTCCTAGCATTGGAAATTATTGTGCTGGATGATTTGTAGAGGAGGCCGATAAGGCCTCCTCACTCCTATGGAAGCACGTCATAAGCCTTAGGTGATGTTAATAAGTTTTACCATGTTGTAGATATAACGTGTTTGCTCATATTTGACCATGGTGCCTGCCGAGTTTTTGACCTGAATGCCGGATGAGCCTCCACCATCCAGAAGAATGGCTTCGAAGCAATCCTGCTTGATAAAATAGTTGCGAAGTTGTTTCAGCGTCGCATTTTCATGAACAACCAGGTAGACCTGCCAAATGTTATTGACGACTTTGAAGCCCAAGCCTGTCCGTCCGATGGATTCGGTGTATCGCAAGGTTCCGTTCAAGTCGAAATTTTCAATCTCTTTCAGCTCCTTGAGCCAAACATCTTCCTCATTCTTCAGTGATAGACTACCGCCGCTAATAATGGATTTGTACTTAATTGCCGTTCCCATTTGTTTTTTGAGATCCGTCACACTTGAAGTACGGGTAATTCCTATTTTTGTTTTGTTGCTTTCCGTAAAAATAAATGCAGTACCCCGACTATTCTCTTTGGCATTTGCCTTAATATCGTGAGTATTATTAGGTGTCACCGCAATGGATAAACCTTGAGTCGGTGGCGTTGTAGTGCTGATAGGGTAAAAGAAGCCCCCATTAATCCCGTAGTCGGTTTGCTGTGTGATCCGGCTTCGAATATTTTTATTTTGAATATTCGAGGCTGGCGTAATAATCACATGGAAACCATCAGACGTTTTGGTGTAAGAGTAGTTTGCTGGCATGGGAAACCTCCAATTAGATGATTTTGAAACAGAATCTCGCGCGATAATTCGTTTCTCATATATATAGGAAATTTACAGCGGCCTTTTACAACCTTGAAATCAAATTTTTCTAAAAAAATTTGAAACGTCATATACGAGATACCACTTGACTTAAAGTTAACTTTAAGTAGTAACATACGGGGTGTAACGTGGTGATTAGGAAATACGTAACTATTCTGACAATTTGGGAGTGATAAAATTGAAAAAGAAACAACTGGGTAACAGCGACCTTCAAGTATCTGCTCTGGGTCTGGGCTGCATGGGAATGTCCGAGTATTATGGTGAGTTGGATGATCAGGAATCGATCAAAACGCTTCATCGTGCGTTGGAGCTGGGGATCAACTTCTGGGATACAGCAGATGTCTACGGCGTGGGGAAAAATGAAAAACTGATCAGCCAAATCCTGCGGAGCCACCGGGATGAGGTGGTGTTGGCTACCAAATTCTCCATTATGCGCGGAGAGGATGGGGGATTCCTGGGTGTTAGCGGCCGTCCTGAATATGTAAAGCAGGCATGTGATCGCAGCCTGCAAAGATTGGGTGTAGATGTGATTGATTTGTACTACCAGCACCGGGTCGATCCGAATGTGCCTATTGAAGAGACAGTAGGGGCGATGAGTGATCTGGTTCAAGCGGGAAAAGTCCGCTATCTGGGGCTATCTGAAGCGTCTCCTGCACTGATCAGACGTGCTCATAAGGTACACCCGATTACAGCGTTGCAGACAGAATACTCCTTATGGAGCCGGGAAGCGGAAGATGAAGTGATACCCACATGTAAGGAGCTGGGCATCGAATTTGTAGCCTACAGTCCACTGGGCCGCGGATTTTTGAGCGGGCAAATTCAGAAGTTTGATGATTTCGCAGAAGATGATTTCCGTCGCACGGTGCCGCGTTTTCAGCCTGAGAATTTCCAAAAGAATCTGGATCTCGTGCAGCATGTTAAGGATCTTGCGGCTCAAAAAGGAGTCAAGCCTTCTCAGCTTGCCTTGGCCTGGCTACTTGCACAAGAGGGAATTGTACCAATCCCCGGCACCAAACGGGTCACGTATTTAGAGGAAAATGCAGGAGCAGTTGATGTGCGCTTGTCCGCAGAAGAAATGGAGACGATTAACGCCATCATTCCTAAAGGAATGGCAGCCGGCCTTCGTTACCCGGCAGAGCGGATGCCAAATTGGCAAGCCGAATAATAAGGATCACGAGATAACCCCTTAAGCCGTCTTTAACACGAATCGGCGTGAAAGACGGCTTAAGGTTTTATATATAAGCAGGAACGTGCTTCGTATAATGCCGAAGGCATCCTTTTACAAAACAGGAGCTTGCAATGCAGTATTGATATTTTGCAGATCCACCAACAGCTGCTCTTTTACGTTCCAGGGGTGATACCAGCCACGTTCGATCATGTACGTTGAAATTTGCTCATGCATATCGATAGCTTCATCCAGTTGTTTTGTAAGCATAGCTTTAATTTCTGGAGTTCCCGCTTCCGTTACGGCCATAGCGTAATTTCTCACACCGCTTTTGGCGGTGTTTAAAAAATCAGCAGCAATCACTTGGTCGGTTAACGTATTGAGTCCGGTCAAATACTCCAAGAGTATATTCATTGCTTCACCTCCTGTGATGACGAGGCTTGATTTAAAACATTACTAAGCTCTTGCAATTGTCGTGTTGTTAGGTCAACGTCCTTTTGCAAAATAGCTTTGAGAACCGGATCAGAGATCAATGCTTGCATTGTTTTAGACTTGGTAAGACACACTGTTTTGAATGCTGACAATTCATGGACTTCAAGTGTTTCGTGCAGGCCATACACCATATAACATTTGCCTCCAGTCCAATATATAGTTAAGGTTTAAGTACAACTTTGATGCAATTGTCTTGTCTGGTATCGAAAATTTCATATCCGCGCTTGGCATCGCTTAGTGGAATGACGTGTGTGACAACGTCACCAGGGTCAACCTTCCCCGTATCTATCAACTCATACATGTAAGGCATATAGTGAATAACAGGAGCCTGTCCCGTACGCAAATTAACATTTCGCTGAAAAATATCTCCCATCGGAAAACCGTTATATCGACCGCCGTATACCCCGGTAACTTGAATGGTACCCCCTTTGCGGACAGCCTGTGTAGCTATGACTAAGCCTCCCAAAGCTCCACCGTGAAGTTTAAGACCTGAAGCCAAGGATTCCAGCGGAGACATTTTGCCGCTCATGCCGGAGCAGTCAATAACTACGTCTGCGCCTCCTTTGGTCATCTCCTTCAGATAGTTGCCGACGTTTTCTTGCGATTCCACATTCACGATCTCCACATGATTGGTGCGCTTTGCGTGTTGCAGACGATAATCCAGATAGTCTGCCGCAATGACTCGTTTTGCCCCTTTGAACCAGGCGAATTTTTGCGCTAATAGACCTACTGGCCCACAGCCAATAACAATGACAGTATCCCCAGCCTTCACTCCGGCATTATCGACGCTCCAAAATGCAGTAGTCATAGCATCAGCAATCAGGCAAAGCTTCTCGTCAGAATGTTCGCAACTCTCCGGAATTTTGAAATGAGTGAAGTTGGCAAAAGGCACACGTAAATATTCAGCTTGTCCACCTGGATATCCACCGGTTGTTCCGGAATAGCCAAAAAAACCGCCCATCTCTCCATTTTCATTCGAATGATCACATTGGCTTTCCAATTGGTTTTTACAGTAAAAGCATTCACCACACGCGATGTTGAACGGAATGATCACGCGATCTCCCTTTTTCAAGTTAGTCACGCCGCTGCCGACTTCTTCTACAACCCCCATCGGCTCATGCCCAATTACATAATTCTCTTGTAGATTCGGAATCATTCCATGAATGAGATGCAGATCTGAACCGCAAATAGCGGTTGTTGTCAGTCTGACAATCGCATCATCGGCTTTTTGAATACGTGGGTCCGGAACGTCTTTAACGACAACATTTTTGATACCTTGGTAGGTCACTGCCTTCATGCCTGCTTCCCTCCAATATGTTCGTCCGGCGTGCGGTCAAACATACCTTTGCGTGTGTTATCGTCTGGGAACAGTTCCATCTTGCTAATGTCCACCGTCTTATTGGCTGACAGTTGATCCAATTGATATTGCTTTTGCAAATCATAAGGATGAAACCATTTTTTTCGTACCATCAGTTCAGTAATTTCCTGATGAAGCGCGATACCTTGATGCAGTTGATGGCGCAATAGGGTTCTGGCATCGGTAGAGACGGTTTCTGTTAAAGCTACTGCTGTGTTCCGAACCCCTTCCTTGACGCGAACCAGAAAATCCATTGCAATTGTCGTGTCTGCCATTTCGGGCATATTTAATGAGTTTTTTGGGTCCACATAATCCATTTTGGCGGACTGGGTCTGGCTAGGTGTCACATCATTCACCTCAATTTAAAATTGGTGTTGGACGGGAGTCAGGAACAGGTGCTTGAAACGGTGCTTTAGCGTAGATTGCTTGCAAATCAGCAATAGCCTGAATAGATTGCTGAACATCTTTTTCCATTAAATCCTTTAGCTCTTGATCGAATACTAAGCCCTGCATTAATTTGGACTTGGCTAAACATAACGTTTTGAAGTTAAGCACTTCATGGATCTCTAGGGACTCATGCGCCGCTAATGTAGGCTGTTGGCTTATCATAGGATCACCTTTCTTTTATGATTCTCGAAGGTATGTTGTCCAGCATAACTAGGTTTATTCCGAAAGGATCGTTCTATTCGGCTTCAACCTTGCCAAGTGCTTTTTTAGCGGGTCCCTCAATTACTTCGCCTTGATATGAAAAGCGAGAGCCATGACATGGGCAATCCCATGTTCTTTCCGCCTCGTTCCAGTCAACTTCGCAGCCCATATGAGTGCACGTTGTGTCCACTAGGTGCAGTGTCCCCTGTAAATCTCGGTAAGCGCCTGCCCTTTTGCCATTCAGCCGAATGACTGCCCCTTCGTCTTGCTGGAGTTCTTCGGCTTTTTTGTGGCTGATTCCCAGCTTCCCGGCAATCAAGTGTTTAGCTACATTCGCATTTTGTGTCACAAATGTTTTAATGTCGGGGTCCGCATGAAATCTTGAAGGGGAGAAAAGATCCTGATACGGGCTTTCCTTTCTGGTAATCAGATTCGTATTTAATAAAGCCGCTGCGACACTTGTGGTCATCCCCCATTTTCTATAACCCGTAGCCAAGAGGATGTTAGGAACATCGGCTAATTCCTGCCCGATATAAGGGAGCTTGTCTAACGAATACAGGTCCTGGGCCGACCAGCGATAGACGATTTCCTTTAATCCAAATGTTTGCTCTGCGAACTTTTCTAAGGCTTCATAGTATTGAAATGTGCAGATTCCTTGACCCGTTTTATGGCCTTCGCCACCGACGATGACCATCGGTTCACCGTTTATTAGTACAGAGCGAAGCGAACGTTTGGGGGTTTCTGCACTTAGGTACATACCACCCGGATAGGTTTTGTCCGTCTTGACCGCTAGTACATAAGAACGTTCGGCATGCAATCGCGCAAAATAAAGACTGTTGGGATCATTAAACGGAAAATGAGAGGAGGATACGACATGGTTGCAGGTAATTTTATGCCCGTCGCTTGTTTTAATGATGGCAGGGTTTCCTTTATCCACACCCACAACGGTGGTCTGTTCATAGATTTTCCCGCCTTGCCGAATGACTTGATTTGCCAAATACCTTAAGAAAGGAACCGGATTAAACTGAGCCTGGTTTTCCATCATAATAGCCGCTTTAGTTGAGAAGGGTAGAGGTGTTTGTTCGACATAACTTCCCGGGATGCCAAGTTCCTTGTAAGCTTTATATTCATCGGATATTTTTTCCACATGCGTATCTGCACTTGTATAAACATAGGCATCTTCTTCTGTAAATTGACAATCAATATGATTCTCTTCTACCGTTTGTCTGATGAATTCAAGAGCATCACGGTTGGCTTCGTAATAGAGCCGGGTTTTCTCCTTGCCAAAATGTGAAAGAAACTCGCTGTAGATCAAATCATGCTGTGCGGTAATTTTGGCGGTCGTATGGCCTGTCGTTCCATGAAGTATCCGCCCTGCGTCGACGACTGCGACATTTAGTCCTTTTTTGGACAGTAAATAAGCAGTGGTAATACCGGTGATCCCCGCACCTACAATAGCAACATCCACCTGAATATCCTCATTAAGCTTAGGAAAGTTGGGGACGTCGGTTGAAGCTAACCAATACGATTCTGGAAATTGCGGAAAGGCGACAAGATTTTCATCTTGTTTCATTTTCACAAGCACCCCTTTGATTACAATTATTGTATACATTGTTATCATTGTATGATTTTATATACCCAAAAAAGGATACTTTCAGCCAGCCTTCATCTTGTTTTCAGCTTGACCGGGTACAATCAAGGCAATTTTCCTGGGGAGGATGCATAACAATGAAAACAAAGATGAAAAAGACGGTTTGGATTCCGGCAATCATCGCAGTTACGGTAGCGGCTCTACTTGTAATCTACTATTACTACATGTCCTCGGTTTCCGGCGGCAAGCTTGGCATGCGACCTCCGGGAGGCGGCAATGTACCAGGGCACATGGGCGGACGTCCCGACGGAAAAGGTGGTGGGGGAAACGGGGAAATATTTAATACCTTGGGTACGATCTCCGTTTTTCTTGGGGCGGCCTCTTTCTGTTGGTTCTGGTTTAAGAAGAAACTGAGATCACCGTCAATGTTGGTTCAAAAGGCTGGAAAGTTGTTTCACTCCTTGCATAAATTGCTGGGTTGGGCGACCTTGATTCTTATTGCCGTTCATGGTGTCTATTTCCTGATTACCAAATTTCAAGATCACAAAACCTACTCCGGCCTAGCAGCCTTTGCAATTATACTGGCTATCTCCGGGTACGGCTTCTATATTAATAAAGTACGTAACAAGTGGATGCGAACCATCCATCGTACACTTGGACTACTGTGGGTTCCCGTGCTGCTACTGCATGTCGGCGGATCAGCAATTATAGCGTTCATCGCCACTCTTGCCGTGGGGGGACTAGTCTGGACAATCGACAGAATGGCGGAGAAAACGATGAAGCCTGTCGCAGGGGACACTCTATAATTTTATGGAATGGTGTTACCTTCATTCCGGGGGAGAACAAGATGCTGGCGGAGGTGTACGGTTACATTTTTTACGTTGTACTAGAAAAACTGCTGCGTCCTTAATAGGACGTAGCAGTTTGTTTTATTTAATGACTATGAAATTAAATAAGCTAGTTACCTAATTTGAATGCGAATTGTCCTAATATATGCAAAGTAGCAGAACAGGAGTTTATGCTCTTCCGTTAACCAGAATAACATTAGCTTGAGTTCCTGATTGGCGCAGCTTAATTAAGGGCGCGTAGTCATCGGAATAATAGAACTGCTTGGCAGCCTCGTAAGTCGGGAATTCGTGAACTACGACTATTGACGGCTTCCATGTGCCTTCCAGTGTCTCGGGCTGTGGATCTAGCGTAAGGTTGCGGAATCCCGGAACTTTCTGCAGCAGCGCATCTGCTAGCTCTGCGTATTGTTTGAAAACAGCTTCTTCCTCTACTTTTATATCTACGATAACATATGCGCTCATATTCATTCTCCTCTGTATGTCGGACGGTGATCATACGTCCTAGGATTTCGCCGGCGAGCATCTTTAGCTTAATCCGACACGCGGAGATTTGTAAATTAGGCACTTTTTTTATCCTCAGTTTCATTTATTACACCGGTTCGTTATTTCAGGTTTGAAAGTCGGAGAGATGATGTTCGGCCTGAAATCGTTCTCCCCAAGCCTTCATTTGGGTGAGTATTGACTCAAGCGAAGCCCCGAGCGGGGTTAGCGAGTATTCCACTTTTGGCGGAACAAGGTGATGAACTTCGCGGTGAATGAGACCGTCTGCTTCTAACTCTCGCAGTTGGAGGGTCAGCATTTTTTGGGTGGCCGTGGGAAGTGCTCGCCGCAGTTCTTGAAACCGCTTAGTTCCACCCAGCAATTCGTACAGAATGATTCCTTTCCACTTTCCGCCGATAATGCTTAAGGTTACTTCCACCGGACAGCCTTTAGTCGGCGTGCAATTAACTCCATTGTTCAGCCGTTTTCTCAACGATATCATCTCCTTTCACTTTGTTATTATACCAATACTGCACTTGCAGTTTAGTTCAGATACAGCGATACAAGGCAACACTTGATTTCAAGTTAACTTTAATAAGCAGCATCTAGTAGCAAGCCGAGTAATTCCAGCCTTATATCCCCAAAGCCATCCTTAACGCGGATCGGCGCGAAAGGCGGCTTTGGAGATATACGTATGCAACTAAGGACGTGGTTTGAAAATGCCGAAAGGTCGTCCTACGGGCAGGAATGTACGGCCAAAATGTGCATTCAGGACAGCAGCTCCTGTACCGTACAGCGAGAGTAGACCGATGCCCATTTCAGCATAAGCAGCGATGGTATGGAACACCTCTGGGGCGATGCCAAATGCATCGAAGCTAAGGCCGAGGAACAGAAAATCAATCAACACAAAAATAAAAAATAGAACCTTATGCGTCTCCATGGCTCCAATGGTCATGAAGAGCGTAAAGATGAGATAGCCGGCAAAGGCAAAGCCGAGCTGTCTGCCATCCACCGCTGATGCCAGCTCTGAGCCGAATACGCCCATTTTAATCATCCAGCTACTAGCTACGGCTAACCAGAAGAAGGCGTAAGCACCAAATGCCGTCATGCCAAAGGTGTTGTTATGCTTTGCATCCTGAATGCAGGCAAACAGCTGTGCAAAGGCACCAAGAAAAATAGCCCAAGGAATAATAAAGCTCAAGCCATCAGTGAGACCAAGCTTTTGGGATGAAGCTACAAGCGTTACAATGGCCAAGCCAAACAGGCCGATCGCGCTCGGATCGGCCGTTATGATTTTTACGTTAGAATGAGATTCATTTTGCATGAAAAAATAGAAGCCTCCAATAATATTCAAGTACGCGTCAATCTGCCGATGCCAGAATCACACTGACATATTGTAACGGAAACCAACCTACTCGCATAGTAGGTAATTCATAAAATTCCTACCGATCTGTTTAGTGACGGGCAAGGATTTATTAAATGGTGTTAGCGCAGGATTTATGATAGTATTTACACCTATATAGAATGAGGAAGTGACATAGTGATTAATATAACGATTCCAACTCCAGATATCACGATTACCAAACAGGTTAACCCTGAGCTCAGCCATATTTACGGATTTACAGATTTCCACCTGATTCCTAGAGATAAGGCTGGTATCTTTATGTTTTACAACGCACAGGAGGAATTGCTGTTCGTTGGTAAGGCAAGAAAGCTAAGACCAAGAATCAAAAAGCATTTTGAAGATAACGTATCGCCGATCAAGGCCAATCGGAACGAAGTGGCGATTATTGAGGTCTGTATTGTGGAAGATGCGGTAGATCGTGAAATTTATGAAACCTACATCATCAATTCGCAAAAGGCTAAATATAACGTTGAAAAAGTGTTTTTTAAATAAAGAAGCAACTGCTTTATGACAAAAGAGCAATAAGCCGCAGTCGTGCACTGCTCTTATTGCTCTTTTAAATTCGTGCATTTAGATCCTTTCAAGGACGGGGCGATATAGTATGAACAAAACCGACCGCTTGCTGGCTATCTTGCTAGAGTTACAACGTAAGGATATTATACGGGCCGAGGATTTAGCGGCGATTTTCGAAACGAGTGTGAGAACGATCTATCGGGATATTCAGGCTCTCAGCGAATCGGGCGTACCGATTGTAGGAGCACCGGGTATTGGATATTCTTTGATGGAGGGATACTTCCTGCCTCCTGTAAGCTTTACTGTAGAAGAGGCTGTAGCGCTGCTAATCGGAACAGATTTTGTCGAACAAAAATTTGATACAGACTATGGCATGAAGGCGCAAACTTCACGCAGAAAAATCGAAGCTATTTTACCAGAGAGCGTTCGCAGGGAAGTTGCCCAGGTGCGAACGACTATCAGACTGCTGGCGGTGAGTAAAGGGACAAACCATAGAGAGAAAACGTATTTGGAAACGCTGCGCATCGCTGTATTGGCTAAACAGAAGGTTCGGTTTGGTTACTCCAAAAAAATGCCAGAGGCTGACGGGAATCGCCAAAGCGTACGTGTGGTCGCTCCTTATGGTCTGGTACTGCTTCATGGTTCGTGGGTTTTGATTGGACAATGCGAATTGCGGCAACAGCTGCGCCATTTCCGTTTGTCGCGTATGAACGATCTGATCATGCTGGAGGACAGTTATCAGTTGCCTATTGATTTTAATTTGCAGGATTACAAGCAATCCGATGACCGCCACATAAATGTTCACATACAAGTCCGTTCGGATATTGTAGATAAAGTGAAGGAAGCGAACCATTTTTACATGGAGTCCATGGAGGAGCGTGAGGATGGAATCCATGTATTTTTCCGTGTTAGACACCCAGAGGAATTACTATCATGGATACTTGGTTGGGGCGCAGATGTGGTAGTGCTGGAGCCTGAATCGCTTCGCGAGCGTGTCCGTACGGAAGTGGAAAAAATGTTGAAATGCTACTGACATAATGCTGTCAGTAGCATTCTTGTATAGTAAAGCTACTTTGATAGAGAGGGGCATTACTATATGAATACAAGCGAAACATTACAGCGTTTTGAAGAAACGGCACAGCACTATCTTCTTGAATTGGACAGCTTTACCCTGGAGCAATTGCAGTACACACCGCAGGAGGGACAATGGTCGCTTGGACAAATGTATCTTCATTTGGTGAACTCTGCTCTTTATATGCATCTTAGGAACATAGAGCTTTGTCTACAGTCTAATGGGGAAAAAGGGACTAAAACGGAGGCGGGAACAACCGCATTTAACTTGGGAAGCTATCCACCCATACGTATTCAAGTCCCACCATCTCCGCAGTATACTCCCCCCCAACCGACGAGCAAAGAAGAGATTGCAGAAGGATTAAACGTGGTGATCCGTAAAATGAGAGAGATTGAGCCAACCGTTGAGAAATCAACAGGGTCGTCTACTTCTCCTCATCCCGGATTTGGCGCGTTGAATGCGGGAGAGTGGTTTAGACTCATCGAGATGCATTATCGTCATCATCTTTCGCAGATGGAGCGCCTGAAGCACGCAATAGCCGGTTAATCGTCTCCCGGCGTAGCCCGATGAACTGTCCGATTTCCTCTTGCGTCAGTACGTCTGTTAACGTAGCGGGTGCGATGTAGGAGTGGAACCAGCGTTGAAGCTTCCGAAGCTTCTCGGCAGGCGATACCTCCGTGAGCTGGTCAATTCGTTGCTGCATCATGCGCAGCTTATCCTGTAGCTGCAAAGCGATGGCTCGGCATTGAGCCGGGTCTTGCTCCAGCTTCAGGTACCATTCCTTTTGCGACAGAACCTCAATCTCTGAGGTGACCAGCGCCATCGCGGTACCATAATAAGGATTGGGACTGATGAGAGAGTGATGCGGGATAATTTCATCGGGCACAATTACATTAACTAAAATTTGCGAGCCATCTTCATGGACTCGGATAATTTTTAACAAGCCGCTCTTTAAGTGATATAAAGGGCCTGTTTCCCCTTGTCGAAATAAGGTCTCGCCTTTGTGTAATATCATGAACGTGTATAGCCTCCATTTCATGTATTCCAGCTTTTAGATGAATCCGCCATTCACGCGGATGGTCTGTCCGGTAACCCACTGCGATTTAGCGCTGACCAGAAACTCAATCACATCAGCGATATCTTCCGGTTCACCGAGACGACCCATAGCATTCATTTTCTTCATGCCTTCGATCTGTTGCTCTGTTTTTCCTGCCTGAAAAAGCTCTGTGTTGACAGGACCGGGAGCCACGGCATTGATCGTAATTTGCCTGCTTCCGAACTCCTTGGCCAGCTGACGGGTAAATTGCTCCACTGCGCCTTTCGTACCCGCGTATACGCTATAAGCCGGAAACATTTGTCCGATCACGGACGTGGACAGATTCACGATTCTTCCGTAGTTCTCCATGTATTTCATCGCTTGCTGACAGGCAAAGAAAGTACCTTTTACATTCAGTGCGAATTGTTGGTCAAAATCAGCTTCGGTCACCTCAGCCAGAGGTTTGGTAATCATCAGCCCGGCGTTGTTAACCAGAATATCCACTTTGCCGAATTCAGCAATCGTATTTGTAAATAAGGCTTCAATATCGCCCATCTTGCTCAGATCAGCGTGGAGAGCTATGGCCTTTCCGCCTTTTTGAAGAATGCCTGCTACCACTTCTTTAGCTCTGTCCGGACTACTGGCATAATTGACGACTACACTAGCACCTAGATTAGCCAGCTGCTCGGCAATGGCACGTCCAATTCCCCTGGAGGAGCCAGTGATAATCGCTATTTTTCCTTCCAAATGCTTCATATGTGTTTGGCCTTCTTTCTATATATTTTAAGATATCCCTTTTTCTAAAAGCATCCACACTTCTGCAAACTCCTGATCAATCGTCGGATTCTTCCATTCATAAGCATGTGCGGGATGATGAAAACGGGCTGTGGCATAGAAAAGCGTACGCGCCAGTTGGGGCGGCTGATCCGCTGTGATACCCCCGCGCACAATAATATCAGCGAGCTGATCCACAATGTGGGCGATATGTTGGTCGATTAAATCCGCGGCTTGCTCGGTGACCCGGGTATACATCTCGAACATTTCCTCGTCATCGCGGGCATAATACTGCTTAAGTTCGACCAAGGTCTGTATATATCGTTTTAAGTGCGATATTCCTAGCACAGATGAATCCTGGCATATCTCCGTTAACGGATCGATAATCTTTTCATTTAGCCATTTTTCGGTCACGCCTTCAAGAAGCTCGGCTTTACTTTTAAAGTGTCGGTAAATAGTGCCGTGACTTACTCCTAACACTTTGGCAACATCCGTCACGGAGCTTTTGGTTACACCAAAACGTCTAAGGGTGTCTTCTGTCGCGATAAGAATCTGTTCCTTGGTCAGTATATCTGAGGACTTTTCCATAGAGACACGGTTGACTTACCGTGTGAGTCACCTCCTTGAAGTCAGGATAACACAAAGAGTATCAAATGACAAATATACATTTTTGTCATTTGATACTCTTTGTTTAAGAATCTAAAGAAGTGACCAAGAAAACTACAATAGCGATTCGATGACAGGGTCAATAGCACAGGTTGCCGTTGTTACTTCAAATCTGGCTTTTACATAGCCGCCGCGATCAATCAGGAATTTGGAAAAATTCCACTTGATACCGTCGCCAACGTATATTTCTGGATATTTATTCTGCAAGAAATCGTTCATCCATTGACCGTCTTTGGCCTGGGTATCGAAGCCTTGAAACGGTGCCTGTTGGGTCAGATATTGAAATAAAGGATGAAGGGAAGAGCCTCTTACCTCCGTCTTCTCAAATAATGGGAAGGTTACTCCATGCTTAATTTGACAAGTTCCCTGAACCTCCGAATTGCTACCCGGCTCTTTTTCATTGAATTGGTTACAAGGAAAAGCAAGGATTTCAAAACCTTGTTCTCTCCGTCTTTCATAGAGCTTTTGCAGATCAGCGAATTGGCTGGAGAAGCTACACATGCTGGCAGTGTTTACAATAAGGAGAACCTTACCTCTATAGTCTGACAATTCAATCGGTTTCCCGTTAATTGAGGTTGCTTGAAAATCATAAACAGACATGTTATCGTTCCTCCTCGCGTTATTTTTTAATACATCATATATCTAGAATTGTTATTGGTCCAATATATTATTGGGATTAACTTTATAGGTATTTGCAATAATTGCGTCATGTAAAGACCCATAGTACCCCTCTCTCACTCTTTGAAATCAAAGAAGACTTGGCTTAGAGAGAGTAGGAGATTTGCCTCTTACATAGCAAACTGTGGCATTCGCCGTTACCAAGATAGAATATAGATGCATATTCATGTAGTGTGTGCAAAAACCCAACAGAATCGAGGGATATTCGTGCCCATTGGAAAGATGATTCAATACAAGGAAATGCAACAACATCCCATTTTACGCTCGCACTTGCCCGAAACCCGCTGGATTACGAATGCAAGGACTTTACGGATGCTGGATACCTACCGCACTGTCTTTATCAAGCCTAATTATGGCAGTGGAGGAACCGGCATCATACGCGCGAAAAAGGTAGGGAGGAGATATGAGGTTCGTTGCGGCTCCAGTCGCAGAGTCGTTAGATCCCACGCTGTAAGAAGAGCAATTAGAAGCTATCGGAGACCTCATCGTCGTTATTTGGTACAGCAAGGACTTAAGTTAGCCAAGTACAAAGGTTCAATTTTTGATGCCAGAGTGTATATGCAGAAGCCAGAATCGGAATGGGTCATTTCAGGGATAACCGGCCGTGTCGCTGCACCTCGAAAGGTCGTTACCAACTATCGGAAGGGAGGACATGCGGCGCCGTTGTCCAAAGTGCTTTTAAGGGTTTTTAAAAATGACAGAGCGAAAATGAAAGAGATTTTGGACCAGGTCATTGAGCTTTCTAGAATCATTGCCGACACGATTGACCAAAATCATCCGGTTCGCGAGCTGGGCATCGATCTTGCTATTGAAAAGAGCGGTCAAATCTGGATTATTGAGGCCAATCCGCATCCAGGACATATGTTATTCAGGCAGCTCCCTAATCATAAGATGATTCGCAACATTTTGAGAAACAAACGTCGTATTCATCATCATTAGGATAAAGTGTTTTAAATCATTTATGAATAAGATAAGGAGGAGAACGCCCAAGCAGAGGTGCGGGAGCGTTCTCCTCCTTTTGTTGTATGACTGATCGATCTTAGCCAAAGCTTTTATGTTAAAATGTGCCCGCCATCCACATGGAGGACTGTCCCGGTCACAAACTGATTTTCAATCAAATAAAGTACGCCTCGTGCCACATCCTCCGCAAGTCCAACTCGTTTCACAGGAAGCCTATTCGCCACCGTACCATAGAATTGATTACGCGTGTTTTCAGACATTTTACTGCGGGAAGGTGTATCAATAATGCCAGGGGAGACGACATTCACGCGAATAGGAGCAAGCTCTAACGCCAAAGTCTGACCAAGATTCGAAACTGCTGCATTCACAGCCCCAAGTGCTGAGGACCCGACCATCGGTTTGTATGCCACCACTCCTGAAAATAAGGTAATGGAACCCTGGGTTGAGAGTTGGGAAGACCCATATTTAGCTGCATAATACTGGCCCCAGAACTTATTTTCGAATAGTTTGCGGGCATCTGTCGTTTCCGATTGAAGGAATGATCCACCTGATGTTTCTGCCGCGCTCACTACAAGATGGTCATAGGAGCCCACTTTTTCGAAGAAAGACTTTACCTGCTGCTCATCTGTCGTGTCCAGCACATATATTGTTGCACGAGGGCCCAGCATCTCTTTGGCCTTGTGCAATTTATCTTCAGAGCGGCTGGCAATAATCACTTCTCCTCCTAACGAAATGATTTGCTTAGCTGTTTCTAAACCAATACCTGAACTTCCACCTATAATCACAATCTTTTGGTTTTGCAAATGAATCCCTCCTATAGTTTAGCTGGATTTGTTACTCATGGAATACGTCTTTCAAATGAACTGCGAGATCAGTAATAAACTGATATATATTCGGGTTTTTAATGACGTCGTAGCATGCAAAGCTTTTTAAGGGCTCCATACCGAGAAATGCATGTGCAGAATGCAAATGACGGAGTGCTGCCTCTAGGCCATTGCCCTTAAAAAATTGAGTTGGATCATTAAAGGCTTTTTCTGGAGCATTCCAGGTCGTCGATAACATATATTTCTTATTGGTTAATAAACCTCCGCCCCCATATGTGCGAGAACCCGTGAAGAATACACCGTAGGCATAGACCTCATCCATATAGGTTTTTAATAATCCAGGAACACTGAACCAATAGATAGGTGTTTGGTAAATGACTACATCCGCCCAGATAAATTTTTCCTGTTCCTCGCTGATGGTATAACCATTCTGAACAGACGTTGTCTTAATTTTGTTCTCTTCGCTTAAGAGACGCACCATATGGTCCATCAATGTTTGGTTCAGATTTCCTTCAGAAGAGTCATACTTTTGGTGACCATTAATGATTAATATATTTTTCAACTCTTCACCTCCTCGTAGTAGAGAAAACATTATTGGCTACGACGATATTGTATATGTAGTAAGTTCATTTATGGAAGTAGTGATATTTAATTCATATAGTTTCCTAAAGGGAACTATTGTGATACCATTGGGTTTAGCAGATTTTTTTGTGGAGGGAGTTCCTATGCATGTCCCAGAACCTATTGAATTGACGAAAGGAATACCAGGCCAGCCGTGCCCTATTGCCCAAACGCTTGATTTAATCGGAACCAAATGGACTTTTTTAATTATTCGTGACCTTCTGATCGAAGGAACACTGAGATTCAGCCAGCTTCAGAAATCCATGAAAGGAATTAGTCCCAAGACGCTTTCTCTGCGCCTAAGGGAACTCGAAGACAACGGTCTATTAGAAAGAAAGGTTTATCCGGAGGTTCCCCCGCGGGTTGAATATTCGTTAACGGAAAAAGGGAAGCGCCTGGAAGGTATTTTTATTGAGCTGAAGAGATTTGGCTTAGATTTAAAAGTAGATCATTGAGGATTTAACTGAAACATGCAAGGTATCGTTGAGATGAACGATGCCTTTTTTGTGTTCTAAAAAAGAGTGTCTATCGAATTGTTCACAAAATGTTCACTTATGTGAGAGTTTCGACTATTTATATAATTAGCAAAGCAAAAGAAGGGATGATGGAATTGCCAACAACGAAGAAAGAAAATTTTTATTTTGGTTTAATGATGTGCTTGGGGATGGTCGTATTCATGACATTGTATAATCTATATACAAATGGCTTGATTGGCACCATGTCTCTAAAGGCAATGCTTCTTCAATTTATTTTATGTTTTATCACTGCTTTCGTATTGGAATTATGTATTGTCGGTCCAGTAGCAAAGAAAATAGCCTTCTCATTACCGTACGACAAATCCAAAAAGCTATTTGTAATTCTATCCCTTTCATGTTGTATGGTCATTGGCATGGTTCTCTGTATGTCACTTTATGGTTTGGGGACGGCTTACTTTTTTAATAGTCTTTCCGAAGGCTCATTATTTAAAAATTACTTTTCTTTAGTTGTTAAGAATTTTGCGTTTGCTTTTCCTCTACAGCTCTGCATTGTAGGGCCGCTTGTTCGCTATTTATTTGTTAGATTCGTGAAAGGTACAAGTATGGGGATGCCATTAGGCAAAAACGTAGTTAACGACGGTATTCGATAGCTCAACAGCCGCCTTCTGTCTGAGAAGGCGGCTTGTTTTATCCAGAAGCTCAGTACCTTATAGCGTTTGCCCGCTGTCTACCGTAATGATCTGGCCTGTCATGGCTTCCTGTTCCAGGGCAGAGCAGACCATGCTGGCAATATCCTCAGGTGTGGAAATGCGCTGTAGCAGCAGATGAGGAGCCAATTGTTTCATTTGTTCTTCCCTACCTGCCCACCATCTTGTCGCCACCGCGCCTGGTACGATGCAATTGACTCGAATATCAGGTGCCAGCGATCGTGCTAACGACTTAGTCAGCCCGTGAACGGCTGCTTTGGATACTGCATAGGGTAGCGAGGAACCTAGCCCTGTTTGTCCAGCTATACTTCCCAGATTGACGATAGCTCCTTGTTGACGATGCTTCATATAAGGAGCCACGGCTCTGGCACAGTAAAACATGCCTTTCACATTAACATCCAAGAGATCATTCCACACTTCTTCTGTAACGGCCTCTAGATCGTCCATCGGAATATGATGTGTAATGCTGGCGTTATTCACCAGCACATCAACTGTGCCGTATTGCTGAACAATCTGCTCGATCATCGCTCGAACTTCCTGATCTCGGGAAACATCTGCTTGTAATGCAATTGCACGTCCTCCCTGCTCAAGTATCATACGTACAGTTTCCTCTGCATCGTCTTTAGAGCGGGAATAGTTTACGACGACTGTAGTCTTTCGATCCGCCAGCTCCATACATATCGCTCTCCCAATTCCTGTGCCGCCACCTGTAACCAGTGCTACTTTTTGATATAAATTCATGTATATTCGCTCCTTATCCAACTCGCTAGTTTTGTGTGACCCAAATAATACAAACTGATATAGATCATTGTAGAGGATGTATTATATTATGTATAATTGAATTAACTGAACTTGAAATTCAATAAAACTGAATTAAACGAGCGACTTAGGAGTAGGAGAATGGATATTAAAGCACTTAAAACATTTCAGATGATTGTGAATTGCGGAAGTTTTATGCGTGCAGCGGAAGCGTTGAATTATGCACAATCCACCGTGACGATGCAAATACAGAGACTGGAATCCGATCTAGGAGTTCAGCTGATTGAACGGGGCAAGAAAATAAAGTTAACTGAAGCGGGCAGGATGTTTTACGAGCAAAGTCTGCATATTGTAAAAGATATGGAGCAATTGCAGGAAAATATGGAGAACCTGCAAAAGGGAACCGCAGGCGACATTCGCATAGGGGTGACTGAACCGACCGCCAGTTACCGACTACCTGAAATTTTAAAGCGATTCTTAAACCATTATCCTTACATTCGGATTTCTGTTGAGTTTGGGAATACCCCTACATTAAGCGAGCGTATTCTCAAAGGGGATGTGGACATCGCATTATGCTCTGCTCCGGATTTGGGTACAGAACTATATTTTGAACCTTTATTTAAGGAGAATTTTGTAGTTTTGATGCCTGAACATCACCCTCTTGCACAAAAGGAGTGCATTGGACCCGCAGATTTGCAAGGGCATCGCCTACTTATTACGTCGTCCATCTGTCCCTATCGGCGTAAACTTGAAATGGTCATGAAGGAACATGGAATAACCACGTTAGACACGATGGAAATTGGTAGCATGACGGCTCTGAAATCTTATGTGGAATGTGAATTGGGGATTGCCCTTGTGCCCCAAATTCTAGTCCATCCTGTCCCGGTAGGAACAGCGGTGAGGCAATTAAGCGGCAGCCTGATCGATATGACCTTTGGTCTTCTTTGTAAAGCAACTGAGGCACCGCTAAAGCTAGCAAGCGCAAGGCTTTATTCTGTGTTAAAGAAAGAACTGGGGCAATTGTCCTGAGCATACGATAACAAACCGACTGCAATAGGCAGCCGGTTCGTTTGTTTATTTTTTCGTAATCGGAATCCATACTTCACTTCGGTAGTCCTCAGCATGAGCATCCCCCATGGTATACACTTCCAGCTCGGGACCGCCCGAATGCTCATAATTGCTGGCAGGGAACCATTCTTGGTAAATTCTTTGCCATACCTTCTGGATCGAGTGAGGCATAGGGCCGATGGATGTAAACACGGCCCAGGTGGCAGCCGGGATGGTTCTGGCTTCTAATCCGTTCGAGGCTGCTACGTCTTCGTTACCCTCTGCGGCGATAAGGTAGCTAAACGTCTCCTCACCATGCTTCATGTCCAGACATATACCGAGTATATCGTCGCCTGTCCCCAAGGCATGAATGCGATCTGATGTGCCATCTCCGTTAAGCCGATCCCAGAATTTTGGGATTTCCCGAAGATTTTCACCGTTCTTAGTAGTAACTTGAATGGACTTCCCAATGACCGTAAACGCCGCCTTCTCTACAATTTTATAATCCATTTCCTGATCTCCCTTCAGCGATAGGTGGAAGGTGATGCGCGGAAAGGCTTTCAGGTTCACTCCCGGGTTTCTGGCCTCAGAGGGAGAAATACCGTGTACCTTTCGGAACGCTTTAGAAAAAGATTCGGGGGAATCATATCCGTATTTGAACGCAACATCCAGTACTTTGGTGGTAGAAAGACTCAACTCCTGAGCAGCCAGGGTCAATCGACGTTTGCGCACATATTCTGCTACCGTAACGCCAGTCAGCATATAAAACATCCGTTGAAAATGAAAGGGAGACGAGTAGGCCGCCTTTGCAATTTCATCGATATTGAGGGGTTGCTGCATTCTATCTTCCATTAGATCGAGTGCGTTCTTGATCCGAACCAACCATTCCAACCACATCACCTTCCTTGGTTGTAATCATATCATTCACGGTGTCCGTCATCCTGTCTTTGCGTGCTGTTGTTGAACAGGGTTTCATCAGCCTGCCCCCTTGTGTTCATAATTAAAATTTGGGACAATAAAAGAAGTGTTTGAATAGCGCAGAGCGCTCAAACATGCTATGATGCAATGATAGTTGAGACGAGTCGTGATGGCTAGGGTTTATATATAGAAATACGAATTTTAACGTTTGTGAAAAGAGGATCGAACATGAAAAAGGAATCCATTTATGGATTAACGTTAGACCAATTGACAGCATGGCTCATGGAGCATGGACATAAAAAATCTCGGGCATTACAGGTATGGGACGCATTGTACCGGAAACGAATTACTGATTTTGCGGCGATGACAGAGGTTCACGAGAGTTGTACTGGCTTGTTGGCGGAGCACTTCTCTATTGAAACCCTGGAAGAACACGTGAAGCAACAATCAGCAGACGGGACGGTCAAGTTTTTGTTCCGCTTGCAGGATGGGAATTTGATTGAGACGGTATTAATGCGGCATAAGTTTGGACTATCCGTATGTGTGACGACCCAGGTGGGATGTAACATTGGATGCAGCTTCTGTGCGAGCGGATTGTTGAAGAAGAGCCGTGACCTTTCCAGTGGTGAAATTGTAGGACAAATCATGAAGGTGCAGCTGTATCTGGACCAGGAACGTCCGGGCGACCGGGTCAGTCACGTTGTGGTAATGGGGATTGGCGAACCGTTTGATAATTTTGTGAACCTGTCCAATTTCATTCGGGTCATTAAGGATCACAAAGGGCTGGCAATTGGGCCGCGGCATATTACTGTGTCTACCAGTGGTCTTGCTGATAAAATTATTGAGTTTGCAGATTCCGATCTGCACGTCAACCTTGCGATCTCCCTCCACGCTCCGAATAATGAGATTCGTACCCGCATTATGAAGATCAATCGGGCGATCCCGATTGAGAAGCTCATGCAGGCGATTGATTATTATTTGGACAAAACCAATCGTCGGATTACGCTAGAGTACATCCTCCTGAAGGATGTTAATGACGGTAAGGAGCATGCGCTCGAACTGGCTGAGCTGGTGGGCCATCGTTGCAATCTGGCGAATGTGAACCTGATTCCGTACAATCCGGTGGATGAGCATAGTCAATACCAGCGGAGTGAGTCGGAGTCGATTACTGGCTTCTATGATGTGTTGAAAAAGCAAGGCATTAGCTGTAGTGTTCGGCTGGAGCACGGAGTCGACATTGATGCGGCCTGTGGACAGCTACGCAGCAAGCAAATTCGCAAGGATGCGAGCGGCAGCCGCAATGCGGAGCGCGAAGCGATTAGTTAAAATGTACGAGCGTACTCTCTAACAGGAGTACGCTTTTTTTATACATGAGTCATGGAACAAAACGCCAACTATAAATGTGAAAATAGTCACGTAATAGTTGCTGCTTTTACGTTATAGTGAGTGGTTAGTGGAGGGGTTATATGGCTAACGTAATTTCAAATGTGGCGCTCGTTCCGGGCATTTATGTAATGAAGATAGAGGGCAAATTTAAAGGGAAAATGGGTCAGTTCTACATGCTGCGCAGCGGGAATGGTTACCCACTGCTGCCAAGACCCATCAGCATTTATGATATCGGGGAAGAGAGCATTTCCTTTTTATACCGGGTTGTTGGAGAGGGGACCCATCTATTTTCCCAATTACAGCCTGGTCAGGAGATTCAGTTGGAAGGACCTTTCGGAAACGGGTTTCCGCAGGTCGAGGGCAGTCTAGCTTTAATCGGCGGTGGCATGGGTACAGCACCTTTGTTGTTGGCTGCAAAATATTACCCACATGCAGACGTTTATCTGGGTTTTGCACAGCAAGCCTTTGGGGTTGAAGCGTTCGAGGCTGCGGCAGCATCTGTACAGGTCAAAGTAGGGGGAAGCATCGTCGAACGGGTCGATCCGGCTCGTTATGCGAATATGTTTTCCTGCGGGCCCACTCCGATGTTGCAAGCACTCGCGCTGAAAACGGCGGGTACAGCGTCCCGTTTATATATTTCAACAGAAAGACACATGGCCTGTGGTATTGGCGCATGTTTGGGCTGCACCATGCGTACCCGTGAAGGCAATCGGAGGGTATGTAAGGAAGGGCCTGTATTCCCGGTGGAGGAGGTGGAGTTCGATGATCTCCATGGCGTGTAATATAGCAGGTGTACCGTTCAAAAATCCAATTATCATGGCATCGGGTACGTTTGGATTTGGGCGTGAGTTTGCGGAGTTCTATTCTCCTGAACTTCTCGGCGGCATCGTCGGCAAGGGACTAACCCTTCATCCGAAGGCGGGGAATACGGGGCAACGAATACATGAGACAGCATCAGGCATGCTGAATAGTGTAGGATTGGAAAATCCAGGCGTGGCGGCTTTTTTGAAGGATGAACTGGATGACATGACTCGCTGGAATACAGCTGTTATTGCCAATGTGGGCGGCTCCAATCTGGAGGAATACGTTCAGGCCGTAGCCATGATTACGGAAAACGCGCAAAAACGCCGTACAATGAACCGCAGAGGCGTTGACATGCTGGAATTGAACATTTCATGTCCCAATGTGAAGCAGGGTGGAATGCAATTTGGTATCCAGACGGAGGTAGCACGGGAGGTTGTGCGTCAGGTGCGCAATGTGACGGCACTTCCGCTAGTTGTTAAGCTGTCTCCAAATGCAGAGAACATCACGCAAATGGCAGTGATGTGCGAGGATGAAGGCGCGGACGGCGTTTCGCTGATCAATACATTTTCTGCAATGAAAATAGATATACGTCGGCGTCGCAGTGTCTTTGCCAACACGTATGCAGGCCTTTCCGGCCCGGCAATCAAGCCGATTGCCTTGCGCATGGTTCACCAGGTGGCGCAGGCGGTATCGATTCCCGTGATCGGGATGGGCGGGATCAGCTCGGTGGAGGACATTATTGAATTCACCATGGCAGGGGCCGCCGCCATTCAGGTGGGAACGTATAATTTTGTCCATTTACATGCAGGGGCTGAGCTGGTATATGGACTAGAACAATGGATGCAGCAGGAAAAGGTGCAGTCGTTGGATGAGATACGAGGAATTTTGTGAAGTTTGGACTCGTTTGTGCATAAACTTAAGCATACAAAACCGGCTTGTCTTTTTAGGCAAGCCGGTTTTGTATTTTATTCTACCGAACCAACCAGACTCGACTAATGGTTAATATCGCATTTGTTCAAGATGAACGAAATTTGATTTTCCAGCCGATGAATGGCTTCCTTGGATGCCTGGTCGTTGGCACCTTGTGCCTGAAGCGTAGCGAGCTCCTGCTTGAGCTGGTGAAGGTCTTGTCCTGCATGGGAGCAGTCGTAATTGCTTTCGAGATTGTCAATCATCCGTTATCCTCCCTTTCGTTAGGTATACGTCCTTATTATGGAGGATTGATCTTTCCTTATTCAGCATATTGTTCTATTTCAGGTACAGACTACGTTAATTCCCGATGAGGCGCGTAAAGCTTGCAGAATAAGAAGGGAATTTGTCAAACAATGTCGAATAAAAAGGGATTATAGGGGCAAGATAGGCTCTTCTTCTCATGGAGAGCTTGATAAAGAAGCTGGGTGATAGGGTTGCGGTTAAAAGGCAAGTTGAAACCGAGAAGACAATTCAAAGTTTCGCTACAATTCATGATTATTATTTTGGTTGTTTTAGTTATTATTATTTCCTTGATTATATCCTTGCTTCTCATTCGTAATTTCGTGATTAACAAGCATTTTGATAATACGAAGGAAAAACTTTCGGGTATTGCCAAGGTGGTTGCCAGTGACAACGATGTGATTCGTAATGTTGAGCGGGGAGTTCCTGTGAGACAGACCCAGGATTACTCGCTTGGAGTCATGCATAACGTTAATGTAGATTTTGTAGTCATACTGAACCACGATTTAATTCGGCTATCACATCCGAATGAAACCATGATTGGCAAGCCGTTCTCTGATCTGAATGATGCCAGAAAGGCGCTATCCGGTCAGGGACATTTCTCTGAGAATATCGGTGTTTTGGGTCAAGGCTACCGTTATTTTACGCCGATATTCAATCAACAGAATGAGGTCATTGGCATTGTATGTGTAGGACTGACCATGAGAACGCTAAATCATGATTTGATGCAGGCGCAGTATACCATTTTTGGAGGACTGATGCTGGGGCTCTTTAGTGGAGTTCTGGGGGCGATCATTCTGGCGCAAAAAATCAAAACGATTTTATTTGGGCTGGAGCCACAAGAGATAGCAACACGATTACGTGAAAAAGTAATTATTGAAAATGAAGTCTCTGAAGGCATTATAGCCATTTCCGCTGATAAGAAAATTATGCTTATGAACAAGGAAGCTAAGGCCAAGTACCAATTGGCGAATCAAGACAAGAAAGCTCCGATTGGCGAGCAAATCGATACCAACTTTTATAACGCGCTCTTCAAGAAAGTGTTTGATGATAAGAAGAAGATCAAGGACCGCTCATTTTATGTGAATGGTATAGAAGTCATTGCGACAGTAACCCCTATACATGTAGAAAATGAGTTTTTTGGGGCAGTGGCTACGCTGCGCGATCAATCCGAAATGATTCATCTTAGTAATCAGTTAAGTGGCACCAAATATTATATTAACTCTCTTCGCGGACAGACGCATGAGTTTATGAACAAAATGCACGTGATCTCCGGACTGATTGAGATGAGGAAATATGAAGAGGTCAGTCAGTATATTCAGCAGCTAAATCACCGGTATCAAAATGAAGTAGGCTTTCTAACAGAGAGAATTAAGGTTCCGGCGTTAGCAGGTTTTATTATGGGAAAAATCAACGAAGCACGCGAGCAAAATATTTCGGTGTTACTGGAAGAGAGCTCGAATGTCTCTAATGTGGAGATGCAGGACATTGTTCATGATGTTATACACATATTGGGCAATTTTTTTGACAACGCTATAGACTCCATTTTACAAAAAAAACAACCCGGCAAAATTGAATTGAAATTGAATTATGAGTGCGAGGGAAATGTGTTCATTTTGAAAGTGAAGGATAATGGTATGGGGATTGATTCCGAAATGCAACAAAGAATATTCGAGCATGGCTTTTCAACCAAAGGAGAGGACAGGGGTTACGGCTTGAATCTGGTTAAAACCATGGTGGATAATCACCAGGGCATCATTGAAATGGACAGCCAACCTGGCCTGGGAACAAGTATCTATGTAGAGTTGCCCTGTACATTGGAGGTGACGAGTGAATGAAGGTACTCATTGTGGAGGATGATCCCATGGTTGCTGAGCTCAACCAACAGTTTATTGAGCGTATGGACAACTTGGATGTGGTAGGTAAAGCAGATACCGTCCAGAAAGCGCAGGATTATCTTCAGAAACACACACCGGATTTGGTATTACTGGACGTGTATTTACCCGGAAAAAGCGGATTAACCTTGCTATCCCATATGCAGGAGCATCAGTACCATGCTTCGGTTATTTTAATTACGGCTGCAAAGGATATCCAAACGGTGAAGGAAGCTGTTTTTTATGGAGTGGCGGACTATCTAATCAAGCCTTTTACATTCGAACGTTTTAAGCTGGCTGTGGAGAAAATCCAGCGTCTGGCCACGGTAATGGAGGAAGGGAACGGAATTAATCAGGCTGTCATTGATCAATATTTTAATAAAGAAGAGCCTATGGGTGTGGAAAAGAAAAAAACTACTGAACATCTATCCCCAAATCTATCAAAAAATCTGTCTAAAAACTTGTCCAAACTGACCATGACTACCATACTGAAGAGTATCCAAAATCTGGACGGACCTTTTTCGGTTGAAACCTTAGCCAGAGAAGTAGACTTGTCCCGTATTACAGTCAAAAAATATATTCAGTTCCTTGTAGACGATGGCCTCCTGATCGAATCGATAGAATACCACAAGGTAGGAAGACCACTAATGCTCTATCAGATCAATTCGGATATAAAAGAACCGCCATTTCCAGTATGATCTGGAGATAGCGGTTCTTTATTGTCCAATGAGTGTGCCAGACTTCCTAATTTATTTCATAGCGAGAACAGGAAGTGGAACCAGATTATCCGAAGAATGAGTTGTAATGATATCATGGAAGTTTTCGTAGCTGGTTTCAATCATGTTGGATAACGCAGTAACCGTATTCGAGCCCGCATGAGGGGTTACCAAAACTCTTGGATACAGCTCCACAAGCTTCTGGATTGTTGGGTCCGGGAGCATTTGCCATGGGTCAAATGCTTTGAAAAATAGTTCTTCCTCTTTAGGAAAGACATCTGTTCCGAACCCTTCCAAATGATTGCTGAGCAAAGCGTCCAGAATGGCTTGGTTATCTTGTAATTCCCCGCGTGAGGTGTTGATGAGAATAGCTCCCTTTTTCATTTTTGCTAAAAAGCTGGCATTAATCATTTGGTCGTTCTGTCCCGGCAGGTAAGGAACATGCACACTGACGATGTCACTCTCTGCCAGTAACTCATCCAAGGTTGTGAATGGAACGACGGCCTTGGCCGCGTCCGATTGGTACACATCATAGCCGATAACAGAAGCACCTAATCCTTTAAACAATCTGGCTTCCGTCAGACCAATGCGACCGACCCCGATAATCCCGACTTTACAATTGTGAATCTCTTTGCTGAACGTATGCTCGTCCACAATAAAATTTTTGAAAGAGCTTTTGGTAGTCATATAAGCGGTGTGACGGAGCAGCATCATAGCCAGCGTTAGGGATAACTCTGCAATAGCATTCGGAGAGTAGGATGGGACGCGTGCGACCTTCATTCCAAATTCGCTGCAAGCATCCAAATCAATGTGGTTGATTCCGACCGTTCTGGTGAAAACATATTGAATGCCGTACTTATTGAATTTTGTAAGATTTTCTCGATTGGCAGCACAGTTTCCTCTTAACAAAACAGCATCGTGATGCTGCGCCAGTTCTGCATTGCTGGAGGTCAGTAGCTCTTCTACCAGCGTCAGTTGAAAGTTATATTTATTAAGCTCATGGAAATAGGGCTTCTCATATGAACGGGCACCATAGCAGATGATTTTTAACATGTTGTTTTCCCCCTGGTTTAGAAAATTCCAATTTTATCGATGACATTGAGCGTAATGATCCACACTGGGATCATGACGACGGAAGTAATAGTTGATAGAAGCGAAGCGTTGGAAGTCAGTACAGCTTCCTTATCAAAACTGATAGCATAGGCTGCGGCTACGGTAGCTGTAGGAGTAGCCATCATAATGACAATAGTAGATAAAGCGACAGTATCGACCGACAGAATATGAGATACAGTCAACAAAGCCAGCAAAACGATGTTCACAATAGGTACTAGCCAAACTTTAACAAGGCTGTAATACCATGATGTCTTGTCTGTAGCTGCCGATTTGAAGCTGATCTCACCCAAAGTCGAGCCAATGGATAGCCAGGCCAGTGGAGAAGCTAGTCCGGCAAGGTAAGTCATGGGCTTGAACAGCCAGACAGCGGTTTGGTCAATTCTTAGAAAAGCAAACTGCTGAATGGTTCCATCCTCTGTAGCCACACTCATTTGTGGTAAATAACCCTGGAACAACCAAACAAACAAGCCTATAAAAGTCGCGATAACGATCGGATTCAAAAACATAGTTTTGAGATTTTTAAGCTCCATTTTTAAGCCGCTCATTTTGATATAGCCATAAGAATATAAGAAAATGCGGTAGCCTATATTAAAAATGGAACTGTACATGACTCCGGTAGGACCGTAAATGGCACCGACGATGGGAATTCCAAAAAAAGTAGTAGAACCGAAAATGGTTAGTACCCGTAAAACATCCTGCTTATCCTTGTTGTAGCTCAGGAAGAACGGCTTGGAGATAAAGATGAGAATGATATAAATGAGAATCCCCCATATTAAAACATTCATGCCTTGTTTTAATATGGTAGGATTGATATCCTGCATGAAAGAATTAAAAGCTAGTGCTGGTAGAGCCACAGTGAGAACAACCTTAGATAGCATCTTTCCTACGGCTGCGGTAAAAATCCCCTTCTTGCGGCAAAAGAAGCCGAGCAGGATAATAAAAACGGTAGAAGCGATAGAACTAACAATGCTGTTATCTGTTAAGGTCGCTGTAATCATTTCCAGTAAAGACATAGATAAAACCCTCTCTTGTACCTTTTTTCACATAAATGATGATGCAAAATGTGACAATGCAATTCCCTGATCTTTTGGCCAAAGTGTTTGGTTTGCACCTTTATAGTAAAAAAACTTTGTGAAAAAAAGAACAATATCTAATTAATTTAACTTATGAAACTAATTTAAAAAATTTATACGTTACATCAGGATGTAAATGTGAGGTGCTTATCAACATACATGCTATAATATAAAAAATTAATTCCAACCTGATTAGTGGGTTAAATGGATAAGACAAGCAGGAGGGTCCGCATGAATCCGATACAACGTATACTGAACAAATTTCAGCTGATCGTGCTGGACGGCGCAATGGCGACTGAACTAGAACGTCACGGGCATGATCTAAACGATAGCTTATGGTCAGCCAAAATCCTCTATGAACATCCAGATTCGATCAAGCGTGTACATCGAGATTATTTTGAGGCTGGGGCAGACTGTGCGATTACGGCGAGCTATCAGGCCACTGTGGAGGGCTATGTTCAACGCGGGCTGAGCGAAGATGAGGCATTGAAGCTTATCCAGTCATCGGTGCAGATTGCTGTACAGGCACGAGATGAGTTTTGGGCCGATGTGACGGCTACTGCGAGTCAGCAGACTCGTCCCAAGCCGCTGGTTGCGGCCTCTGTCGGACCCTATGGGGCGTTTCTCGCTGATGGTTCAGAGTATCGCGGCGATTACAAGCTGAGCGAGGAGCAGCTTATGGAGTTTCACAGGCCGCGCATGAAAGCTTTGATCGAGGCGGGAGCAGACATTTTAGCTTGTGAAACGATACCCTGCATGGTTGAAGCCAGGGCCATCGCCTGGCTGCTGAAGGAATTCCCCGGCACGTATGCCTGGATCAGCTTTAGTGCAAAGGATGAGCAGCATATCAGTAACGGTGAGTCTATCGCCGCATGTGCAAAGTGGCTGAATGAGCACGAGCAGGTGGCTGCAGTAGGGATCAATTGCACGTTGCCCAAATTCATTCCATCCCTTATTCACGAAATACACAGCCATACGGATAAGCCGGTGGTGGTATATCCCAATCTGGGGGAGGAATATGACCCGGTCACCAAAACATGGCAAGGCCATACTTGTACAGAAACGTTCGGACAGAGTGCCCGTCAGTGGTATGAAGCAGGAGCGCGTATGATTGGTGGCTGTTGTCGGACTCAGCCACAGGATATTAGAGAAATCGTGGCATGGTCGAGAGAGGTATAACGAGGATAAACTTTTAGGGAAGGTTATCATGAAGTTTTCCTCCATTGCCGCAAAAGAACAAGCAGGCTGAACCGAGTTATAATCCAGTAATGGAGCAACCTGGTTCAGCCTGCTTTTTGTAAAGAATGAATTTCTAAAGCCTCGCTTCGTTCGCTATTTCTCTACCTCTCTACCTCTCTATCTCTCTATCTCTTTGCCAATCCGGATCAGCTTTCCACCAAACGTTCCAGCAACGCATCTCCATTGCGGCTGACCCGAATATAGGCGTAACGAGCGTTCTGTTCAACAGTACGCCCGGTTCCTTCAGGGATGAAATAATTCTCAATACCGTACAGAATACGAGAACCATTCCATTGTCCGTTAAGAATGATTTCATGATTGGCAAGCACTTCACCATCTTGATATAGACGATCAGCGATGTATACTCCTTGGCTATCTGGTGTGAGAACGACTTTAACTTTGCCTCGGTTCCAATCCTTCTCCTGAAGAGGGTCCTTGGAAGGAGGGGTAGAAATATCGTAATTCAGTGCCACATAGTCGCCCTGCAACAGGGAACGTGGGTCTATAGGAGCTAGCTTGAGCTTAACGGAGGCACCTGTGGCGAGCAGGGTTTCACTTCTCGCCGTCTGATAGCCGATAATCCCCAGCTGTAGTACGATGACGATGGCAATGAGTAACGGGCTTAAGCGCATAAAGCTAAAGCTGCGGTGGTCGGCGTCGAATGCTGCTTTGCCGCTATGAGCCATTCGTCGATCGAACCACCAGGTAATTCCGAGTGTAATGATCCCCAGCAGCACCAGTGTAAAAGATTTATACAGCAGCGTCCACAATAAATCATAGTATTTGAAGCCGATAAAAATAAACCAGAATACGACGCTCGTAATGGCCTGCGATTTGTGTTTGTGACGAATAAAGGCAAAGACCATCCATGTAACGATAACAAAATAAAAAATATTAATGAACATATAGGAGTGTGGAATGACATCCTCAAAAAACGTCGCCCAAAACAGGAACAATAAGCTGAAGAATAATGCACTATCCCGAAGATGTTCTTTTAACTCTGTCTTGAGCACAAAGTAGCTTACCCCATATAACACGGCATTGAGCACGAATAGGGCGAAGATGATGAATTCATAGGTCCAGTTCCAACCATACCATTCTTGATACTGCTTTAATAAAACAGTCGCCATATTCAGGTTTACAAAAGTATAGGCAAAAAATTGCTGCCTTTTCCCCTTGGAGCGAAACCATCCGGCGATGGAAACGATCAGAAATAATACTGAAAGTAACGTCTGGTCTGACCATAGAATGGCCGCCAGACCGGTAATATAGCTGATGGTCAGCAGTGTATAACGGACTACAGAATCCAGCTTGGACTCCGGTATGACAATCATCGTAATCATCAGCAGCAAAGACACACTCAGCAGTACATATTCGGTGTGATTTACGTTTGTGCTAATCACAATCAGTCCAATGAGGGATATACTGCCAATCAATACTCCAACCACTTTGATTACACGGGATACGGTTTTGCTGATCCATTCACTACTGCGGTCTTCGGAAACAGTTGTCTGCGCATCGGATTTTGCGATATCTTCTTTGTTCTCATTGGGTATTTCTCCAGCCTCCGGGGACGGTTTTCCCAAACGATTTAAATAACGAAAAAACCATACGTTACCCGTCAGTAGCAGTGCCACAAAAATCAAACCGAAAACAAAGAATAGAGATGAAGAGTACGCCTCTGCCAGCTCTATAAATTTAAAGACAGCAAAAGCCGAGAGCGCCAATGCATTTAAGGTCAGTAACGTTTTATTCAGCCGAACCTTGATAAATATATAAAATCCTAAAGCAATCACAGCGATATGCGGTATATTCATGATCAGGCCATACCCATCGAATGCAAAGGAGTTGGTCATCGCCAACATAGCTATATGGAGAACAGTAAAGCTCATATATTGTAGTGGAGCAGAATGTATACGATGAAGGAACGTCAATAGAAATAGAACCAGATTGAATATTGCGAACACTCCAGCAATGGACAACGATTCCAGTTGGCTATAAGCCGCGCTTTGCATCGTTGGATAAAAATAAAGCCATACCCCCAAATGAATCAATACATAAGACAGCATATAAAAAGGATTATAGCGGGTGATCCAGCTAAGCAGTAAAGCCGGCACTGACCAAATGAGAAACAATCCATAGCTGTCTGCATGGGAGTTGTAAATTTGACCGAGTAACGCCACGGAAACGCCGAAGGCTACACAGCCAGCCAGCAGAAATATATTGGACAGAAAAGCTTGTTGCCCGGGAACAGCACGAACACGTGCAAATACAAAAGACAAGCCATAGAACAAAACAATAAGCGCAATAGCTAGCACAATTTTGGCTGTCCGATCCAGTCCGCCCCAATTGGAGGCGAAAAAATAAATAATCGCAGCCAGTATCAGTGAGATGCCCAGCAGATAACCTGTACGTATAGCATTAAATCGCAGCATGGAATTCACGTACCTTTCCTGTTGGTTTGATGCCTATTATAGCGTTGATAGCGCTCAGAACCAAGTACAAATTAGGATCAGGTCATAAAAAAGGGAGAGCCGCCGTATGATGGTGGTTCTCCTGTATCGTTGCTGGATTCCGACTAAGCGTTGGCAGTGCGGATCTCTTGCCGGGACTGATGCCGGAAGCGATATTCTCGGGGTGGGATTCCTGCTGTTTTCTTAAATGCCTTGGAAAAGGTGGACATGTCGGTATAACCGATAGATTGGGCGATGATCGACAGATTGTAAGTGGTCTGTTCCAGTAATCTTTTCGCTTCGTTAATCTTGAGGGTTTGCAAATATTTGGCGGGGGAGATAAGGAAGGTAGAATGGAATTTACGTGAAAAATGCGCACGATCCACACCTACATGCTCAGCAATTTGCTCAATTGTAACACGGTCACAATAATGCATTTCGATGTAATCCTTCCCCTGCTGGAGCCAATAATCAGAGCATACAGAGTTGCACAGAGCACCAGATGTGTTGCGGGACAACTCCTCGAAGATCTGATGTAGTGTAATTAAGCGGGCCAGATCGCTGCCCTGTCTGTTGTGGTCGTTGACGATGGAAAATAGGTTGGAGATCAGTTCGAGGATTTCCTCGCTCACTGCGTTAGCTATAAATGGCTTAGAGGGGTTAATCCCGATCCGCTCCAGTAGCGCCAGAGATTTCGGTCCCTCAAAGGCAATCCATACCTTTTGTAACGGGTGCTCTTGGTAGGTGTAAAATTCATGGGCAAGATGCGGAAAAAAACAGAATACATCAGACTTTTGCACACGATACTTCTCTTCCTTATAAATGAACTCAGCTTGACCTTCAAGTACAAAAATAAAATAAAAATAAGGGACAGCCTTGGGGCCGACATGACAGCTTGTCTTCGAAATATCCATACCCAGTCTGACTGGCCAAATGGCACTGGATTTTTCCAGTTCGGTTGTTGTGAAATAATGGTCTTCCACGATGTCGAAGTGATCTTCATTCTTTGTTCTTCTCATCATTGTCACCTCTCCTTTGGTGGAGATAAGGAAATTTTGATTTTATTGTATATAAAGGAAAGTACAATTACAAGTTAATTCATTGGAATTAAGGGTTATAAAATTAAAACGGTAAAGGCTCCATGGCTGGTTTGAGACGAGCCGTGGAGCCTTATAGAGTTCTGCGTTATACGATTAGCCTGTGTTTATACGTTCAGGATTCCTTCTTTTGGAGTAACATTAAAGGCTTTAGCCAGATCTGATAGCTCCTGATCTGTAATCCGTTGCTGGATATCATGCTTAGCAATCAGCATATAAATTTGCGCTGCTTTTTCAATCGTTTCAATCAGGCCAAACGCTTCATCAATGGAGCTACCTGTTCCGAAAATGCCGTGATGAGGCCATAATACAGCGTGATGATCCTTCATTTTTTTCGCTGTTTCGCGGCCGATTTCGCTGGAGCCTGGCACCATCCAAGGGATTACACCGATACCATCTGGAAAGACTACGATACATTCGGTACACATTTCCCACAGCGTTTTGGTGAATTGGTTTTCGTCCAAACTATGAATAAAGGTCATGGCAATGACATGAGTGGCATGATTATGGATCACAACCCGATGGTTAGGATCGACCTTCAATCGCTCAATATGGCTCATAAAATGAGACGGCAATTCGCTGGTAGGAACCGCGTCATGCTCGAGGCCCCACAAAATTTCTAGCTGCTCACCATCTTGGGATACACGCAGGACTCCTAAATTGGCTTCCGGATCGGCAATAACATTTTTGAAGTACTTGCCTGATCCAGTGACGATAAAATATTTGCCTGCCAGTTCATTCACGGGGAAAGCAGGTTTAATCGTTCGAATAACTTTATGAATATCAATATATTTGGCAACCTCGGCTTCATCCAGAATATAGCTTACATTTCCTCCGTTGCGTTCATCCCAGCCGAATTTCCACATGTTTTGCGTAATTTCCGCCATCTCGCGAACAAATGGGATATCCAGTCCTGATTTTCGTTCTTTTTGATTCTCCAGCACAGTAGTCATGGATGATCTCTCCCTTTGGATGATATAAATATAAAATGATCAGTGCAGTAGTTACCGTTTCAGCAGGACTCGTTGTTCATAGTTTTTAGCCTCGGTTAGCCATTCCTCACGAACAGGAACGCCGTTTTGAGCGCAATAGTAATCCCATACAGCCCCAAACGGATAGGATTTAAACTCTTCCACCAGGGCAAGTCGCGTAGTGAAGTCTCTTTCCTCTTCGGCTTTTTTCAGTTCCTCAATCGGCTCCAGCATGGCGCGAAGCAACGCTTTGATGGTGTTGCGTGTTCCGATGACCCAAGCAGCCACGTGGTTGATACTGCCATCAAAGAAATCAAGGCCGATATGAGTGCGGGAAAGCAGTTCACCGCGAACGAGCTCACGGGCAATGTCCAGCAATTCGTCGTCCATCGTCACGACATGATCGCTATCCCAACGAACAGGTCTGCTGACGTGTAGCAATAATTGATCGGTGAACATCAGCACAGAGGACAGTTTGTTCGAAATGACTTCTGTCGGGTGGAAGTGACCGGAATCGAGACAGATAGATTTCCCCCGTGTCAGGGCGTAACCCATATAGAACTCATGAGAGCCGACGACATAGCTTTCCGAACCGATGCCGAACAGTTTACTTTCAACTGCATCGATGTTGTAATCTGCACTAATTTCCTCGCTGAAAATCTCGTCCAGAGCGTCCCGCAGACGTTCTCTTGGAGCCAAGCGATCCACCGGGGTATCCTTGTAACCATCCGGCATCCAGTGATTAGTGACACAAGGCTGACCGAGTTCCTTTCCAAAATATTCTGCAATTCTGCGTGATTTCTTACAGTGTGTGATCCAGAAATTGCGAATTTCCGGGTCCTTGTGGCTTAGGGTGAAGCCGTCTTCCGCTTTAGGGTGGGAGAATAGGGTCGGATTAAAATCAAGTCCAAGCCCTTGCTGTTTGGCCCAGTCTACCCAGTTCTGAAAATGGCGTGGCTCCAGTTGATCCAAATCTACTTGTTCTGTAGTATCTGCATAGATCGCATGCAGATTAACCTTGTGTTTACCAGGGATGAGCGATAGGGCTTTTTCCAAGTCCTGACGTAGTTCATCTGGCGTACCTGCTCTGCCCGGGTAGCTACCTGTTACGGCAATTCCCCCGCTAAGCTGTTTATCTTTAAACAGGAATCCTTGCACATCGTCTCCCTGCCAGCAGTGCAGTGATATTTTGATTTGTGAGAGCTTCTGTAAAACGTCATCCACCTGAATACCGTGGCGGGCATACAGCTTTTTCGCTTCGTTATAACTCGCTTCAATAGCTTCGTTCATGGCTTTACTCCTTTATTGAGATATGTGAATAGGGGGTGTTGCTTGTATCTTGAGGCGTTCCCAGCGATCCAGAAGCTCTCCCATGCCTTCCACCGGTTGCGGCTCATATAGCCGAGTCGGGAAGGAATTGGCTATGGTTCGGCCAGCAGCTTTCAGATCTCCAAGAGCACCAGAACTGATTAATTGCACGACAATATTGCCGATGGCCGTCGATTCGGAAGGTCCTGCCTGCACCTCAATTTCTAAAAGGTCGGCTGTTAGCTGACATAGTAATTCGTTGTTAGCGCCTCCGCCGACAATGTGCAATCTGGTAATCGTTTCGTCTGTTAAATGTTGTAGCTCATGTAAAGCATCCCGGTAGCTTAAGGCCAGACTCTCAAAAATACAGCGGGCGAGCGCGCCAGGTGTGCGTGGGACAGGCTGCCCGGTTTTTTCACAGAACCTCTGAATCTCAAGGGTCATACTATCCGGATTTAAGAAAGAGGACTGGTTACAGAGGACGAGACTGACAAATGGTGTCTCTGCTGAAGCCAATTGGGCCAATTCGGCAAAGCTATGTGCAGAACCACCTTCTCTTCTAACCTCCTGAATCATCCATAAGCCCATGATATTTTTCAAAAAACGGTACGTGCCGTAAGCGCCCCATTCATTGGTGTAGTTCGCCTGCATAGCTGTCTCGGTATTCAAGGGTTGGGATCGTTCCATACCCAATAGCGACCATGTTCCGCTGCTGATATAAGCCCAAGACTCCTCTCGCGATGATGGAACACCTGCAACCGCTGAGGCGGTATCGTGTGTAGGCACAAGGATGAGCTGACAGTCGGGAAGATCGTATTTCCGAACAAGCTCCGGCAAGATGGAGCCCAGAACACGACCAGGCTCAGCCAGCTCCGAAAATTGATTGCGCCGAAGCTGGAGCAGGGAGAGCAGGTCCTCATCAAACTCTCGGGTGTTCACGTTGAGAAGCTGCATCGTGGATGCATTGGTCATTTCATTGACCATAATGCCTGTCAGGCGATAGTACAGATAATCGGGTACCATCAATATTTTATCTGCTTGGGCGAGTTGTTCCCGATCATGGGCGAACAGTTGATATAGGGTATTAAAGTTTAGTTCCTGGATGCCCGTTTTCTCATATACCTCTTCTCGGCTGATGAGCTGGTGCAGCTTATCGGGGGCATGTAGAGTGCGTGCATCGCGGTATGCGTACACCTCATGGATGCGATGACCTTCCTTATTAAGTAACACGTAATCTACAGCCCATGTGTCAATGCCGAGCGTACAGGAGTCAATCCCGTTTTGTTTGGCTTTTTGTAGTCCCTGGATGATCTCATCAAATAAATTGTCTATATTCCAGTAATCGTGCCCGTTCCTCTCAGTAAAGGAGTTGTTGAAACGATGAAGTTCTTGCAAGTGAATTTGTTCACCTTGTAGAGTTGCACTCACGAGTCTTCCGCTTGAAGCTCCAATATCAACAGCAAGATAGTTGTTCATATCTAATCTCCTTGCATGGATGAAATCCCGGCAGCCTGAAAGACTGCCTTTTGTTTCTTAACTAATTCCATACTACTTCCGTTTGTCTGTGCAGTCAACATAAACGGAAGTATAATTTTTGGTTTTTCTTTTGAATTTAAAAATAAAATTAATTTTAAATGTTGTTTTGTATTGTTTTTTGTTTTTTAATATCTGATTTCTACTATATATATACCTCAAACAGGGATCGGTGTGTTGTTGCGATATTCAAATTGTGGAAGGTTCTCCAAATGCCGCTGTTTGTATGAAAAATAGTCTTGAAACCGCCCGCCAGAGGGTGTAGTATACAAGATATCAATTTCATATGACTCGTATAATATTGGGGATATGGCCCAAAAGTTTCTACCGGATGACCACTGTAATCGTCCGACTATGAGTGATAGCGCATCAGCTTCGGATGAATGCGGGCATTTTATTTGTGCGCCAATCCGTCAGGGATTACGACCCCAAGGACAGGCTTCACTTGAGAAACGACTCAAGGGAGCTTGTCCTTTTTTGGTTTTTGCAGGTTTTATTCTATTTTAAGTACAGAGGAGCGATATTCGCATAATGAAAGCTTTGGAAGAACGTATTCGTCAAGAGGGACAAATTTTATCCGATACGGTGTTAAAGGTAGATTCATTTTTGAACCATCAGGTGGATACAGCATTAGCATTGGAGATTGGTAAGGAGTTCGCACGTCTGTTCGGCAGTGCTCCAATTACCAAGGTGCTTACTATTGAAGCTAGTGGTATTCAATTTGCTATGGCCACTGCTATTGCTTTGGGAGTACCGTTCATTTATGCGAAGAAAAAGAAGGCGATCACGCTGAATGAACAGGTATACTTCGCAGAGGTTCACTCGTTCACTCGGCAGGAAACCTATCAGGTGAGCATTTCCCAAAAATATCTCGATGCCAGCGACCATGTGCTGATCGTGGATGATTTTTTGGCAACTGGTGCAGCTTTGGTCGGACTTACCGATATTGTGAAGGAAGCAGGAGCAGAGCTGGCCGGAGTTGGCTGCGTAATTGAAAAGAGCTTTCAGGAAGGCCGTGGACTGTTGGAGCAAAGAGGTATTGCCGTACGTTCTCTAGCGCGTATCGCTTCCATGGCACCGGGCGAAGTCCATTTTATAGAGGAAGCTGGCACGGTAATTCCTCCCGTTAAGGAGAATGTGGGATGTTAAGTAAACAAAAATTATTTGCGCTGGGTTTCCAGCATGTCATGGCGATGTACGCCGGAGCCATTGCTGTCCCTCTAATTGTAGGGGGAGCGCTGCACCTGACGCCAGCCCAGATGGCTTATCTAGTGGCTGCTGATCTATTCACTTGCGGGATTGCTACATTATTACAGATTATGGGCACACGTTTTTTCGGAAGTAGACTGCCTGTCATTTTGGGCTGTACGTTTACGGCAGTAGGACCCATTATCGCAATTGCTTCGACATCAAATCTGGCGACAGCGTACGGTGCCATCATTTTGTCCGGTATATTTGTGGTGCTTGCGGCACCGTTGTATGGCAAACTGTTACGCTTTTTCCCAACAGTGGTTACCGGCTCGGTCGTTACGATTATCGGTCTATCCCTTATTCCGGTGGCGATGAACAATGTAGCGGGTGGTCAGGGCAGCGCGGATTTTGGACAGCCGCGTAATTTGCTGCTGGCGCTGGTTACACTACTGGTTATTCTGCTTGTCAATCGAGTAGCCAAGGGCTTTTTACGCTCGATTTCCGTTCTTATTGGTCTGTTCGCAGGTACTGTAGTCGCCTATGCGATGGGAATGGTGCATTTTGCTCCCGTAGCGGATGCTTCGTGGGTGAGTATTGCGCAGCCGTTTTATTTTGGTAAGCCGGAGTTTAGCATTATGGCAGTATGTACGATGATTATCGTCAATATTGTGAGCATGGTCGAGTCTACAGGGGTTTATCTAGCAGTAGGTAAAGCGATTGATCAGAAAGTGGAGCAAAAGCAAATCGTCAATGGACTTCGTTCGGAAGGACTTGCAATTATGTTGGGCGGTATTTTTAATGCGTTCCCTTACACGGCCTTCTCCCAAAATGTGGGTTTAATCTCGCTGACTCGCGTCAAATCCCGTAACGTTATTTTTGCTGCGGGCGGCATCATGGTCGTCCTCGGTTTGCTGCCTAAGCTGGCTGCCTTGACGACAGTGATTCCTAACGCTGTGCTGGGCGGGGCGATGATCGTCATGTTTGGCTCGGTTGCTGCATCAGGCATGTCTATTTTGTCAGAAGTGGATCTGCGGAAAGAAAGCAATCTGCTGATTGCAGCATGTAGTATTGCCGTGGGCCTAGGCTCAGCTGTTCTGCCGCAAATGTTCGACCAACTGCCGAGCTTTGCCAAAATGCTGCTGCAAAACGGCATCGTATCTGGCTCGATTACGGCAATTGTCTTGAACATTGTTTTGGCAAGAAAACAGGGTGAATCGGTCAAAGGCGTTAATGTCTCAGAAGTTCCACAGAAGGTTTGATGAATAGGAAATAAACAAAAACAGCCGGAGAGAGGGCGTTGCCTCTTTTCCGGCTGTTTCGCATGGGGTTATCCAGAACTAGTTATTTATTAAGCAGCATGAAATTATTGATAATACCCTCTTTCTGTATGAAGATCGGGGTTTGGATTTTCGAGTGGTAGGAAGAGGCATGGTATAATCTACCTTAAGGACTTTGGATAGTGGTGGATGTTTTCGGATCACGGCGCAGCTTCCCGAAAGGGGGTGAAGCCGATGGTCAACCTTGTGTCGTGCTATGATGTGCTGCGTTGGATGGTTACGTTACTAAGCCTGGTGTTTAGTATTCGTAAACTTTATCGCTGGCTGCGTCGGAAATTTCGGAACAAGCGAAAACCCACCGCGTAATTAGGTTGGCCCCTAACGGTGGGTTTCGTTCGCATTAACATTCAGTTATGCAGCGCGCCGTGGTGGTGATCCACAGCCTTTCAAGTCCTAAGAGTCTTTGCCGTTGGAGCGGCGAAGGCTCTTTTTAGTATACGGATACGGTGGTTATCTCTATACCTAATTTTAACACGTGAATTGCGTGCACGCAACGTTAAGACATACCTTCAATTGCGCGCAAGCAATGAATAGCCTTGGTCTTGATTCACACTATATTATTCAAATTTAAATTATTACGCAACATTTGTTGACAAGCCAGTAGCAACAAAATAAGATAATCCTAAATCGTAATAAAAAGGAATAAAGAAAGAAAACAGGTGTGAGCCGGACAACTCTATATACGAAGTTTCGTAGAGACGATGTAGATAGTTGTTGAGCGTGTTCACTTAAAAGGGAAGTTCGGTAGATTCCGACACGGACCCGCCACTGTATACAGGCATCAGCAGGGTAATGCTGGAGCTTTCAGAACAAGCCACTGGAACTGTGAGGAACCGGGAAGGCCTGAAAGATACGCTTGGAGTCAGGAGACCTGCCTGTTTTGACATCACTGTCAGACCCACGGGATGCTGGGGAGGTGGTTAGGCGTGCTGCATACGGAATGTCTGAAACCGATCTGATCCCTTCTATGTTTTTGGAGCTGGCTTTGAGGTGAGTTTTGACATTTTATAATGAAAGCATTTCTGACTGCTGATCAAGTGGTTGGGAATGCTTTTTCGCGTTTTGCGTTAGGTTTATACGATTTTACAAGATAGAGGGGGAAATGTGGGATGATAGGCAATCGTAATAGGCGTTCATGGTTCATATGTACAGGATTGCTGCTGCTGATGGCAGTTATGACTCTTTCGGGATGTGGCGCAGCCACAAAGACGGAGGATAGCTCGGGCAAGGGTGAGAACACGTCTGCACAACAGACTCAAGCAGATAAAAAGCTAGTGATGGCGTATACGTGGAAACCATCCGGCGTCGATCCGCATGGAGACAATAGCTGGGATGTGATGCGTTCCGGTGCCGGTGAGACACTCATTCGTTTGAATGAAAAGCTGGAGCCTGTGGCTTGGCTAGCCAAGGAGTGGAAACATGATAGTCCTAATGTGTGGTCGTTCAGCGTGCAGGATAAGGTCACGTTTCATAATGGAAAGAGCATGGATGCAGTAAGTGTAAAAGCATCTTTGCTGCGCTCAATCGAAAAAAGCCATCTGGCGAAGGATTTACTGGATGTGAAGTCCATTGATGTAACTGGTCCGCTGACGCTGAAAATTACGACAAACCAGCCGAATGCAGCGCTGGCATCCAATCTGGCTGATCCGTCAACGATCGTGATGGATGTGGCATCCATGAAAGATGAGCAGAGCTACCCTGCAATGACAGGTGCTTTTAAAATCAAAGCCTTCAACAAGGATCAATCCTTGGTCGTCGAGCGTTATGACGGATACTGGGGCGAAAAGGCGCGCTTGGCCGAAGCGACGATGAAATTCATTACGGACGGTAATTCGCGCCTGATGGCGTTGCAATCTGGTGAGGTGGATGTAGCCACGGATATTCCGGTAGATAACGCAGAGGTATTAAAAAAGAACGACAAGCTACAAGTGCTGTCGGCTCCATCCTTGCGCACCCATATGATTGTGTACAACATGGAATCACCTGTGTTCAAGGATGCAACCAACCGTAAGGTGGTGGACAGTCTGATTCCGCGCGCATCCATTGTGAGCGCCGTCATGAGGGGATTTGGTACGGAAGCAAGCAGCCCGTTTCCGGGCATTCTTCCCTTCGGTAAGACTGAGCGTAAAGCATTGGACGGAACGGCGGAGCAGTTGTTGACGAAGGATGGCTGGCAGAAGGATGCCCAAGGTACGTGGACCAAGCAGGGCAAGCCATTCGAGGTTACGCTGCTGACCTTCCCACAGCGTCCGGAGCTGTCCGTCATGGCTGAGGTGATTCAGAGCCAATTGCTAAATGAGGGAATCCAGGTCAAGATTCGCAAGGTGGAAAATATCGATGAGGCGTTGACCAAAAACGATTGGGATTTTGCTATGTACAGCATGCTCACGGCCCATACAGGGGAGCCGCAGTATTTTATGGACATGTTCTACTCCTCTACAAGTGAAGCCAATGTAAGCCGTTATGCTTCCAAACCGCTGGAGAATATTCTTCACAGCCTGAAGTTGGCGAAGGATACCGCACAGCGTAATGCGGTAACACTGCAAGCGCTGGATATCATCAATACAGATTTACCGCAGTCGTTCATTGTGCACCCTGACAATGTGTTTGGTGCGAAAAAAGGAGTAAAGGGCTTTACACCTCATCCGATCGAGTATTACTACATTACAGCGCAATCTGATATTGCGGAATAACGAGCAACGTATCCTATGATTCGTTTTATATTGGAACGTGTGGCGCAGCTGCCCATCATTGTATTCGTTGTATCTACGCTGACTTTTGTACTGATGAGGCTGGCTCCTGGTGACCCTGCTCTCATTTTGCTCACCGCGCATAATGTTCCTGCTTCTGGGGAGGCGCTAACCGCGCTGCGAAACGAACTGGGCTTGAATGAGCCGCTTCATATTCAATATGTGAACTGGCTGAGGGATGTGTTCACAGGACATTGGGGAACCTCGTATGTGTCCAAGGAGTCAGTGCTAAACGAACTATGGAGCAGACTGCCCGCTACGGTGGAGCTAGCTTTGGCGGGCTTTGCCGTCATGACGGTGCTTACGCTTGGGATGGGACTGGCTGCCTCGCTAAAAGTCAGCGGTCCACTAGATCGTCTGGGCAGGCTGTTCGCTTTGCTGGGATCGTCAATTCCTTCTTTTTGGCTTGGGTTTCTGCTGATCTATCTATTTTCCGTTCGCTTGGGCTGGCTCCCATCCATGGGAAGGGAGGACTGGACACATTTAGTACTCCCAGCGCTGACGCTTGGTGCAGGATTGGGAACGGTGCAAGCCCGTGTATTGCGTGCTCAGATGCTGGAGCTGAGTGACCGGAATTTTGTGAAGGCAGCGAGAGCTCGCGGTTTTTCACGTATGCATATTCTCTTTTTTGAGATATTTAAACATGCCGTTCTGCCTATGATCACGCTATTAGGTACGAATCTATCATTTATGCTGGCAGGTAACGTCATCGTAGAAACCATTTTTTCATGGCCAGGGTTAGGAAAGTATTTTATAGATGCAATTACGCAGCGGGATTACCCGGTGATTCAGGGATATGTTATGTTTGCCGCGTTTTTAATTGTAGGTGTTCAGTGTTTGGTGGATGTGGTCCAGACGGTGATAGATCCAAGGCTGCGTTTGCGTTAAGGGGGAAGCTGAAAATGAAAAAGATACGGCTTTCCTTTAGAGGAAGCTTGCTGGCAGGGGGCGCACTATTTGGCCTGATCGTGCTGCTTGGGTTGCTGGCTCCCTGGGCCGCTCCGCATGATCCTCTGCATGTGGACCTTCTGAACCGTTTGGCACCACCCAGCCGTAAATATCCTTTCGGTACGGATCATCTGGGTCGGGATGTGCTGTCACGGCTCATTTATGGAATTCGGACAAGCGTATTAATCGCTTGTGCGATTACGGTAGCTACGCTGTGTATTAGTCTGCCCACAGGCTTGCTCATTGGTTATGTGCGAGGACGTGTGGATCAGCTGATTATGCGGGGAATCGACGGCGTACTGGCTTTTCCCGATATTATTTTAACGGTGGCGATTGTGGGTATTTTGGGGCCGGGTTTCGTCAACATGACCTTAGCGATTATTGCGGTACGGTGGGCGGGCTATGTCCGCTATATCCGCAGTTTGGTTCAAAAAGCCTGCCAGGAGGACTATGTACGGTATGCCCGTTTGTCCGGCAATTCACACATGCGCATACTAAGGCGTTATGTATTGCCACAAGTATGGCCGCAATTATTGGTATATGCGGTATGGGATATCGGACACGTGGTGTTAATGATCGCTGGACTCTCCTTTCTTGGACTGGGTGTACAGCCGCCCAAGCCAGAGTGGGGCGTGATGCTGCATGATGCAACCTCGTATTTTCAGGTGGCTCCGCATGTTATGATCTTTCCGGGTTTGGCGATTATGCTGTTTGTGCTTGCCTGCCAGCTTCTGGGTGATCATTTTTCAGAAAAGGGGGCGGCGAAATAGTGGGAAAACGACCAGTCATAGGGTGGAAGGATACGATAGAGCGAGCTTACGTACAAAAACCGTTGTTACACGTGGAACATTTGGAGATTAGTCGTACAGGTGCAGGAGCAAGCGGAAGCGGGAACGGGAGCAATCCGCTACTGCGAGATGTGAACTTTTCCGTCTACCCAGGGGAAATTGTGGCTCTGACTGGACCAAGTGGATGTGGCAAGAGCCTGACCGCACACGCAATCGCGGGTATGCTGGACCCAGATGTTGGTGTTACGCAAGGGTGCATCTACTATAACGGGGAAGACATTATCCCGTTCCATGAACAGCGCTGGCAAAGACTGCGCCGTGAGGATATTGCCCTGCTCATTCAACAATCGCTGAGCGGGCTGAACCCGATCCGTACCGTCCGCGCCCAGCTGACGGATACGCTTAGACTGCACAGGCGGCGCCAAATGCACGCCCAGAAGGAGCAGGGCCAGGCTGATCTTGCCCCGTCCCACACTGCATCACAGCAGACCCATCGACGACAGGGCGTAATGTCACGGATGCGACAGATGCTGAACCGTGCCACGGAGCTGGCTGGAGGCCGCACTACTCCAGGGCAGGAAGCTTATTTGTGTTCTCTGCTCCGCAAGGTCGGTTTTGCCGATCCTGAGTATATTCTGTCATCATATCCTTTTGAACTAAGCGGAGGTATGTGCCAAAGGGTGCTGCTGGCTGCAATGTTAAGCTCCGGCCCGCGCCTCTTTATTGCCGACGAGCCCACTACAGCGCTGGATGTGATCAACCGCGACAAGGTTCTGTCATTGCTTTTACAGTTGAGAGAGGATTTCGAGCTCACTATTTTGTTAATTTCACATGATCGTCAGGGTATGAGTCGCGTAGCAGATCGAGTATTGGAGATGACCCCGGAAGGGAGGATGCAACCGTGATATTGGAATTGAAGAACGTCACCAAAGCTTATCCTGTCCGCAGACGGAGAAAAGGCTGGTTCAATACGAAACACAGTGAGCAGGCTATAAAGAAAGTGAGCTTGGAATTACGACAGGGAGAATGCCTTGGACTGGTTGGAGAAAGCGGAAGTGGCAAAAGCACGCTGGCACAGTGTATCCTGGGGCTAGAGTCGTTGACCTCGGGGGAAATCTGGCTGAATCAGCAGCCCATACATACCGGAAGGATGAAAGATATTCATCTGTACAAACGAATTCAGTTAGTCACGCAGGACTCGGCCTCCTCACTGCATCCCCGTATGACCATTCGAGATATTCTGATGGAGCCGATCCGGAACTATTTTCCTGAGCGAAAAGTAAGGGCACTGGATATCTGCCTTTCCTTACTGGAATCGGTAGGGTTGGAGGCTGACAGTCTGAAAAAATACCCTGCGCAGCTAAGCGGTGGACAAAAACAGCGGGTGTGCATTGCTCGGGCGTTGGCCGTTGAACCAGAAATCATCCTGTTCGATGAATCCGTCGCCAATCTGGATACGACAACCCAGTCCTCCGTGCTGAACATGCTCAAAAGAATGCAGCTCGAACGTCAGTTGTCCTATCTTTTCATCACCCATGATCTTCAATCCACCCGTACGTTCTGTGATCGTGTTGCCGTCATGGTTCAGGGAGAGATCGTGGAAATATTCGAGGATTGGGATGAAGAGCTAGTGAAGCATGAATACACGCGTACTCTATTTCAAACGTTGGCGGATTAATCCATAAATTTAATATTATACAAATTCAAAATAAATAAGAGCTTTGCTTGTCGAATATTGTTGACAAAATATAATGTGGTACCTATTCTAAATATGATTATGATAATCATTATCACATATATAGAAAAGGGGAAATACATTGATGTCCGTTCGACACCGCAAGACTGCCACCTTTATGTTGGTGACGCTCCTCTTATTATCCGTTATTCTGGGCTGCGCGAAGCAGGAGAACACACCTGCATCCACCTCTACTAACGGAGCTGCCAATGAAAAGTCGATCACGCTATCGTGGCCACGGGACATTGGTACAATGAATCCTCACGTATACAACCCTTCCCAGCTATTTGCACAATCCATGATTTATGAGCCGTTAGTCAGCTACAAGCAAGGAGGCAAGCTAGAGCCTGCTTTGGCTGAATCTTGGACCATATCCAAGGACGGCAAGACATATACGTTTAAGCTGCGTAAAGGTGTGAAATTTTCCGATGGAACGCTATTTAATGCCGCGATTGTGAAAAAGAACTTTGACGCTATTATGAAAAATGAGAAAACGCATAGCTGGCTTGGTATAGTAGGCGTTCTCGATAAAACTGAAGCTGTAGATGACAGTACGTTCCTAATGACGCTCAAAGAGCCATACTACCCAGTTATTCAGGATCTGTCTGTCGTTCGCCCGTTCCGTTTTTTAGGTGAAGCCGGGTTCCCGGATGATGGAGATACGTCCAAAGGGATTAAGAAACCTGTAGGTACAGGACCTTGGATGCTGGATGAATACAAGCAGGATGAGTATGCAACCTTTAAGCGTAACCCGAATTATTGGGGTACTGCACCGAAGGTGGACAAAATTACGGTCAAAATTATTCCCGATGGTGAAACACGTGTAATGGCCTTTGAAAAAGGCGACCTGGATCTGATTTATGGAGAAGGTGTTATTAGCCTGGATGCTTTCAAACAGCTTCGCGACACGAATCAGTATGTTACCACGCTGTCCGAGCCTGTCGGCACAAGAAGCCTGTTGCTCAACTCGTCCAATCCCAAGCTGGCAGATCTTCGGGTACGTCTGGCACTCCAGCATGGATTTAACAAGCAGGCGATGGTGGAAGGCGTAACCTCGGGGCTCGAGGAAACAGCGGATACCGTTTTATCCAAAAACTACCCGTATACGAATGTCGACTTACAGCCAATAGGCTATGATGTGGAAAAATCCAAAGCATTGTTGGATGAGGCTGGCTGGAAGCTGCCCGCAGGCGGCACAGTACGGGAGAAAGATGGACAACAGCTGGATTTTGAGCTGATTTTCGATAAGACCGATCCGATCCAAAAGGCGATGGCTGAAACCATTCAGGCTGAATGGGGAGAGCTGGGTGTCAAAGTGAATCTGACCGGACTGGAGCTGACGGTTCAAATCAAGCGGCTTAGATCCAACCAGTTTGATCTGTATTTCTGGTACAACTACGGTGCGCCTTATGATCCGCATTCCTTTATTAATGTTATTGCCAAGAAGAGCTTCGGAATTTCTGAGGTGCTGAGCGCCCTTCCGATGAAGAAGGATCTGGATCAGCAAGTACACGAAGCACTTTCATCGACAGACGAAACTAAGCGTCAGGAGCTGTATGCCTCAATCTTGAAGACACTTCAGGAGCAATCTGCAATTGTACCTATTTCGTATATTAAGAAGACGGCAGTGTATCAGAAAAAGATTACTAACTTTGTATTCCCAGCTAATAGGGATGAAAATCCATTTGAGGGAATTGAAATTGGGAAGTAGCTGAAACGGGAAGGTAACGTTAATTTACAGGATAGGAGGACAACTTATGATTAGCTATATCGGGAAGCGAATGGTAGCGGTCATTCCTATTGTTCTCTTTGCCACCCTCGTTACCTTTGCACTCATTCATATTTCACCGGTTGATCCGGCTGAAGCTTATTTGACGGCTGCTCATATTTATCCTACCCCGGAAATTCTGGAGCAGAAGAGGCATGAGTTCGGGCTGGATCAGCCATTGCTGACACAGTATATGCATACACTTCAAAGAATCAGTCGGTTGGACTTTGGTACTTCGTATCTAACCAACAAGCCAGTGTGGGATGAGGTGAAGGCTCGATTGCCTGCCACTGTTGAGCTGGCCTTAAGCAGCATGGCATTATCCATCGTGGTGAGCATCCCGCTGGGTGTGTTGGCGGCGATGCGTAAAAATGGCTGGATCGACATACTGAGTCGAGGGATTTCGTATTTCGGGGCATCTATTCCCCAGTTCTGGCTGGGATATTTGTTAATCTTCTTTTTCTCTGTACGATTGGACTGGCTACCTGTAGAGGGTCGGGGAACGTGGCAGCATCTGGTGTTGCCGACGTTGACTCTGTCGCTGGTTCTGATTGCTTTATATACGCGTCTGTTGCGCTCCAGTGTGCTGGAACAGCTTCAGGAAACGTATGTCCAGTATGCCAGAACCAGAGGAATACGCGAGCGTGTGATTATGCTCAGGCACATACTCAAAATGGCCATTACTCCGCTAATAACAAGTATGGGCATGAATCTGGGCAAGTTGCTGACTGGAACGATTATTGTGGAGCAGGTGTTTTCATGGCCTGGGTTTGGCCGTTATTTCGTGGAAGCCATTTTTAACCGGGATATTCCCGTCATACAATGCTATGTGTTTTTGGCGGCATGCCTGTTCATCGTATGCAATTTGCTCGTTGATCTGGTGCACTTGTATATGGACCCCCGAATTTCTTCGAAGGGACGAGCAGAGCAGTGATGATAAGGTTGCGTAAAATGTTCAAAGGTCAAAAGGTAATCGTGGTTTGCTCTGTCGTGCTGGTAGCCCTTTTTATCATAATGGCGCTGGCTCCGTGGCTAGCTCCTCATGATCCGGTTAGAGTCAATTTACTGCATAGGCTGGAAGGCCCCTCAAAAGAGTATTGGCTGGGAACGGACCATCTGGGTCGGTGTAATCTATCCCGGCTGCTGTATGGAGCGCGAATTTCGCTCGGCTTTGCGACATTAATTTTCTTGTCCTCGCTTAGTATCGGTGTTGTGATCGGATCAGTTGCAGGTTATTTGGGCGGTTGGGTCGATAGTGTACTGATGCGGTTTTGCGAAGGCATTATGGCGTTTCCCAACTTGGTGCTTGTGCTCGGCATTGTTGGTATTTTTGGGCCAGGTCTCATGCAGGTGCTGTTTGCCTTGATGCTGGTGCAGTGGGTGTACTATGCCCGAATGTGCCGCAATATGGTCGTCAGTCTGAAAGAGCAGAATTTTATAGCGACCGCAAGGATTAGCGGCTCCTCCTCAGGGGCCATTATCCGGCGGCACATCATTCCGAATGTGCTGCGGCCGATTGTGGTCATTGGTACGCTGGAGATGGGCTGGGCGATCATGGATATCTCCGCGTTGTCATTCCTGGGTCTAGGCATCCAGCCGCCGACTCCTGAATGGGGAGCCATGATTCATGAGGGAACGGGATACATCCGCAGTCATCCGGAATTAATGATTTATCCGGGTATCATGATTCTGCTGGTGGTAATGGCCTTCAATATATTGGGAGAGGCGTTGTCCGACCGATATGGAATTGCCAAACGTCAGTAAAACAGGAGTGGGGACAACGATGGAGGACACAGCCAAGACGCAGGTGCTGGAGGTCAGTGGCTTGCAGGTAAAGCTCAAAACTGATGCAGGGGCGGTATCTCTGCTGGAACCTATCCATTTTGAACTGAAAAAGGGGCGGGTTCTGGGTCTTGTCGGCGAGAGTGGTAGCGGTAAAACAGTAACCTGTAACGCGCTGCTCCAGCTACTGGATCGCCAGACGATGGATGTGGAAGGCAGTGTTCGTCTGAACGGACGTGAGTTGAATGGAATGCCAGCCGAGGAGATGCGCCGCATTCGGGGCAAGGCAATTGCTTTTATTATGCAAAATCCGATGAGGGCTTTTACGCCAGTATATACGATTGGGGATCAGTTTATGGAAACGATCCGCACGCATACCGGATTAAGTAAACGACAGGCCCGTGATCTTGCTATAGCGGCTCTGGAAAATATGAATCTGCCCAATCCAGCCAAGCTAATGAAGTGTTATTCGTTTCAGTTGAGTGGCGGGATGCTGCAACGGGTCATGATCGCCATTTCCATGTGCCTGCGGCCAGCAGTGGTTATTGCGGATGAACCGACGACGGCACTCGATGTGGTTAATCAGCTACAGGTGCTGAGAGAGTTGGATCGCTTACGTACGGAATATGACACGTCTATTTTGCTGATCTCGCATGATCTGGGTGTCATCTCCCAAATGGCGGATGAAGTGGCAGTGATGCAGCGGGGGCGTATTGTTGAGCAGGCAGAGGTGTTTCAGTTGTTCGACCATCCACAGCATGAATATACGAAAATGCTGTTGCAGGCCAGACCTAAGTTGTCCCTTCAGGGCATAAATCAGTAGGGCGATGAGTTGCCTGTTGGATACTTTCAAAAGGGGAGCGAATGCATGTGCTGCAAGTGAAGGAAGTAACTCATAGCTATAGAAAGCGCAAATGGCTGGGCCGCTCCGAATCACGTCTCCCTGTGCTCACTGATGTGTCGCTTACCATAGAGAGCGGATTTTGCCTAGGACTGCTTGGAACCAGTGGAGCGGGGAAGAGCACGCTGGGCAAGGTTATTCTGGGGCTGGAGAAGCCGCAGGAGGGTCAGGTGCTGTTTCAGGGGCAGGACATCTATAATGGAAGTCCTCAAGTACGCAGGGGATTGCGACGGGATATGCAGGTTGTATTCCAGGACTGCTATTCTGCTGTAAACCCTCGCATGACCGCCGGACAGATTATCGGAGAGCCCTTGGACAATTACGAGCGGTTATCAGTGCAGGAACAAAAAAGAACGGTAGAAAATCTGCTGGAGCGGGTGGGTCTTAAGCCGGAGGATCGGAATAAATATCCGCATCAATTCAGCGGCGGACAATTACAGCGGATTAACATTGCACGGGCGATTGCGCTCAGACCCAAGCTGATCGTACTGGATGAGTCCGTCAGCAGTCTGGATATGGTTCATCAGATGCGCATTTTATCCCTGTTGGAAGAGCTGAAAACTTCATTTGGATTGTCATATCTGTTTATCACACATGATATTCGAGCGGCCTACGCCGTCTGTGATGGCATTGCTGTGATGGAACAAGGGAAATTAGTCGAGCACTGTGCTGAGAAAGATCAGATTTTTGAATCTGCTCACCCGGCTGTACAATGTTTAATTTCGTCCATTTTGCCGGAGCATCCAGCAGACCGTCTTCCGCTTCATGAATAACAACTGACCCGCAAGGGTCTTTTTTTGTGCGGCATCTGGTTAGATAATCAAAATGAAATTTGCTAGTTGTATTATTTGAATAACTCGTTATAATATAAAATCATAGTAAATTACTTGGATTTTAAAAGGGGATGTCATTTATGAAGAAATCTGCTTGGGTAGCAGCGATTGGGCTATCTCTTGTGTTAATAACGGGTGCCTTGAGTGGTTGTTCCTCGAAGGAAGCGGCATCAGGGGATAAGGTACTCTATGTGGGGACACAAAATGACTACCCGCCGTTTGCCTTTACGAATGATAAAAATGAGCTGACCGGATACGATGTGGAAGTAGTCAAGGAGATCGATAAGAAGCTGGACGGCTATAAGATTGAATTTGTACCTTCGGGCTGGGATGCGATATTCCTTGCGCTGGATGCGAATAAAGTGCAGATCATCGCAGATGAAGTTGCCAAAAATCCTGAGCGTGAGAAGAAGTATTTGTTTTCGGATGAGTCCTATTTCTCGGCTCAGTCGGTTATTATTGTGAAAAAGGGTAGAACGGATATCCATTCTCTCAAGGATTTGGAGGGCAAGAAGGTAGCCGCCTCGGTAGGCGATTCCTATACGCAGTTGCTGGAGCAGTATAATGCGAAGAACGGTAACAAAATTATTTTAAAATATAATGATACAGGCACTTCGTCCGACAACCTTCAAGATGTGCAAAATGGCCGAGTGGACGCTTATGTGAATGATCCAGTGATGGCGGCAGCAACGATCAAGAAGGAAGGCTTACAGGTGGAAGCTGTGGGCGAGCCTGTGCAAAGCGATAACATCAATCTAGTGTTCAAGAAGGATAAGCAGGGTGAAGAACTGAAAGCTAAAATCGACCCGATTATTAAAGAGCTTAAAGCGGACGGAACACTGAAAAAATTGTCTGAACAGTGGACAGGTGGAGAATTTATTCCTCAGTAATCACAATGTAAAGAATAGAGTGGGGTTCCTATGGAAAAGCTGTTTGATTTAGATTATATGCTGAAAAGCCTTCCCCAGATCGTGGAGTATCTCCCCGTTACCTTATGGATTGCGTTTGTCTCCATGCTGCTGGGTGCGATCATCGGGTTAGCTACGGCCTTAATCCGGATATACAAGGTGCCTGTCTTGGCACCCTTGTCTACATTGTATGTCTCGTACATCCGGGGAACACCGCTCATTGTGCAGCTGTTTCTCGTATATTACGGAATACCCAAGTTTTTGTATTATTTTCAGAGCGAATATGGCTTCTTGCAGCAATTCAATGTCTATGTCATTCCACCCGAGCTGTTTGCGTTGCTCTCATTTTCATTGAACCTGGGGGGGTATTTGTCGGAGACGTTCCGGGCAGCGATTCATTCGGTCGATCGGGGACAGTTTGAGGCGGCCAATTCCATCGGAATGAGCCAAACACAGATTATGCTTAAAATTGTATTGCCGCAGGCGCTAACGGTGGCTTTGCCCAATCTGGGAAATACGCTGATCAGTACAGTGAAGGATACGTCTTTTATCTTTATGATTGGTGTCGTCGATATGATGGGGCAGGCCAAAATTATGGGCGCGCGGGCGTTGGCTTTTTTTGAGGTCTATGTTGCGGTGTCTTTGATCTACTGGCTGGTGTGCATCATTATTGAGCGCGGGCTTGTTGTGCTGGAGAAACGTATTCGAATTTACGAAAGAAGTGAGTAAGGGCATGATTCAACTTCATCAAATTCATAAGCATTTTGGGCAGCATCATGTGTTAAAGGGCATAGACCTGACAGTAGGTAAGGGAGAAGTGGTGGTCATTCTGGGCCCAAGCGGATCGGGGAAGTCCACACTGCTGCGCAGCATTAATTTTTTGGAACAGCCGACCAGCGGTAGCATTGAAATTGATGGTCTGAAGGTAGATGCGGCCAAGGCCGGAAAAAAGGACATTCTCGGACTGCGGATGGCAACGGCAATGGTATTTCAGCAATATCAGCTGTTTAAAAATTTGAATGCACTCCACAACGTGATGATTGGTCTGACCAGTGTGAAAAAGATGGATCGCAAGCAGGCAAGGGAGATCAGTGAAGGCATTTTGGAAAAGGTCGGGTTAAAGGATCGTATGACCTATTATCCTGCCCAGCTTTCGGGTGGACAGCAGCAGCGTGTTGCTATTGCCCGCGCTTTGGCGCTGAATCCGCAGGTGCTGTTGTTCGATGAGCCGACATCCTCGCTTGATCCTGAACTGGTGGATGAAGTGCTGTCCGTGATTCAAAAGGTGGCGAGTGAAGGCAATACGATGATTATTGTCACGCATGAGCTTGGTTTTGCGAGGGATGTAGCGGATCGGGTCGTGCTGATGGAGCATGGTGCGATCGTAGAACAGGGACCGGTGGAGCAGTTTTTCAATCATCCGAAGGAAGAACGGACACGGCAATTTTTGGGCAAAGCTCTGGGGCAAAGAACGTTACAGGAGCAACCGTAAAATTCCGTACAATGACGTGGAAAGGGGTAGAACTTAGAGTAAAAAGCACGTTAGACTTATCGCAGGAGAAGGGAAACCTGCGTATGTCTGACGTGCTTTTTGGCGTGCTATATATAGATGCATCAGGCTACTGGTGGATGTACCCGGAGAATCCTCAGGTAGGATGAAAGGTCTTTTCCTGTGGGTATCGGGGAATCAGAATGATCTTCTGCTGCGTTCCTTCCGCAGTAAATACACAAAATAAGGAGCGCCCACAAGTGCTGTCATGATCCCGATGGGTATTTCACGTGGAACAATGAGCATTCTGCCCAAAATGTCGCCCAGCAGCATCAGATTCGCTCCCAGCAGGGCAGCCAGCGGAATCAGCCACTGATTGTGGCTGCCAACAAATCTTCGAGCCATATGGGGTGCCATCAGTCCGATGAAGCCGATGGCGCCGACCGCCGAGACTGAAATTCCGGCCAGTGTAACGGCAAGCAATAGAAGCAGCAGGCGCTGGCGAGTCATATGTACCCCGAGAGAAGTGATGGTCTCATCGCCAAGCTGGTAAATATTCAGCTTTCGGTAGCTGCCCCAGACCAAGGGTAGCAAGACAATGATCCAGGGCAGCAGTGAGATGACCTCCCGCCAGCTCCGGCCCCATAGGCTGCCTGACATCCAGAGCAAAGCCGTGTTCACATTGGTCGGGTGGGTTACGATGAGATACTGCGTGGCTGCCATGAGGACGGCCCCCATAGCGACCCCGACCAGAGCTAGAGCTGCTGGAGCCAGCGTAAGTCTACGGCTGAGCAGCAGCAGAATCAGGAATGTTCCCACGGCTCCGCCAAACGCCGCCAAGGGCAGGATATAGGCTGGAGACTGGGGGAACAGGAAAATCACAGCCGCCGCTGCAAATCCGGCTCCTTTGGAAATGCCGATCACGTCAGGACTGGCTAGCGGATTGCGAATCAGACTTTGCAGAATAGCTCCTGCCACGGCTAGTCCCATGCCTGCCAGCAGTCCAACCAACGTCCGGGGCAAGCGAACCTCGTATACGATAAAATGAAAACGGCTGTGCGTATCCAGCAGAGCCGAGCTGATATCACGCAAGGGAATAGGAAGTGCTCCCACACTGACCGAAACGATGCCGAGCAGGAGCAGCAAAAGCAAGGCGGCCACAAGATGGAAAGTTCTGGTCATCGTGTCCCCCTCCTTTTTTACGGGCCAGATAGATAAAAAACGGCCCTCCGATAGCAGAGGTTACAATTCCCACGGGCGATTCGAACGGAAACGAAATGATGCGGCTGAGGAGATCCGCATACACCAGCAGCAGTCCTCCGCCAAGCGCTGTCATCGGAACGAGCAACGAGAGACGTGTTCCAACCAGCGCCCGGGCGATGTGGGGTACGATCAGACAGACAAAGCCGATCGGTCCGCATACCGCCACGGCTGAGCCTGCCATTACGATAACCAGCAGCAGAGCCAGCGCTCGAACAAGAGGGACGCGCTGCCCTAGTCCGGCTGCGATCTCATCCTCCAATAGCAGCAGTCGCAGGGCTGGCAACAGCATAACGAGCAGCGCAAGACTCACGATGAAAAAAGGAAAAATCATTCGTACCTCCGTCCAGCCCGCCTGACTGACAGAGCCAGCCAGCCAGAAAATCATGGACTCCGTAGAGTACTGATTTAATATAATGAAGCCCTCTGTTAGTGACGACAGCATGAAATGAATGGTGATGCCCGCCAGCGCCAAGCGAACAGGCTGCTTGTCTGCGAATCCAGCCAGCGACCAGACCAGCCATGCACCTGCCGCTGCCCCAGCAAAGGCCATCAGCATCGTGGATGTTGCCGATAGCTGTGCGGATAAGACGAGTCCCAGCACCACGGCGAGAGAAGCCCCAGCGTTAATGCCAAATACATGTGGTGAAGCCAGCGGATTTCGTGTGGTGAGCTGGATCAATAGCCCCGCCAGCGCCAGCAGGGTACCGACCATGCAGGCGGTCAGGGTGCGCGGCAGGCGCAGCGTCTGAATATACAGATGTACCTTGTCACTGTGCTGATAGGTCAATGCCTGATACAGTTCAGCCCACGATATAGAGGCGGGGCCCCATTTGAGGCTGAATAACAAGCCCAGGATTAATAAAATCAAAGACACTAAAAACAGGAAGAGCAGAAACCGCGAACGGCTCTGCTTCTTGGTGGATATGGAATGGATCATTTTACTTCTCTCCCAGGCTGTTTACGATGTCCTCGGCTATTTTTTCACTTCCCAGCATCCCGCGGGACAAGGACCAATTACGTCGTTCTACCGTAAATACACGGTTGTTTTTAACTGCGTCTAATTTTTGCCACAAGGGATTGCCTTCCCACTGGTTCACGATCGTTGCAGGGTCTGTCGGCATCAGGAACAGTACCTGTGGGTTGGCTTCAACCAACTGCTCCAGTGTCAGCTCGGGATATGCCTTGTCGCTGTGCACCGGATCGGTAAAGCCTAACAGCTTTACAATGGAGCCAGTATATGCATGGTCCGAATGGGCGAAGAAGCCTTTAGGATTGACGACAGCAGGCAGTACGGTCAGAGAGGTGCTCTTCAGCTTCTTTTTGGCTGCATCCATTTTGACCTGATGTTCTTTCAGACGTTTTTGGGCCTCTTCACTTTTACCTACGGCCGTAGCGAGGATCGTGTAGTTTTTTAGCATATGCTCATAGTCTGCCTGAAAATCGTCCAGTGCCAGCACTGGGGCAATGCCTTTCAATTGAGTCAAAGCATTTTTGTGCTTATTAATATCCACAATAATCAGATCAGGCTGCAATGAGCTGATCAGTTCAATATTGGGTTCATAACGGGAGCCTACGGAAGTGTAGTCCTTCAGCTTGCTTTTCACGGAATCCATGAACAGTTCAGGCGTACCGTCATCAGCAATTCCGATAGGCTGCACACCCAGAGTCACCAGCATGTCCGTAAAGCTGAAATCCATTGAAATAATACGTGCAGGCTTGCCTGGTAAAGTGACAGTTCCGAGTGCGTCCTGAACGGTGATACGGTCTCCGTCAGATGAGCTGTTCGCTGGTTGGGAACCCGTCGAATTGTCGTTTGCCGCAGTCTGATTCGTGGAGGATGAACTACAAGCTGCCAAGCTAATAGCGAGCAGTAAGGTGAAGGCGAGGCCCAATATACGTGTAAACCAATGATGCATCCTGTTTCCCCCTGATAATAATAATTATTCTCATTTGAATTTTAGCGGTAACCTCTCTTTTATACCATGTCTGATTTGTAGACGTCACATGTTATATTATTAGATTCTTTGAAACTGGGTGGGGGAGCAGCCGACTTCTTTTTTGAAAATACGACTAAAATGAAAATAATCCGTAAATCCGACCCGTTGGGCGACTTCCTTGGCTGGAAGTCGGGTCTGCTGGAACATTTGCTTCGCTTTTTGGATACGGAGATGACGTAAATACTGGGTCATGGTCATGCCAGTGGCTTTTTTGAACAACACCGTGTAATGTCCTTCACTCATGCCCGCCCGATCAGCCAGAAGCGGCAAGGTCAGCTTGAGCATATAATGCTCATGGATATAAGACAGGGATTGTTCAATAGATACCGATGAGTTGTGGTTGTCCTGCACCATATGCGTCTCATAGATATAAATGAATAGCAAGCGCTCCAGAAGCAGTCTTTTTCGAAATTGCCGGGCCGCCTTTTCCACGCCAGCTTCATCCTGAATGCTTGGGGCTGTTGTTCGTAGCAGCTCGTCCAGCATATATTTGATTTTGTATTCACTCAAGGTACGCAACGGACCATGCAGCGTCCAATCCGTGGATTCGCTTCGCAGCACACGATACGTAAGCACGATATATTCGGCTTCCCGGGTTTTGGGGACCTGAATGCTGCAAGCGCCATATTGATTATGAAAGGCAAAGCCCTGCGTGAAAATAACCGGCTCTTGGTCTTTAGCTGAGAGAGTGACATGTCCGTGCAGCGCAACAATCAGGAGATGGCTGTCGGAGCCAGGATGCAGGGTCTGAGAGGTGTTGCCGTATTCGATATGCTCCAGCAACGGGATGACGGTTGCTAGCTGCTCCAGATTCATGAATGCACCATCCTTCATTATTTCTTTTCTTTAGCAAAGTAGCTAATCACCCTTATTCATGATAAATTCTAAGAACAATAAAGTGAAGTTGTAATCGGGAAGGAACATTGGCAAATGAAAAAGGTTCTGTTCATTAATACCGGAGGAACAATTTCTTCCTCCTATCAGGAAAACGGCCTGACTCCAACTCAATCGGCTGAAAATATTTTGGCTGAAATTCCAGAGCTCCAGGAAATTTGCGAGATTGATGCCTACAATTTGATGAGCATTGATAGCACCAATACACAACCAGAGGATTGGGCTTCCATCGCCCGGATGGTACATCGTTCGCTCGATCAATACGACGGTATTGTTATTGCCCATGGCACGGATACGATGGCTTATACGGCTTCAGCCCTGAGCTTTATGTTGGGGACTGTGGACAAACCCGTCGTTGTGACAGGGTCGCAAGTATCCATATTGGCGGAGCACAGCGATTCCAAAAAAAATGTAATTGACTCATTCCTGACCGCATGTGGCGAGGTAGCAGGGGTTTTTGTCGTGTTTAATGGCAAGATTATCAACGGCAGCCGCAGCTCGAAGATCAGAACACGCAGCTATAATGCTTTTGAGAGTATTAACTATCCGTACATAGGTCTCGTGGAGAACGGCAAGGTGGTCTATACGGAGGGCGTATTTGCAAATCGTGATACCGTTCGTCACCCGTACAATGACAGGTATGCTTCTGAAGTATTTCTGCTCAGGCTGATTCCGGGTACAAACCCGGCGATTTTTGATGCTATTCAGAGCTTGGGCTATAAAGGTATCGTCATTGAGGGCTTTGGCATGGGCGGTGTGCCTTTTAAAGAAAGGAGCCTCATCAGTAAAATTGAGGATCTGATGAAGGACGGTATGAGTATTGTTGTTACTACTCAATGTCCTTATGAGGGCGGGGACCTGACGATTTATGAGGTAGGGCAGAAGGTGCTGGAAAAGGGTGTTATTCCGGGGTATGACATGACAACAGAAGCGCTGGTAACGAAAATGATGTGGGCGTTGGGCCAGACAACTGACCCGGCTGAGGTAGCCAAGATTATGGCAACGAACTACGCGGACGAAGTGTCCCTGCCTGCGGATACAGCTTCCTGATAGGAAGCTGATTTCCGAAGGTACGGGCTAACTACCGGCTAACGCCGAGCTTGCTCCAGTCTGTTTTTAATCTCAATGGCCATTTCCAGTGCTTGTACGGCCGACTCCAATGGAATCAGACATTCCGCATGTCCGCCAAAGCAATCAAGTGCATGATCCCAACTTTTTTCGTATGGATTGGCGGATTCGAGGTTGATTTTTTGCTGTCCTGATGCGGTATACTCAAATAATGCGGTGGGTATGGGATCGTTTTCGTCACTCTCATGAAATACCAGCTTGGCTTTTTCAAAATAAGCTTCATAGGCCACCGTGAAAGGATAGCTTTTCGGCATATGGGAAGAAGCGATGACTTCTGTGAATGTATCCCGATGCTGAAAATAAGCCCGAACTTGTGCCTGTTCGGGATGGACTACCTCTGTACCCCACACTGTATATGGATCACATGGACCCCATAGCCAGGTGAATAAATCCAGTTCATGAATCATGAACTGCGTAGGGATGGAACTTAGTCCAAGGTCTCCCCATAGGGGAGGGGTTTCTCTTTTCAAGGACAAGGAAATGAGTTTTCCGTATTTTTGTTGGTGATAAGCCTCGTACAGATAGGTATAGGCAGGATCAAACTTAATGAACTGGTTGACCAGAATTTTTTTGCCATATTGCTTCTCAGCTTGTTGCATAAGAAGAGCGTCTTCGAGATGAAAGCAAACCGGTGTTTCACAAAATACATGCTTCCCGTGCTTTAGCGCATCAATGGCATGTGACCTATGCAGGTGGGAGGGCAGGCATAGATCGACGATATCCACGTCCGGATCCAGCAGAATATCCTCTATATTTTGTGTGACTTCTACGTTTAGCTCCTCTTTCAATTTTTGCAGCTTGATTTCGTTCCTTCCAAATACAATGAGTCTGTTTACCTTGGGATGGTTGTTTAACAGCGAGGCATGATACGCGCCGAATCCCGTCCCCAAAATTCCAATATTCATCATCCATTACACCCCTTTACTTCTATGATACACACCTATTGCTGCCAACAGGGTGTCAACAATCTTTGCATCATCTTTTCATTTCGGGTTAACCATCTATGTGGAGGTATGACTGTGAGACTGCATCGTTTAATCGCGATTTTATTATGTATCGAATCTAGAGGGAGAATGAAGGCCAGGGAATTGGCGTTGGCACTGGAAACCTCTGTACGCTCCATTTACAGGGATATCGACCTTCTGGCTGAAGCCGGAGTTCCGATTGTTACCGCATCCGGTCCGAAGGGCGGAATTTATTTAATGGAGGGTTATACGGCAAACCTGAAGCAGTTGAATGGCGGGGATGTCATTCAGTTGTATTTAACGGGGATGGGCATTTATACGGGCGGGTCCACGGAATCGGGTTTGAAGTTAAAGAATACTTTGCTCAAACTGGAACAGACGATGCCGGCCCCCTATCAATCCGATATTCAAAAAGCCAAAGCTCGGTTTTATTTTGATGATACACCGTGGTGGACGGAACGTATAGCGATTCCTTGCCTGGAAGCCGTGAGAGCGGCAGTATGGGGGTCCTATAAAGTAATGATCCAATATGAGAAAGCTGACGGCTCTTGCACTTCTCGCCATGTACATCCCTATGGACTTGTGGTGAAAAAAGGAGATTGGTATCTGATTGCCTTTTGTGAAGTCGGGCAGGAGATTCGGACTTTTAAGTGTGAGCGAATTATGGAGGTTCAGCCGTCTGTTGAAGTCTTTAAGGTTCCTGAGGATTTTTCACTGGAATATTATTGGACAAGTAAAGAAAGCGCTTTTAAGCAGCTTTGTAGAGAGAAAGAATACTATCCTGTTCTGGTCCGAGCGACTAAGAAGCAAGCTGGAATACTAGCGAAAAGGATGGAAATCATCCAGTCTGTACAGGAAGGCAATCACTTCATTCTAACCGTCAACATGTATAGCTATGAAGCGGCCTGCCGCGATGCGATGGATTGGATCGGCCGGGTTGAAATCGTGGAGCCTGCAATACTCCGACAGTTTGTGAAGGAGGAAATTAGCCGACTCCAGAGGATATACGGTTAAATCATCAAAAAAACATCTGCCTATAGCAGATGCTTTTGCTTGTTAAGTCCAGGCCCAGAGGAATGCATCGCGATCCCAGGCGATTCGGCCACCATGTAGTTTGCGAAATGCCTTTTTGATTTCTTTTTCCAAAGATACATGACCATGCTCGCTTATAAACACATACTGCTCTCCGTATTCAGAGCGTACATATGCAATGGCATCTTCTTGTTTCAGAGTGCCCACTTCACGGATTTGCGCGACCATCCATTGTGCAATTTGTTGTTCTATAGTTGGGGTGTTGTCCATTTGTCGTATCCTTTCCTGCGACCGATTGGTTGTAGCTGTTCAGCTCGCCTCCTGTAGTATACGGCAATTCGGAGAATTATTGAATTTTTTGATATAAATGTACTTATGCAGTTGGCTAAGTGGGCTTTCTTTTGTATAATTAAGGGAATATTCACGGGAATTTTCTTTTTTTGTATTGAAATCATGCAAGTTATCCCTGGGGGTGCCTGATTTGAAGGAAACAACCACTATTCGCGCAGAGCTGGAGCAGTACATCAGACGAGAAGGAATTACGATTAGTAAGTTTGGGGAGAACACAGGTATTAATGCAGGAACAATCAGTGCCATTATCAACGGCAACCGGCCAATTGCGATGCTGCTGCTGGATCGGATTGCTGCAGGTATGGGGCTTGAAGAAGGAAGCCTCTATGAGCTATACATTGATGAATTTATACGGAATACGGCACCGAATTGGCGACGGGTTCGGCCCTTTTTGCATCGCTGTGCAGAGCTGAACAAACTCGATTGTATTAAGCAAGTCGTGGAGTTTATCATGGACTATCTCATATACGCCCCGGCTTTGTTTGAGACAGCGGAAGAATTATTCAGCGAAGGTAGGTTGGAGGCTGCGGCCATTATTTATAAAAATGTCGCGGAAAGTGAGAAGTATCAACATTCGGAGCGGCTGGCGCTCTGCCAATACCGTTTATTTACGATTACCATTGGCGATGATCAGGATGAAAATTTATGGGCAGCCACACATTTTGAAAGCTTTGTAGAGCGATTGGGTGAGGCAGACCAACTGGATGCCTTAAGAGATTTGGCTAATACGTATGCCTCCTTGCGGCGTTGGGATAAAGTAGAATGGTTTGCTGAAAAAATGGCTCAAAAAGCCAAAGTACAATACGAGCAAAAATACGGAAATACCAGAAAATCAGAGCGTGGCAAGGAACCTAAGGGCCCTTTGTTTATGTATATTGTATACTCTTACGTACTCCGTGCCGGGGTGTGGGATGAGCGCGGGGATTATCAGAAGGCACTGGAATATGTATCCCTATACTCTGATTTGAGCTGGGTGCAAGAGGATACGGAGGAAGCTCGGCATTTGAAGGCCCTTTGTAGCAACTGGGCTGAGGCCAACAGGTATTTGTATCAGTTGATGTCCGGTAGCCTGGATGTGATTCCACAGTATGTAAATTATTTGGAAAAAAATGAGGGCGAAATTCTGGTGGGGTTACATAAGATAATGGTAGCGGCCAACCGTTATGATTTTAATGTAGATCATGTACTGCAGCACTTTGAAAAACAAATTGAGGCATTTGCAGATCAGCATGCCAAGGTAGGCACCTATACCGAGCAAATGTCAGCAGATCTCTATGCACGATTTTTGGCAGAGATGGCTTGTTACGATCTCAACAAACATCGTTATTCCAAAGGTATGAAATTCCTGCTTGAGAGCCTTTCCTATTCTGTCGTGCTGAATGGTAATCCTGTCACCATCAAGTGTGTAGGACTATTTGAAAAGTATCGGCATACTGCCACTTCTGAGGACAAAGAGGAATATAAAAACTTACTTGGAGAGGTAGAGTACATCTATGATAAAAAAGATCGTTTTTTCTCTGCTCGCATTTAATGTTTTTATCCTATTGAATTTTCCACCCGTCACCCCTCCTATAGAAGACCCTAGCGATGTCCACAGTCATGGGCTGGGGGGATGGGCATTGTCATCTCCTGAACCATCGGCTTAGAGGGTCTAGATAACATTAAAAAAGGTATTCTCTTATGAAGAGGATACCTTTTTTATTTGCAAGTGCATTTGAAGGTTGAAGGAGCGTCCTTGCCGTCAAGTGTGAGGAGTTGGAGGTTGGGCAGGCGGAAACCAGACATGACGAAGATCCACCCAACCTTGGCTGTTAAAGGATACGCCGCGAACAGTAGGAAGATAGGCCGTCTGAACGGGCTTTTCATATAAAATATGCAGCTGGTGCTCATCCATGAGCCGAGTTTCGATATGTTCAAATTGCTGTGCTCTAACGGTATGATCGGCTTCCCGTGCAATTTCGCGCAGCAGTCTTTCGATATCCACACGGCTATGCGGCTCCACATGCCCGGATACATTGAGATACAGATCAAACAGACGCAATTGCTCATCACGGTCACGAAACAGAGAAAAGATGATTAAGTCTGACTCCATACGAATAGATGAACTTTTGAATTCATTCATGGATGCGGCCACAATGTTACACGTATATCCACAGGATTCGAGCTGAGCTGCGACCCGTTCTGCATCCGCTCTATACTCGGGAATGGTGGCAATTTGTAACGCCACCAGTGGTTCGCATGAATCGTTAGCGTTAGATGAATCCACTGCTGAAGGAAGGGGGCGATGATCCAGACATGCTACAATCCGAGCACGTATTTCCGGGTTGCGCAGCGGTCCATCCTTGTGTGTGTTACATGTGATAAATTTGCGTACCGAAGCCGCCGAGTGAATCTGGCTCCATGCGGTATCCGTGTCTCTTGCCAGTATAGGATTATGGATAATGTGAAAAGAAGAAGCGGTGTCTTCCATATCCGGCGATTCCAGCTTAGTCGCCCACGGGAGTTGAACGATTTCCACCCGATCTAGATGAGCACGACCCTGAAAATAAGGCGCAAAAGCCTCAAGTAAGCACAAGCTTTCGTTCATTTCCGTGACCTTGAAAGCCCCCGTACCGATAGGACGAACGCCAAAGGCGGCTTCACCCACCTGATTAAGCTCACGCGGTACAATGGCAGCCCGGCTGGTACACAGGAAGGATAAAAATAGCTCGTTCGGCTCCTTTAGTACAAAGCGTACCATCGTCGGACTCAACGCTTGAACGTGCTGAATTTGCCGGACGATAAAATGGTAAAGTCTCCTTCCCGGCGCCCGACTCAGTCGCTCAAAGGTATAGACGACGTCTTCCGCGGTCAGTATTTTGCCGTTATGAAACAGCACTTCTTTACGCAGGAAAAAGGTCCACTGCGTACGAGTAGTGTCCACCTCCCAAGCGTGCGCCAGTCCCGGCAAAATCTCACCGCTCTCGTTCGCCCGGCGGGCCAGCCCGTCAAAGACATGGCTGGATACGAAGGACTCGGCGAGCCAGTTCAAGTACAACGGGTCCAGCGTATAGAGCTGCTGGCGAATAGGCAGACGCAGCGTGTCGATCTGCTGCTGATCACTGCGCACCTCCGCGTGATGCCCGAAATAATTCAGCAGCCAGCCCTGTAAATGCTCCTGCATGGTGGAGGAGCGTGAATGAACTCGGATTTCATCCAGTGCGCGTTTGATATCATGGCGGTCTATGGCTTGCATCATGGATTGCACAGCAATGTCTTCCGGCTGAATAAGGAAGCGCAGACTGGAGCGGCGGCCTCTGCCTCGGCGAGGAGTCCATTGTATCCAATCGTGCTGTTCCATTTTCTGAATGATCATCAAGGCATTGCGGTGGGTGCAGTCAAAAATAGCCGCCAGCTCATCCAGCGTAGTCTCTATGGTATGGTTCTCGTCCCTGTCGTCAGCTGCGTGGGAGTGAAGCCGTAAAAATTGGGCGTGAAGTTTCATTCAGGAATGCTCCGTTTCCCCTATGCTTGAGTAAAAGCGCAACTGCTTTTATAAAATAGGAAATTTTATTTTGATTAATTTCTCTTTATCTTCTTATTTTATCATCTACAATAAGGGTTATAAAGCATAGTTGTGGAGGTATTTACCATGCATGACAAGGTGAATGGATCGTCTTTGCCGAAAGCGTCGTTGTTGTCCGCCTTTGCCGGCGCCATTGTATTGGCGCTGGTCCATCAATATCTGTTCTTCGGACATGGGCTGGGCGTGTCTATGCCTATTTTCGTTATTGTATTTTACGTGTATATGTATTCCTTTAATCGAGATCGTTGCCAGCCCATTACATGGATAGGACGTCTGCTGTTTGTGGTCATTATGATGCTGGCACTGACATATGTGCTGTTCGATAACCCGATCTTTTATGTGTTAAATGCCCTAGCTATATCTGCTCTGATTAGCGTACATATGGTGTTGCTGTTCGGGGAAAAAAGGCATAGCTGGTCAGAAATCGGTATTATCGGTCAGGCGCTAAGCCATTGGTTTTATCAAAATTTCCGCCATATCGTGACTCCGTTTCGAATGTTTAAGACGGCAGCCTTTCGGAATGTAAAGGATGAGCGTAAGCGTGTATTGGGTAAAGTGATAATCGGTCTACTTATTGCCTTGCCGTTGCTACTCATTATTATATCTCTGCTGGCTTCCGCAGATGGGGTGTTCGAAGAGTTGTTATCTGGCATACCCGCATGGATTGGCACATTAACCTTTGGGAGTGGTTTGCCGCGGCTGATCTGGGCCTGCTTTTTTACCTTCTGTTTTTTCTGTTACTTGTGGGGATTCGTACAGCCTGCTCCGCGGAATACGGAAAGAGAGGCTCAGTCAGCAGCAGTACCTTACCACGAGCCGGTCGCAATCAAGTTTGATCCTGTCATTACCGCTACAGTGCTGATTGTCATGAACCTGGTGTATGTTGTGTTCGTCGTGCTGCAGTTCGGATATCTGTTTGGTGCATGGGAAGGTGCTTTGCCAGAAGGAACCTCGTATGCTGAATATGCGAGAAGAGGATTCGGGGAGCTGGTTATGGTAACAGGTATCAATTTTGTGCTGATGATCAGTGTATTGAAATGGACTGAATTCGGCTCAGGTATAGTGCAAACATTGAACAGCGGCCTGCTGTACATACTCGTCGGTTGTTCGGGTGTGATGCTGTACTCGGGATATACCCGGCTGGTTATGTACGAAGAAGCATACGGATATACGTATATCCGTTATCTGGTACACGCATTTATGATTTTTCTGGGCTTGCTGCTGCTCGTTGCGGCCGTGCGTATTCATGTCCGCCAGCTTCCGCTGGCGAAATATTATATTGTACTCGCTCTAATCGCCTATGTCGTCGTGAATTATGTGGGTATTGATGTACGGATAGCTGAAAATAATCTCGAACGGTATCGTACAACATCGGTGATAGACAAGGAATATTTGAGTGAGCTATCAGCGGACGCGATTCCACTACTGATTGATTTTAGCCGTAAGGAACACGGAGCGCTGGATGAGTTTTTACAAGCCCGCTTGATGAGCATGACGAGAGAAGAATCGAGTTGGCCCGAATTCAATTGGGCTAAGTATCGAGCGCAACAGGAATTGCACGCCTATATTTTGGAATGAGAGGTGTTTGGGAATGATCGGAACAGATACGTTACAAGGTATGGTACTAGAGCTACGGGATGAAATGTCACACTACCAGCATCAGTTTGGTGTAAGACGGAACGATTTCCTCGTGGAGGCTATGTCCTACGGAATGAGTAAGGAGGAAGCCCGTGCTTATGCTATCCAGCGTATTGGCCCGGTCGTTCCCGTCACCTGTATGCCTACGTTGGCTCTAGGGAAAGTGAGACCGCTCAGTCCAATGTTGGCAATGCGGTACCAATATGCAGGGGATTGGAAGGACATCCATGAGCATCTGCTCCTTCCTGATGAAGTGCTCCGGATCGCAGGTACACAGCATTTTCGCAGCTGGATCAGCGATATGCGAAATTACTGGGTGGAATCGGCCCCTTACCGATTCGGGGATGATCGTCTTTCGCTGCTGTCGGTTGCAAGCGAGAAAGAAGGTCACTTTTCCATGCTCGTCTGGAAGGAACCTGGTGAAGAGCCGGAGGTATGGACGTATGCTTCCCAGCATGAATACCGATTCAGTCATTTGCTCCACTGGTTCAAGTGGATGAACGGGCGCAGTGAAGAATGAGAGGTACAGATGATGAAAAAGAATCGTAATTGGATCGTGCTGTTTATTGGCATTGCTATAATGGTGGGGGTTGCAGACTATTTTACACCAGCTAAGCCTGCGACTACTCCTGAGCTTATCGTTCCAACCGTAATCAGTGAAGAAAGCCTTCAGCTAAGTGATGACTAAACAATAAGGGTCACATTATGGCTGCTGTTAAGTTGATTTTGAGCAAAGTCTCTGGTTTCGATTGAAATTAAAAAAATATAGTTCATTTTCTGTGGTATTCCGTTGTTAAAGTAAGCCGGAAATCACCCTAATAGTTGAGAGGGAATTGAAGCTAATATCAATCGAATGTGGAGCCATTCAGATGTTCAAGCGACTCCGTCATTTCCTCTACAACTTATATTCAGGGGGAATTTTCAATGGCTAGAAGTGCAAGCACATACGCATCTGTAATCGACGGTTTTAAGGTAGAAACGAACAAAAAGTATTCGCCAGTAGGTGGAACAAAATGTAATATTTTTGCACAAGACGTGATGGCTGCGATGTCGGCTTCCTTGCCAAGTGGCTTAGCCAATCAAATGGCTGATGCTTTACTGGGTAACAACACGCCGGGCTGGTACTCCGTAACTTTTCAGGATGCTCAGAAAAGAGCAAACCTCGGGTACCCAACCATCGGGATCAAAAAAGCGGACGGACATGGTCATGTCGTTGTCGTCAGACCAAAGGGTTCATCGATCACGATCTTGAAGGAAGTACAGATCGCTCAGGCGGGAACCAAAAATTACAACAGTAATACTATTAATTACTCTTGGGTGGCAGCTGATCTGCCTGGCGTAAAATTCTATACACACGACTAAGTGGTTTTGAGATATTAGCAGTCAAAATAACCCTGGAAGCAGATCCATTCGATCTGCCTCCAGGGTTATTTTTTTATTTTGAAGCAGAATGTTTAGAAACAATGAAGGCTTTGCCTGGCTTGACAAAAGCAACAGCATAACCATTAGAGAAGGAAGAAGATTCCGATCTGTATTCAAGCTTGGTCAGCAGTTGCCCTTGGCGATTGATGTAACCGAATTTTCCGTTCGAGACAGATGAGTTTGCTTGTTTACCAACTAAAGCAATGCCTTCCTTGAATGGAGATGTAACGTCATACTTTTGTTGATATTTAATAACCAATGTTCCGGTTTTATCAATAAACCCAACCTCATTTTTCGCATTTTTCACACTGGCCAAGCCCTCGCTAAAATCCTGTGCATCCGTAAACTTAAAGGGAATCACGACTTTTCCCTGTTTATTGATGAATCCCCATTTACCCTTGGCATTTTGTACTGGAGCCAATCCTTCCGAGAAGTCTCCGCCGGATTTGTATTGAGGTGGAATGACTTCTTTTCCTGCCGTATTGATATAACCGTATAGTCCCTTGCTATTTTGAACAATAGCCAAGCCATCCGAGAAACTACGACTGTATTTGTATTGATAAGGAATCGCTAGCTTACCGGAAGCATTCACAAAACCAATCTTCCCAGTGTTAGGGGCATAGGCAAGGGCCAGACCTTCTGTAAATACATATTCTGAATCCACATGTTCTTTAAAATGAGAAAGGGTTTTTCCCGTTCGATCTATAATTGCATTTTCTTTGGTGTCTGCTATGGTGACCTTGGCCTTGCCTTCGGAAAAGACATTGGCTTCGGTGTATTGGCAAGGAATGACCAGTGTCCCTTTCGTATTAATGTACCCAAAGAGATTGGTTTTTGTATTTTTGACTACAGCCCGCTGCTCTTGAAAATCACCAACAGGTTTAAGCTCGGCGGGAAGAGAGAAAGCCTTTTGTCCCTTGGTATTGTAATACACAAGGTTTCCGGCAGATGTTTCAGCAGCCAATAAGCCATCATGAAAAGCACCATCGCTTGAAGGACGAGCAATGTTGTAATCTACAGCAGTTTTAGAGACTTCAATGGTTGTTGTGCTGGGTGCGGCCCAGCCTGTTCCAATAACAGAGATGCCAGTAATCAAAATTAATGCAGCTAATCCTAATTTTTTCAACATGCATAAGCTCCTTTGTGAGTTGATTTTTAACTTCGGGCTTCAAAGAATCCTGCCCTCATACGTAAGGCCTTCCATAATATAGACGATAAAAATGTAGGAATGTTTCTTAATATTCAAAATTTTTCTAATTTTCAGTGCGTGAAAGCTCTATTTTTATGTAGGATGCTTGTTCATCTCGTTTCTACTCATCTCTTCTCACCTCAGCTATTCTTTGGCTACGGAGGGACTATCAAGCCTATTCCGTAGCTCATGTTAACATTTTACAGAATCGAATAACATATCATTGGCAGAATCTCTTATAGTGAAAATCGATTATTATTGAGAGATTAAAGATGAGGGATCAGTTCACTTTCAAAAAAAAAGAAGAAAATGTGTCATATTAAAAAAAGTCTATACATATATGTTAAATGTATAGACAAATTCAAAAAGCGGATTTATAATTACGCTGTAAACGTTTTCTAGTAGTTATCATCCAATCAGACCTTGAAGGGAAGGAACAATCATGAAGAAAATTTTACTGGCGTGCAGCTCAGGTATGTCTACAAGTTTGCTGGTTACTAAGATGCAGGATTATGCTAAGTCCATTGGAGACGAGGCTGAAATTTGGGCAGTAGGTCAAGATCAAGCCGCAGAGGACATGGCTAAGGCTGACGCTGTATTGATCGGCCCGCAAATGAGTTTTCTTAAAGGACAGCTGGAAAAGGAAGCAGCCCAATATGGTATTCATGTAGAAGTGATTGACATGATGGCCTACGGAATGGTTGACGGTAAGAAAGCCTACGAACAGGCTGTGAAACTGGTGGAACGTAAAAATGGATAAAGTTAATATAGCTGATCTGACGGAAGAACAAATTAGTTTCCAACTTATTTTGCATAGTGGAAGCGCTCGCAGCAAAGTGATTCAGGCGCTGACTGAATACAGAAATGAAAATGTAGAAGGTGCGGACGATTTGCTCAAACAAGCCAAGCAGGATTTACGTGCCGCGCATGATATCCATTTTCAAATGGTTAAGAAGGAAGCGGGAGGAACCCAAACTCCCTTCTCGCTCCTTCTAATGCATGCCGAGGATCATTTGATGTCCACGGCTACCATGAAGGATTTGGTTCAAGAGCTGCTGGAGCTGTTCAAATCCAGAAGTTTATAGCTGGACCTGTAAATTTGTGAATTTTGGGACATGAAATGCTTGCAACCCTATTGATGCAAGTCACTTCGCGGGGAGGAATAGGCTTTGTTTGAAAAATTAAGCCGGATACTGATACCTATTGCCGGTAAACTGAACAACAACCGCTATCTTACTGTACTGCGTGATGCATTCATGCTGTCATTTCCATTAACAGTTTTTGGCTCCATTATTGTAGTTATTATTAATCTGCCGTTTCTAAAAGGGTGGATGGGCGACGGCAATTATGCGACTTTTAGCAGTCTGCTGAACATTGCGCCTAATGCCACACTGAATATTATGACCTTATTTGTCATCGTCGGGATTGGTTATTATCTATCTCGAAGTTATAAGGTCGAGCCCATATTCGGCGGTATGATCGCGTTGGCCAGTTTCTTAATGCTCACCCCTTTTGTACTGACACAAGAAAGCGGTGCCACGATTGCTGGTGTCATTCCGGTGGACCGGATTGGTGCCAAAGGCATGTTCCTTGGTATGATCGTCGCCTTTATCGCGGCTGAGATATACCGGAGGGTGACACAGCGAAATTTTGTCATTAAAATGCCTCCAGGTGTTCCGCCAGCCGTTGCCAAATCGTTTGCCGCTTTGCTTCCGGCATGTATCACATTGGGCATATTTTTGATCATTAATGTTGTAGTTACACTGACCCTTCACAATAACCTGCATGATCTGATTTATCATGCCGTACAGGCACCGCTGGTGCATTTGGGCAGTGGTATTATACCTACATTAATTGCTATTTTCTTTGTTCAGCTTTTATGGTTCTTTGGGCTTCATGGTCAGATTATTATCAACTCAGTTATGGACCCAATCTGGAATACACTGGCACTTGAAAACTATGAAGCGTACTCCAAAGGAGCGGAACTGCCGCATATTATCACCAAGCAGTTTGTGGATATTTATACAGTAGGTATCGGTGGTACAGGTATGACATTGGCTGTCGTGCTTTCGATTCTGATCTTCCTGAAGAGTAAGCAATTGAAGCAGGTCAGTAAGCTGGCCCTTGGACCAGGTCTGTTTAATGTCAACGAACCCGTCATATTCGGTCTGCCGATTGTGATGAATCCGCTTATTTTTGTTCCGTGGGTCATTTCTCCAATGATCGTTACGCTGATTACTTACTTTGCCATGACTACGGGGATTGTACCGCCGCCCAACGGGATACAGGTTCCTTGGACGATGCCGTTGTTCTTTAGTGGAATGATGGCTACGGGTTCTCTAATGGGAGGCATACTGCAGTTGTTTAATATGGCTGTCGTCTTTGTCATCTGGTTCCCGTTCCTGAAAATTATTGATCGGATGAACGTTCGTAAGGAGCAGGAAGAGGAGCTTAAACAAGCAGCCGTTGCAGGTAAGGATCAAACTGTTGGAATGTAACATGAATGAGCTGCTAGTGTAGTGGACTTGTTCTTTGCAAAAGAGAGAGGAGTAGAGCTGTGAATCATACCGAAATGAAAGATATAGAGCAGCAAGCCATTCAATACCGTTTTCCGACTGACTTCTGGTGGGGTTCCTCAGCTTCGGCTACCCAGACAGAAGGAACTGTGGAGGGAGACGGCAAAGGACCGAACATTTGGGATTATTGGTTTGAGCAGGAGCCGAACCGTTTCTATGACGGGGTCGGTCCTGCTGATACATCCCGTTTCTATACCCGTTATAAAGAAGATATTGCACTCATGAAAGAGCTTGGCCACAACTCTTTCCGGTTCTCTATCTCCTGGTCACGCCTGTTTCCGGCAGGGAAAGGTGAAATAAACCAGCAGGCGGTTCAATTTTATAATTCCGTCATTGAAGAGTTGCACCAGGTGGGCATTGAGCCGTTTGTGAATCTGTATCATTTTGATTTGCCGATGGCTTTACAGGAAAAAGGAGGCTGGGTAAACCGCGAGACGGTCGAAGCTTACGTGGATTACGCGAACACTTGCTTTGAGTTGTTCGGGGATCGTGTAGCCAAATGGTTTACGCATAACGAGCCAATTGTCCCGGTGGAAGGCGGCTATCTATACGATTTCCACTATCCCAATGAAGTGGATTTCGGTAAAGCTGTACAGGTGGGATATCATACCCTGTTATCGAGCGCCAGTGCCATTAAGGCTTACAGAGAAGGCGGCTATAAGGGCAAAATCGGTATTATTTTGAACCTGACGCCGAGCTATCCGCGTAGTCAGCATCCGGCAGACGTGCAGGCTGCTGAAATATGCGACGCGTTCTTTAACCGTTCCTTTTTAGACCCATCTGTGACGGGAGAATTTAACCCTTTGCTTGTGGAGCTGTTACGCCAAGAGGGATTTGTACCGAGCATGGAAGATGGAGATCGGGAAATTATACGCCAGGGTACTGTAGACCTGCTGGGGATTAACTATTATCAGCCGCGCAGAGTCAAGGCTCGCGAAAGTCTCCCAAATCCAGACGCACCTTTTGTGCCGGAACGATTCTTCGATTATTATGCCATGCCTGGTCGTAAGATGAATGAGATGCGAGGCTGGGAGATTTATGAGAAGGGCATTTACGACATTCTGACCAATGTCAGAGAAAATTACGGCAACATTGAATGCTTCATTTCAGAAAACGGAATGGGCGTACAAGGTGAAGAAAAATTCAGAGATGAGCAGGGTATGATCTGCGATGATTATCGTATTGATTTTATCCGTGAGCATCTCAAATGGGTCCAACGAGCTATCTCAGAAGGGTCCAATGTGAAAGGCTATCACTTATGGACGTTTATGGACAACTGGTCCTGGACGAACGCATATAAGAATCGTTACGGCTTTGTATCCGTGGATCTTCAGAACGAGGGTAAAAGATCCGTTAAGCAGAGTGGGTACTGGTTCAAACAAGTGATCGAAAATAACGGATTCTAAGGTAAGGTGGGGGGTGGTCCTTTGGACCGCCTTTTTTTCTTCATTGCTGAAAGGAAGCTGTGCTGTATACCGCTGGTGAGAAAGTATAATGTTCGGTATACTTACTATACCGTCATACCTTAACGTCCCGCCTGCAGAACAGAAAAACCAGCGCTACCGATATTTTGGTAAAATGCTGACATAAAACAATTTTTAGTACAGGTGGTAGACAGATGAACAAATACGAGCGGATTGCACAAGAGGTCAAAGAGCGTATTATGAATAAGACCTACTGCAGTGATGATCCCATCCCTGATGAGATCTCATTGGCAAAAGAGTTTCGTGTAAGTCGAATGACGATTAAGAGGGCATTGGACACATTGGTGATGGACGGACTGCTGAATCGTAAAAGAGGACACGGAACCTTTATCGTCAAATCGGTCTACAATGGCCCGGTTAATGTCGTTGTGAATGAAATGCTGGGGCTGACCAACGTACTGCGCGGGAAAGAAATCAAAAGTAAAATCATAGCCTTTGACGTTCAATTTCCATCCGAGGAAGTAGCGACTCATCTGTTTATTGACGTCAATTCTCCTGTATATCATGTGATCCGTCTGCGTGTTGTGGAGGGCGAACCCTATGTTATCGAGCGCACGTACATGCCAACGAAGCTGATTAGCGGTATTACCGAGGAAGTGTTGTATGGCTCGGTGTACAAACATATTAAGGAGGAACTGGGCCTTAATATTGTCGGTTCACATCGTACTATCCGGGCATCCAAGTCGACGGAACTGGATCGGGAGCATCTGGATTGTGCAGCAGATGACCCAATCTTGGAAATTGAGCAAGTGGGTTATCTGGATACGGGGATACCATTTGAATACTCATTCTCGCGCCATCGGTATGATAAATTTGTGTTTACCACAGTGAATCGGATGCGTTGAGCCAGTGAGTAAGAAACGGATGGTAAAGCACAAGCATGGCAGAAGAAGGCCTAACTGATGTGGGCACTCTCCTGCCATGTTCTTTTTAATGAAGCAAATTAATTGCCAAGCAATCTCACTTCATGCACCGTCGGAGTATACCAGTTGTTCGGATTATTGAATAGCACTGCATTTACAAGATTGATTCGCACGTAACGGGCTTGAAAATTAACTTTGTCACTGGTAAAGCCGTATGCAGTATTGCTCGTACGGTCAATGGTGGAATAATGAACGCTATCCGTACTATATTCGATCTTATACTTGTAATATGCCTCAGATCCTTTGTACATAAACCATGAAATATCCACTTCGTTAATCGTCTTGGTACTGCCCAAATCCACCTGCCACCAAGCAGGCCAGGATGCAGATGTAGCCTTCCATGAGGTTTGGGGATTGCCATCGTTCGCCAGTGAGGCCGGGGAAGCAGATGCGGCTGAACTGGCAGTAGCTGTTTTGCCTTGCGCGTGATTCACAAGGGATGGCAGGATGACTGTGCCTGTAGCAGCATCCATATCCCAGCTACTGTACCAGTTTAGAGTAGCCGTTTTATTGGAGTCATTCAGGGTCAATGGCAACCAGATGAATTTGTGATCGCTCAGATTGAGCGGGTTCCAGCGGTCGCCCATATAGATGTAGCTGGTTCCTGCGCTGCCTGTAATTGTGGCGATGGAATGGATTTGCGAGCCGTAAGCCGCCGGATCACCGAAAGGCGACAAAGCAGACCAGCTTCCAGTCATGGAGCTGGCGGTTGCATAAGCACCCTGATTCGGATACCAGCCGGATGCCTGCGAGGTAAACAGGTAGTAGGTATTGTTCTTTTTCACAACAGCGGGGGCTTCGCGATAGCCATTTTCAAAAATCCAGCCAACGAACGACTGCACGCCTGTATAATCGGCCGTCAGCTTGAAGATTGCCATCGTATCATTGGCGCCACCATTTTTACGGGAAGCTGTAATGAGGTAGCCGCTACCGTCGGTATCCGTGAACACCGTCATATCACGGGACTCATAATTCAGCGGGCGGAAGCTGCCTTGGTAGGTGAAATTCCCGTCTGGTGTATCGCTGGTAGCAACAGCTACGCGACCGAGTGAGTAGTCCGTGCCATTTTCATAGTGTGCCCATAGTACATATTTTCCGGTGGATTTGTTGTAAATGACTTTAGGCCGCTCGATTTTGCTCGAATTCAGCTCAGGGGCGGAATCTTTGGTGAGGATACTACTGCGGAAGGACCAATTCTTCAAATCAGTCGAGGTATATACGTTCACTTTTTCAAATTTCCAGTTCTCAGCGTGCTCGCCGTACCAATAATAAGTGGAACCTACTTTTAGGATATTGCCGCTGTTCGCCTGAATCGGGTTTCCTGCGGTGTCCTTCCAATCCGTTCCATTCGTAATGGCTGTGCTTGCTGTTGCACTCAAGGACAGTTCTGCATTAGCGGCGTCCAAACCATTCATCGATGGGTTCATCTCGCTCCCATAGGTTGCTTGCGTAACGCCTGTTGTATTGGCATGTACTGCATCGGGTTGAAGACCTGCACCGACCACTGCGATTATAATACAAATCCATGGGGCTAACCATTTGCTGTTGTTGATCCACTTCACGATATCATCTGCCTCCCTAATATAGATAGGATGGCCCCGAACAGCTTGTCCGGTACCTCATCTACGATTCTATCTTAATTGGAAGCGTTTACAAGTGGAATAAATTGAAGTCTTTCGAATCATAAATTGGAATCGGTACTGAATGAAAATGGGAATGTTGGTCGGCTGAGTTAAAAGAAGCGTCTCTTTGCCTACTTGTGGATGTGCTATTATCTACACCGGGAATGTATATAATTGTGCGTTTTGTCATTGACACGTTCACATTATTTCAAATTTAAAGTGACTGGAATCACATAAACGGTTACTTTATGTGGGTATACTTGCTTTAATTGAAGGTTAACAAAAGGGAGCTATGTTGTAACGCCTTTTGTTCATCATTATTTTGGAGAAAAGAGGGATACAACAATGCTAAGTGAGCAAACCATTGCAACGATCAAATCGACTGTACCTGTTTTGGAGGTACACGGAACTACAATCACCAAGCGTTTTTATCAGATGATGTTCGAGGCCCATCCCGAGCTTCTCAATATATTTAATCACGCGAATCAGAAGCAAGGACGTCAACAGGGGGCGCTGGCCAATGCTGTATATGCGGCCGCACAGCACATTGACCGTCTGGAGGAAATTCTTCCGGTGGTACGCCAGATTGCACATAAGCATCGTAGTTTGGGGATTAAGCCAGAGCATTATCCTATCGTCGGGAAATATCTACTCGCTGCGATCAAGGACGTGCTAGGGGATGCAGCAACAGATGAGATCATCAACGCATGGGCTGAAGCCTATGGTGTGATTGCGAATGTATTTATAGATGTGGAAGCTGAAATGTACAAGGAGGCTGAACAGCAGCAGGGAGGTTGGTCAGACTTTAAGAACTTTGTTGTACAGAAAAAGGTTAAGGAAAGCGAGCGAATTACGTCCTTTTACCTGGTGCCGCAGGATGGACAGGTGCTGCCTGCATTCGAGCCTGGGCAATATATCAGCTTGAAGATGGAGATTCCGGGTGAACATAATACTCATATCCGTCAATATAGCCTTTCTAGTGCACCAGGAAAACCTTACTACCGGATATCCGTAAAACGAGAGGATGCTGTAGGGTCTCGTCCAGCGGGCAAGGTATCTGTGTATCTGCATGAGCACGTGCAGGAGGGCGATGTACTATTGGTATCTGCACCGGCGGGTGACTTTACCCTGGATCGGACAGATCGCAGACCTGTTGTATTGATCAGTGGTGGAGTCGGGCTCACCCCGATGGTTAGCATGCTGGCTTCCCTGGTGGAAACTGCTCCGAATCGGCCCGTCACTTTTGTCCACGCAGCAGTCAGCGGAGATAACCATGCTCTGCGTAATGAGGTGGAAGAACTAGTCGCCACACATGCACAGGCGGCCGTTCGGTGGTGCTACAGCAGACCAACCGAGCAGGATCGTCTAGCCCAGGCTTTTCACAAGGAAGGACGTTTGGATCTGGCCTGGCTGCAATCCGTAATACCGGAACGTAATGCGCAATATTACTTTTGCGGCCCTGTGGGATTCATGCAATCGGTATACGGCCTGTTGAAAGAGTGGAATATCCCTGCATCGGATATCCACTATGAATTTTTTGGTCCTGCTAGTGCATGGGAAGCAGAAGCGCAGTGAGACATTAAAAAAGGCGAAGGATGGTTATCCTTCGTCTTTTTTGTGTTTATGACTATGAGGAAATCCTACTCATTGGCTCTACGCTTCTTCAAAGTGTGCCCATATTTTCATGACATGGGCGGACGCAAAAATTCTATATGCTGCGGCATATACTGTCGTAAAGCTTCTGGAATGCGGATCGAACCGTCCTCTTGTTGGTGATGCTCTAGCAACGGGATCAAGATCCGAGGCGAAGCGACCGCTGTATTGTTAAGTGTGTAACAATATTGTAGCTTGCCGTCCGCATTACGGTACCGGATGTTGGAACGACGCGCCTGAAAATCAAGCAACTGGGACGACGAGTGTGTTTCGCCGTAAGCCTGTCTGCTAGGCATCCATGTCTCAATGTCTAACTGCTTGTAGGTTTTTTGAGACATGTCGCCTGTACAGACAGCCATCTTGCGGTAGGGTAGCTCCAGCAGTTGAAGCAGATCTTCCGCATTGCGCGTAATCTCCTGAAACATTTGCTCTGAAGCGTCCAGACTCGCTTCGCAGATGATGACCTGCTCCACCTTGGCAAACTGGTGCACACGATACAGTCCGTGCACGTCCCTTCCGGCCGAGCCAACCTCGTTGCGGAAGCATACGGATACCGCCGCCAGCCGAATCGGGTCTGTAACGTCCACAATCTCACCGCTGTAATACGAGACCAGCGGAACTTCCGAGGTGCCTACAAGCCATTGATCTTCTCCTGCGATACGGTACGTCTGATCCAGTCCAAGCGGGAAAAAGCCAGTGCTGCGCATTGCCTCAGAGCGTACCATTAATGGTACGTCCAGCAGCTGAAATCCTCGTTCGCTCAGCAGATCAACAGCAAGCTGCTGTACAGCCCGGTGCAACGCGACCCCAGCTCCCGTCAGATAATAGTTACGGGTACCGGCTGTTTTGACACCGCGAGGCACATCGATCAGGTTGTGAAGCTGGCCGAGCATCATATGATCCTTGGGTTCAAATCCAAAGTCAGGTATCGTTCCGACCCGTTCCAGTTCTATATTATCTTGATCCGACTGGCCTCGCGGCGTATCCGGGGATACGATATTAGGCATTAGAAGCAAGAGCTGTTGAAACTGTTGCTCTAGTTCCTGTTGCGGGGCTTCCAGAAGATCTAGCCGTCCGTTAATTTCTTTGACCTGCCGCTTAGCCTCATCCGCCTGTTCATTTTTCCCGGCCTGAATTAGCGCCCCAATATCCTGACTACACTGATTACGCATCTGGCGAAGCTGCTCCACTTCCTGAAGCAGCTGCTTTCTCCGATCATCCAGGGTTAACAGCTCTGCGACCGATACTTGTATTCTTTTGTCGTCTGCCGCTCTCTGAACCTGCTCTTGATGCTCTCTAATCCACTTGATATCTAACATGACACCGCACTCCTTTTCGGATAAAAATACAAAAAGCGCCCTCATCCACATGGGACGAGGAGCGCTTTGATCTCGCGGTGCCACCCAAATTGACCGGACAGCATGACAGAAGTCATGACTCTCCAATCCACTTTGCTCCGCTTTAACGGGCGGGTCCGGTTTACTTAGGAACATATCGCCATATCGTACACTAACGTATAATCCTTGGCGTAAACGCCTCCGAGTTGGATGCTCTTCACAGGCACAATGTCGTTTGCTTTTTTGTAAGTATACGAATTTTTGGCAGGTTAATCAAGGGCATGAGTCAGTACACTGGATTACTTCCTTTTTTCAACATGATCTTTCCAATAAAAATAAATACACAATGCGATTAAGATAAGTGGAAACAAGTGAAAAGCCGATTTCATGTTTGCGAAGGGGAAAGGTAGGCTTTATTTCTTATGTATTTCCATTCTACTTCATCTGTGATAATGAAACTGGAAGAATATTTAAGTAATAGCCTTAATTCAGCGTTCAAAATGGGCTATAGTCTCTATAATGCTATTTTAATTTCATGTAAAATGTAATGATTACCAAAACGACAGCGATGGAGGGGAACATGGAGGATTTTAAAGATCGTTTACATACGATCCGCCAAGAACAGAACAAGCTGCTCAAGGAGTATCAAACATTAATCGCAGATTACGAGGCTTCAGATATCATTTTGGAAAACGAGGTTCTGCGAAAAAAGTTCGAGGATTATCAGGCTCGCTGCATTCACTTGGAAGAGCGGGTACGACATATTGAGCAGGAAAATGGAAAGCTGCGTACTGCGCTGACGGAGCAGATGTTGAGCGAAAAGGCGAATATGATTCGCATTTCGCGGGAAAAGCTGGAGACCTATTTTGCTTCCAGAACCGCAGAAGGGGAAAACCGGCTGACATCCATTGAATATGGGGCTAAAAACCGGGTGGACCAGCTTATTCAGCAAACCACTCATGAGCTTAAAGAGGATCAGGATGAGATCGTCGCTAGACTGAGACTGTTCTCGGAGGAGATTCGTGACCGGATCATGGAGCAACGCAGGCGGTTTCAGGAAGCAGAGCGCAAATTGCTTCATCAGACGGAAAACGAGCTTCATCAGCTCGGGGAAGAAGAGATCAGCGAAGAAACGATGCAGAAGCGCATGAAGCAGAATCAGTTTGAAATGATGCTGGGATTGAACTGGATTAACAAGCTGGGGATTTTGCTCATTATCTTGGGTGTGGGAGCCGCTTTTAAATACTCATACTCAAACTGGTTTACAGGGAATATGAAGGGCGTTGCGTTCTTTTTGCTAGGAGCGCTGATGCTGGGCGCCGGCGAGTGGTTGTATCGCAAGCAGAAGCAGACCTTTGCGCTCGGTATTTTGGGCGGCGGTATTTCTGTACTGTACGGGTCCATATTTTATAGCTACTTTTTGCTAGAAATCATAGGAATGTATACAGGCATAGGCTTGTCCGTTCTAGTTACGGTGACCGCTGTGCTGTTGTCCTTAAGATATGAGTCTCGAACGATATGTTCCTTCGGTTTAGTAGGGGGATATCTTCCGTTGTTCTCCTATATGGCAGCAAACGGGCTGGAAGGAAACGCCGTGTATATCGCGATGGGCTATCTATTCCTGCTGAACCTGCTGATCCTGCTTGTATCCTTCCGCAAACGGTGGGTCATCGTGCAATATATCAGCTTTCTGCTCAATACCCCATTAATGGTTGTACTCGCGTGGTTATCAGAAAGCAATATAGCCAGCATGCTATATGCAATCATTACATTTGCGATGTATCTCGGGATGACACTGTGGGTGCCGTTCCGACTCAAAACAAAACTATCATGGCTGGATTTCTCCTTGTTGGCTCTGAATACAGTTGTGAGCTGTTCCGTTCTGTATTCTCTGTTCGGCGATGCAGGTCTGGATGATTACAAAGGATTACTGGCACTCGTCTTTTGCTTGGTGTATGGGGGCTTGGGCCAATGGGTACGGCGATATATTCCAGAGGAGAAACAAACCAAAATACTGTTTTATGCGACATCATTGACCTTTGCCATTCTCATGATTCCGTTCCAGTTTGGAGTCAGATGGTTGTCCATGGGCTGGTTAATCGAGGCTGTGCTTCTTACATTGTATGGACATCGCTATCGCTTGAAAGAATTGGAGCGTGCAGGATGGGGCATTCTAGGATTGTGTCTGGGCGCATTCTTTTTCATTGATTTCCCTATATATCTGTTGTCAGGCTTTGAGACAGATTATTTTGGGCTCAAATATACGCTCATTACACTGGGAATGTTGATCGTTACTGTCTTCTATGCGATTGAATATAGTCGTCCGAATGCTTTCAAAAACAATCGTTTGTACGAAATGCATATCATGCAAGGATTTAAGTATGTAGCTTTGGTGAACGTGTACCTCTATCTTTTGTACGAAGCTGGGCATTGGTATAACATCGTCGTATCCGATGAGTTTGCACATTACACCTTGTACAAGGTATTGTTGTTCACCTGCGTATCCCTGGTGTTAGCTTATTTCCTGCCTAAAGTGAAACTGCTGTACGATCGGGTGATTAAATACTATAGCTTGGCATTGTACGTCATAGGCTACGCGCTGGCATTGGTGGTTACCGTAGCGATTCCAACCTTGCATGAGGATTATGCGCAGAATACGGCTGCTGATTACGTTGCGCTAATTGTACTGGTAGCCTTTAATGTACTGGTATTCTTCAGCAGCAGGGACTTCCTAAACGCACTGATGACGCGACATTATAGAAGTAATGAGCTATATCCGGTCATTATGGGTGTATATTTGTTGGGCATCATTACCGCCTTTCTCGGAGTTCAGTTCCACCTGGGAGACGCAGGTCTTGTGTTCAGTCTGGTGTATCTCCTGCTGGCCATTTTGTATATTGTATACGGCTTCCTCAAGCGAGTGGTCTACATTCGCCGATTTGGATTGGGCTTAACCTTGCTATCTACAGGTAAGCTGCTATTGTACGATCTACATCTGTTAACGTCGGGAAGTACGATTGTAGCCTATTTCTCATTTGGGGTTGTCCTGCTGGCCATTTCATACATTTACCAAAAAGTATCCAATCGTATGGGAGAGACCATTATAAAGAAGGATACTGAAGAAAAAATGTAGTTTTTTGTTGTATTGTGTAGATACCGAACATTATGAAAATAAATCCGGTAATAGTGAAAAATTATGCATGACCTTACATCCTACTTACGCTATAATGAGAAAAAATTATTTATGTACGCATGCTCAAGTTTATGCGTAAGTAGAGAGAATGAGGGGGATACCATGAATTTGGGCAAGGGGCAGAATAACCTGTCTGATAAGCATGAACGCTTCTCGTCGGCTGGATTCATTTTGGCAGCGATCGGGAGTGCGGCAGGACTAGGTAACATCTGGAAATTTCCGTATATTACCGGACAATATGGCGGAGCTGCATTTTTCTTGTTATTTATTGTCTGCTTGTTGCTTGTTGGTTTGCCTGTACTTTTAGCAGAGCTTGCGCTTGGTCGTGCAGGTCGAGGAAGTGCTGCCTCTGCAATGGTGAAAGTAGGCGGACATCCAATTTGGGGCAAGATGAGCATTATGTTTGTTATCGTGCCGTTTGTTATTTTGTCGTTCTATGCCATTGTAGGAGGATGGACACTGCATTATGCCGTAGAGGCATTTAGCGGAAGTCTGTTTTCGAATAATGATTTTGCTGGTCAGTTTGCTTCATTTTCCTCCGGCTATGCACCGTTGGTATGGTTGTTAATTGTTTTTGCATTTACAGCAGTCGTGGTTACCCTTGGGGTATCGAACGGAATTGAAAAGTTCAATAAAATTTTGATTCCTGCTAAGGTCATCCTGTTGCTCGTGCTGATGATTAACGCTCTCATGCTGCCAGGTTCTGGTGCGGGTGTATCCTTCTTTTTGAATCCTGACTTTTCTAAGTTAAGTATAGAATCTGCATTGGTTGCTTTGGGACATGCCTTCTTCTCCCTCTCACTGGGGATGGGGATCATGGTCACATATGGTGCTTATGTAGATCGTCGACAATCGCTGGGGGGAGCTATGCTGGCAGTGGGTGGCGGGGATTTAATCTATGCGTTTATCGCAGGTATGATCATTTTCCCTACAACCTTCTCTTTTGGTATTAACCCTGCCCAAGGACCGTCTTTGGTCTTTATTGCTTTACCGGCTGCATTCTCTGCCATGCCTTTCGGAGCTTTCTTCGGCGGTTTGTTCTTCGTATTGCTGGCGGTTGCAGCATTAGGCTCTATGGTATCCCTGCTGGAGGTACCCGTAGCTTATGTTATGGAGCGGTTCCGTTGGGGCCGGGTACGCTCGGTTGTCATCGTATCGATCCTGTGTCTGTTGCTGGGTGTCCCTTCTGCATTGTCGATGGGGTTGGTTCCAGAGTTAAAGGTGGGCGACAAATCTTTCTTTGACTTTGTTGACTTCACAGCGTCCAACATCTTCTTGCCATTGGGCGGCTTACTGATAGTTATCTTCACAGGGTACTACTGGAAAACTGCTGGCGAGCATGCCAATCTCAAGCCTTTCTGGTTCCGTGTATGGTTGTTCGGCCTTCGGTATGTTGCACCGATCCTGATGTTGTTGGTCTTCCTTCATACTTCAGGGATCATCAAATTTTAATAGACACGAATTAAAAAAAAGGTATTTTCTTCCTAAGGGAAGAGATACCTTTTTTTGTATATCTATCAGTGGTTACCTAACTGTGGAAAGGAATGATATAATAAAAACATTGTCATTAATTTTAACTTCAATGAAATCATTACGATTATGAAGTTTTATATAATGAATGAAAAGGCTACAGGGCATCGCACAGACGATGTGCAGGAGAGGGAAAGGGCAGAAGAGCATTGAAACAGACAGAGAGTTCGAATTTGCAAGAAGGACGGCGGCTGAAATGAAGTCTAATCGGTTGTCGCCACAACGTCGTTATATGCCAGGTTTGGATGGATTAAGAGCACTGGCGGTCATCGCAGTCATTGTGTATCATTTGAATCCGGATTGGTTACCGGGTGGTTTGTTGGGTGTAGGCGTTTTTTTTACTTTGTCGGGGTATTTGATTACAGATATTCTAGTCAGTCAGTGGGATACATATCATAGTTTTAAAATGAAAGATTTCTGGGTGCGTCGTGCCAGAAGGTTGCTGCCTGCCATGCTGACGGTGGTGGCTGTCATTGTCCTGTGCTCGTTGCTCTTCGATCCGTCACGGCTTACGGCCTTGCGCGGAGATGTACCTGCCGCATTGGTGTATATGAGCAATTGGTGGTTTATTTTCCATCAGGTTTCGTATTTTGAAAGTTTCGGTCCTCCTTCTCCGCTTGGGCATCTGTGGTCGCTGGCGGTGGAGGAACAGTTTTATATCCTGTGGCCTTTACTACTGGCGCTTGGGCTGAAGTACATGCCCAAGCGTATTGTACTGGCCGGATGGGTGATTTGTCTGGCGTTAATATCCGCGCTCCTGATGGCCGTGATTTACGTACCGGGAAGCGATCCGAGCCGGGTATATTATGGCACGGACACACGCGGCTTCGCTCTACTGATTGGTGCGGCGCTGGCCTTGGTATGGCCAAGCGGCAAGCTGAAAGAGCATGCTTCTGCGAAGGCGCGCTTGCTTCTAGATGGCGTCGGTGCAATCAGCTTGCTGCTGCTATGCCACTGGGCGTGGGCCTCGAATGAATATGACCCAGCTCTGTACCGCGGCGGCTTGCTGGGGATTGCGGTGGTCACTGCTATTGTGGTTGCAGCATTGGCACACCCGGTGAGCCATCTCGGTCGCCTGCTTGGACGCAAGCCGCTGCGCTGGATCGGCGCCCGTTCCTACGGACTGTATCTATGGCATTTTCCAGTTATCACGCTAACGACACCTCAGGTGGATACCGATGGTGTGCATGTGATGCGTATCGTTATACAATTGCTGGCTACCATACTGCTGGCGTCTCTCTCGTTTAAATATATCGAGGAACCGATTCGGCATGATGGATTCCGGCACTGGATTGCAGGAATTCGTTCAGCGGTTCGTCGGCAGATGCGGTGGAGATGGATCTCTACAACCGCAACAGCAACGCTTTGTATAGGTATTGGTGTGGGTACCGTTCACCTGTACGTGGTATCTCCTGACGCAACGTTGCAGGCAGCATCTAGTGATGAGCAGCCAATTGCCAAGGCAAAGGCGATGCCACCGCTTCATGGAACGGTGTCCGTAGCTTCCAAGGAGCCTACAGCCACCAAGCCGCAAGGAGTCAAGGACAGCAAGGCTTCGTCCCAAGCCCAGGCGCCTAAAAATACGGCAGTCAAGGCTGGTACTACGGATGGCGTTACGACACAGACGGAACCTTCGACCACATCCCAACAAGCTAAGCCTATGACAGGCGATGGCTCTAGTGTGACTGCCATTGGAGACTCTGTCATGCTCGATGTACAGTCGTACATTCAGGAATCCTTCCCAGGGGCTGTTGTGGATGGACGGATCGGCCGCCAAATGGCGGAAGCGCCTGCCGTACTGGAGCAACTGAGACAGAACGGACAGCTGGGCAAGACGGTTATTATTGAGCTGGGTACGAACGGCGCTTTCACCAAGGACCAGCTATCCAATCTGCTCGCCAGTCTGAAGGATACAAAGCATATTATACTTGTGAATACCCGTGTACCTCGGCCTTGGGAGAGCATTGTGAACAAGCATCTTGCTGATGCTGCATCCCAAGACCCACGAATTACAATGATTGACTGGTATGCAGCAAGCTCCGGTAAAAACTCATATTTTGAGCATGATGGAGTACATTTAAAACCTAAAGGCGCTAAAGCCTATGCGTCTTTACTGGCTCAGGCCCTAACGAAGCAATCTTAATGAACAGAACCGCAATGATATTCATAAATTATGCAAATGCAAGATAAGAAACCACCGGGAGTAGGTTGTCCGTCCCCTGGTTGAAGTGCAACCTTAAACTTTCATCGGTCAAACCTCCCGGTTTTCCAATGTTCGTTGTAAGGTGCGCTTTCACCCTGCTCCGGTGGTTTTTCTTATTTTAGGGTGGAGGTACATAATCTAATGGAAAAGGGTTATTCACATAGTAGAACAAGAGAGCACCGCTTGAAGAGGAACAAAAGAAGGCTGATGCTGATTGCTATTGTATTATTTGTGGCAGGCTGCATTACTTTTATTGCGATAAAGGTCTCAGATAGCAAACCACATGCGCCGACTCAGGAGCTTGCTAAAAAAACAGATTCTGTATCCAAGGACTCATCCAAAGTTAAAGCCAGCGCAGGGACAAACGATAAAGCAGCCTCTCCAAAAAATGATCCCGGTGTAGAAGATGGTGCCTTTGTTGAAAAATATTTAAATCAGCAAATGTTAGGAAAGATGCCTGATGGAGCCGATGGTAAAAAGGTGGCCTACTTATCCTTTGATGACGGTCCATCTGTGACGGTCACACCCCAAATATTAGACATTCTGAAAAAGCAAAAGGTCAAGGCAACCTTTTTTATTGTAGGAAAAGAAGCCAATGAGAATGAGCATACCCGGAACCTTATCAAAAGAATTGTCAAAGAGGGTCACGCGATAGGAAACCATACGTACTCACATAACTATAAGTATTTATATCCGAACAGACGAGTAAATACGGATCATGTTATGCAGGAGATCGAGAAGAACAATCAGGTTCTAAAAAGCATTCTGGGACCAGAATTCTCCACCAGAATGATCCGATTCCCCGGGGGGCACATGACATGGAACAGAAGAGATCCACAAGGAATGGCTGCTCTGGATAAGGTTTTACTTCAAAAGGATTACCATCAGGTGGACTGGAATGTATTAACGAAGGATGCAGAGGGAAGATCCAAGAAAGCACCCGCACTAATTAATCAGTTTATGAGGTCAGTTAAAGGCCGAGAAAAAGCGATCATACTCATGCATGACACTTATGGTAAAGAAGAAACAGCCAAAGCATTGCCGCAAATTATAGAATATCTGAAGAAACAGGGATATGAATTTAAAGTTATGAAGTAAGATATATATGAGAAAAGGACGGGGCTCATCGCCACCGTCCTTTGTGCTATTTAAAAGTACATAGTCCGCATCATTTAGATGCGCTCTGCTTCACCCATCGCCTGAATGAAAGCTCCAATACCTTTGGGATCGTTAGTTATAATCGGCTCGCTGATATAGTAAGCGAAGGTACCATCCCGGCGATCTTTACCACCTAGACCGCTTACTTGTACTGTTTTGTTCAGATTCACAAGTCCTTCTTCAGTAATCGTAATAAATTCATCAATAATACCTTTACGGGTGATTTCTGCTTCTTGGCGATAATGCTCTGGCAGATAACCTTTGCGAACACCTTTGGCCATAGCGTATAGAATCATGCAGGAGGCAGATGCTTCCAGATAGTTGCCTTTCACATGGCCCAGGTTGAGCACCTGATAAAAGACGCCGCTTTCTTTATCACGCACTTTCAGCAAGGCTTCCAGTGTTTCTCTCAACATATCAATCAAGACGGGACGATCTGCATGATCTTCTGGAATGTAGTCCAGCACGTCGACGAGTGCCATGACAAACCAGCCCATTGAGCGGCCCCAGAAATTTTTGGAACAGCCGGTTTCCGGGTTGCACCAATGCTGTTCCCGCTTCTCATCCCAAGCGTGATAGAGCAGACCTGTTTCAGGATCACGCGTATGCTTGTAGCATAGCTTGAATTGCAGGGTCACATCGTCAAACTCTGACGGATCTCCGAATTCGCGAATAAACTCAGCATAGAATGGGGCACCCATGTACAAGCCGTCAAGCCAAATTTGATACGGATAAATTTGCTTATGCCAGAATGCGCCCTCGCTTGTGCGTGGATGTTTTTCCAGCTGACTGCGTAATTGGAAGGCTGCCTTTTTATAGCGTTCATCGCCTGTGGCACGATACAGAGTGAAGAGCAGCTTGCCGTTATTCACATGGTCAATATTATACTCATCTACTTTATAGCGCTGAATCACACCATTTTCATCAACAAAGTGATCCATATGTTTTTTTATATATTCCATATACTTGGGATCGCCTGTCAATTCGCCAACCCATTCCAAACCTCTGTAAATCACGCCATGGTCATATTCCCATTTTTCATAAAATTCCGGACTCCGTTTAATCACGGAATCGCTCATACGTACAGCCCAGGAATCTGTTTTTGTAGGATTTGTTGTTGGTTGCGATGTTGAATTTGCCATGATACAGTCACCTCTTCAGTAAAGTTTAATCTGTAATGTTATTGTTGTTACATAGACGGAGTGTGTGTCTTAGGATCAACGGGTTTGTTCTTAAAGCCCACATTATTGTTGCCCCAGCACCGATCGTAGCTGAAGCCTGTTAGTTGTTCGAACACTTTTCGAGCCTCTGGCTTGGCTGATTTCATGGAGCCACCGTTTTTGAGGCGGTCAATCTCGGCGATTAGCTTCTTGTGGCTGTCAATATCCAGCTTCATTACGACAGAAGCAATCATCCCGATGATCGCGAGAACAATAGTACCCACCACGAGTACATAGAAGATAGCGTGCTGAGCAGAGACTGGCTGACTTTCAGCTCCGGATACAAAGCCAAAGTGCTGTAACACCCAGCCGAGAATGAAAACGACAACAGCCCGCACCATTTTTCCGGCAAAAGTCATCATACCCGCATAAATACCTTCCCGGCGACGACCAGTCAACGCTTCATCCACATCGGCAAGGAACGTGTATTGATTCCAAGGAATGTAGTAGACGCCACCCGTACCAAGCCCCATGAACAGTGTGATGACATATAGCCACATCATCGTATTAGAGGCTCCTGTGATATAGAGCAGACCATAACCTGCTACGCTAAAGCAAACGACGACGAGTGCGGCGATGAAAGGCATACGAAACCCTTTACGCACACAGAATTGGATGAAGAAATAGGTAGAAATCAATTGAATGACAGAGTTAAAGCTGTTCAGATTGGATACCATTTCAGAGCTTTGGAACAAGGAGAAAACAATAAAGTACGTAAAAGCTGAAGTAAACAGCCACTCAGCTGAAAAGCCGCCCAGGTACATCCCGAGATGATGACGGAACGTCTTGACCCGAAAAGTAGAGGAAATATCGATAAACAACTTTTTCATGGAATCTATAAAGGAAAGCGGAGCTTCACCTTCCAGTTCCTTTTGTAGTTCCTCACTTGGACGCTCCCAGGAGTTTTTGTACAAGAATGCCATGGCAATCAGCAGAATTGCTGCAAAAACGAGACCGGTATACAAGAAAGGCAGCGGAGAGTCTTTGCCGTACGCAGCAATAAAGCGACCAGGGATAAAAGCGGCGGCGAAATTCGCAATTTTACCGAACATGGCCTTCCATCCGGTCAATCTGGAGCGTGCGCCAAAGTCCCGGGTCATCTCGGACGCTAGTGCTTCATACGGCACCATGACAGAGGTGTACACCAGTTCAAACAGCACGTACGTACTCAGGTAATACCAGAAGCCCAACCCATCTATCCAAAGCATCGGATACACGAGCATCAGCGGAATACCCATCATGATGAAAAAACGGCGTCTGCCGAATTTACGACCTAAGCGGGTTCGGTGAAAGTTGTCGCTGATAAAGCCCATGATCGGATTGCTGACCGCATCTATGATGCTGGCAACAGAGAAAATGGCTGCGGCCTGAACAGGAGACAGTCCGCAAAAGGTTGTATAAAAGTACATTAACCATGCACCGCTAATAGCAAGTGCACCACTTCCCAGCATGTTACCGCTTCCATAGGCAAGTGTATGTTTCAGTGTGATTTTTCGTTCCATGATCTGTTCACCTCATATTTTGTCTGGTTATGAGGACAATCACCGGTCGCTATATTATGCAGAATGGTCTAGGTTGGTAGATGGGCCAGGCGTCCTGATTAGGTGGGGCTTTTACCGTGCCCCTATATTTCCGCTCGGAGTACCCGAGCCAATCAGATCGCTTCCTTTGGCCAGCTTAAGGAAATCACCCAGCTGGATGGAACCGTCTGTACTTCGAGTGATGGAAGGCACGAGACTAACAAAGTCGTCTGCACTGGCTGCGAGACCTTTAGCATTCGTCGTTTTTTTGTTTTTCCACCAGACGTTTGAGTTATCTTGATCCGTACCACTTGTTTTATCACTTGCTGTTCCCTCGAAAGAAAGATTGTTAATGAACACGTGTTCACCCTTATCAAAGGCGAAATTGCTTTGTCCATTGTCCCATGAAGTATTGTTGGTCAAAGTAATGGTGCCAGGGTTGCTATTGTAGGTGAAACCGTGTTTTTTGTTTTGGAAAGCAATACTGTTTTTTACAATATGGTTGACCTTGATTTTGTCTCCACCCAGCTTAAAGCCGTTGCCGTCACTGTTCGCAGTAGACGTTCCATCAGAGGTTTGCCCGTTGTGATGGGCCACACTGTTCAAAATGGTTACGGCACCGATAGGGCCTGTTTCCGTTTTACTGTACAGATCCCAGCCATCGTCTACGTTGTATGCTGCCAAGCAGTTATCGAACACATTGCCTGATCCTACAGTCAGTTTAGCCGCGAAGCCATCGGCATCCTCGCCATTATCGGGATCGGCGTTATCGTGAGAGTAGGAATTCAAAATCAAATTGTTTGCAGGCCACTCACTGGTGGAAGCGTTAGGGGAGTAGCGTCCGAGTTGGAGCCCGGTATCCCGATTGTGGTGGGTCTCGACGTTTTCAATTCGGTTATTGCTGCCGCCAATATAGATACCGTTATCTCCGGCACCTTTGACTTCAAGACCTTTCACCAGCCAGAAGTCCCCGTTAAGCTGAAGTCCCCGATTAGCTGAACCAAAGGCCTGAGCAGAGAAATCAAGTACGGGTTTTTCACTACCGTAAGCGACTAATCCTTTGAGTGAGCCGTTATTGCCGTTATTTCCACGCTGAATTGTAATCGTTGAGGAGTAGGCGTATTTACCACCGCGCAGGTAGATGGTTTTGCCAGGAGCAATTTGTGTCAGTGCTGCTTCGAGGGTGGTAGGACTAGATATGGTACCCGGATTGGACACGTTACCATTTGGAGCCACATACAAATCGCCTGCCGCTAACGTGGTGGAAACAGTTGTTGAATCGGTTGCACTAACTGCCTCCTCTGTGAGTGTGGTAGAGGGGAGGTTGTTGGATGGAATATCCGCGTAAGCGGTTCCAATAAGACAAGAAGAAGCAAAAACAAAAGAAACACCGAGTCTTAGAGCGTTAAAGCCGTTTTTTGAACGATCATTCCGTTTAAACATGTAAATTCCTCCTTATCTGAGCTCATATTTTAAAAGAAGATAGCACATATAAAAGTCGCTCATGCTGTCTTTCCATTAAAAAAACAGGACACCTCCTGGGGGGACAGATTGATCTATCATAAGTCCAAAACGCTCTAAGAAGTATATGCACAGTGTAATATATGTTAACGTTTGCATCAACAGTTTTTTATTGTTTTTTTAATATTGTGAAAAAAAGTTCACACTTTTGTTTCAACTAAAAATACAGTTTTGCTAGACTGGGAAAATTTGATTATACTTAAACATTATACATATAATAGAAATGAAAACTGTGAGAAAAGGTGGGTTTAGCGCATGGAGAGCGGGAAGCATTTGACAAGTTCAACTTCCGAACCATTGCAGGAAAAGCGACCGCGAATGAACAAGGAGATGATCGATTGGCTTAAGGCAATTATTGTTGCCATTGTGCTCGTGTTCATTATACGTTGGCTGTTATTTGCGCCATTTATAGTTGAGGGAGCATCCATGGAACCGAATTTCAAAACAGATGAACGAGTGGTCGTGAATAAGGTGATTTACGATTTTCGTGACCCCAAGGCAAGTGAGGTGGTTGTATTTCATGTAAAAAAGGAACAAAAGGACTTTATTAAGCGTGTGATTGGAGTGGCTGGAGATACGATTCAGTATCAAGGTGATCATCTTTATGTGAACGGTAAGAAAGTAGAGGAGCCATACATTCAAGAGGCTATCCAAGATGCTCACGCCAAGGGAGAATTATATAACAATGTGGACTTTCCAAACGGAACCATATCCGATTCCAAGGTTCCTGATGGGTATATTTTTGTAATGGGTGACCACCGCAATAATAGTAGGGATAGTCGTGCAATTGGTTTTGTTTCCATCAAGGATATTGTCGGACGTGCGGATGTGATCTTTTGGCCGATCGATAACGCGCAATGGGTTAAGCATAAATAAGGCCAGAGCGCCTAAGATGGGAGGTAGTTGCTCACTTTAGGCGCTTTTTCAAACTCATTATATGTTTTTCGTAAACGGGTCAGGTAACTTGCGCCAGTCCTGTTCCATTTCTTCAGGGGTTAGCAGTGTCTCATCTAAGCTACGCTCGATTTCTTCCCGGTTCATATCGATACCAATAAATACGAGTTTGGTAACCCGGTCGCCATATTTCTCATCCCAATCGGGTGTTTTTTCAAAGTTTTCACCGAGATAGTATTGTCGTTCTTCTTCAGTCAAAGCAGACACCCATAGTCCTGCGCGTGCGAATTGTTTGGAGCTACCCGCCTGACTGAATGTAAAGGCAGTACGGTTTTGCGTGGCGAGCCACACTAATCCCTTGGAACGTACAACCTCAGTAGGCCATTGAGCCAGCCATTTCAATAAACGTTCGGGATGAAATGGGATTTTGCGCTTGTACACAAACGAAGCAATGCCATATTCCTCTGTCTCCGGTACGTGTTCATCCTTGTTCATTTCCTGTATCCAGCCCGCAGCCTGACTAGCTGTTTCAAAATCAAAGCGATGCGTGTTTAAAATCTCCTTTGGGTCCACTCTACCGTATTCGGAACGGATGATTTTGGCGTTCGGTTGAATGCCGCGTAGTGCCTTTTCCAGTCGTTCGAGTTCCTCTAAGGATACCAGATCGCATTTATTAATGATTAGCACGTCACAAAATTCCACCTGCTCTATGAGCAGATCAACGATGCCACGTGCATCCTCCACAGCCACTTCCTGCCCACGATCCTTAAGGGAGTCTCTAGAGTAGAAGTCTTTCCAAAATTCTGGCGCGTTCACGACAGTGACCATTGTGTCCAATCGGGTCAGCTTGGTCAAATCAATTCCATTTTGCTCATCTACATAACTAAAGGTTTGGGCCACTGGAATGGGCTCACCTATACCTGTGGATTCAATAAGAATATAGTCAAACTTTTTTTCGAGCGCCAGTCGCTCTACCTCTTTTAATAAATCTTCGCGCAAGGTACAACAGATACAACCGTTGGACATTTCCACCAGCTTCTCATCCACACGGGATAATCCTCCACCGTCGCGAACGAGATCAGCATCCACATTAACCTCACTCATATCATTGACGATGACAGCTACCCGTAAGCCTTCCCGGTTATTCAGTACATGGTTCAGCAGTGTAGTTTTGCCGGAACCGAGGTACCCACTTAGTACCGTGACCGGTATTTTCTCATCTCTTTCCATAGCGTTTGCCAACGTAATCACTCATCCCTTCGAAAGTTTCATAAAATGTTGACTGTGCAGTAGTAACTGTAATGCGAGATAGGAAAGCAGCAGCACTTTCTGTTTGATAACTTAATCGTAATAATTACGAATAATGAAATTAGTAAATCATTTATGTGGAGAAATGTCAAGGAAGGTGGAGCCAATCAGTCAAAAGGACTTGCGTAAACTTTACGCAAGTCCTCTGGGGGTCATCTGTCATGATGTAATTGCCTCAGCCTTTGACGGCCCCGGCCACTACACCTTTAACAATGTATTTTTGCAGAAAGATAAATACGATAATGGAGGGCAGTACAGCCATTACCATTGCGGTCATAGCATACTGCCAGTCTGATGTATATTGCCCAACGAAGGTATAGGCAGCCAGCGTTAGCGTTTTGGTGCTGGGTGAGCCGTTAACCATGAGCAGCGGAAGCAGAAAATCGTTCCATATCCACATCACGTCGATAATAACAATAGTAGCGGTGACCGATTTCAGCAAGGGAAAGATCACAGAAAAGAAAAGCCGAAAGCCTGAGGCTCCGTCGATCTTGGCGCTTTCGTCAATCTCGACTGGAATGCCTTTCACGAAGCCGTGATAGATAAACACTGCCAGTGGGGCTCCAAAACCCCAGTACAGCAGGCCAAGCCCCCAAGTGCTGTCTGCCAAATTCAAGTCTTTTGCCAGGCGCAAGACGGTCAGCATAATTGACTGAAATGGGATCAGCATCGGCATAATGCACAGCATGTAAATGGCGGAGCTCCACTTGCTTTTTGTCCGTGCCAGCTTATAGGCAGCGATGGAGGATATTAGCACAATGCCTGCCAGCCCGAGCACAGTAATAATCGTGTTATTCAGAAATAAGCGTGGATAGTCAATGAACTTCCATACGTATACGTAGTTATCCAGCGAAAGCTGCTTGGGCAGCGCAATGACGTCGGTCATGACCTCAGCGAAGCTTTTGAACGAATTGTTAATGGCGAGAAACAGCGGGTACAAAAATAACAGCGACAATACAATCATGCCCGCTTCCAGCAAAATACGTCCCGTACGGCTGCGTTGCATCAGGCTTCAACCTCCCTGCGTTTGAAAATAGACAATTGAATAATCGTAATGACCAGCACTGCAACGAATAAAATCAAGGCTTTGGCTGTTCCGTAGCCATACAGATTGTTCTGGAACGTGTCTCGGTAAATATCATACGCAATGCTGTATGTCGTACCTCCTGGCCCACCGCCAGTCAGCGATAAAATAACGTCGAACACCTTGATCGAGTTGGTCAGTGCCATGAAGACCGAGATTGTAATCGAGGGTGCGAGCATCGGTAAAATAATACTGAAAAATCTCCGAATCGGTCCTGCCCCATCCACGATGGCAGCCTCTTTTAGATCCTCAGGTACAGATTGCAGGCCTGCGATATAAATGACCATGTAAAAGCCAATGGATTGCCAGATGGATACTGCCAGAATGGAAATAAACGCGAGCCCTTCCTCGCCTAGCCAACTGAGCTGGAAGATGCCCCAGCCTGTACTGTGCCCCAGTGACTCAAAGCCTTGCATAAAGATGAATTTCCATATAAAGCCGACAATGACGAGGCTGAGGATATAAGGAATGAAGAAAGCCGCGCGCAACCAAGCCGAGCTTTTGAGCTTCATGTCGAGGACGAGCGCCAGCAAAATGGCCAGCACGTTTACCAATACAATGTACAGAATGGCATATTTGATCGTAAACCAGGCTGCATGTGCAAAGTTAGCGTCTCCGAGCAGGATTTGCTTGAAGTTATCTAGACCTACGAATTTCGGATGTTTGGATATGCCGTTCCACTTGGTCAGGGAATAGCGTATCGTCATCAAAAACGGAATATAAAATGCAATTGTAGTGCACAAAATTACGGGCAGTGTGAACAAACCAAATTCCAGCTTACTGCCCTTGTCGCCCCATGTTCCCCTTTTTTTCAGCATAACGCACCTCTTTTTCTCAGCATTTTCCGGTCTTTCGCTCCAAGCTGTTTAAGATATAATGAAAGTATAGGATAGCCCCTAGGGCCGGACCAATGGATTTAAGAAAACAGTTGAGGGTAAAAATGTGTACGCTTTCAAAAGGGGCGGTTATCATGATGTCAGGGCATGTAGGAACAATCCTTCGATCCATGTGGAGGCGGATTACGCAAAAATTAGTGAACAAGCTCATTCTGCTTTTTACCTCGGTGATTATTCTGGTGGTGGGCTCACTCACGATTATTTCCTATCAGATGATTGAAAAGGAGTCGGTCAATCATAGCATCGCCAGCACGACGAATAATCTGCTGCTGGTCAATCAGAATTTGGAGGATTACTTGGAGGGAATGCAGCAGTTGGCCCTTCCGCAGCTTCGCTATAACGATATCATGAACGCGATTGCCAATGAGAACCGGGACTACGCTGCACGAATGGTCATTGAAAATTACTTGCGCAACATGTTCTATTCCCGCAATGATCTGGAAGCGATTTATCTGTATGTGGCGGACCGGCATCAATACTACGTGGTGACTAGGGAAACGTACAATATTACAGTACGCAAAGGAATAAACACGGATATTCCCAAGCTTCCCTGGTATAAAGAGGCGATGGACAGTACCGCTAACGAATCTTTTCAATCCTTTGTGGAGTCCCGCTCTGATATGGGCTATGTGGCGCCACAAGCCAGCTTTATGGCTTACCATCGAGTGCTGAGATCGATTGCATCCCGTCACCCGCAGGCAGTGTTGTCCTTTTATTACAACACGAGTGCCGTAGATGAAATCATGCGAAATATTCCACTGGGTAAAGGGGATCAACTGATGCTAATCAGCCCCAAGCGGGTTCCCTTTTATGTGAACAGCCTTCCGCTGTACGAACGAATGCGTGATTCTGGCGTATTGGCCCAGATCGGAGAGGGAGGAAGCGGACAAGTAACGTGGTCAGACAGCAACAGCAACCAGGAGTATTTAGTCGTGTATGATGCAGGTGAAAAGGATGGGTGGCAGCTCATCAAGCCGATTCCATATCGCCAAATTTATGAGGCAGCTACGACCACACGGAATTGGAGTTATGTCATCGGGGCTTTATTTTTAGGTGTGTCTATTATTTTGGTGACCCTGACCTCGAACGCAATTACCCGACCTTTACATAAGCTATCTACCCAGATGAAACGGTTCAGCACCGGAGATTTTGAGGCAAGGGCTCCTGTGAAGGGGCATGACGAGATTGCATATTTGTCGCTGCACTTTAACGAAATGGTCCAAAGAACCGAAGAACTTATTAATGAGCGCTATCGCATGAAGCTGGTCGAAAAGAATGCCATACTCAAGGCGCTGGAGGCTGAGATTAATCCCCATTTTCTGTACAATGCCCTACAAGCCATATCTACACAGGCATTAAAGCGGAAGATGTTCGATATGGCGGATATGGTGGATGCATTGGCCCAAACTTTGCGGTATTCCATCAACGGCAAGGATATCGTAGCTGCCCGCGAGGAGCTCAAGCATATTGAACGATATATAGGTCTGCAAAAGGCAAGATTCGGGGCGAGACTTCAGGTCGAAGTGGTATGGGAGGACACGCTGATGGAGCTGCCAATTCCGAGATTATCCGTGCAAACGTTGGTAGAAAACTCTATCAAGCATGCATTAGAAAAAGTATCAAGTGACATTCTGATCGTCATTTCAGCCGAATCGGGTGCTACAGACGCTACAATTTCAGTCAGGGACAACGGACCCGGAATTTCAGAGGACAAGCTGAAAATAGTGTTGGATTCGTTCCACGAAAAATGGGAAGAGCGGGAGAGCGAGCATATTGGCTTGAAGAATTTGAACACACGGTTGAAGCTTTTGTATGGAGATCAGGCAGGATTATTCATACTTACGGATGAAACGGGCACGGAAATGAGAATGCAAATTCCCCGGGGAGGAGTCGACCATGTATAACGTATTGATTATTGACGATGAAGAACCGTTACGAGAGGCCATTCGTATTGTTGGAGACTGGGATCGTCTGGGCATCGAACATATTTATGAGGCGACGAATGGAAGGTTGGGGATGGAACTGCTCGGTCAGCATCCTATCGATGTGGTGATGGTGGATATGAAAATGCCGGAGATGAACGGCATTGAATTTCTTCGTGTGATCGAAAAGGCATATCCCCATCTGCTGACCATTGTCATTAGTGGCTACAACGACTTTGAATTTACGCGACAAGCGATTCAATCACGGGTAGTAGATTATCTGCTCAAGCCTATCAACCGCCAGGATCTGAATCAGGCCCTGCGCAAGGCGGTGGACATTCTGGAAAGCCGCAAGCAAAGCCAAGACGAATTCATCAACCAGAGCATCACGCTGAATATGTCACTACCGAAGCTGAAAGAGAAGCTGTATGTATCCATTTTGGATGGCAGCTTTAAAAGGCAGGCCAATACGTCGTTGCTCCCACTAATTGGAGCCGATCGGGCGGAGAACCGCTTTGGGGTGATCGTGCTACGGTTACTGAACAGGGATGAGATTCGCAGGACTCGTTTTCATGGCGATGTCGATCTGATGGACTTTGCCGTAACTAATGTATTAGCGCAGACATCAGATGAACGGTTGCGTTGCTTTAGCTTCCCCCATCCGCGAAGAGAGCGTGAGGTCGTTTCGATCTGTACCCTGGCCCCAGGACAAGAAGAACATATGTCCCTCCAGTTGGCACAAGTGGCACAGAAGGCGGTTGCGAACCTGCATGGGCTGTTCAGTATGGTGGTAGCAGCCGGAGTGGGCAAGCTCTGTTCAGACGTAGTGGAGCTGGCTTCTGCGTATAGGGATGCCAAGAGGTTCATTCACAATACAGATGTGTTGAAGCTGGAAGGGGAATCTATTCTCCATACGGTACCCCGGAAAATGGGGACGTCAGAGGAAATGCCATGGACGGATCGGCTGTTGTCGATCCAAAAGGATGCTCAGACCGGCCAGGCCAACCGAGCAAAGGTACTGCTGGGCGATCTGTTGAAACAATTGGCAGCGAGCTCTGTTTTTCGTTTGCAGGATGCGGATCGATTGCTGCGGGAGTTCCATTTTTTATTGAGAGAAGCAGCGATTGAGCTGGGTACGCCTATGTCCGCGTCTAATCAGGAGGGAACTTTGGGGGAATTGGGTCGTGTGATTGAAGGTGAGCTATCTGCTGATTTTGTGAGCTTTGCCGACTACAGCCAGAGACTATACCAGATACTGGAGCTCTACATTGCCGGGGTCCAACATGCACAGGCGGGTAACCAACCCTTTGATATTACAGAGATCAAAAAATACATCGAGCGATACTATTTTGAAGATATCAAAATCTCGTTTTTTGCCGAAACCTATTTTTTGAGCCGGGAATATCTGATGAAGTTGTTCAAGCAGCAATTTGGTTACGGTATTCACGAATATGTACAGAAGGTCAGGATGGACAAGGCGAAGGAGCTACTGGGTGATTCCAGCCTGAAAATTCAGGAAATTTCCGATATGCTCGGTTATAAGGATAAAAACTATTTCAGCAAGGCTTTTCGCAATTATTATCAGGTGTCACCTTCAGAATATCGCGTGAGCCTGCAATAAACCACTTTTTTACCCTTAACGCTTCACTAATCTGCCTTTTTAAATGAGGCTATATTTTTTAGAATGAGCGCATGAACGTTGATCACAAACAGATGGGGGAGTATCCATGTTAAAGAAGATGATGGCGTTATCCGGCAGTTTGCTTTTGACGGTCGGTTTGTTGAGCGGATGTGGAAGTAGTGGTGGCACAGATGCGGCTAAAGAAAGCACTGGCGGCAAAGATGATTTGAAAACGGTTACAATAAACATGTTTACAGCCTCACCGGAGTATACCGATGCTTTTAACGCGTACATCGAGGAGTATAAAAAGGTCAAGCCTAATGTAAAGATCAATCTGGAGATCATGCAGGCAGACTACAACACCATTCTCAAGTCAAAAATAGCTTCAGGCAGTACACCGGATGTGTTCCAGACCACGGCCGGAGGCGACATCGACACCTATGCTGATTATAGCGCTGATCTGACCAATGAACCGCTGGCAGCAGCCATGACGGATGCCGTCCGGGCCAATATGAGTTCCAGTGACGGCAAAGTGCTGGGATTACCAGTCAAGGGGAACCTGTTTGCTTTGATTTACAATAAAGATTTGCTTACCAAGGCTGGAATAACCTCTCCGCCGAAGACGATTGCCGAGATGCAGGATGCTGTTACCAAGCTAGAGGCGAAGGGCATTACTCCATTTGCTAATGCATATAAAGAGTGGTGGGTATGGAAGCATATCTTCCAACACTATGTAGATGCTGCTGCGCAGGATGCCGGGGTAGAGCCAAAGCAGCTCGTTGATGATTTTATTGCAGGTAAAGCAAAAATCAAGGACTATCCAGTGCTCTACAACAACTTCTTTAGCTTCATTGATCTGACGGTGAAACATGGTACAGATAAGCCGCTGGAACGGGACAGCAATGCGGGAGTAAGTGATTTTGCATCTGGAAAAGCTGCATTTATGACGGGTAAAGGTGCGTGGGATGAGGAAGCGATCAAGAAAATTAACCCTGATCTCAAGATTGGCATCATGGGATATCCGGTGAGTGACAAAGCGGACCAATCGGTCATCATTACCGGTGCGGATCAGGCGCTACGTATCAACAAGGACTCCGAAGTATCCAAAGAAACGATTGAATTCTTCAACTGGCTGTACACTTCGGAATACGGTAAGAACTGGTTCTCCCAGGTAGCGAAGGTGATTCCTCCAATTAAGGATGCACCGCTTCCTGATCTGGAAATGCCTAAGGAAATGGATAGCATTTTGAAAACATCCAAGTCCGGTGATCTGTCTGTCAACTACTCGCTGGATACATTCCACCAAAAATTTGGTGAGCTGATGCAGGCTTATATCAGTGGTAACATGAACAAGGATCAGGCGGTTGCAGAGATTGAGAAGGCATGGGTCCAATTAGGCTCAGCGCAATAAAATTGGTTTCGCAGAGGCGCCCGTAAGGGCGTCTTTTTGTGTTATGGCTAGGAGCCGGGAAAAATGTAGACAAAAAAATATTTAATAATATTTAAATATTTACTTGCAAAAAGTTATTAAGTTGTGGATAATAGATTGTGTGCAATATATCTACAATCTTACGATATACATAATGACTGCAAGGTGCAAATACGAAGGGATACCTCGGTTGGGGGAATCTCTTTGTTTCGTTTGGACTGTGCCGATTATGCTTATAATAGACCGTGTAATTTGGAACGCATTTTTAGTTATGTGGTAGAGATGAAAAAGGAGATGAGCGTTTTGAAGACTTCGTTGTTTACACCGTACACACTCAAAGATTTGGAGTTAAAAAATCGTGTGGTCATGGCCCCAATGTGCCAATACTCGGTGACAGCCAAGGACGGAATTCCGAATGATTGGCATCATGTCCACTACCTAAGCCGGGCAATTGGAGGCACGGGTCTGATTATTATAGAAATGACGGACGTGGAAGCGGATGGGCGGATTACGGATTACGATCTGGGGCTTTGGTCAGATGAACATATTCCGGCGTATAAAAAGCTGGTTGACGGTATTCATGCGCACGGGGCCAAGGTTGGCATTCAGATTGCTCATGCAGGCCGTAAAGCTGAGGATGCAGCAGAGCCGGTGGCTCCTTCGGCCATTGCATACCCGGATGCAAATTATAAACAGCCGCGCGCACTGACCACAGAGGAAGTCCGTGGTATGGTACAAAAATTCGGAGACGCTGCCCGCCGGGCGGTTCAAGCAGGCGTGGATACAATCGAGCTTCACGGTGCACACGGTTACCTGATTCACCAATTCCACTCGCCAGTTACGAACAAACGGGATGACGAGTATGGTAAGGATTTATCCCGTTTCGGCGTAGAAGTCGTTCAGGCTGTGCGTAAGCAAATGCCTGCGGGTATGCCGTTAATCTTCCGCATCAGCGCGGTGGAATACGTAGATGGTGGATACGATGTGGATCATGCTATTGAGCTGAGCCGCGCATATCAGGCTGCAGGCGTAGATATGATCCATGTCAGCTCGGGCGGAGAAGGCCCGGCTGGAGCCAGAAAACCAGGCAACTACCCGGGCTATCAAGTGCCGTTTGCTCGCCAAATCCGCGAGGCGCTGAACATCCCAGTAATCGCCGTCGGCATACTGGATGACCCAGCCTTAGCGCAGTCTGTAATCGGCAATGAGGATGCCGATCTGGTCGCTGTAGGACGCGGATTGCTGCGCGACCCTTATTGGGCGATTCATGCAGCGGTGGCGCTGCGCGGCGAGAAGCCTTCCGTACCTGAACAATATCAACGTGGCTACTGAGGCCTAAGTATTCCCACGTTGTTTATATATAAACAGGCACCTGCAACGAAGTGTACGCTTCGTCGGGTGCCTGTTTTGTATTTATGGACAGATGTTACAGTGTAAGCAACAAAGGACGATGAGTGTTCACATAAGATTAGTTTGATAAAGCTGTAAAACGTTGTCGCAAAAGGATGGATTTACGTGCTATAATTCCAGTAACAACAGAATGGCTTAGGTGGGCGGTCGGCTAAGTCTCCCGGAAGGGAGGTGATGCCTGTGGAGGTTAAGGATGCTCTGACATTAATGATGATGTTCGGCACGCTATTAATAGCGTTGATCGGGTTAATCGTTACGATTGTTATTGCGCTGAACCAAAACAAAAAGAAATAGACCGCCCTGCTCAAGGGGAAAACGGTCTATTTCTTTAGATCGCTTTTGAACAGCCGACCGCTCTTCAAAGCGGCTGTTGCCAAGAGTAGGGATGTTACCAGCATCCTTGCTCTTTTTTAGCATATCCTTCTATAACTTATTTTAGCACATCTGAATAATCAATGTAACTGAATGTGACTGTTACTTGGTGAAAACTTTAACTTCCTTTGGAGCGAGAGTTACGGTGATCGAGCCGTTGTTAATCTGAACGGAGTCGTTGCTCAGTTGGTTAGTCAGGCGGGTTCCGTTGGACAGATTATCGAAGTTGCCAATCGTGCGGGTTTGACTATTCCAGGAGTTGTTGATAAATACAATGGCCTCGTCGCCATTTTTAGAGCGCTGGAAACTGTAAAAGGAGTCGTCCACCCATTTTTCCCTTTGGCTACCGTTTTGCAGAGCAGGGTGGTTGTTGCGCACATAGTTCAACTTAGCGATGTACTGATACAGGTCATGGTTGGCGTTGAAATTCATATTCTCCCGATTGGCGGGATCATCTCCGCCACTATAGCCTTGCTCAGTGCCTTGGTAGATAATTGGAATCCCGCGAGATGTCAGAGTAAAGCCCAAAGCGGCCTTGAGCTGTGGCCATTTGTCATAGTTAGCACCCGGCTTGCCAGATGCGTCATTCAGGAAACGTTTTACATCATGATTGTCGATAAATACACCGTTGGTCTGAGCATCGCGATAGTAACGATCATCGGAGTAGCGATCCTTGATTTTTCTCATGGATTGATCGTGTCCGAACACGTCCTTGATTGTATAATACATCGGAAAATCTAGTGCAGCATCAAGATACCGGGTGTAATCGCCCACATAAGCAGGGTCGCCATGGAAAATTTCACCCATGGTGAAGGTATTGGCAGCTTGGTCAAAATCCTTTAGAAAACCCTTCGGTACATGCTTGGCGGTATCCACCCGCAGCCCGTCGATGCCTGTCTCATTAAGCAGCCATTTGATCCAGTTTTTAAGCTCGTTTGCGGTAGCAGGGTTTTCATGATTTAGGTCATCCAGTCCAGCTACATCACCATTTTCGATTTTCCATTGATTGTTGGAGTTATAGTCCCCGCCTGTAATGTCACCATTGTGATGATACCAGTCTGCTTTGTCAAAAGGAGCCTTGGCGAACCCGTTCCCCGGTTGGAAATCACCTGTGTGATTCACAACTACGTCCAGCATCACAGCAATATTTTTGTCATGTGCCTTGCGAACCAGCTCTTGGAGCTTGTCCATTGTTCCGAGATGCTCATCTACTGCATAAAAATCATACGTATGATAGCCGTGGTAAGCGTATTCACTCTTTTGCATCGTTACTGGGGTAATCCAGATCGCGGTAAACCCCATATTTTTAATGTAGTCGAGTTTGTTAATAATACCTTGAAAATCGCCACCATGCCACTTGCGTTGATCACTGTTGTTGGAATTGAAGCCACCGTAGTTATCGTTGGATGGATCACCGTTGCTGAAACGATCTGTCATGATAAAATAAATGCTCTGTTTGCTCCAATCTGTGCTGAGGGAGGTGGGCTTGGAGAGGGTACCCAGATCCATAGGGGTGAAGACGCCCGAAGGCGTCTCCGTTTGAGCTGTTACTTCAACTCCGTTAGAGTTGGGTGCGTAGGTAGAAGTGCTTACGTTTAAGGATACACCTGAAAGTTTTTCTGTTTGGATAGGTCCTGTAACTTCGTTGAGGTCGGTGGCGTAGGTGGAAGTCACTACACTGAGGACACTCCCTGAAGGTGCCCCTGTTCGGATAGTTCCTGCGGCTCCGTTAGAGCCGGGTGTGTAGGTAGAAGTGCCAGTGCTGAAAAGGTAGTTTTTAGTGTTGTTGCTGTCCCAGTTGTTATTGCCGTCATTAAAAGCAGCTTCCAATTGGGAGGCAGAACCGATATCGACGGTAATTTTAGCATAGCCGCTAATCTCGGCGTCCTGCATTTTCACGCCAGGCACAGCAGTCCAGTTACCGCCAGCCGGACGGTAGTGAATGTAAGGTGAGTTGAAGCCTTTTTTGTAGTATACCGTTACTTTGTTAGCTGTACCGCCGCCATCCCCGGGATTTGTGCCCGCTGGAGCGCCTGATGTAATCGTTCCTGCATTGCCGCTGTTACCAGGCGTGTAGGTAGAAGTGCCTGTACTGAACGAGTAGTTTTTGGTGTTGTTGCTGTCCCAGTTGTTATTGCCGTCGTTAAAGGCGGCTTCCAATTGGGAGGCAGAACCGATATCGACGGTAATTTTAGCATAGCCGCTAATTTCGGCAGCCTGCATTTTCACACCAGGAGCAGCAGTCCAGCTTCCGCCAGCCGGGCGGTAGTGAATGTAAGGCGAGTTGAAGCCTTTTTTGTAGTATATCGTTACTTTGTTGCCTGTACCGCCATTATTGTCAGGCTTGGCTTTGCTGATGATATATTGTTTGAATCCACTCAACTCACCGGTTGGTGAGCCGTCATTGTTGACGAGATTGCTGATGCGCAATAACGTAAACCCATGATAACCGAACTTCGTGATTTTCTCCTCGATTTTTTGGAAGCCGCTGCCGCCTGTCGGCAGTGCATTTTCACCATTCAGGCGAACACCCTTGGCATTCGCGATAGAGGAGACGGTATCAACCAAGGTGGACGGCAACGAATAATTCGGTGCTGTGCCACTGTCACTCATCTCCAGGCAAGTAAATGTCAAGTCTAGATCGGCATCCTTGAATTTCTGAATGAGACGGTTGTAATCATAATATCCACCTGCTTGTTCTGTGCTGTGCGGCATGGCAGGATTGTTCATCTGCCAGTGCAGACCGGAAATTTTGGCCCCAATCCGGACACCAAACACAGAATCAAAGTTCTTGTGGGCAGCTGCTCCGATGACACCTAGATGCTTCTCAAGCACACTTTGGTACCACGACAGAAAATCCTTCCCATACGCGGAATTATACCCGCCGTTCGTGTAAAATCCGTCCCCGTCGGTCGGTGGATTGATTTGGCTAAGGCTGGTAAGCTTGGTGCCCCAAGCAGTATTAATCTTGTCCAATGATCCGTACTTGTCATTCATAGCTGTACGGAATGCATTTTTGGCTGTTTCAGTATAGGCTTGGAACTTGCCTCGTCCCGGGTAACTCCAGCCCGCTGCCGGGTAGTAGGACGGATAGCGCAATTCCCCGGAAGGACCGCCGCTTAAATAAATTTTGGGAATGATACTTTTATACCCGGCAAAGTTTTGAGCGAATGAGGCATACAACTCGTCATATTGTTTGCCAGTCCCGCTCCACAATGGGGAAAGGGCTTCGTTATTGGCATAGCCGCTTTCGTCCTTGAACTGCATTTCATCTGCACTACCCTTGCTTGACAGCCAGCTTGGCAGTGGGATGTTGCAATCATCTCCCACATTTCCTCCACACTTATGCGTAGAGATAATAGGAACCCACTTCAGTCCCGCTTCTTTCACGGCATCTGCATAGGTTTTGTAGTAGCTCCAATCGAACTGGTTATCTCCTGCACTTTCTACATAGCCCCACCAGACGTCGGTAGTGATGGCATACACGCCATTGTTTTTCAACGTTTGCAGTTGCTTTTTGAAGGAACCCCAGTCGTTGATTTTCGCCAGTGGTCCCATAACGGAAGCCTGAAAATCATCTGCAACCGCGGCGCTCGCCGTATTAGAGGGTGAGCCAATGAAGGCGGTCAGAGACAGCACAAGGCTTAGTAGAAGCATACACCCTTTTTTCCATAGACTTCGATACAAGGTCAAACCGATCATCCTCCCCAAAGCATAGTCTAATTCGACAACATTTTGTAAACGTCTACAAAAATAGTATAGAGCAAGCGGTTGCATAAAAAGAAGAATTTATTGCACACTCAAGGTGGACAAATATGACATTTTGCGTTAGCATCCGTGCGTTTAAATTAAACCAGGCAAAAAAGACACAGGTCTCAGTAAGACGTGTGTCTTTTATAGATAGTAAATTCCCGTAATAAAATAAGGAAAGAAAATCTCAGTGTGTATGCAACTATTGCATGAGACAACCTTCTTAATAGATAGGACGATTTTTTTCGTCGGGAATACCACTTTTACGATAAAAATACGTATTGATTCGATCCCGCCATTCCTTGGCGTGCTCAGCCTGATGCTCTAGTCGCGCCAGCACCTGTTCATACACCCTTTCATTTATTTGCTCACGCAGACTAACCCATGTATCTCGGAGATGGGCCGCACGTTCTGCACCTTCAAAATGAGTATCATAAATATGCTGTATGACCGTTTGGCCAGAGTGGAGCATGTGCGTATAAGGGACGTGGTGAAAGAATAAGAGCAGTTCATCCGGACAGGTGTCTGTAGATTCGTAGATCTCGGCAGCGGGAGGAAAATATTGTCCTGCATAGCCCGTTCCGGTTGCGGTTGTCCGATCTACTCCGATACCCTGGCAATCGGCAAAATGGTAGGTGCCCCACATCGAATATTCGTACCCGTCTACATCGGGCCCATAGTGGTGATTGGGACTGACCATCCAACCGACCCCAAGGGGCGCGGTGTAGGACTCGTAGATATTCCATGAATCGAGCAGCATCTGCTTAATGGTAGGAATTAACTCTGTATCATCGTCATCCTTACCTTTATTGTTAAATGTCAGCCGAACCCATTCATCTGCGATTTCATCTGCGGATAGATCCGGGTCCCATGCCAACCGACCGTAGCCGTAAAGATTGGACTGGGCGAGCAAATGCCCGGTCCAATTGGTGTCTGCACCAATATTGGAAACAGCGGCTATTCCGAAGTTGTTGTGCTTGGGAACATGATGTGTTGGCTCCTCCTGGAAACTACCGCTGTTTGCATGGACCATAGTCTCCCTGCGAGGAGAATCAGAACCGCTGTTGCTATGCAAAACGCCACTCACGATACGCTTGATGGTGGAGCCTTTTCCCTGTGAGTAGGTATCAAAATCGAGCACTTCCTTCCATTGCGGAACCAGATAACATAGATGTTTTTGTTGTCCGGTATACTCCTGCGCAATTTGAAATTCCAGCAGTACCTGAGTGGCTTCCAGCGCGCCGAATAGGGGGGATACAGGCTCCCGCACTTGAAAATCCATCGGGCCATTTTTGATCTGTAAAATGACATTTTCCCGGAACAGCCCATCCAGTGGTTTAAAATGGTCAAAGGCCGCGCGAGCCCGATCCGTCTTGCGGTCACGCCAGTCCTGTTTGCAGTCGTAGACAAAGCAGCGCCAAATCACACGCCCGCCATAGGGCCGTAGCGCATCCGCCAGCATGTTGGCTCCATCGGCGTGATGGCGCCCATAGCTGAAGGGACCGGGCCGATTTTCAGAATCGGCCTTAACCACAAAACCACCCAGATCGGGAACGGCTGCGTAAACCTCCTGTGCTTTGGTCTGCCACCATTCAGCTACACCGGGGTCCAGAGGATCGGCTGTGGTTAATCCACCGAGCTGAATCGGGCTGGCATAGTTAATGCTCAAGTAGATTTGGATACCATAGGCGCGAAATACGGCTGCTACTTTGGCTACATCAGGTAAAAACCGATCTGTGATCAGCTCAGTTTCTACCTGATGGACATTCACATTGTTAATGGATAACGCCTGAATGCCTACAGAAGCAAGTAGGCGGGCATAGTCTCGAAGGCGCTCCATATTTGTAGTAAAGGTATTATGGTTGTAGAAAATAGATGCCCCGGCATATCCACGTTCAACACTACCATCCATGTTATCCCAGTGGTTGATCATGCGAATGGAGTTACCCGGATTAGACAGCAGGTCTAGAGTGGGAGCGTGCAATGATTCCCCGGCAGTGGGCTTCAGATTGCCGTCTAGTCCTCCTTGCAGGTAGCGCAGCAAATGAAAGACTCCATACAATACTCCTTTGGAGGTCTGACCCGCGACTGTAACACACTGTCCTTTGATATCATCGTGATCTTGCCCAGTTAAACCTGCAAGCTCCGGCACCTCTACTCCGCGAATTCGGTAGCCTTCTGCGCTCACTTCTGCCTGTTCTTCTGCACTAAACCGTTCTGCGACATATGGCTGCTTCGGGAACGTACCCAGCGCAACGAATGGTACATGGACAGGAGCGGTACTTATCTTCGGCTGCTGTCCGAACATGGCAGCCAATCCTTGCCGAAGCTCACTCGCAGCCGTCTGAAGCACTTCATCATCTGTTTCATGAACCACGATGACTCTGCACCAAGCAGGCATTTTTTCTACAAATTGGTCGCGGTGATAGTGCAGCCAAGCGTCATAGCCGCTCCCTTTGGGCATATCCATACGCTTGCTCATATTATTTGGGCCTCCTTTGGACGAGTGAGGGTTCGTTCGTCTCAGGCATGCTGCTTCTCATCTTGACTCATATGCTGAGGGAGGGTCAGCCGATTCCCTTTGCCTTCATACAGCCACAAAATAGCGGTAACCCCGCGTGGGTAATATTTGCTGCCGTGGGCAATACCGGAGAGCATTTGGTCGCTCCAGCACCAATAGGATTCTTCAGGATGGAGGAGCCATGAGACATGGGCTGCGTCAGCCGCCTGCCCCGTTTCCTGCCAAGGCAGCTCCAGCAGCTCACGAGCAATAAACTGTGACAGATAGATTTTGCTCAACCAGGAGTTGTTACTGGTCGAGGATAGCTTCCAGCCTCCGTCTTCAAATAGACAAACTCCTGGTACCAGTACGGTTTGCAAATGGCGTCGAAGTGCCTGGATATATCCACCGAACCGCCCATCACTCTTAAGCGCATCTTCACATCCTGTAAAATAGGGGAAGATCAGCCCCTCAATGGCAGGAATGATTTGCGAGTCGTTGCCTTCCTTAATGACTGCAGGAATATAGCCCTTGTCAGTCATGTGAGTGGTGATTGAAGCTGCGCATTTGTCTGCCTGTAAGCCAGCTTCCTGTGAAAGGGAGTTAAGCCCCTTTGAGGCAAATATCTTTTCCAGCGCAACATATACCGCCCAGCATTTGCTGCCTAAATAAATGTTATTGCGGGATTGACCCAGGGATACATCCAGACTATCGTAAGTCGTAATTTCTGCCCCTCCCTGGGTTCTTGAGCTGTCTAGACCCATTAAGCCGTTTCGTTGCGCAGGGTCTGGATGATCCCGCCGTAGCATGCTTTCAAAGCAGTCGCACAAGACAGGCAGCATACGTGTCGTAAATGACTGATCCTGTGTCTGCTCGATATATACCGTGGCGCAGCAAAGCCAGTTTACCAGTTCCTCGTGGCTCATGTAAGAGAAGCAGTCGTCAATCCCTGCCAGCTCATAACAGGAATACCCTTGCCGGGAGAACACATTGGCCACGCCCATATCATGTGTAAACGTGATCCCACCGGGATAGGCCTGTTCCTCCCCCGGGAAGCGTACTTCATCCCGATAGCTGTACCGTTGGACAAACCACTCCAGCTCGTTGCGCACCGTCCATGGATTCAAAATCAATTCATAATAAAGCTGATCTGCCGTCAGATCGAGTGTATTCATCATTCGGTACTCGCCTTCGTTCACAATCCAGATCGGTTCGCCATCCTCTTGCTGACTGAGCAATTGGGTGCTGCCGTAATAGCTGTGGATTGCCTGAGCGAGCATAAATTCCTGATCCAGACTCAAGCTCGCCGATTCGATCCAGTCGTTCGCCTGAACACAGGCTGCGGTTAGGTTGGTAAAATGCTTCAACGCATAGCTTCCCACGTCTTCGATGTCCTTGAACAGCCGGGTGTAGTAATAAGATGCTTCAATGCCTGTTGTCACAATGCCGCCGCGATAAAAGCATATAGCGAAGGCGTACGTGCGCTTCTCCCCTGCGGGAACGTCCATCAGGAGCGCACCCGTTGCACCTAAGCCAAAGGATAAGTTATCAGCCATGGTCTCCCCAAGTAGCTTCTCCATCGCAAATCCGCTGGCAGGTACCGCTTCGCTGCTGTTGGTCACAATAGCAGTGCTTCGTCCTTGGCCGATGCCTGTGAGTCTTTCCTTCAATCGGGTAGAATCCATAGCGTCCCTGCGTGGATCTTCTCCTATAATGCGTATGCCGCTATACGGGTCACTGCCCTGATAGCCGAAAAAGGCTCTCCGTGCAGCAGCACCCTGTGTATTATCGATCGTTAGCTCAGCAAATACTGCCGGAACCAACGCTGCCCGCAGCTCATCTATGCCCGCAATTCCCGGCTCGGGCACCGGGCGAACGGGAGAGTACAGCCGGAATGTCAAATCGCCTGCCTGCCATGTATCGGTTCCTGCTTTTAGCTCACGGGTGATGTCCTGATCGGCAAAGGCAACGAGCAGAGGCTCCGTTTTTTTATCCTTTTTCTCCACATCATAGCGGGTACTTTCATCCTGTATGGATGCAAAAAAGGGAAGCGCCTCATACGATCCGCCATCCCTGGATTGCAGCCCGATGTATACATTTTCATCAGCAGGCTTGCCCAGTTCCAGGCCGAGTCCGCCGCGATTACCCTTAAACCCAAGTGTAAAGCTGGAGAATGAACCGATAGGTGCATGCTGCGTGTTATAAAATATATTTTTCGACATATATTGAAACCCCTTTCATGATAAAATGTGGCTTTGGCTAACTTTAATTAGAGCCTAGCATGACATGTGCCGAGGAACCATTGTCAAATCGCTCAACTATTTATCCAAATCGCGCTGGAAACGATATACTGAAGTATATCGATGTAAGTAAGCTAGGAGGGAAAACATGTCGTCACCACGTTTACCAAAGCATCCCCATGATCCAAACCTTACGGTCGCCGCAGAGGAATTCTTTTTTCCCGATGTGCGGACTACGGTCAATCTGTTTGCCATTCATACGCGAAGTGTCGGAAGAGACTGGAGCTATCCGCCACATGAACATCCGCAATATGAAATTAACATCGTGCTTGCGGGAGAACAGATCATGGTTGTGGATGGTCGCAGCTTCATCCAGCGACAAGGTGATCTGATACTTTTGCGCCCAGGAATTGTCCACTCCAGCCGTAGTAACGGGGAGGGGTTTACGTATTTTTGCATGCATTTCGACATTGATGATAAATTGTTTCTTTCGCTACTGAGCCGTTTGGAGCAAGTACTTTTTCCAGCGGATGGCACAGTAGCGAAGCAGATGGGACCAGCGCTAGGCAAGCTGCTCGGTCTTTCTGCGCTTGAAGACAAAGGTATAGATGGTGATTCAGTGGCAAAGCGTATGCGGATTCAATCTGCTGTGTTCGAACTGTTCGCAACGTTGTGGGAGGCTGTATCCAGTGAAGCCGCTCATCTGCCAGGGCGTGGATATGTGCAGGCAGAGCTTGCCCATCAGATTGCCAGTCGTCTTCAGGGCAGGGTCAATCAGCCTTATAGACAGGCCGGCTCGTTGAAAAAACAGGATGGGATCGAGGGTATTTCATCCGAACTGGGTATTAGCGTATCTCATTGTAATCGTGTATTCCGTAGCGTTTTTGGCGTATCTCCGCGGGTGTATCTATCCGAGCTTGTCTTGCATGAGGCCAAGCTGCTGCTGGCTGATCCGCAATGGTCGGTGCAGCAAATTGCTGATTTGCTCGGCTATGGGGATATTGCACATTTTAGCAGGCAATTCAAACGCTGGTCCGGTCAGTCGCCGACATCCTATCGCAAGAATATAGCCCTTGAAAGTTCACCCGAATAAAAATATATATGCTTATAAAATAGTTATGATACAATCCTTATAAAGGAGATGATAATAGTATGAATTTACATAATCAACGTGTTGTCGTGATTGGCGGCAGTGCAGGGATAGGGCTGGCAACAGCCATAGAAGCAGCAAAGCAAGGAGCGAGTATCGTAATCGCTGGCCGTTCTGCAGAAAAGCTGGAGCAGGCGAAGAAGGTCATTCCTATGAACAATCAGAAGCGGTGGAGACCTTTCAATTGAACAATCAAAAGGAAGAGGAAGTACAGGCGTTTTTTGAAAAGGTCGGCACATTCGATCATTTGTTTACTCCGGGTGCGAGCTATACACGTGGTCCAATCACCATAGATACGGAAAAGGCGAAGACTCCATTCGAGGGAAAATTCTGGCCGCAGTATTTTGCTGCCAAGCATGCGGTACCGCATATCTCCAAGGATGGCTCAATCGTTCTCATGTCTGAAGCCTTCAGTCAACGGCCGATGGGATTTGGTGCTACATATGGAGCGGCTAACGGCGCGATTGAAAGTTTGGGCAAGGCGTTGGCGGTGGAGTTGGCTCCAGTACGGGTCAATGTGGTGTCTCCCGGCACGATCTGGCGGGACGGCCCCGAGGGAGAGCAGCGGACGCAGGCTTTTGAAGAATATAAGGAAGTAACCTTGCTACGGCGAGTGGGGTATAATGAGGAAATCGCACATACGGTGTTGTACCTGATGACTAACAAGTTCACCACCGGAAGCGTGCTATTCCCGGATGGCGGTTATACGCTGATCTAATTTGTCTGGAAGCCAACGTGTACACGTCCACCAGTCCAATACACGCTTACAATGTGTTGGACTGGTTTCTTTTTACTCTATAAATCAATTAAGATCTTGTGTTTAAGGAGATGTAGTGAATGGATCAAGTGGATTATAAAATTCTACAGATACTGCAAAATCAGGCCCGCATGCCCACAACTAATATTGGGGGAAATTAGGTAATGTGGTATGCTTTTAGTTGAGGTATACATTCTTGTGATATGCAAGCTATTTGCATAGTCATATTCCGTAGAATTTCAAGTTTCAATGAGTTTCATAAATTCGTTTCTACCTGAAAAAGGAGATATCACATGTTGAAAAGAGCAGTTAATACTATACTATTTGCGGTGATTTGCTTTGTAACCGTAGATCAAGCAAATGCTGCACTTCCTAAATATCTGTACAATCTTGTCCTTACAGTAAACAATGTTGAAGTCACATCTGATGCAAATCCTTATATCGAACGAGCAACCAATACAACGTATGTCCCTATTCGATTTGTATCCGAGAGTTTGGGCGAAAGTGTAAGCTGGAATAGAGAGAAGCAGGAGGTTACAATCTTTTCTGAGCATGGCGAAATCGTACGTCTGACTATTGGCAGTAAAGTAGCTCATGTAAATGATATAGAAAAAATAATGCCTAATGCGCCTGTTATGCCAGTATCACCCAATCGTGTGATGGTGCCTCTCCGATGGGTTTCAGAGGTTATGGGCGCGACTGTAGATAGTACCCTAATAAATAAGACTATACATGTAAACATTATCAAGCCGCATCTAAGTAAAAGTTGACTTATTATGAAAGGCGACAACTCTGTATATGTTGCAAATATATGGTTGAATTTTAGCGAGGGAGGTTTTCTTCATTGAAGATTGCGCTACATAAGAAGTTGGCTTGTTTGATTGTTCTTGGAGGGATTTTGACCGTAGTTGCTACTGGTTTTGGAGGGGATAAGGAACCTTATAAACTTCCCGATAAGCCCAAAGAGGCTGCTGTCTCTACATTTTCAGAATATATGAACGCTTCTATGAGTCGTGACTACGATAAGATGCTTTCACTGTCTGATGATTACCGCTTTAAAACAGAGCGGGCACGGCTTAATTTTTTAAAAGCCCAAGGGGCACCGATTGATTATCGTATCATGTCCGTGGATGATTCTGATCCTTCTAGAATTGTTGTTTCTTCGATCACGAAGTATGAAGATATGGAGTTACCTCCTATCAAGTATATTCTTGCTTTTGAAGAAGGAGATTACAAGCTACAAATGAGGAATGTTGTGGTCAATATGATCCCTTCTTCACCTGACTATAAAACAGTCGAGTACGAGCCTGAGAAGGTAGATGATGATTTAGAAAATAATTTCAATTGATTTCAATTTTCTAATCAAACGATCGATAACATATCCTATGAGATACCAGAAACCTATTGTAGTGAAGTAAACAACGGCTATGGGGATATGCGCTTTTCGCACAAATCGAAAAGATTCATACACCCAAACCAACGGGCTAATCATAGCCAATAGTATATTATAGTCGTCGTACCCCGTAAGATTTACAGCAATAACTATACAAGAGACTAGGGCCAGCCAAAAGCGAAAGGACTTCATTGCCTATACCTCCATTCCTTTAAAAAGAAGCCGCGAGACGATCAGCCTGAGATCGTGGCGGCTTCTAGGGATTTTTTACTACACTTCTTTTACAGGACGTAACACTGCGTAGCCGTATCCCTCAGGGAAATGCCGTTGGTAATCCTGCTTCGTTTCCTCATCCCATGCATACCCCATACTGTGTGGGTCAAAGTTCCAAGCTTTTTCCTCCACCATTCTCATAACATCTCCATTGTTTTTTAAATAATTGAAGGGTGGGTGAAAAAAAACCAGATAATCTGAATCGGGGATGTTTCGGCACTCCATACCTGCTGGGATCTCTCCGGTGTAGTCAGCAGCAACCGGTATTCCATACAGATAGCCTTTCTGACCATTCTGATAGAACCAGCCTGCAGTTTGACCCAATTGTCCGGGAAGCTTGAGGTGAGACATACTTTCCAGGGTTCCGCAAATTTCATCACAATTATGGCCGTTTCTCCAGAAATCGCCGTAGTTTCGAGAAGAGATATCCCAGATTCCAATAAATTTGTGTGCTGGTATATGCTCAATTTTGACTTCGGCTTCTTGTAAATGCTCCTTAACCATCTTATCCCGCTCCTTCAAATGGTAATGATAAGGAGAGAATACCTCGGCGCGAATGGCTAATGGAATAGGACGGGGCTCCTTCCGGTATACAGCCGGAGTTACCTCGAACGCTTTTACAAATGCTCGTGTAAAAGCTTCCTGTGAAGAAAACCCGTACTTTACGGCAACATCGAGGATGCGGACATTGCTGTCCCGGAGTTCAAGGGCTGCACGACTAATCCTGCGCATCCATACATAATCCCTTAACGTCATTCCTGTTAGAGAATGAAACTGTTTTGTACAGTAGTAAGGGGAATAGCCTAACTGGTCGGACATTCTCAACAATGATGGTGCTGAAGTAAGATTATTATCAATCCAATCAATCATAAGCTGGACCATTTCGTTCCATTCGTACACGAGGATTCCCTCCTTTCGACTCCATCTTAACAGCCGGAATGCTGGAGTATTTGACTTGAGTTGCATGCACACTTTTATAACAATAAGTAAGGCGATATGAGAAAAGAATCTGACTATTCCATTCTTTCATTTGTAATAATATATGTAGGATGGTTATTTAACCTGAATATGTATATTGTATGACGTATGATGGGATGTTGAAAGTGGTCTTTTGATAATAGTAACTATTCACACAAAAAGCCTACCTACCGGAACACCGGCAGGTAGGCTTTTATAACATAAACATTCACTTACTTCGCATTCTATGCAGTCTGTGCCTTTGCGTTGCAACTGCACCGACAACGTATCCTAATCAATCTTAGTTATTTTTGCGTTGACGGGCGCGAGCTTCGCCGCCTTTGCGGCCTGCTTCTTCCCTGCTCATTTTCCCGTCGCTATCACTTTGGTCCGAATTGCCACGGGCTTCACCGCCCTTGCGACCGATTTCCTGATAGAACTCCTTGCCATGGTTTTTGGAAGTGGCTTCGCCGCCTTTTTCACCAATCTCCTGATAGAAGTCCTTGCCATGACTTTTGGATGTGGCCTCGCCACCCTTTTCGCCGATCTCTTGGTAAAATTCTTTGTCGTGATTTTTAGCAGTAGCTTCTCCACCTAAACGTCCTGCCTCTTCGCGACTCATTTTGCCATTTTGGTTGTTGTTAGCCATGTTCAATCACTCCTCATCGAATTTTAGTAAAGCGTCTACGTGTATCTATTAACCTTCGTGTCAGGAATTAAACATGTCTATTTTATTTTGATATATGGAAAATGGTTGGTAAATAACTAGGTGCATCCGTCTCTATCAGACCTCCCAGGACTCTGTGCGCAGTTGTTGCTCGCGGGTAAATAATGTCGGATAAATGAATAGGCTGAGCAGCACGCTGGTCAAAATGGCAGAGGTCATGGTAGTGAATACGATGAGCAATTGCAAACGCACGGCGACAATCGGATTGGCACCTGCAATGATTTGTCCGGTCATCATACCGGGAAGCTGAACAAGCCCGAGTGTTTTCTGCCCCTCAATGGTTGGAATCATACTGGAACGTATGCAATTCTTCAGTATAGGGAAGATGGCTTGTCTCGGGGTTCCCCCCAGTGCGAGAATGAGCATGATTTCAGGCTTGCGCAGCAGGACTTCCGACTTGAGCCGTGATACCAGCAGGCTGGACAAAATCATGGAGCTGCCAATGATCATGCCGCTAATCGGAATCATGTACCGGGCTGTTGCCGGAATGATATGCAGGCCAATCAGGAATGCCTGTGTAACGATTTCCACACACAGCAACGTCAGGAATGACTTCCACATGAGACGAGGGATAAACCGTCCTTTGCGTGCAACATTTTGAGAAGCTACAGTGATCATGAGCAGAATGAATAATACGATAAATCCGTAGCTTTGCATCCCGAAAATCAAATGCAATACATATCCAATCGCCAGTAGCTGAACGGATGCTCTGATCGTGGCAATAATAATGTCTCGGTCCAAACCGAGTTTGAAGGACTTGGACATGACGATGGCGATAAATACAAAACCAAGAGAGAGAATCAAGGCAACAATCGTCATACCCATTCTCCTGCTACAAATTTGCGGGTTTCACTATGCTGTGGATTATTGAAAAATGTCTCCGTATCCGCTTGCTCTACCAGTCTTCCGTTAATCATCAGCCATGTTTCGTGGCCTACTCTGCGGGCTTGTTCCATATGGTGCGTAATCCAGATCATTGTTGTTCCCTCTTCTTTGTTCATTTGAAGCAGCAGTTCCTCAACCTCTTTGACTGAGGCGGGGTCCAGTGCAGAAGTAATCTCATCCAGTAGTAAAATATCCGGGCGGTTCGCAAGCGTCCGTGCCAAGGCCAAGCGCTGTCTTTGTCCACCGGACAACTCCTGCGCCTTCTGTTCCAGCAGGTCACGGGTAAGCCCTACGCGCTCTAACAGGCCAACCGGATCTTCCAGTACCGTACCATGCAACCGCTCTACAGTCTGGAGATTGTAGAGGACCGTCCCCTGAAGCATGGGAGCATCTTGAAAAACCAATGCTACCTTTCGTCTCAGTTCAGGGATCTCCCACTCGGTTATAGGCTTGCCGAGGACGCTGATTTCTCCTTCATCCGATGTTAGCAAGAGATTGCACAATGAAAGCAGTGTGCTTTTACCAGAGCCTGACGGACCGACCAGTGTCGTGATTTTTCCGCGAGGGACCTTTGCTGTAATCCCGTTCAGGACAGCACGTTGCTGCCCCGATCCGGTGAAATATTTGGTGATATGATTAAATTCAATAGCTGGAAGTGGCTTGGATTCCATAGATATAGTTAGCTCCTTTGCAGGGAATCGGAAAAGATATCAGATCCGCTCTATAATCTCTTTGTATTATATCAGTAATATCCTACTGGCTCTTCTTCTAAAAAAGATCCGGGGGATGGAACTGTTGCAAACGGGACCCTCTTTGTATAAACTAACAGGATTAGTTAAGACAAAATAAGAACTTAGTCTGTATATCCATATGAAAATCACCTTACATAGGAATTCAACGAAAGGGGACAGGATGATGTCACCTAGACATGGAGTAAAGCTACAAGATATCCTGAAGGCTGCTGAGGATATTGCCAATGAACGTGGGATGGGAGATGTCACGCTCACTACGCTGGCGCAAAAGCTGCATATTCGTCCTCCATCTTTGTACAACCATGTGGACGGGTTGAACGGATTGCGTCATGTGCTAGCATTACATAGCCTCGAAAAGTTAGAGGAGGCATTGGTGAGCGCAGCCGTAGGCAGAGCAGGCGAAGATGCGCTGACTGCTATGGGGAGAGCGTATATGCAGTATGCGCGCGAGCGACCTGGTTTGTATGAAGCGATGCTGTATGCAACTGACCGAAATGATACCGAGCTAAGACATGCAGCGGATCGCGTAGCGGAACTTGTCATTACCGTGCTATCCAGTGGCTACGGTTTCAACGAAGCAGATTGCATTCATGCAGCGAGGGGATTCCGTAGTCTTCTGCATGGTTTTGCCTCGCTTGAACAAAAGGGTGGTTTTGGTTTACCTGTGGATGTGGATCGGAGTATCGAAGTGATGATGGACACCTTTTGGGCAGGTCTTCGCGTGTTACAGCATAAGCGAGATGTGGAGCATTCAGAAAAAAACTGAGTTCAATCTGATATAGCCCATATGATTGCGTCCTAGACTCAAAGGGTAAAATATATCAGTATAAAGTAGATGACAGACCGTGAATACAGGAGGGATAAGAGTGAACGTATTGGTGATTGGTGCCAATGGAAAAGTAGGCAGACATCTCGTTCGCCTACTGGGGCAACATGAATTGCATCGCGTAAAGGCGTTAATTCGCAAACCGGATCAGGCCGAAGCGCTTGAACGTTTGGGAGCAGAAACGGTAGTGGCTGACCTTGAAGGGACAGTTGATGAAATTGCTGCAGGTATAAAAGGCAGCGATGCTGTCGTGTTCACGGCAGGCTCCGGCGGCAAAACAGGAGCGGATAAAACACTGCTCATCGACCTTGATGGAGCAGTCAAGGCGATGGAGGCCGCTGAGCAAGCGGGTATCCGGCGCTTTATTATGGTCAGCGCTCTACATGCGGAGAACCGGGAGCAGTGGCCCGAATCGATTAAGCCGTACTATGTGGCAAAGCATTATGCAGATCGCTTGCTGGAAGCGAGCAATCTGGATTACACGATTCTTCGTCCCGGCGGGCTAACAGATGATGAGGGTACTGGCAAGGTTGCTACTGGTGAAGATCTTACCAGCCATACCATCTCACGTGAAGATGTAGCGGCAACGGTGGTAGCAGCACTGGAGGAAAAACAGACGTATCATCGTGCGATTGATTTGGTGTCCGGCAGTACGCCTATTGCTGAGGCCATCCGGTAGAGCTAATGAATTGAAAGACATGTGCATAATATGAATAAAGGCAGACCCAGAGGTAGGATTCCGGGTCTGCTTTTTGCTTTGTATAATCCTTTCCTTTAACGCTACGTATGACCAAAAAACCAACGTTCCGATGGGCATATTACGAAAAATTTGCCTAAAACTAATTACGTTAATTATAATACTAATATAATTAGTTTACGATCAAGAAAAGGAGATGAGATAAAATGCGTATCGTTCAGGTGCAGCATGTGTATCAATTGACGTTTATGCCCCGGCTGTTCCCGGTGAACTGTTATTTGGTGGAGGAGAAAGAGGGGCTTACCCTGATCGATGCCGGATTGCCATATAGTGCTCAGGGTATTGAACAAGCTGCGGCGCGCATTGGGCAGACGATTGTACGAATTGTACTTACCCATGCGCATGGGGATCATGTAGGTGCGTTGGATAAGCTGAAGGCAAAGTATTCTGAGGCACAAGTATTCATTTCAAGACGGGATGCTCGGCTGCTGAAGGGTGATGTATCGTTGGAGGCAGGCGAACCGGACACTCCTATTCGGGGCAGCGTGCCGAAGAATATCCTTACCCAGCCTGACGTTTTACTGGAGGATGGGGATCATGTGGGTTCGCTGCTGGCAATCAGCGCACCGGGACATACGCCGGGCTCGATGGGATTTTTGGATACCCGTACACGTGCGTTGATTGCAGGTGATGCCTTTCAGACTCGGGGTGGTGTTGCGGTGGCGGGAAGGCTCAAGCCGCTGTTTCCTTTTCCGGCACTAGCTACCTGGAACAAGGAAATTTCGCTGGCAAGCGCCAAAAAGCTGGCGTCTTGCAATCCGTCTCTATTAGCAGCCGGTCATGGCAACATGCTGAAGCATCCACAATCTCAGCTGGAAAGAGCGATTATGGAGATGGAACAGCAATGTTCAGTGTGATGATTACGTATTCAGCCAACATTCAGCCAGAACTCACAAAGTCCTAAGCTAAGGCAGATACAATATGAGGAAAATGGAAACAGAGAGAGGTGCATCGGATTTGAACGTTTGGAAAGCGAACGGTCTGAAATATATACTTCTATTTAGTCTCATATTGTGTGCTGCCGTTAGTATCGTGTCGTTATGGAGTTACTCAGGTAGTTCTGCGTCTCAGTCTGCGGCAGTGAGGCAAGGCCCATCCGGCGGGTTCGGAGGAGGACCAGGCGGAGGTATGGGAGGACCGGGGCAACGTTCCTCTGACGGTCAGATTACGGGGAACCGTGGAACAGGAAATGTAGGACAGGACCAGCAGAATTCGTCCTCAGCATCTACGGATGCGACGAACAGCTCTGACGGCAAGAATCAGGGGACGACAGGTCAGACGACCAACTCCACTACTGAGAATCCACCGATATCAGGTGACAAAGGCACAACGGCCGGGAATGATACGTCTGCATCGGGCGGCAGTGGTATTGCTAGAGACGGACAGCACAACAGAGGTCCGGGTGGCATGTCTGGTAACGGATCTGGAATGGGCATGGGCGGTCCAGGCGGTGGTATGGGTGGTGGAAGGAATGGAAATTCTTCATCTGCTTATGCTACTCCGATGGCGATTTTCGCCGCTTTGTTCTTCGGTGCGTTCGTGTTTATTGCGTACCGTTTTCGGGCTCAAGAATGGAAGCTCGGGGAACGTAACCGGGGACTGATGCTATGGACTGTGCTGGGTGCAGGGTTCTTTTTAAGAATGGCGATCGCCCCATGGATCTCGGGTCACATGGACTTAATGCTATTCCGAAACTGGGCTACGACAGCAGCGAATAGCTTGTCAGGCTTTTACACGAATGGTTCCAGTGACTATCCACCGTTCTATATTTATATTTTATATGTGATCGGTAAAATCGGCTCTACGGATGCCTTCAGTCCTTATATGACCGTACTGCTGCGGCTTCCGAATATATTAGCGGATATCGTGACAGCGTACATGCTGTACCGGTTGGCAAGCAAACGGGTCGGCTATGGAGTGAGCCTCGGATTGGCCATATTCTACGTGTTTAACCCGGCTGTATTTATCAATTCGACCTTCTGGGGACAGGTAGATTCATTCTTTACCATGCTGATTGTAGGCATGATTGTGCTGCTGGTGGAAAACCGGATCGGCTGGTCCGCTGTACTGTTTACGATAGCGGTATTGATGAAGCCACAGGGCATTATTTATGGGCCGGTCCTGTTCTTCGAACTACTGAGACAGCGCAAAATACAGCCTTGGCTGTTGTCCATTGGTGGTGCCGTTGTGACAACCATTCTGGTCATATTGCCATTTTCATGGGGGCAGGAGCCATTATGGCTGCTTGATTTATACAAGGGGACAGTTGGCGAATATCCATATGCTTCGGTGAACGCGTATAACTTCTTCGCACTCATTGGTGGCAATTATACGCAGGACACTACAACGCTGTTCCTGTTCAGTTACCATACATGGGGTATGATCTGCATTGTGCTGGTGACTTTGTTTACATGGTGGATGTATATCCGCAGTCGGAAACCACAGTTCGCAACAGCAGCTGCACTGGTACTCATTGCAGGTGTATTTACCTTCGCTTCCAGCATGCATGAACGGTACCTGTTCCCTGCGGCCGCGTTAGCTGTACTGGCGTACCTGTATTTGCGAGATCGCAGATTTTTGTGGCTTGCGGGTGGATTCAGTCTTACGATTTTCCTGAACACCTTTGATATTTTCTATAGCTCCAATTCTCAGGATCATTACGGTATTATTTTGTGTGTGACATCATTGCTAAACGTGTTGTTGTTTGTGTATTTGGTCAAGGTAGTGTGGGATTGCTCCAGGCTGGCTACAGTTCAGGCTGCGCCTGCCAAGGACATGGTTCTCCCGGAGCTTCCATCGGAGCAATTAACATGGGGAGCGTCATCCCAAGGTGTGAACACAACGATGGAGAAATAGCTGATAGCAAAATGTAAAGAACAAAAGAAACCGCTCTTTGGCAAATGGGAAGTGGCCAAGTCGCCACAAGCCATAAGCTCAAAGAAGCGGTTTTTTATTTAATCCATATATTCGTTCAGTTTCTGTACATCGCAGATGGTAATCTCTCGTGTACCTTTGATACGAATAATCCCTAGTTGTTCAAATTTTCCGAACTTGCGGCTGATGGTTTCACGTGTCACACCCACATAATTAGCCATCTCTTCGCGTGAAAGGGGGAGATTTATTTTAATATAGGAGCCGTCTGGCTTGCCGTATTTATGTCCGAGTTCGAGAATCATGTAGGCAATACGGATTTCCGGGTCTTTGGTAGCCAGACTTTGAGCCAGGTTTTCAGTATGTGCCAAGCGTTTGGTAATGGTTTTGAGCAACCTCAAAGAGATATCGGGATTGTTGCGGATCAACTCCTCCATATCATCCTTGGTGAGCATACAAATATCAGTGTCCTTTAAGGCGTAAGCACTAAAATTACTCAGCTCGTCGTTATTAAATATGTTCAACTCACCAAAAAAATCGCCAGTAGTCAGAATGTGTAGAATTTGCTCTTTCCCCTGAGGTGTCATCTTCAGCAGCTTGACATGTCCGCTTTTAATAATGTACAGCGTATCCGATGCCTGTTCCTCGACAATCAAGGCCTCGCCTTTTTGATATTTTCGGTGCCGGATCATGGAGCTAACCTTGCACAAATCTTCGCAGGACAAAGAGGAAAAGATAGGCACTTTGCGGGCACAGGGCTCCTGTTCGCACTGGCAGGGGCAGGACATTTCATTCACATTCATTCACTCCATTCATCAACCGGAAACTAAAAAGTATAGTATGTTCTTGTTATTTTGTATCATCTATAGGGGCAAAATGGCTTTGATCCTCACCGCAGACCGGACAAACCCAGTCCTCTGGAAGGTCTTCGAACGCTGTACCTGGCATCACGTCTTCATCAGGGTCACCTATAGCAGGATCATAAACGTATCCACAGGGCTGACATACATATTTTTTCATTGTTAATTCTCCTTGTCATCTAAAATTTTTGTAAGCTCTGGTGCGTCCGGACTTAGTCCTTGGGTAATGGCTGCTTTATATGGAAGTGAAGCAAGAGCATCTCCGAAGCCAATCACGCCACAGATAGAGCCATTTTGTATGAACATACGTGTATAAGAACCCTGATTTCCACAGGTCAGGCTGGTGTCGCATTCCTGTTCATCTACCAGACCAATGGAAAACAAGGGGCATTCATAGCTGTTGGACAGGGTGACAGGAATGAGACGCTGGTAAGCTGCGGAGGCACCCGCCATATTAGTGCCTGCTATTTTCCCTTGCTCCATAGCACTTTCCCATAATCCATCTACTCTATTGTGGAACTCGGCTACATCACCTGCCGCATATATATTGGGGAAGCTGGTCTCCATCTGCGCATTCACCTGAATGCCTTGATTGATATCAAGACCGATTTGGCGAGCAAGCCCCGTATTAGGTACAATGCCGATAGAATACACGACATGTTCACAGGGAATAACAGTGCCGTCCAGCAGTTCTACGCCCTCTACATGCTCCGTGCCTGTAATACGCTTTACGCCTTGTCCAAGGCATACCTGGGTGCCCTGTTCGATTACTCGGCGGGTCAAAATAGCGGATGCCTTTTCATCTAGCTGACGGGGCATCAGCCGTTGCGAAGCTTCCAGAATGGTGACGGCATATCCGGCTTGCCGGAAGGACCAGGCGGTTTCTACACCCTGAATACCGCCCCCGACGATACATATCCGGTCTCCCTCTCGCAATTCCGCTTTAAGTCTGTCTGCATCTTGTCGAAACCGAATGTTGTGAACGTTCCTTAGTGAAGCCCCGTCCAGCACCAGCTTACGGTTATGGGCACCTGTACACAGCAACAGCTTGTCATAAGCAACGGTTTGTCCATTTATTGTTTCGATGGTGCAGTCCTCTGCATGTATCGCGGTGATCTTTATGCCGGAATAAACGTTAATCCGCTGATTGGCAAACCATTTTTCTTTTTTGATCAGGATTTTGTCGCTATGCAAGTCAGTAAATAGCGCCTTGGAAAGCTTGACTCTGTTATACGGAAGGGAGGATTCTTCCCCGTAAATCGAAATTTCGGCTAGCTCATCATGATCTCTAATTGCTTTTGCCGCGTTGATAGCGGCCACGCCGCCTCCGATTATAACGTAATGTTGGTTATCCATTCGGCATCTCTCCTATTCCTCTAGCTTTCTGCGCTAAATAACACTAAGCAGCAGATCTGAGACAAATTCAGCAGCATTTTTTATTTTTTTCACTTTTTCATCTTCTGTAGGAGAGAAGCGAATGCGTACCGGAAATTCCACATGCGTCATACCCGTTGACTTGATTACATCTGAAGTGCTTTGGACTTTCATATTAGTACCGTTCAAGTAATCCTGTACGACCTCAATGGCTTCACCGCTCCAGCCGTAGGAACCAAAGGCGGCAGCAAGCTTACCTTCCAGATTCATCTTTTGCATTTGTTGCAGCAACTCTTCCAATTTGCCTGTCATGTCAGCATATTTGGTAGAGCTACCGACGAAAACAGCATCCGCTGAGGCAATACTTTTTAATATCTCGGTTTCATCCGCCTTATCAACATCCCATAGCTCCACCTTGATTTGGTTCTCCAAAAAGCAATCTCTCAGAATATTTGCCATTTTTTTGGTATTATTTTTTAAGGTGGCATAAACAATCGCTACTTTTTTATCATCCTTGGTTTCGGTGCTCATCGATGCGTACAAATCAATAAATTTGGCAATATCATGTCGGATCGCGAAGCCGTGGGAAGGAGCAATCATCTCAATATCCAAGTCAGATACAGCTTCGATTAATGTACGCACATATCTGCGATGTGGATGAATAATAGCCTGGTAGTATCCGATAAAATCCTCGGTAATATCAAAACCGGCCTCATCGGCAAATAGATGCTCTACAGCTACGTGTGTGCTGAAAATATCGCAAGGGAACAAGATTTTATCTTCCACGCAATACGTAATCATGGTTTCCTCCGTATGGAGGTAAGGTGTTTCCTTAAATAGCAGTGTCTTGCCTCCAATATCGAGTTGATCCCCGTCTTTGATTACGAGGAAGTTCCGATGCTGGAGCTTGTACATCTGCTGAATTTCTGGAACGGCAATCTCAGTGCAGACAATGGTGGCGTTTGCTGCCTTGGAAGCAAGGGCCGCCAACCCGCCGGAGTGGTCCGGTTCCGTGTGATTGACGATTATATATTGAATATCCAACGGGTCGATCAATTCCGCTACAGCTTCGGCAAATTCTCTACCGAACGCCATATCTACGGTATCTATAATGGTTGGTTTTCCGGTTTTTAGTAAGTATGCATTATAGGTTGTACCCTTAGATAGGGTAAGCCGATGAAAGGGTACCTCACGATTATCGATTTTTCCTACCCAATATATATTCTTTGCCAGCTTAAATCCTGGTTTCATAGGAATAACCTCCTGTTGTTTTGGTTTGTCTAACATAATTTAATTCTAGCTAGATGTGATGGTGAAAAAGATGATTGAAATCAAATTTTTGAATATTTCAAAGTATTTATGACTTAAATTTATGTTTGTGATCGCAATCACAAGACGAGCGTAATAATCAAATACAATAAGACTATATAGGCCCAATCCAATTACAAACAGGAGAGTGAATCCACATGAAAAAATCAAACCTTATTCAATTTCAAGAATATAAAGAAGCTGCATTTACAAAACGAATTGTGCATAAGGAAGCCGACAATGTTATTTTTATTCTCAACTTCACCCCTCATGCTGAGCTGCCAACACATAATCATCCAGGAGCGAATGTATATTTGCTCGTTCTTGAAGGAAGCGGTACTGTAACTGTAAATGGTGAAGAAACGGAAGTTGTCCAAGGGGATATGATCCATATTACCGGAGATGAGCACTTTTCCTATCGTGGTGGTGCGGGAGCGAACTCCAGCCTGCATGTGGTGTTGACCAAAACGCCAAGTGAAAGCTACGCACAAAATGTATAAAGTATAGAAATAACAAGAAGAGAAAACGCAATCCAAATATAAGAAAGCCGCTTGGTTTAAATGACCAAGCGGCTTTCTTATTGGAGAGCCACACCCCGAAATAGACTATACATTCCCCTCTGAGCTGGATGACTGTATCTGTGACAACGCTGGATGTCTGTTCATCAACAAGCCACTGTAGGTCACGGTTGTGTTCGGCGAGGAAGCAGCTGGGGGCAATAGTTTTCACGCTTTGGAGCGACCTTATGATGAAATCCCGTCTGTACAAACTGCTCTCGAAGTGCCACAATACGTTGCAAAGGCCATATTTCTCCAGCTGGGATATCGTGCAAGGCCCGCGAAGTAGTCAACCCCAATAAAATAACGTTTCATTGAAAGGAGGAGGCAGGTTATGAAGCTGCATCGAGCCATTGTGGTGGATGATGAAATATTCACCCGCAAAGGGCTAATTCAACTTGTGGATTGGGAAACCTGTGGCTTTGAAATCGTGGGAGAAGCTGATAATGGTGAGGATGCGCTGGAGCTAATCAGTCGTCTTCACCCGGATCTGATCATTACCGATATTCGTATGCCTGTGCTGGATGGATTAGAGCTGATTCGATCCGTACTCGAACGGGGTACCCAACATCCTGCTTTTATTATCATGAGTGGTTACAGTGATTTTACTTATGCACAGCAGGCACTCCGCTATGGAGTGCATGATTTTATACTCAAGCCGGTTGATGATGAGGACTTTTCGGCTACACTGCGCAAGCTGAGTGAAAGATTGCACCGTGAGCAACAGAACGCGCAGCGATATCAACACCACCTTACAGGCGGGCTGTTAGAGACGATGATGATGAACCCAGTGGATGATGCAGTGGTGACACATTGGGAGCAGCAGCTGCGACTTGGAGAAGCCACGTGTATGTACTATGTACTTGTTGAGCTGAATGATCAGCATCCTTGGCGCTCTGGTGACGATGGTGTCATGCTATCGCTTTTCCAGTTCAGGGAGCTTATAGAGCAAGTGCTTCATCGTTTAATGGACGGCAAGTACCCTCTCTATGTCCATGAGCATCGTAACCGGGTTGGTCTTATCGTACCGGACTTCTTTTTAGAGGGTTTTGGAGCCAAAGTAGAATTGTTTATGAAAGCGCTACAACAGGAGATAGAGGGGATGGAGTCACTAAAAAACCAGTTGGGAATTCGGGTATTCGTTTATGCGGGAAGTCCTGTGAATCGGTTGCGGGATATCCAGCAGTCCTATGCCAGTGCAAAGGAAGCAGTGCTTCATAAATACATTCATGACCCTAGCGGTATTGTTGTCTATTTGCAGGATGAAATGCCATCCCTCCACTATAGGACCATTCGTCAGGACGTACTGGATAGCTTGACAGAGCAGATCGAGGAACTCCAATTGGAAGAGCTACGCGCGACCGTAGGTTATTTATTTAGCAGCTTTCGGGAAGAGTATTATGCTCCTGAGGCTATGAAAATGAGTCTGCATCAATGCGTTCTTAGTATCGTGCGGGTCATTCAAAACATGCAGGGAAATGAGCGCTCACTCCAGTCACTGGAACCGATGATAAACTGGCAGGATATGAATCTGTCGTTGGGTGAACTCCAACGATTGTTTACAGCCTTTGCCGAAGAAAGTGGAAAATATATTGGGACGCTGCGCAAGGAATGTCAGCAGGGAGGAATCCAGCACATCCGTGCTTATATTGAGCAGCATGCTGCCGAGAATATAAGCCTGAAAAGTATTGCGGCTCACTTTTACATGAATCCGGTATACCTCGGTCAATTGTTCAGAAAAACATACGGGGTGTACTTTAACGAATTTCTGCTGAAATTGCGCATTCAGGAGGCGAAACGCCTGCTGCGGCAGACGGACCTGCGTATTTATGAAATTGCGGAGCGAGTGGGCTTCGGCAGTTCAGACTATTTTGTGACTCAGTTTGAAAAGCTGGCGCACGTCACGCCAAGTGAATACCGCAATAGCCTAAGTGCTGGGTACGAGCCAGAGAGGTCCGGCGAATGAAGAGGCTGAGAACTATCCTGGATCATATACGGCTGCGAGATAAAATGCTGCTGCTTTATTTCCTCTGTGTTTTTACACCTATCGTGCTGACCAATCTGATCTTTTACCATGTTACCTCGCAAAATGTGAAAGAACAGCGTATTCAGGATATTACGCGCGCACTGGAACAAATTAAAATTGAATTTTACCGGGAATTTGAAGATGCGATGGAAATCTCGTCTATCTTTTATACCGATTATCGACTCAATGAGGTGTTGGAAGAAACATATCCCCACCCTGCTGACTATATTGCTGTTTATGACTCTTATTTACGTCGTATCTTAAACAATACTTACAGTCCTGTGTACCAATCCGTAGGTGGAATTACGATTTATACTGATAATCCAACACTAATGGATTCCGGGGGAATCAGCTTTATAGATGAGAGGGTCAAAAGCTTCCCCTGGTATACCCAAATCCCGCCTGGACGCCAGTCCAAGCCTATATTTGTCCGTACTGACGACAGTACCGCTGAGCAGCTACACCCCTTCAGCCTGATTCGACGGATGAACTATTTTTATTCCCAAAATGGTCGTGAAAAAATACTGAAAATAGAGCTGCGAATGTCATCCATTCGGGAGATTTTCAATAACTTGAACTTGCAGGGGAGTCTCTTTCTGCTTAACGAACGGGGAGAAGTCGAATATACAAATGACCCCAAGGTTGATATAAACCATAAGAGCGTGGCCTATAGCACCCTCAAGCTACCCAATGACACCATGGAATTCAAGACTCATTATGTGCTTACGAATAATCTGAACGGCTGGAGCATTGTGGCTGCGGTATCCAGAGATGAGGTGCTGTATGAAATGCAGGAGCCTCGCAATTTTGCGCTCTTGTTAGCCTGTGTGAATATGCTGCTGCCCACCTTGATCATTATCTGGATTACACGTTCGCTGAACGTGCGGCTTCATCGCATTCTGAAACATGTGAAGAAGGTGAAAAATCAGCATTTTGAACTCATTCCGGGTATGGAGTCGAGTGATGAAATCGGACAGCTCACAGGTGAATTTAACCGGATGACGCTAAGAATCAAACGACTGATTAACGATGTCTATATGGCCGATATTCAGCGGAAAAATCTGGAGATTCAGCGTAGGCACGCCCAGTTGAATGCACTTCACAGCCAGATCAATCCCCATTTTCTGTTCAATGCGCTGGAGACGATTCGTATGCGAAGCCTGATGAAGCATGAGGATGAGACAGCCCGCATTATTCATAATATGGCACGGATTTTCCGCAATTCGCTGGTGTGGAACAAGGATCGGGTTACTTTGCGGGACGAGCTGGAGTTGATCCGTTGTTTTCTGGAAATCCAACAATATCGCTTTGGTGAGCGAATACAGTACGATGTACAGGCACGCTCCGAAGACTTGGACAATTTGATTCCCAAAATGGTCGTACTGACGCTGGTTGAAAATGCAAGTATCCACGGCATTGAGCCGCTAAAGCATGGGGGACGCATTGAGATTCTTTTTGAGCATGAGGAAGAACGACTGATGCTAACGGTTCGGGATGATGGGGTGGGCATGTCTGCGGAACAGGTGCAGCGCTTATATGGCTACATGCAAAGGCAGGAAGAAATGGGTGAGCGTATAGGTCTGCAAAATGTCATCTATCGTCTAAAACTTTACTACGGCAACCGCTTTAAGCTGGTCATTCGCAGCGCACCCGGCGAGGGTACAGAAATTCGTATAATGATTCCGGCGGATCGGGACCTATAGTTTCCTAAGTAACACCTATAGATTGACAGGTGAACAAAATGAACGGCATTTTATAAAATGAAAGTGCTTACAATTTGGTATTCACACACAATCGACAAAAGAGGCCGAAAGGGGAAGGTCTGGCATGACAAGCAAAAGGTTCGGAATCATCAGTTTGGTAATGGTTATGATGGCATCTATGATCGCTGCTTGCTCAGGGAGCTCGGGTAAGGAGCCTGCGTCGGGAGATAGCAAGGAGAAGGTCACATTCACGTATTTTAATGCCACGGCGGGAAGAGACATTAATACCAATGAAACGCGGATCGGAAAAATACTGGAAGATCAGACCGGCGTGAACTGGAAGCTGGAGCATTTGGTAGGGGATTCGAATACGAAAATCGGCACGTTTATTGCCAGTAATGACTATCCAGACGTGATTGTACCTGATGGCACGATTGATAAACTGCTGGATGCCGGGGCTTTTATTCCCCTGAATGATTTGATCGATAAATATGGGCCAAATATCAAGCGTGTATATGGACCGTACTACAATCTGATGAAAGCGGAGGATGGGAATATCTATTTCCTGCCGTTCAGTGCGGTGGTCGGTGATTATTTGTCTGCTCCTAATATAGAGCAGGGAGCTTTTTGGATACAGCGTAGAGTGTTGAAGGAGGCGGGATACCCAAAAATAAAAACTTTAGATGAGTACTTGGCTCTGATTCGGAACTATGCGAAAAAGCATGCAGACGAGGGATTAACCGGGTACTTGGCGTTAACCACGCAGGATAGGTTTTATGCGCTTACGAATGCGCCGATGCATTTGGCAGGCTATCCCAATGATGGCGGCACGATTATTGATATGAAAACACACCAGGCGACGGATTATGGAGATGAGGAAATCACAAAGCGGTATCTCCAGGAACTGAATCAGCTTAACGCAGAGGGCCTATTCGATAAATCCTCCTTTGTAGACAATTACGATCAATATTTGGCGAAGCTAACCTCGGGTAAGGTGCTGGGCTTTTTCGATTATCGCTGGCAGGCAGGGCAGTCTCTAAATAACCTGCAGGAGGCTTCCAAGCGTTCGGGTAATGATGATCTGGAATATGTAGGGCTGCCTGTTGTATACGACCGGAATATAAAGGATCAGTATCTTGATCCGTCGTCATTTGTTAATAACCGAGGCATCGGAATTACAGTCAGTGCCAAGGATCCGGTACGTATCATCAAATTTTTCAACAATCTGCTGACCGACGAAAACCAGGTATTATCCAACTGGGGGATCAAAGGGGAAACCTATGATGTAGATAAAAATGGGCGCTTTTATCGGACCAAGGAGCAAATTAAGAAGACGGGTGAGGATGCGTTCCGTGACTCATTTGGTTTCAAATATTTTGAATACAGCTGGCCGCGGTACGGTAACGGTTCTTCCTTACCCGACGGCAACTCGGCTAGCCCCGGACGGCAGCCTGAGGTTGCGCGGATGTCGTATACCGAAGGTGATAAAAAGCTGCTTAAAGCGAACGGTGTAGAGTCCTTCTCGCAGATGTTTTCCGCACCTGACGAGCGTCCATGGTTCCCAGCCTGGAGCATTCAGGTTGATCAAGGCTCGCCTGCGCAGATTTTCCAGCAAAAGAAAGGAGACCTGCAGCGCAAATATTTCCCGCGCTTGGTACTGTCTGCACCGGAACAATTTGATGCCATTTGGAACGAATACACCACCGAGTTTAACAAGCTGGATGTGAAGGCCTTTGAGGAGCTGATCACGAAGGAGGTTGCCAAAAAAATCAAGACGGTCGGGAAAAAATAAAGGAGGAAGCAGCTATGAGCTACACGTCACCGCCACCTGTTACGACCTCCTCGGGCCATTTGCCGCTCTCACGACGAACCGGCTTTAGGGGATTTATACACAAGCTGAATCAGCAGCGTGCACTCGTATGGATGTCCGTCCCTTTTTTAATCTGGCTGCTTATTTTTAAATATTTACCTCTTTGGGGCTGGACGATTGCCTTCCAGGATTTTAAGCCTGCCCGCAAGCTGCTTGATCAGCAATGGGTTGGATTGAAGCATTTCCGTTTTCTATTTCAGGATGAACACTTTCTGCGGGTGATGCGCAATACGCTGGCGATGAGCTTTATTAATCTGGTGCTGGGATTTGTTACCGCTATAACACTAGCAATTTTGCTGAATGAGCTTCGTCAGATTGTATTTAAGCGAGTGGTGCAGACGATCAGCTACTTGCCACATTTTATTTCGTGGGTAGTTGCGGCCAGCATTATTAGTACGGCGCTATCAGCAGACGGCGGCATTGTCAATGAGGTGCTGATGTGGCTTGGACTCATTAAGGAACCTATTCTGTGGTTGGGTGAGGGAAGCTACTTTTGGGGGATTCTCGGAGCGTCGGAGGTATGGAAAAATGTCGGCTGGAATACCATCATTTATTTGGCCGCGATGACCACGATTGACCCCTCGCAGTATGAAGCGGCCGAAATGGACGGAGCAGGGCGGTTTCAGCGGATTTGGCATGTGACCTTGCCGGGATTAAAGCCTGTATTTATCATCCTGCTCATTATGAACATTGGCAACCTGCTGGAATCAGGCTTTGAACCGCAATATTTACTGGGCAACGGCATGAACGTGGATTACTCGGAAAACTTAGATATTTTCGTCTTGAAATATGGTATCCAGATGGGGAACTTTTCGCTTTCCATTGCTGCTGGAATGTTCAAAACGGTGGTTAGCTTCATTCTGTTGTTTAGCGCCAATCATATTGCGAAGCGGTTAGGGGAGGAGCGGTTGTTCTAAAAAAGAGTGAGTTACGGGGGAGAAGGTCGCTGCGCGTGCGGATTGTTCTTCCGATCACTGTTATCCCCGGATTTTCTTATTGGAATAAAAATCATAGGTTAAAATCCGGGAATAAAGGTGAACGCTCCGCTTCTTTAGAACAATTCCGCCCGCTCCGCTGCTATCCTCCGTAAAGTCATTTTTTAAGAACTGAGGGTTGTAGCAGGGGAACTTGCTCATCCATTCTACAGGGAAGGTCAGTGGATTTTTAACAGGCCGCTTCGCGGACCTCATCAAGACCTTACCAACGAACTATAACAGACTTCTTATAGTCCCAAAAATAATCCACATAATTCACTCCAATTGCCACTAGATATAACCACTCAAAATGATAGTTCCAAGTAACAGTACCAACAAACTCTAAGAATAATCAATCGGATTTAAGTGCAGGACTAGGCTATTTTTTAGAAAGGAGAGGAAGTCATGGGCAAAGGGAAGGCCGTACACGGGCGATTTCGGGCGCCCTCGGATCGGATTTTTGATGCGTGCAATGTTGTGTTTATGCTATGCCTAATGGTGTTCACGCTGTATCCATTTTTAAATACGTTGGCGGTTTCATTAAATGAAGCGAATGACTCGATTCGGGGCGGGATTTATTTGTGGCCGCGTGAATTCACGTGGAGTAATTATGAATTTGTATTCAAGGAAGCGACGATTTTCCATGCTACGTTAATTTCTGTATTACGTACGGTCGCAGGTACAGTGACCTCGGTGTTTTGCTGCGCAATGGTGGCGTATACGATCAGCCGACCGGAATATGTGCTGCGCAAATTTGTTTCGATTGCTTTTATTTTGACGATGTATTTTAGCGGTGGATTGATCCCCAATTTTCTCTTGATTCGTGAGCTTGGGATGCTGGGAACCTTTTGGGTGTACATCGTGCCGGGCTTGATCGGGGTGTTTAATGTCATAGTCATTCGCTCCTTTATTGAGGGATTGCCAGAGGGGATTTTGGAGTCGGCGCGTATTGATGGGGCTGGGGAGTTTGCTACTTTTATGCGCATTGTTTTGCCGCTGTGTGTGCCAGTGCTGGCAACAGTATCCCTGTTCACGGCGGTCTCGCAATGGAATTCCTGGTTCGATGTATTTTTGTACAATTCGTCGTATGAGCAATGGAGCACTCTCCAATATGAGCTAATGAAAATTCTGCAAAATTCCAATACGTCCGTTAACGCTCAGGACTATGCCAGCCAATTTGCAGGGTCGGAAAATTTGGCGAAGGCGGTTACGCCTACCTCTATTCGTGCCACGATGACGATTGTTGCTTCAGTGCCTATTATTTTAGTCTATCCGTTTTTACAAAAATATTTTGTGAAGGGTATGACCTTGGGAGGCGTCAAAGGATAGTGAATATTTTACATTCATTCTAAGAGCCGTTTCCAATCCGCAGATAACTATAATCCAAGAGTGCCAAATATGAATTCAAAAATTTGAGTGCAGGAGGGATTGCTGTGCGGTCATGTTGGTATACGCCTTTTTGTCTAGTGCTGGCTGGAGTGCTGTTGTTATCACCTATCGGATGGTGGGGAACGTCTGTAGCGAAGGCAGCTTCGTCTATGGAACATTCTCCGTCGGTTTCGGACAAGGTGCTATCGGCAGGGAAGATCATTAAAACGTATGGATTTGAGCAAGGAAACAGTGACGGCTGGAAGCCCCGGGGAGCTTATACCCAAATTGCATCCGTCACGGAAGCGGCCTATGGCGGTACGCACAGTCTGAAGGCAACCGCTCGTACGGCGGCTTGGAACGGAGCAGAGCTGGATGTGAAGCCGCTGCTGCTGCCGGATGTGGAGTATGAAATTAGCGGGTATGTGAAACTGGACGGCAATGCGGCAATTCCAAGCGTGATTAAGCTTACGATGGAGCAGCAGCCGACAGGGGGGACTACAGCATGGAAGACTGTAGCACAGACGGAAACAGCAGATACTTCGTGGATTAAACTTCATGGGAGATATACGTTTACCGGGGAGATGAATGCATTGAAACTGTATGTGGAGAACTCGAATCCCGCTCAGGCCTACTATGTGGATGAGGTGGAAATTAGGCAGGTATCAGTAACACCAACGAATCCTACAAGTGGGATTGTATCTGGGTTCGAAGATGGCACAGCCCAAGGTTGGGTATCCCGCTTGGGAGCCGAGACCGTGCAGGTCTCGAATGCCGATGCACGGACCGGCTCATACAGTCTGCTGACAACAGGCAGACAAAAGGCATATGCCGGTCCCAAGCTGGACGTGACGGCCACGATGCAAAAGGGCAGCCGTTATACGGTCAGCGCCTGGGTGAAGCTGGTGCCAGGTGAGCAGCCTGCCAAGGTGAGGCTCAGCGTACAGCGTGATTACCAAGGTCAAAGTGCATATGAAACGGTTGTAGGCGATACGGCGATTACGACAGGAGGATGGATGCATTTGTCTGGCACGTATACGCTCGCACATGACACAGATGCCGTTTCTATGTACCTGGAATCGCCAGAAGGGACGTCTTCCTTTTATATGGATGATTTCGAATTGTCCCTGGTGCCGCCGCTGGCGATTGAGAAGGACATACCTTCTTTGCATGGATTATATCAGGGACAGTTCAGCATCGGCACAGCGATTGAGGCTTTCCAGACCGAAGGGGCTTACGGAGAACTGGTACAGAAGCATTTTAACAGTGTCGTTGCAGGGAATGCGATGAAGCCTGTCTCCTTGCAACCATCCGAGGGGCAGTTCCATTGGGAGGAAGCAGACCAAATTGTGCAATTTGCAAAACAGCACGGATTGGAAATTCGTTTCCATACCTTAGTGTGGCATAACCAAACCGGGGACTGGATGTTTAAGGACAAAAATGGACAGCCGATGACACCGACTGCTGAGAATAAAAAGCTTTTGTTGGACCGCCTGGAGACGCATATTCGTGCTGTTGCCGCTCGTTATAAAAATGTTATTACCGATTGGGATGTGGTGAATGAGGTCATTGATCCTGATCAGCCAGACGGCATGCGCCGTAGCAAGTGGTATCAGATTACAGGAACCGATTATATTGAAAAAGCGTTCCGTGTCACGAGGGAAGTGGCGGGGCCAAACGCGCGGTTGTTCATTAACGATTACAATACCCATGAACCGAAGAAACGGGATTTTCTGTACAATCTGGTGCGTGATTTGCTTGCCAAAGGTGTACCGATTGATGGCGTAGGTCACCAATCGCATATCCGCCTGGAGTTCCCTACTACTGCCGAAATCGAGCAATCCATCGAAAAGTTTGCTTCACTCGGGCTGGATAATCAGATCACAGAGCTGGATATGGGCCTCTACTCTAATGATACGGATCGCTACGAAACGATCCCGGACGTCCTGCTGATCCGGCAGGCTCATCGTTATCAGGCGCTGTTCGATATGTTTACAAGACAGCAGGAGCATCTCAGCAATGTGACCATTTGGGGAACAGATGATGGCAATACGTGGCTCAGTACATTCCCGATTGCCCGGCTGGATAAGCCGCTGCTGTTCGATGAACGGTTAAAGGCCAAATATGCATATTGGGCGCTGGTTGATCCATCCAAAGTGCCGTCGCTGCCAGTAGGGAGTAACGAATAAATGGTTTGAGACAGAGGAGTAGAGCTGTTCAAAAGGAGAGCTGGAGCTATGGCTACCTTTCATTTTGCCTTATCCTATGCAGTACGTCTGGGCAACTGGGTACCACTCGCCAAGATTCCGGCCTTTGCAGGTAAGAGAGTTATCTCATGTAACACAAACAAAGCAGGCTGTTCTTACATGCTCGGACATGTGGGGACAGCCTGCTTTGTTATCGTAAAGGAAAAAGCAGTTTTATTCCAAATTGGCGTGTTGACCATACATGGATTCGGAAGTCAGCTTGCGCAGCTTCATCGTTCTGAGTACCAACGCATCGCCATACAGCAGCAGGGTTTGTTCAAACAGTGAGCCCATGGGTTGAATGGTTTGGTAATTCTTGTTGGATGGGTCCTTGGGTGCGCCGGGCAGCTTAACGATGATATCGGCCAGTTTGCCGATGGTGGACTCGGGGGAGGTGGTAAGAAGCGCCAGTGAGGCCCCGAGTTTTTTCGCTTTGTCTGCCATGGAGGCTAGGCTTTTGGTTTCACCAGAGCCTGAACCGATAATCAGCAGATCACCCTCGCCCAAACCAGGGGTTACGGTTTCCCCAACGACGTAAGCTTGAATTCCCATATGCATCAGCCGCATGGCCAGCGAGCGAATCATAAACCCTGAGCGCCCCGCTCCTGCTACGAATACCTTATTCGCAGCAGCGATGGAGTGGATCAGCTGTTCCGATTCGGTATCGCTGATTAGCTGTGGAACGAATTGCAGCTCCTTGATTACCTCGGATAAATATTGAGAGGTCTCCATTGGGATTAACCTTGTTTAATGAGCTGCTGCATTTGCGAGGCTACAGCCTTTTTGTCGTCTTCGCCAGTGATACCGCCGCCTACGATAACCAGATCCGGTTGAGCTTTTACCACTTCAGCCAATGTACTCAGCTTGATGCCGCCAGCTACGGCTGTTTTGGAGTTTTTTACGACTTTTTTGACGGTTTGCAATGCTTCGAACGGACTTTGTCCTTCCGCTTGCAGATCGTAGCCTGTATGCACACAGATGTAGTCAACGCCTAAAGCATCAATTTCTTTCGCACGTTGCTCCAGGTTTTTAACACCGATCATGTCCACCAGGATTTTTTTGCCGCCTTGTTTCTTAGCTTCTTCTACAGCACCTTTGATCGTTGCATCTTCAGCTACAGCCAAAATCGTCACAATATCGGCACCTGCCTCGGAAGCTTTCAGCACTTCATAGCCCCCTGCGTCCATAACTTTCAGGTCAGCCAGCACTTTTAGATTGGGAAATGCTTCTTTCATTGCTTTTACAGCGTGAAGTCCTTCATTGATGACAATCGGCGTACCGATTTCTACGATATCAATATACGATTCCACTTCTTTTACCAATGCAATACCTTGTGGGATATCTACCAAGTCTAAAGCCAATTGAAGTTCCATGTTATTAACTTCACTCCTTAAGTGAATTTGTATTTTGGTGAATAGGTACATGCTTTGTTGAGTCGTACTCTATACTTTGCTTTCGTGCACAGGTTTGATTGTAAGGCTCCGGTATTCGGTTGAAAAGTACGCACTAATTCGTAACGTAGTTACCCTGACGATACTATAGATCATAAAAACCACCCATAAGAGAGCCAATCTTTTTGTCTTCTTTAGCATTATTTCAATAATGAAAATCCTCTATTCGTGACTCGTAAATATACATATCCATGTCAGATTGCAAAAATATGAATGTACCGATGATTGAATTGACTTCAAGTTAGGTTTTGACTATATTTGTAATATACTGGTATGTAAAAAGGGAGGCTAACAGCATAACTACCCTGAAGAATAGCCGCTAGGCTAGGGGTGACCGTAATTTTCAGGATAGGGAGGCGGGGTTTAGTGGAAGAGGTCCTGAATCAAAGGGGAGCTATTTATTTGTTGTCGGACAGCCACGCGCTCGATAAAGCTTGCGAGTTATTTAGAATCAGCTACACGCATAATGATTGGGATGAAGCGAACAAGGTTGCCGATTATCTGCATTCGTTGGCTGAAAGCCTGTATCATACCCAACTGAGAAATGCTGCGGACGGCAAGTACGAGACATTGGACACCAAACACCCGCTGGTGTTTTATTATGCTTACAGCTATCTGGCGAAATCGATTTATTATCAGAATATGGGCCAGTATGAGGAAGCCAGAGATTATATTATAAAGTATAGCGAAATGGGCTGGTTTATGGGGCTGGATCAAAGCGGTCACGAAGAAGTAGAGAGATTCCGTTTTCTCGCCAAGGCCAATTTATATATGATTGATTTACTTTTGGGGAAGAAGGAACTTTTACCGGAATATGTTCAGTTTCTTCACAACAATGACGAGGAGCTACTACCAGGATTGGTTGGTATTACTGAAGCAGCTAACTTGAACGATTGGGAGATTGATGAACTGCTGAACGAGTTTGCCGATGATATTGAGATATTTGAAGGTTATGAAGATAGAGCCAACCGCGTATATTATTTAAAACTGGTCAACCAATTAGCTATTTACTATTTGAAAAAGAAGCAGTATATCGTTGCCTTGAATTATATCCTTGTTTCTCTGCAATTCTCTATTGGGGTAGAAGCCGATGCCGATTTTAGAACACTGGTTGCACTATTCGAAACTTACCGATATTTGGCAACACCGTCCCAGCAAGAGCAATACCAAACCATTTTATTAAGGGGGCTTCATAATGAAAAAGGCATTAAGCTCGATAACTATGGTCTTAGCGTTTCTTAGTGTTGCTCTTCCGATAGGAAATACATTGGGAGATTTAGACTCCGTGCATCCTTCGAATCATGGTGTTTTTTCTTTTACTGCTTGATTTCAGACTTCGATCGTCATACCCAGTAGGGATTGTGTAAATAAGGGGAGCGCACTTTTTCGCCATTTGCGGATCAGTGCGCTCCCCTTTCTCATGCAAAGTAACGATGTTATTTATTTTACAATATAGGAAGTCAGGTTATCGGCCAGATGTTGCATCGTTTCGCTCGCCTTTTGCATACGCTCCATGACTTCGGTGAAAGAGCCTACCAGAGTCGCCTGCTCTTGAGAAGAAGAAACAATTTGCTCTATTTCCTGCTCCATCTGACGAATGGAGTTCTGTACATCCTTAAGGGCTCCCTCGATATCGACCGTCGCTTTTTTGGACTCTACGGACAGCTTGCGTACTTCTTGAGCAACGATACCGAAGCCTGCTCCTGCTTCTCCGACACGTGCGGCTTCGATCGCAGCATTCAATCCAAGCAGGTTGGTTTGATCGGAAATTTCTTTGATAAATACAGCAACCTGATTAATTTTACCCGAGTTTTGTACGGCAATTTGGGTGTTCTTCAAAATGTGTTCACTGGTAGCCTGTAACTCCTCCGAATGCGCTGTTACATGTTGCACCATCTCAATGAGTTGCTCGGTAATGGAGAGGTTTTCGGATACGATTTGATCCAGTTGATTTTTGTTGGTCAAATTATAGGAGGCGGCAAACGCTGCGATGACGTCCCCTTTATCGTCAAACACAGGAATACTGATCATATCAAGAGGATATCCCAGGACTTCAGCCGGAATGTGGGTCAAGCTGGCCTCATGTCCATTTTTAAGCATGGCAAAATTTTTGTAGTCCTCCAGCAGCTCCGAGCCTGTTTCAAAGCCGAGGTCCATACCCTCTGATTGGGTGTAAGCAAGAACGTGAGTGCGGTCGAAGAGAGCAAGGGTTACTTTCTCACGCATAACCTGTTGTATGTAGGGAATGGCTACAATTAATGCATCTATTGTATTCAAGTGGATTGCCTACCTTTCTTTACTAAATATATTTTTTATAGTCTTATATAATTGTCGGTCTGAAGACGGATAAAAGTTATAAAGGTATCGAAAATTTAAAGGGGATATGAGAGCTTCAATAAAAAAGGCATATCGTTTCCATTACGAAACGATATGCCTTCATATTTAATCTAAACGTGTCAGTGTGTGTGAAAGTGGTTCACTTGCCGCGTTGCTCGAACAATTGTGCGATTTCCACAATAACCTTGGTGGCAAGCACCATGTTGTCCACTGACACATACTCATACTTACCGTGATAGTTCTCCCCACCTGTGAAAATATTCGGTGTAGGCAGTCCCATGTAAGACAGCTGTGAACCGTCTGTGCCTCCACGAATCGGCTTGATAATGGGCTCAATATTCAGCTTTGTCATTGCTTCATGTGCGATATCGACGATATGTTTGACAGGCTCGATTTTCTCTTTCATGTTGTAATACTGATCTCTCAGCTCCAGCGTGATGCGGTTATCTCCATAGGCAGCCTGGAGCTCTTTTACGATATTTGTCAAATAAGCTTTCCGGTTTTCGAAGCTCTCGCGATCAAAATCGCGGATAATATAGTACAGTTTGGCTTGTTCTGCTGTGCCTGTAGACTCCAACAGATGATAGAAGCCATCATACCCGTCTGTATATTCCGGGGCTTCATTCGCAGGTAATCTACTGTGCAGTTCCATAGCGATTTTGGCAGCGTGGATCATTTTGTTTTTAGCCGTACCAGGATGTACATTCACACCATGAATGGTAATATGAGCAGCTGCGGCATTGAAGCTCTCATACTCCAGTTCTCCGAGCGGTCCGCCGTCTACTGTATAAGCATATTCAGCACCAAAAGCGGCTACATCAAAGCGTTCAGGTCCTCTTCCAATCTCTTCGTCCGGTGTAAAAGCAACGCGAATTTTGCCATGTTGAATTTCCGGATGATCAATCAGATAGTGGATTGCTGTCATGATTTCTGCGATGCCAGCTTTGTTGTCTGCACCGAGCAGGGTGGTACCATCTGTTGTGATTAGGGTATGGCCTTTATATTGAGTCAATTCGGGAAACTCACGTGGAGAAAGTACTACACCCAGCGAGGCATTCAGCGTGATATCGCCTCCATCGTAATTCTCCGTCAACTGTGGCTTCACTCCTGCGCCAGTTAGCTCAGTAGCCGTATCAAGGTGTGCCAGAAAACCAATGACGGGCACTTCTTTATCCGTATTGGAGGGAAGGGTTGCCATTACATAACCATGACCATCAATGGTTACGTCTGTCATACCGATGGCTTTCAGTTCGTCCACCAGGAGGTTGCCCAATGTGAGCTGTCCGGGTGTGGTGGGGCAAGTGTGGCTGCTTTCGTCGGATTGGGTATCCACCTGAACATATGTAGTCAGGCGGTCAATCAGTTCCTGTTTCATGTGGTTATCCTCCTTGGGTCTTTTTCATTATGGTACGTATTTTATCATGATTAGGCTTATAATATGAAAAAAATGGTTTAACCTTTCAAAATGACAGGTTGTCCGCAGATTAGGCAAAGGATCTGAGAGGGCAACTCCTTTTAATATATAGAGAGTACGTTAATCTATAAGTCTTTTAAATTGTGTCTTATTACTGAGGCACTTAACGTTACGTTGATAGATTGGGAGCATAGAATACATTATCAAACGCAAGGGAGGTGAAGACTATGGCGATTCTTTTACCTTCGCAATTCTACAATCTTGCTGCTGGTGTGGGTAAGTCCTTCTTTGAAAATCTGAGAGGCGGTAATAATGCTACGATTACTGTGAATAATACAGGTGCCAATCCGGTTGATCTTGTGGTTACCCGTGTCAATGCTCCTGTGATCACTTATGTAATCCCAGCGGGCAACAGCCTTACGTTAGAAGTTGCTTTGCTGCTGGTAGCTGCTCTTCAGGCGACTCCAGTTGGAGCAGTAACAGGTACTATCCAAATTGCTACCGCTGATTTTTAATCTGTAACGACTTGACCCTCTAACTCTAGCTTTGCCGAAAGGCAAGGTTAGAGTTTTTTTATTGTTTGAAATTTTCTGAAACTTTTTTCAGGTTGTGCCGATATATACATATGACATCGCAAATAACACATCGAAAAGGAGTACCCTGTTGAGCTTTAGCAATCCGGTTTTACGTGATGACATCTTTTTACGTGAAGATGAAAGAGAAGCTAGCGAACAACGTATGACCATCGGAGGAACGGTGAACAAAACGTTACTTCTGCTGGTCCTACTTATCGTTTCTAGCAGTATTACCTGGTATATGACCTACCAAGGAACCGTAGAGGTGCTATCGTTGCTGACGGCAGGCTTTATTGGGATGGCAGGCGTAGCACTTGCGATATCCTTTTTTCCAAAAACGGCTCCATTGCTTTCTCCTGTATATGCGATTCTGAGTGGCTTTGCTTTGGGTGGCGTTTCCGCTTTTATGGAGTATGAGTACCCTGGAATTGTAGTTAATGCCATTTTGCTGACTGTGGGTATCTTATTCTTGATGCTCTTTATGTATACACAACGAATCATCAAGGTGACACGTGGCTTTATCTCATTTGTTGTCCTCTGTACGATGGCTATTTTTCTGGTGACGTTGGTTGATTTTATTTTGAATTTTTTCGGTATGAATGTTCCGTATATCCATGAAACGGGCTGGGTGGGTATTGGCATTAGTTTATTTATCGTCATCATTGCCGCTTTGAATCTGCTCGTAGATTTTAATTTCATTGAGGAACAAGCTGATCAAGGCGCACCCAAATATATGGAATGGTATGGTGCTTTTGCATTGCTGGTAACGTTAGTGTGGCTATATGTACGAATATTGGATCTGTTAGCTAAGCTTAGCAATAGGGACTAAGGTCTGCGACTATTGCATATGGTTCAAGTAGGATGAGAAGAGAAGGGCGGCTGAATGTCGTCCTTTTTTGTATGAAAAAGGCGGTTTAAAAAATGCATTTTACGTTAAATACATAGAAGTTGGGTAAAACATAGAGGATAGATAGGTGAGGAGTGAGGTATATGTATCAAGTGGTGCTGGTGAGGCATGGAGAAAGCGTGTATAACCGACAAAACTTGTTCACAGGCTGGACGGATGTCGATCTGACTGAACAGGGAACTCATGAGGCCATCGAGGCAGGACGTATCCTCAAGGAGGCTGGGTATACGTTTGATTTGGCATTTGCTTCTGTGCTAAAACGTTCTATCCGCACGTTGTATCATATCTTGGATGAGCTGGATCATCTGTGGATACCCGTGCAGAAGTCATGGAAGCTGAATGAACGCCACTATGGTGCTCTTCAGGGGCTCAGCAAGCTGGATTCCGCCGTGCAATACGGCGAGGAACAGGTTCATATTTGGCGGCGTAGTTTGACGGTGCGACCACCCATGTTGGATGAGCAGGATGAACGGAGTCCACATCGGGAAGAGCGTTATCGCCATATTAAGCCGGAGGAGCTGCCGCTCGGGGAAAGCCTAGAAGACACTGTGCATCGGGTTGGTGAGTTTTGGAAGCAACGGATCGTGCCGTTGATTCTCAAAAAGGACCGGGTTATCATTTCCGCACACGGTAATACTTTACGAGCCTTGATCAAGTACATGGAGAATTTGGACGAAACTGCACTGCTGGATTTGAACATCCCGACAGGTATCCCACTGGTTTATGAGCTGGATGAGCATATCGATCCTATACGGCGCTTCTATCTTGGGGATCCGAGTCATGTAGAGGCAAAAAAACAGGCTGTGGCCAACCAAAGCAAGGTGACGGAGTGATTTTCCATATACAAAGAGGACAGGGCGCTTCCTTGCATCCTGTCCTCTTTGAGTTGATATACATCAAGCGTTCGCGGTATCCTCTGTTTCCAGGCTGTCTTCCTCGGTAGGAAGTGCCCATACAGATACACTGCCAGCACGAACGGGAAATACGCCGTAGCCATCCTGTTCGATTTTCACGGCATGATCGTGATGCCCAGTCAAATCGGTCCATTTTTCTCCTGCATGTTGTTTACCCACGAACATGCGCTTTTCCCCGTCATTTGCGTTGGTGATCACCACAGCACATCCAGAGCCGTGCAGCTCAGGAATGCCCTGACGAACCCATCCAATCGTATGGGGATCATCAAAATAATCTTTTTGCTCACCATAAGCTTTGTGGTACCGAGCATATAGGAGCGGGTCTAGCTCAGCTTGCTTGCCTTTCACAGGCGTTTGTCCCTGGATACCGTAGTAATCCCCGTAGAATACGCAGGGATAACCATCTTTGCGCAGTAGGATGAGTGCATAGGCACTGGGCTTAAACCAGTCCTCCACCCAGGATTCGAGCGCTTCATGCGGCTGGGAATCATGATTATCGACAAAAGTAACCGAGTTCAGGGGATGGGTATGAACCAGCGTATCCTCGAAAATGGTGCTTAAATCGAAATCCTTACCACCCAAGGAAGCGCTATGTAGTTTGTAGTGGAGGGATACGTCAAACAGGTCGATTTTATAATCGATGGTATCCAGAAACTTTTGACACGATTCCAGATCCGGTTTCCAAAACTCGCCTACCATATAAAAATCCTGCCCACGCTTTTTAATCATTTCTGTAGCAAACTCTCGTACAAATTCATGATTAATATGCTTGATTGCATCCAGACGGAATCCGTTGCATTGTAGAGTATCCACCAGCCACTTGCCCCAGCGGATCATTTCCTTACGCACATCCTGATGATTATAGTCAATATTGGCGAACATTAAATAATCATAATTGCCGAATTCATCATCTACATTATCGCTCCAGTTTTTATTTTTACCTAAAATACGATAGATTCCTGTCCGGTCCTGACTTGCATCGTAATCCGTTCCGTTAAAATGTTCGAAGTTCCATTGAAATGTGGAATACTTCCCTTGCCGGCCGGGGAATGTAAATTTAGTCCAGCCTTCGATATCAAAGGGCTCGGAAATGACCTCATTACGATTATCCGGGTTGACCTCGACAACCTTGAATACTTCGGTTTCATCTGCACCTGCCTTATGGTTCATGACCAGATCGACATAGACGGCTACGCCGTGGCGAACGCAGGATGCGACAGCTTCCAGTAGATCTTCCCTGGTTCCGTATTTGGTGCGTACTGCACCCTTTTGGTCAAATTCGCCCAGATCGTAAAGGTCATAGACGCCGTAACCCGTATCCTCAGGAGATTGGCCTTTGGTGACAGGTGGAATCCATATCGCGTCAATTCCTTTGGCTTTTAGTTCCGGTGCCAGGCGGGCAAGCTTTTTCCAGTGAGAACCGTCAGCTGCGACATTCCACTCGAAAAATTGCATCATCGTATGGTTCCTTTTCATGTGCGTCCCTCCTTCATATATAACAAGTTACCCACCAAGTGAGGGGGGCTAAACGTCTGATGGTCAATATGATGTTGATGAAGAACATGGATCGCTATATAACGTATGCTAAATCATTAAAATTTGTTATACCTTGAGTGATGACAACGACTCAATGGCTAGAAAAGGAAACGTGAAAACGGTAAAATGAATCTAACTTAGCTATAGTTCGGATTTCGGGCAAACCATAAGCTCGAACAAGAAAGGGAAGGAGGGATGAACGTGACAGATCCGCAGCAGAATAAGGATGAAGCGAGAGAACCGCTGATGAAAAAATGTACGTATTGTCAGGAGATCAAACCATTAACAGACTTTCAGCGCAGAACCGGTCGCCGGGCGGGGCCTTTTTCCCGGCGTGGTCCTTGTCGTTCCTGTCGGGGGTTAGCCCCGCAAGAACGGGCGGTTACGCCCGCTCCTTCCCATGAGGAAACGAAGCCCTTGGCTGCTCCTGTGGAACGGCATAGCTCCGAAGCAGATACGACTGCGTACGGTCTGGAAGCGTCCGCGCAGCCTTCTAATGATTCTCAACGCCCCCGTAGGAAGCCCGTCACGGACAAAGCGCGTGAGCGCCATCGGCAACGGGTTCGTCATTTGCTTAGCAGGCTGAAGCCTGCGGATACCCGTGCGTTGCGGCTTAATCGCAATGGCATGATTCGACTAAGAGGCAAAACCGACCAAGGGAGACGCTGGCATCAGGAGATTGAGCTTGATTTGGCGATGACTCTGGTCAGAGAACGCATGGCGGTGATTGTAAATCCGTACACGGTCCGCAGACTTTATAGCAACAAGGAATTCCGCCAATATGTGCTTAAACGTGACCGTTATACGTGCTTTTTTTGCGGTGGCTATGGCGACACGATTGATCATTTACTTCCTCGGGCTAAAGGTGGACACACCACGCCAGTAAATTGCGTATGCGCCTGCAACGAGTGCAATCAAGTTAAAGCAGCCCGTGATGTAGAGGAATTTATCGAGTCTGGCGTGCCACTGCCGATTCCGGATGATTTTGAACCTTCTGGTGCTTCCGATGCTTCTGAGGACACCTTACGCACCTAGGACGATTTGCTGGGGAAGCGGCTACATTTCCTTAATACAGTTCTACTTCAAAGCCAGATTCCTTCCAGGCTGTTGTTCCGCCTTCAATAAAGGCCACATTGGTAAAGCCCATCTGTTGCAGTATATAAGCTGCCAATGCAGCTTGTCCGCCTGCCCCACAGGTGGTGATAATCGGGCGGTTGCGGTCACGTAAGCGTTCATCACGCAAATCTTGTGGAACGTCCAGGTCAGCGCGGATGGGTAGCATACCGAGTGAAATATTGGCGCTACCGCGAATTAGGCCGCAAGCACCTGCATCATGAGAATCCTGTACGTCGATAACGAATGTATCTGGATTGGATTCAATTCGCTGACGGGCCTCCTGTGAAGTAATGCCCTGAACGTGCTGCCTCGCTTCTTGAACCATATCTGCAAATGTTTTAGCCATCGTTCAACCCTCCGTAGGAATATGTTTTGTATTGGTTTTCATATTAATAAACAGAAACTCACCCTCTCTATTACCCATCTCTAGTATAAAATGCCCCTTTTTTTAAGGTAAACTTAGACAAAAATCGTGCTTATTCTAATTTTTATCTAAAATAACAATAAAAAATTTGCAGAAATTTGTGCAAATTTAAAATTTCTTCGACGATTGGGTTGTGAAAGGTGTAATATAGAGGTATAGGGTTCCGTTTCGGCCTGTTGTAGTCACGAGGGAGCGCTTCGTGAGATATTCCGCAGCAGTAACAACAACAGAATAACGTCCAAGCAATATACAATTGGCATCTGCGATCATCAGTCTTGCCCTTTAGGGTATAGGCCGGTTTAAGCTGTGCTTCTTGCATGTTTAAGGGCGAATTCATTTGAACGTTTTATTGCTAGAGTTTATGATGCAGGTTACGAGAAAGGAATGGACTTCTATTTTCACAGTAAAGGAGGACGTTCACGCATGTCTGAAAACCAACAAGAGGTGGCCGTAACACAAGAAGCTACCAAAGAGTCTCGGGATGTATTGGACCAATTGATGAAACCGGAGGTTCAGCAATCGCTGACCGTACTGGTAGAGAATCTGCCAAAGTTGACTGAGATGGTTACTTTGATGACCGATGCTTATGATGTAGCCCGCAGTCTGGCAACTGACCCTGTCTTTATCGGAGATATGAAAAACTCCATGGGAGAGTTTGTGAAGCCTGTTACAGATTCGGCTAAAGGATTGGCTTCTGCTGCAATTGAAGCAAATGACCGTGTACAAACTACGGACGGCAGTGTAGGTCTGTTTGGCCTGCTCAAAATGCTTAAAGATCCTAATGTACAAAAAACGCTGCGTTTCAGCCAGGCTTTCCTGGATATTCTGAATGAGCGCCAACGCGAAAGCAAATAATTACCTGATCGAGAACGGAGGATGGACATGTCGAAGCAAATTTTGATCTTGGGCGGCGGATACGGCGGATTGCTGGCCGCTCTTACAGCACGCCAGCATATGGACGCTAGCCAAGCAACCATTACAGTGGTAAACCGCTTTGCGTCGCACCAAATTATTACGGAACTGCACCGTTTGGCGGCAGGTACGATTGCCGAAAAAGCTGTGGCGCTTCCTTTGGAAAAACTGTTGCGTAACAAAGATATTATCCTGAAAGTGGATACTGTTTCCGAAATCAAACCGGACGATAAGAAAGTAACTCTGGCCAGTGGTGCTACGTTGAGCTATGACGCTCTCGTTATTTCCCTGGGCAGTGAAACGGCATACTTCGGTATTCCGGGGCTGCAAGAGCATAGCTTCACACTGAAATCAGTGGCAGAAGCTAATCGCATCCGTGCACATGTGGAAGCTCGTCTGGATGCTTACAAGCAATCCGGTAACAAAGCGGACGCTACCATTGTTATCGGTGGCGGCGGTCTGACTGGCGTTGAGCTGGTGGGCGAATATGCTGACAAACTGCCTGCAGTTTGCCGTGAAAAAGGCATCAACTACGAAGATATCAACTTGTATTGCGTAGAAGCTGGACCATCTATTTTGGCAGGCTTCCCTCAACCATTGGTTGATCGTGCAGTAACAAGTCTTGAAAAACGTGGCGTTCAAATCGTAGCGGGTGTTCCGATTACAGAAATGAAAGCTGACGAAGTTCTCTTGAAAGACGGACGTTCGATCAAAACGAACACACTGATCTGGACAGGCGGCGTACAAGGTAATGCACTGGTTGGCGCATCTGGTATTGAAGTAAACCGCGGTCGCGCAACTGTGAATGGCGCACTGCAATCGACTTCCCACGAAGACATCTTCCTCGCTGGCGACAGCGCAGTAGTGTTCCCAGGTGAAGGCGAGCGTCCGTACCCTCCAACTGCACAGTTGGCTTGGCAAATGGGTGAATTAGTTGGTTACAACATCTTCGCTTATTTCAACGGAGCGAAAATGGAACGCTTTACGCCAGTGTTCTCCGGTACACTGGGCAGCTTGGGCAGAACAGACGCGATCGGTACTGTAGGTGCGAATGGCACCCAACTGAAAGGCGCTGTAGCCACCTTGATGAAGGAAGGCAGTAACATCCGTTACTTGTCCCACATCAAAGGACTTTTTGCATTGGCCTATTAATATTGATATGGTTTATTAAAAGAGAGCGCTGTTCAGCGCTCTCTTTTTTTCATTCTTCGACACTAGCAATGCTTACACATTTCACAAATAGTCTTAATTCACTTCATCATGGTTAACTCTTCCACCTGTGCAGGAGGGAGCGCGCCTTCAAATATACTCAGCTCATCTATAGATCCTTTGAACGCAGGGTCCCACCAATTGACCCCTAGGCTGAATGTTCCAGATTTAGAGGTAAAGACATCCGGGAACTTTGAGCCGGTAAATTGAATTTTGCCATTCACATACACCTCTAATACCCCACGATCTACAGTGAAGGCCAGATGTGTCCATTCATTGGCTTTGATCTTCAGGCCCGTACTGCCAGTATACCAAGTTGAGCTGCCGGACCAGACCATAGTGTTATCCTTCTCGGGTCCTCTGGGCAGAAGGCTAACCCAGTGGTTGCTATCCATAGCTCCAAAAAAAGTTGGTGTATGCACAGTCAACTCGCTGGGCTTCACCCACAGTGACACAGAATAGGCTGAGCTAGATATGAGTCCTTCAGGCAGAGCAATACCTGACTGTCCATCAAGGACTACAGCTTGGCCCCTTACGCCTTCAGCGTAGGATACACTTCCTCCCTGACGATCGATCCGGTCACCAATAACCTTACCATTGGCAAAAGCATCATTCTGATCCTTTAGGTTATTTTCAAATGGGTATGAAGCGGTCAATGTTGCCTTCTCATAAGGAGCTACCGTAATGTTAAAAGTTTTGTCCCGACTGCTGTCTCCTTTGGTGATGGAAGCCGTCAAAGTAGCGGATACAGCCTTTTCACCGATCCCGGGGCGCTTGACTTCACCAGTATCAGAAATGACGCTTGGGTTTGAAGTTTTCCAGGTAATCGCGGATTGCCGACTGCCTTCCTTCGGAAGCGTCAGATTAGCCGTCACCCGGCTCGTATCGCCAAGATCTAATTCACGATACACACTGTCAACGACTGTCGTATCCGGCATATCAGGGAACTTACTGCCCCAGGCCATTTCGCCTTTATTCGATAGAACTGTAAACGCCAAAATATATTGATTCGTTACCTGGTCCCATTGTCTCAGGAGTACTCCATCAAACACAGTGCCATCCAGTGTTAGTTGGATATTCGCATCCCCCGACTTGTGCCATGTTCCTTGCACATCGCCTTTAATAGTGTGATCTGCTTTCAGCTGAATGAACTGCGTATTTTTGATCGTCGCCGAAGAATCACTACCATGGTTAATATATTGATAATCGCCAATGAATTGTTTCTCATCCAGCTTTGTAAGCGTCTCGCCACCGTAACGGTAAGGAGCTACCACAGGCCAGTCATCCTGATTCATGAACATTTGATGTACACGCAGCTCGTGAGTCTCCCCCTGCTGAGGGAATCGGGTATGAAAGACAACAAACATTTGTCCGGTAGCAGGATCGGTGTACACCGAGTTATGCCCAGGAGATACATAGCCGTAGCCCACACCTGTACCTGGATCGCCTATTTGGCTATCGAACAAGAAGTTACCCATTAATTTGTTGCCATAGGCTGCATTTTTGGTGTTTGCTGGCAGAACAGCATTCTGCCCTTTGGCATCCTTATAAGGTCCTGTCGGACTCTTGGAACGGAATAATCTCATGTTATATCCACCGTCAGCTGCAAGTCCGCCATAGGTTACATACAGATAGTAGTAACCCGTTTTTGAGTTGTATTCAATATACGGACCTTCCCCGGACTCACCGTATCCACCTGCAATCTTGGTGCCAAAATAACGATCAATCAACCGGCCATCCTCCGTCGTTCCATCTTGGCCTGGATAGATCGGTTTGCCAGTTGCTTTATCCAGCTCCAGCAAAAAAATGCCTCCGGACCATGACCCATACGTCATCCATAAGCGCCCGTCTGTATCATAAAAGACTGCTGCATCTATTGCATTCGGGAACACCCGATTCGCATAAGAACCGTCGGCATTAAACCATCCTGCTCTGGGACCCTTCAGCTTGCCTTCATTAATGAGTTGTGGAATCGGCGTATTTGTCCACTTTTTATCTACTTTGCTATTTTTATCGAATGCAGTCTCCTTTGTAAAACCAGTGTTCACAATGGTATCCACATATTGATAGGGTCCCTCAATGTTGGGGGCAACGGCAATGCCGATCGCGGAGCGTATATAGGTGGAGGAGGCACTATAATAAATCATGTAGGCCCCTTTTGTGCCATCCTTATTGACATAATGCTCATTCCAAAACACATCGGGCGCCCATACCGAGAATCCTCCTTTGCTGTCCGCATCATTCTCACCCGCCCAAGCGAAAGATCCGGCCAGATTCTTCGATAAATCCCCGTAAAGGGTATTCCCAGGCGTAGTGTAACCGTTTGCAAAAGAAGTCCAGTTTGTGAGATCTTTTGATTTCGCTGCGGCGATATGCGACCCAAACACATAATAAGTGTCACCGTCTTTGACAATCGAAGGATCGTGAACCGATACATTAGAGAAGGTCGGCACATCCTGCTTCTTGTTTTGGTTCGGCTCCGCTGCTGCGACGTCCAGCGTACCTAATGGTACGGCTGCAATTGCCAATAATAAAGTCATTGTTAATGCAATGCTCGACCTGGCTCTACGTTTAAGCAATCTTCTCATCGTATACATTTACCCCTTTCTAAAGTGGAATACAGTGATATATTCTGCTTTCATTGCTAAAATACCTTTATATTTATAAATATAATTAATGTATTTATGAATTACATAGCTGTAGGGAAGATGACATAATCTATAATTAGGTATATATTATAAATTATGGTTGACGGTATGCATTTGTGGAGGTACGTTATATATGAATAAAACAGTTATGTTTGTTGTGAGCTGTTTATGAAAAAGGAGGGTATTATATGAAAATCAGGTTGCTCGTATGCCTTGTGATTTTATTTAGCATTGCTACTGTACACTCGAATTCGACATCAGCCCAAGCTCAGACCCCTATACACCTGAAGGTAAATGATCATTACATTTTATACACCTATCCTGCCTCACCTTTTGTGGATGCGAAGGGCAGACTGCTTATACCGCTCCAAGCGGCTGAAGATATACTGGGCGGCAAAGTAACTTATAATGCAGCGAACAAAACGGCTTCTGTTGATTTGCTAGGCCGTAATGTAACGACTACGATCGGTTCACCCGAAATATCGGTTAACGGTGAGCCGTTGACAATGGACACAGTCCCCATCATGAAAAGCAACGCGATGTTTTTACCAGTTTCGATGTTGTTGAAAGATACAGATGCGCAGATGGAGTGGGATTCGAGGCGTGGTTTATTGAAGCTAAGACATGATAGCTTTACGGAAAGTCCAGTTCTTATGAAATTTATGGGACAAGATTTAGCCAAAGTCATTGATGCGAATGCGTTTGATCTTACTTCCTTTGACTGGGATCAAAAGCAGGGTATATTAAATATTTATGCCACGTATAAGAGCGACTTATCGCCTGCTTTCAAACAAATTGACTTTAATCCTATGATTGTGTATAGCAAAGGGACTTATAGTGTAGATCCTTATTCTAAACCCGGTTCATTTCACAAAGTCAAAATAACCAGGGCAGGTCATTTGGTATATACAAAAAATATCGGTACAACTAATGCGGATAGTGATTACATAAAATACATTACTTCCGTAGGCAGGCTGATTCAATAATTGAATTCATGGTGGTTGTGCATTATAAAAAAGCGACAAAGGCTATATAGCCTTTGTCGCTTTTTTTGAAAGATTAATTTTTAGAAGGTAGTGATTTGGCTGCTGTTGCCTTTATTACGTACATATCCAACGACTTTGGATACAGACTGTCTATCTTTAAGATAATCACTAACGCCATCTGTCAGGTTGTTTTTTTGATTGTTCGAAAGTTTATTCCAGTCATCCGAATTTACATAAACCTCGACGATAGCTTCACTGCTGTCGCCTCGTACGGTGAAATCAAAGCCGACTCCATTATAGGTGCCATATCTATCGGACAAGTTACGTTGGATCGTACTTGAATCCAGAGAAGAAGCTACTTTTTTAATCGTTACATCGCCTTTGCTGTTCGTTGTAAAGGTCGCCAGTTTATCTCTATTACTGGAGTTTTTCACTGTGCCTTCAATATCGGCATCTTTATACTCTTTCAAAATATCATCTACGATGTCTTCCAGGTAGCTTTCCTTTCTGCTATCGGATAGATCATCCCATCTGGATTTTGTCATTTCGATGGTTACTGTAATATCGCTTTTGTTACCATCCAGCGTGATATCCGAGTTCGTGCTATATGAATCACTGTAATCCTTGTTCAGTTGCTTCTGAAGATCTTTTAAGGTGCTTGAGCTATTTTTGCTCGCATCATCTTTCAGCGTCTGATTGTCTTTTTGCAGTTGAGCAATGGTAGCATCTTTCGTTGTGTTCGCTGCTTTTGCTGTGTTCAGTTCTTGAGTCAGCGTCGTAATCTGGTTGTTCAGTGCTGTAACCGTAGACTGATCAATAGGAACGCCGTTATCAGCAATGACTACGCGTTTGTTTGTGCCATCCCATGTTACTTTTTTATCCAAAGCTGTACCTGCCAGCTTCAGCGGGATATACGTCACGCCATCCAGCAGAAATGGTTCTGTTTTAGCATCCGAGGCAACCTCGGTTCCGTTATAGATAATTTTAATATTGTTATATACTGCTTGGATCGGCTTAGTTACTTGTGCAGCATATGTAGATTGGCTGAACAGAGCCCCGGAGATGGCCAAGGCCGACACGGCAGTGATGATGACAGGTTTCTTCATGGACTTCAATGATTTCATTCGTTGGTCTACCCCTTTATTTAAGAATTATAGCTTGATACATAGACTAGAGTAACATTAATACATACAAAATCCAACAGGTTGGAAGGGTTGTTATTGGTTGTGCTTATATTAGTTAGACGCAAAAGCGACTGTAAAAGTTGCCCTGTTTGCGTAAATAATTTTCCAAAAGTAACCGAACAAAATAAAACAAGTCCGCTGTACAAGACAGCAAGACTTGTTTGGAGTACAGTGCGTTAGGGTATCAAAAGTTGGACTATTTGTGGTCCTTCAGTTTGCCTGCTGTTTCCTGAAGGTGACCTTTGGCTTTATCCAATTTACCCTCAGCTTGAAGGGACTTATTATCCGTGGCGTTCCCGATTTGGTCCTTGATTTCACCTTTAGCTTTATTTACATTACCTTTGATTTTATCGCTAATTCCGTTATCCTTCATGGTATAGCCCTCCTCATATAATCAAACTTTCATTCAGCATGCTGTAGTTAGTCATTACCCGAGCGAGGGTAATACGAAACGTGAGGCTGTAGATCACAGACAGGGGCATAATGTTGGGGACGGGGTCAACTAGATCGTGAAATAAGGGGTGAGCGTATGCTCAAAATTTTATTGTTTATTCTCGTTATTCAACTTATTTATGTATCGGCGTACACACTGCGCATGATTTTGACGCTGAAAGGACAGAAGTACATTGCTGCACTCATCAGCACCGTGGAAGTTACAGTTTATGTGTTGGGCTTGAATGTCGTGCTTAAGTATCTGGATCAAGTGGCAAGTCTTGCGGTATACGCTATAGGCTACGCAGTGGGGATTCTTATTGGAGCGTGGATTGAGGAAAAAATAGCGCTCGGTTATGTCACCGTGAAGGTGATCAGCAATGAGATCAATGGAGGAATTGCCAATGCGCTGCGAGACAAAGGGTATGGCGTTACAGCCTGGCTGGGCAGTGGACGTGATGGAGAACGCCTCGTAATGGAAATTTTGGCTAAGCGGAAAAACCAGAATAAGCTGTATCAGTCTATCCTGGAGCTGGATCCCAAGGCTTTCGTCATTACGGTGGAGCCAAAGCAATTTCATGGTGGTTTCTGGACCAAGGCTATCCGCAAATAAGAATTTTGGTAAAATACGCATATTTTCCGTAGGTTGGAGCATATTAATACCCGCACAGGACGGAATTAACAGTATGCCGACAGGGGATGTTCCCCTATAACAACCAAGGGGGGATATAGATGTACAGACGCCAGGCCCCGGAAATCATTCCAGAGGAAAATACGGCTATTTGGTCGTGTACCAACGAGGGTTGCAACGGATGGATGAGAACGGATTTTACCTTTTTGAGCGAGCCGGCTTGTCCACTTTGCCAAGCCACGATGGGACAGGAAATGCGAATGCTACCGATTCTCAATCGGACGGGCAATTCCTTTGTCGCCCAGCGCTCTTAATTGAGGGGTAAGCCCATGATTACGCTGCAAAGTTTATAAACGTCAAAGGCCGCTCCAGCGACATGCTGAGCGGCTTTTGGTTGTAGGATATTCACGGATCACCTCTCAAGGGACTGCACGGAATCACGATATACAATATGACCCTGTACAAGGACTCGACCAAAACGACTGCCTGGATGGCTTATTTTTTTCATTATTGAATCCACCGCCGTACGTGCCATTTGCTCAATGTCTACTCCGACCGTGGTCAGTTGCGGAACAATAAGCGTGGCGTATACATCGTTATCAAAGCCGACCACAGAGCAGTCCTCGGGTACGCGGTATCCCAGACCAATCAGCTGGTGCACCAGATTGTGAGCGACCTGATCGCAGTTGCATACAAAGGCGGTCGGTAGTGGCTGAGGCAGATCCATTTCAACATAGGACCCTTCGTCGTCCCGGTCGCTGAGTACCCACTCGTTACGGAGGGGCAACCTGTGCTCCAGCAAGGATTTATAGTAGCCGAGGAAACGATCCTGAATACTGCTGGTGGAATAGATATTTCCCACATAAGCAATATCCCGGTGTCCCTGGGCGATCAAATAATTGGTTAGCTCGTAGGCTCCGTAAAAATTATCCGTCACCACAGAGTCGATATCGGCATGCTCATCATAAAAGTCGAGAAACATTTTAGGTTGGTCCATGGTTTGTACCAGCTCAATATATGGCTTGCTCACTTGGCCCAGAAGAATGAAGCCGTCCACCTTACGGTCGTAATAGATACGTGGCAGATTAAGCTGCTCTTCGTCCTCGCGATGGAGGATGTGAAGGATACCGTAGTAGCCGTATGGCTCCAGTGCCCGTGAAATTTGCTGGTAAATATGCAAATAAAACGATTGGCCAGGACCAGTAAAACGTTCAGGGATGACAACACCAATGTTATAGGTGAGCCCCTCTTTCATGGACTTGGCAACGGTATTAAAACGATAACCCATTTCGCCCGCGAGTGTTTTAATACGTTCTTTGAGTTCCTCGCTAACCCCATCCTTGTCATTGAGCGCCTTCGACACGGTCACGCTGCTTATTCCCAGCTTATCTGCAATATCCCGCATCGTTACGTTGCTCTTCATTCCTGTTCCGCCTTCCAATTGTAAAAAGATAAGCATTTTGCCTACATCCAGATAACGGTTGCAAAATGCTGGGGTGAATATGAATAGCTTATCCGCTTGTAGAAATTCAATTAGCTTAGCGGTGCAGCTGCTCTGTAAAGATACAAGGATTGGCAGCATAGCTGCCCATAGAACAACGATTAGCCTGCGGGTAACAATTGTTCTATGGATAGTATACATGGTTCCGCAAGCATGATAAAGCTTACGGCTTAGATCCGCTGGGAAGGACGGTTGCTTGCTTGCAATAGCGCTTCATTGCGATGGATCAGCTCACGGCGGATAGCGGCGCTGCCGAGAGAACGCAATGGGTCGGACGGTGTATTGAAGGTGTAGTCTTCTAGACGGGCAATGGTGGTCGTCGCTACGTGGATACGGGTATCACTGGACGCGTAGTATATGAAGACTTCATCTCGTTCATTAACGACTGCCCCATTGCAGAAAATAACATTCGAAACATCACCCACGCGTTCCTCATCATAAGGAGCCAGAAAATGCCCGCCAGGCTTGGCAATGACGCGCGTAGGGTCTTCCAGACTGGTGGCAAAGGTATACAGCACATATCGCAGCCCGGCGGCTGTATTGCGTACCCCGTGAGCGATATGAATCCAGCCGCGACTCGTTTTGATCGGAGCAGGACCTTGCCCGTTCTTGACTTCGTATACCGTATGATAGTAGCGCTCGTCAATGACAGTCTCATGTTCAATCACGGGCTGTGTAATATCTTTGCAGAGACCGAACGCGATGCCTCCGCCTGAACCGGTGGAAATAAACCCATCTTGGGGACGAGTATAGAAGGCATATTGACCGTCCACAAATTCGGGGTGCAGGACAACGTTGCGTTGCTGCGGAGACTGGGTAGTGATGTTGGGAAGCCGGGTCCATGTGCGGAGATCACGAGTGCGGACCAGTCCAGCCTGAGCGACAGCGCTGGAGGTATCGTGGGCTGGCGCGTCAGGGTCCTTTTTCTCCGAGCAATAAATACCGTAAATCCAGCCGTCCTCATGCTTCACCAGCCGCATATCGTACATATTGGTTTCTTCCGGGTCGATATCATCCCATACTAAGGGAGCGTCAACGAATCGAAACTGATCAATGCCGTTATCGCTCTCTGCTAAGGCAAAAAATGACTTTCGGTCCAGTCCCTCGGTGCGCGAAACAAGAATGTATTTTCCTTCATGATAGATCGCTCCAGGATTCAATGCTGCATTGACACCCAGTCGTTCCATGAAAAAGGGATTGGTTTGTGCATCCAGATCAAACCGCCAGTGAATGGGAACATGATGGCGTGTGAGCACCGGATAGAGGTAGCGTTCATAGATACCATTGTAAAAGGAGGTTTTAACCTCATTGGGGCGCGTAATCAGTTCTTCTTGCTGCAACAGCAGCTCATTGTATTTGCTATGAATCATTGTTTTTCCATCCTTTCCAGCATTTCAATGCAAAATCGGCTGTTATGATATGGGCACTTCCAAGGACCTGCAATCTCTCTCGCATCAGGCTTACCATCGGCTTGAACTGACCAGAACCATTCGCCTCCGGCGCGCGGATCGATGATATATTGCCGGGTATAGGTCCATAGATTTCGCACAATGTGCAAAAATCGTTCATCCTGTGTCCGCTGAAACGCATTGTAAAAACCAACCATTGCTTCGGCCTGTACCCACCAGATACGTGAAGTGTCTACCCGCTCTCCCTCCCGCTCGTTGATGAGCGATCCGTCTGGCTGAATAGCCCGCTCAGCTACCGCGCCGGCAATATCCAACACCATGTTCACATACTCGGATGGATGATAACCCAGTACATTCATTGCGTCCTCCATCAACCAGCTGGCTTCGATGTCGTGACCATATGAGGTCAGATCGATCAGTGAGCGCCATTCGCGATCGAAGAACACTCCCAAGCGCCGGGCGGAAGCATCGTAAACACGATGGTATAAAATGTCCAGCACGTTCTTCAGTGCATCCCGAACCTCTTCGTTTGGGTAGGCACGTAGCAATTGGGTATACGCTTCCAAAACATGAATATGCGTATTCATGGTAATATGCGCGGTAACTCCATTTTCGCTGAGTAGCTCATTAGGCTGCTCGTTCCACGAACGATCATATTGTTCACCGTATGCCTGTAGAGCAGGATCATATCCTTTTTGCTCTACGAGGTGAAACAGCTCCATTGCCAGAGGTAATGCATTCGGGTCATCCGTAGCTCGTGCATATTCTGCCAACGCATAGATGGCAAATGCCTGCGCGTATACATGTTTACACGTATCCACAGGTTGCCCGGTGTAGTCCACCATCCAGTACATTCCTCCATGTAACGGGTCGAGCAGATGATTTTGCAGAAACGTAAAGGCATGTCGTGCCGCGTCTGCATAGACGCGTTCCCCTGTTACACGGGCTGCTGCTGAGAAAGACCAGAGTAGCCGCGCAGTGGCAATGCCACCTTTGTCCGCTTGTTTATGGATGTGCAGATCCGCGTCTACCTCGCCATAAAATCCGCCATGCGTTTCATCTTTCAAGCCTAGCCAGAATGGGAGTATATGTTCCTTCCATTCCTGTCTAATTTCGTGTACTAGTGTTTCCAAGAGACAAAGCCTCCTTCGGAAAATGAATTATTAGCTTATCGTTAACCTTACAAAAGGTATCTTATCTATGTATTTATAAACTGTCAACTATACTTAATTTGTGTTTCTGCATAACATTCGGGTGTTGTTATTACAAAAAAAATATTGTAATTGACACGGTAAGCGCTAACATAATAAAATGATTTTGTTAGTTTAACGATAACCTTATTCAAAACAACAGGAGGGGTCGTCTCATGAAGTTGTCCAAGGTTTTAATGTCATTACTATCCGTGCTTTTGTTAGCGGGACTGTTTACTGGCTGTACCTCAAAGAAGGATGCGCCAGCTACCAGCTCTGATCCGAAGGGACCGGAAGGGGAAATTACGGTGATCACACAGCGGACAGATATTGTGGATACCGTATTTCAGGATTACGCCAAGGAATTTAACAAAATTTATCCGAACGTGAAGGTCAATTTTCAGGCATTGGCCGATTATGATGGTCAAATTAAAATTCGGATGGGAACCCGGGATTACGGAGATGTGTTGCTGATTCCTGGCAGCATTCCGATTGAGGAGCTTCCTAATTTTTTTGAGCCACTAGGTACTTATGACGAGATGAAAAACAAGTATACCGGCATTGAAGAACGTACAGTGGATGGTAACAGCTACGGTATTCCGATTGCGATGGTTTACTCTGGCGTGATTTATAATAAAAAAGTGTTCAAGGAAGCAGGAATCACAGAAATCCCGAAAACACCAGATCAATTCCTGAAAGCGTTACAGCAAATTAAGGACAAAACCAAGGCGGTACCGCTGTTTACGAACTATGCCTCTGGCTGGGCACTGACTCAGTGGGAGTCCAGTCTGGCAACAGTGGCAGGTACGAAGGAATACGTGAATGTTACACAACCGACTACAGATGATAATTTCACGAAGGGTCAGCCTCACTATGAGCTGTACAAGGTTCTGTACGATGCGGCTAAAAATGGTCTGATTGAAAAAGATCCAACGACTACGGATTGGGAGACCTCCAAGGCGGATCTTGCACAAGGTAAAATCGGTACGATGGTGCTTGGCTCTTGGGCGATTGATCAGATCAAAAGCGTAGCTTCTAATAAGGATGATATCGGTTTTATGCCTTTCCCGACGAATGCCTCCAAGGTACTTGTACCGTTGGCAGGTGACTTTAACCTCGGTATTAACGTAAACAGTGAAAATAAAGAGGCGGCCCGTGCCTGGGTGGATTGGTTTACCGAAAAGTCCAACTATGCTGTAGAGCAGGCAGGTAGCATAAGTCCGCTGAAGGGTGCCGCAATGCCTGCCATTTTGAAGCAGTATGAGAATGAGGGAGTTGTTTTTGAAGCGCTCACTCCGTCACCGAAGGGGCAGGAAGGAATTGTCGATAAAATCGACAAAATGGGAGAAATCGGCTTGTGGCAACCTGATTTCAAGAAACGAATTATTGAGGCAGCGGTGGGTAACCGCCCGGAATCGTATGACACCATTATGAAGGATCTGAACGATGCATGGGTGAAGGCGCGTGCTGAAGTGGCAGCCAAGGAAGCAAAATAGCCATCTGAACTGACCATAAGAAGAGATTGACGTGGCAGTTGATGGACGGATAGCCAGGAGGTGCAGCATGTTTAAATTTTCGAATCTCAGCTACTCCAAACAAAGATTAGCGATTATTGTTGCCTTTTCATTTATTCCGCTGGCGCTGCTGGTCACTTTTGCATACTTGCCGGTGATCAATATGTTTAAATACAGCTTTTCGGACTGGAACGGCTATAGTAAGCGTCTGGAATATGTGGGCTTTGAAAACTATATCAAAATCTTTACCGACCCCGAGTATTTCTCGGTGTTTAAGGTCAGTCTGTATTACTTTGTAGCCACGTTTGTACAGATGAGTTTGGCCCTTTATTTTGCAACCATTCTCAGCTTTCAAACCTGGTTTAAAAATTTCTTTAAAGGCATTTTGTTCTTTCCTTCCCTGATGAACGGGGTGGCGATTGGTTTTATTTTTCTATTCTTTTTTAAACCGGACGGTACCCTCGATACTCTGCTTCAGGCAGTGGGGCTGGGTTCGTATGTCAAGCTGTGGCTGGGCAACCCGGAGATTATTAATATTTCGCTGGCTGGTACGTCGATCTGGAGATACATGGGCTTTAACTTTATTGTGTTTCTAGGTGCGATTTCTTCCATATCCAGTGATCTGTACGAAGCAGCCGATATCGACGGAGCCAACCGCTGGCATCAGTTCCGCTCTATCATTTTGCCGACCATTAAGCGAATTTTGCAGCTAAATCTGATCTTGGCGATTAGTGGCGCGATCAGTGCCTTCGATATTCCTTACATTATGACTGGTGGCTCCAACGGCAGTAAGACGTTCGTCATTCAAACGATTGATGTCGCATTCAAATACAGCAAGGTTGGTTTAGCCTCAGCGATGGCGGTTGTTTTGCTGCTGATTGTAATTGCTGTTACGCTGCTTCAGCGGTTGCTGATTCGGGGGGAGGAGGACTAATCATGTATAAGCTAAAAAGATTACTGGCAAACACCATCAAGTATGGTGCGCTATTGCTAGGTGCGTTCATTGCTCTACTGCCAATTGTTGTGATTTTGTTTGCATCTTTGAAGACAAAGGCTGAATATGCGGCAACCAGTCCTCTGACTCCCCCGGTGAACTGGCTGAACTGGGCGAACTACGCCAAGGCCTTTGTGGATGGAAATATGCTAACCGGATTTTTGAACACAGCCTTTATTTTGCTGATTTCCATCATCGGGGCTACGTTGACCGGTTCCATGATCGCGTATATTTTGAATCGCTTTAAATTTAAAGGTAAAAGTCTCATGCTGGGTGCGTTCTTACTCGCCACGCTCATTCCGGGGGTGACGACACAGGTATCGACATTCCAGATTATTAACAAGCTGGAACTGTTTAACACACCTTGGGCAGCCATTTTACTGTATTTAGGAACCGATATTATCGCGGTGTATATTTTCCTTCAGTTTCTGGATTCCATCGCGGTGGCGCTGGATGAGTCTGCCATGCTGGATGGGGCCTCCTATCTGACCATCTACTGGCGCATTATTTTGCCGCTGCTGAAGCCTGCCATTGTGACGGTAATCATCATCAAGGGTGTTAATATTTACAACGATTTTTACACTCCGTTCCTGTATATGCCCAAAACAAGCCTTCAGGTGATATCGACGGCACTGTTTAAGTTTAAAGGGCCATACGGTTCGCAATGGGAAGTCATTAGCGCAGGCATCATCATTGCGATTATTCCGACGCTGGTTGCATTTTTATCATTACAAAAATATATCTATAACGGATTTGCACAGGGTTCAGTGAAATAGAAAAAAATAAAATGAAGTGTCTAGGTGAGAGGAGAGTTAAGTATGAGTAAATTGAATGTAGATTTGGATGTAGGTAACGTACGAATTGTAGGAGACAGCTTGTCGAAAATGCCTTGGCAGGATAAGCCGGAAGGCAGTGAGGCTCCAGTATGGAGGCATACTGAGAATCCGGTCATTGGACGAAATCCGGTGCCTGGCATTGCCCGTATTTTCAACAGTGCCGTAGCTCCGTATGAAGGACGGTTTGTAGGGATATTCCGTGCTGAAACGATTAATGGACGCCCGCATTTGCATCTCGGCTGGAGTGACGACGGGTTGGCTTGGGACATTGAGACAGAGCGTCTGCATATGGTCGATGAGGAAGGAAATGAATATCAGCCTAATTATGCTTACGATCCGCGTCTGGTTCGAGTGGAAGACACGTATTATATCATCTGGTGTACAGATTTCTATGGTGCAGCGCTGGGAATTGCACAAACGAAGGATTTCAAAAGCTTTGTGCGCTTGGAAAATCCGTTCTTGCCGTTTAATCGCAATGGAGTGCTGTTCCCTCGTAAGCTAAATGGAAACTTTATGTTGCTATCCCGTCCGAGCGACAGTGGTCATACGCCGTTTGGTGATATTTTCCTGAGCGAAAGTCCTGATTTGGTATATTGGGGCAAGCACCGTCATGTAATGAGCAAGGGTGGTCAGGGCTGGTGGCAATCGGTGAAGATTGGTGGCGGACCAGCACCGATTGAGACGACAGAGGGCTGGTTGATGTTCTATCACGGGGTGACAGGTACATGCAATGGACTGGTATACAGCATGGGCGTTGCCGTTCTTGATCTGGATGATCCGTCCAAAGTTAAATATCGTTCCTCCAACTTCGTGTTGACCCCAGAGGAATGGTATGAAGAGCGTGGCTTTGTGCCAAATGTGGTGTTCCCGTGTGCTACACTGCATGATGCAGACACCGGAAGAATTGCGATTTATTATGGAGCCGCTGATACGTATGTAGGTATCGCATACACGACAGTATCTGACATTATGAAGTATGTCATCGCGACGGATGAAGTAGTCGCAGATGATCGTGAGTCAGGCCGGATGTAGGAGGAATTTTACATGCCGGAGGATATGTCTTTACAGCAGCTACAGTCATACATGGGAAGTAATCCAAAGCCGCAGGATTTTGATATGTACTGGGAACGGGCGCTACAGGAGCTGGAACGACAGCCACTGGAATATACACTTGAGCCTGCCGAATTTGTCTCTCCGCTGGTGGAGTGTTACCATCTGTATTTTACTGGAGTGGGCGGAGCGAGGGTTCATGGGAAGCTGGCTCGTCCCAAGCATCTTACGGAACAAGGTCCAGCCTTGGCTATGTTTCATGGGTATTCCTGCGACAGTGGCGACTGGTTCGACAAGGTGAGCTATGCGGCACACGGATTCACTGTGCTGGCCATGGACTGCCGAGGGCAAGGCGGGCTGTCTGAGGACAATTTGCAGGTTCAGGGAACGACGGTTCGAGGTCATATTATCCGCGGAATTGACGACCCGGACCCGGATCGGTTGTACTACCGCAACGTATTTTTGGATACGGTGCAGACGGTGCGCATTCTAATGTCTATGGAGCAGGTTGACCCTGAACGGATCGGTGCATTTGGCTGCTCCCAAGGCGGGGCACTAACGGTTGCTTGCGCTGCATTGGAGCCGCGTGTCCGTGTGGCGGTACCGGTATATCCGTTCCTGTCGGACTATAAAAGAGCTTGGGCGCTGGATGCAACGACATCGGCCTATGAGGAACTGGTTTATTATTTTCGCTGGTTTGATCCCAATCATGTACGTGAGAGCGAAGTGTTTCACCGCTTAGGCTACATCGACATTCAACATTTAGCAGACCGTATTCGAGGACGGGTGCTATTCGTGACAGGGCTATCGGATGTGATTTGCCCACCTTCCACACAGTTTGCGGTGTACAATAAAATCGTATCGGACAAGGAATTGCTTGTGTATCACGAATACGGTCATGAGTATTTACCCTATCTGTCAGATCGTGCCATGAGCGAATTTTTGCGGCTGTAGGGGTTGAACTTAACCAGAGGCTCCTTTATAGTAATAGCTATAACCTTCGTGAAGCGTAATAAATGAATGCCCCATTTGTATAACCTCAATAATATGGTTTGAGGGTCTCTACCAGGAACCGATAAATCCTGATTACAAAAAGTGTACGTCTTGTACATTTCTTGTGGTCAGGATTTTTTTGCGTGATGCGAGGGATTTACATGACAGCAAAGGAGCTAATGTAATGAACTTCAAAGTAGTTATTTTAACCATTGCGACCTTTACGGTAGGTCTGGTGGAGTTGATTATCGGTGGCGTGCTGCCCCAGATTGCACAGGATTTGAACGTCTCTGTAAGCACGGCAGGACAGCTCATCATGATCTATGCGCTCGTGTACGCTATTGCCGGGCCGACTTTGTTGGCGTTGACCGCCAAAATCGAACGAAAGCGACTGTATTTGTGGTCGATGTTTATCTTTATTCTGGGAAGTCTGCTGGCTTTCTGGAGTCCGAACTATGCTGTGTTGTTTATATCTCGTATCATTACTGCTGCCAGTGGATCATTGATCGTGACATTGTCACTAACCATTGCGGTTAAAGTGGTGTCCAAAGCTTATCAGGCCCGCGTTCTCGGTGTAATCTCCATGGGGGTCAGTTCCTCCATTGTGCTAGGCATCCCAGCCGGGGTGCTGATTGGAAATGCATTTGGCTGGCGGGTGCTATTTCTGATCATTGCCTTGTTGACCGTAGTTTCTATGATCATTATGCACTTGTTTATGGAGCGGATTCCAACAGAGCATGTTTTGCCTATGCGTGAGCAGTTGAAGTCCTTGAAAAATGTTAAAGTAATCAGCGCCCATCTGGTAACAACGCTGACACTGGCGGGACACTACACGTTGTATGCTTATTTCACACCGTTTTTGGAAAACCTGATGGGCTTGAACGCCTCGTGGGTGAGTGTAGCCTATTTTGTCTTTGGGCTGGCGGCAGTGAGTGGAGGTTTTATTGGCGGCTCTTTGGCAGACCGATTCGGCACAGCGAAAAGCATTCTCATCGTCGTGGGTGTGTTTATTGCCGTGATGTTCCTGCTGCCGTTCTCGATTCACTCGGTGTATATGTTTGCGCCGCTTCTGATCATCTGGGGGATTCTGAGTTGGGCCTTGTCGCCCCCGATGCAAAGTTATCTTATTGAAAATGCACCCGAATCGGGTAGTATTCAGCAAAGCTTTAATTTCTCCGCACTCCAGGTCGGGATCGCTCTCGGTTCTGCCTTGGGAGGGGTAGTGATTGAGAATAGCGAGTCTGTTGCCACAAACGCTTGGGTAGGCGGGGCATTTGTGATTGTTGCCTTTATCTGCGGCGTATTTTCCATTACAAGAGCGGGGACATCGCAGACAGTCAGAGGACACCACTCTGTTTCTTAGGTGGGAGGTCATTGTCCTCTTTTATAAAACGAGAAAACATGTTATACTACTTCCAATTATGAAGAAGGGGGTGAGGTAGGTGAATCACGAGATTCTGAACAACCGTATTAGCCAGCTGCCGATTGCTATGGCTGGCATTGTTCATGCTTTTCCATACAACGGGAGAAGTCTGTCCAATTTTAATCATACGGTTGTAAACATCGCGAGAAGACGCCTACCTTAACTCCAACGGATTGCTATATCTTCCGAAGAGTCGCGGGGTTGCTCCTGCGGCTCTTTTTGTGTTACCTGGGTAAGGGTCTTCCTAAATAAAGGAGAGCCTGAACATGTATATTGTAAACGGTCAACAATTGAAAAAATACCACGCTGCTAATCTGATTTTAGATGGAGCAACGTTTGATATCCATAAGGGAGAAAAGGTGGGGCTTATCGGTCGCAACGGAAGCGGCAAAACCACCCTATTACGCCTGATTGCACGTTTGTCCCACCCGGATGAAGGGCAGCTCGTCATCGCCAAAGATACGAGAATCGGCTACTTGCCGCAAATCCCGGCAGAGTTTGAAAGCTTCACCGTATACGAAACGCTGGCTTACGCCTATCGTGAACTGAAGGATTGCCGCAATCAGATGGCCACACTGGAACGGGAAATGTCAGATCCGGTTGTGGCAGCGAATCCCAAGCTGTTAGAGAAGCTGTTGCAAACGTATGCTTCGCTACAGGAGCGGTTTGAGCGTAACGGCGGCTATGAAATGGATGCCAGTATGGATCAGATAGCGGATGGGCTAGGTATTCCCAAAGCTATGTATACGCGCAACTTCGGGTCACTTTCAGGCGGAGAAAAAACCAAAATAGCGCTGGCATCACAGCTCATTGGACGACCAGATCTGCTGTTGCTGGATGAGCCGACCAACCATTTGGATTTGAAAGGGCTGGAATGGCTGGAGCAATTTTTGCAGGGCTACGCAGGTGCGTGTGTGGTTGTATCCCATGATCGCTATTTTCTGGATCGAGTTGCCGGCAAGATGATCGAACTGGAGGATGGCGAGGCCTTTACGTACTATACGAATTACAGCGGCTACGTTAAGGAGAAGGAAGAACGTCTGCTGCTGCAATTTGAGGATTATAAGGAGCAGCAAAAGCGGATCAAAAAGATGAAAGAGGCCATTCGCCGTTTGGAAGAGTGGGGACGCAATGGCGATAATGAAAAGTTTTTCAAAAAGGCAGCCTCAATCCGCAAGGCGCTGGAACGAATGGAGCTGGTGAAGCGACCTGTACTGGACCCTCAAGGTGCGGAGTTTCACCTAAAGTTGGAGGATCGTTCCGGTCGCAGGGTGCTTCAATTCGAGGACATCACCAAAGCCTATGGAGAACGTCAAATATTAAACGGGGCAACAGGCAGCCTGGAATTTGGTGAAAAGGTAGCCTTGCTAGGCGATAACGGTGCAGGCAAAACGACGCTGCTCAAGCTGTTGCTTGGTCAGGAAAGCGTAGATGAAGGCACGGTCCAATGGGGCGCACGCGTCGAGTACGGATATTTGGCGCAGCAAGAGAGAGAACGGGATAGCCGGGCGACGGTGCTTGCCTACTTCAAGGAGGAAGCAGGGCTGGAAGAAGGCGAAGCACGCGGGCAGCTGGCGAAGTATTTATTTTATGGTGCGGATGTGTTTAAACCTGTGAGCATGCTGTCCGGTGGGGAGTGGTCTCGCTTGCGGCTGGCGTTGCTGGTTATGAAAAAGCCGAATTTGCTGGTGCTGGATGAGCCGACCAACCATCTGGACATCGATTCCCGCGAGGCCTTGGAGGAAGCGCTGGGCACCTACACGGGAACGGTGCTAGCCATTTCCCATGACCGCTACTTTGTGAATAAGCTGGCTGGACGCGTGTGGGAGCTGGAAAACGGAAAGCTGTCCTTTTATCTGGGCGGCTTTGATGAATACCGCGCGAAGAAGCGGGAGCTGGAAAACGCCCACTCGCAGCGTGGAGCGGATGCAGGAGTACGCTCGGCATCTGCAGGTAGAGCCGCATCTGGTGGCGGCTCGGGCGCGGGCCTAGCTACGCCCGCCAGTGCAGCGAGCAATGATGCGGGAACGGCTGCGCGGACAGGGGCGACTACCGGAGCCGATGCGAGCCGTGCTCGCTCCGGGGCGGCAGGTCGCTTGGGGGCGTCCGATGCCCGGAGTGGGGCACGCGGAGCGAAGGCCGCGAAGCCATCCCGCTCACCCGCTGTGTCCCGCGAGCGGTTGGAGCGGGCGATTGCCGCCAAGGAAGCAGCATTGGCGGCGACAGATGCCGAGCTGGAACTGCTCGGCACAAGCAGCGACACAGCGCGCATGGCGGAGCTGTGGGACGTGCGTGAGCGACTGCAAGCGGAGCTGGACACGTTGCTCGGCGAGTGGGTTGAACTGGAGTAGGCGACAGGCTGGTTGTTGAAGTAGGCAACGTATATTTGCATAAAGAATAGCCCTGAGGTAGCGCGTCTGCCGAAGGGCTATTTTTGTATGGTAAAGACATTATCGCCAAAATTAATAACCATCTATTATATTAAATGACATTTATAAATTATTTATATTTTATTTTACATATAAAGCGAACCTTTTACATTTCGCAACATGTGGTATTTTTTAAACTGTATGGTTAATGTGGATCATTGTTAACTGAAGTTTGTGTCGTCAATAGAAATCTTATATATCCAATGCCCGCGTTGAAACTATTTTACGATTCGTTATGAATGGGGGAAATAGTATGTCGGACTCCTTGCTGGAGGTCAGCCAGGTGACGAAAAAAATGGGAAAAAGGTATTTGTTAGATCGTGTTTCCTTTAAGCTTCAAAAAGGAAAGATATATGGATTTATTGGGCCTAATGGGGCCGGTAAAACTACAATGATGCGAATCATGACCGGATTAATGCAGCCAACCAGCGGTTCTGTAAAGATAGCTTCATATGATGTGCACACTGATCGGGAAAAGGCGTTATGCAAGGTAGGGGCCATTGTTGAATCTCCAGTCTTTTTTGATTACATGACAGGTAGGCAGGTTTTGCGCAACTTGTCACGGCTACATTCTGAAATTGCGCCCTCAGATCGGGAGATACATATCGAAGAGTTGCTTACAAAGGTGAGGCTGGAAAAGCGGGGGGATGACAAGGTGAAAACCTACTCGCTGGGAATGAAGCAAAGACTAGGTATTGCGCAGTCCATGCTGGGCGCTCCTGAGCTTCTGCTGCTGGATGAACCGTCCAACGGTCTTGATCCCATGGGGATGAGAGAGCTGAGAGATATTGTGCTTCAGCTGCGTGATTATGCGAATTATGCCTTTTTTATCTCCAGTCATCTACTGGATGAATTGCAACAGATGTGCGATGAGCTCATTGTAATTAAAGAGGGTAGGCTAGTTTGGCAGGGGCCCGCTGATCAGCTGATAAAGGAAGGCCAACGTCTGGAGGATGCCTTTATGGGATTAATGGGACTATGAAGTTATTAGTATACAGCGAGTTCGAGAGATTATGGAGACGAAAGTGGTTCTGGCTCATGGTATTATGTACACCAATGCTAGCCTGTTCGACAGGAGTATATTTCTTGCGCACGATGAAGATTCCTGTAGAGGTATTATCCCTAAACTTTGTCGTTACGGGTCTGCGTGAGAATTTGTTTTTAGCATGTAATATAGCTGTGGCTGTTTTAGCGGCTGCTGTATACACAGAGGAATTTCGAAGCGGGCAACTGCGCTTGTTGTTTATGCGCCGATTTACCCGCGGTCAGATTTTCTGGGGTAAGTTGTTGGTTTTGAATACTTCTATCTTGCTTCTTCTCATGGCATTTGCAGTATCCTCGCAGGTGATCGTTGAAGTATGGACTCTTTCATATGATATAAGTGATGCGGGACTGTCTGGATCTCAGGGACTACAGATGCTTGAATACTATGGTTGGGCACTTGCCTCATTATTGGCAATAAGCTCCTTTTACTGCTTTGTCGCGATGTACAGTAAGAGTGTAACGTATGCAATCGGTTTTTGTATGGTATACAATCTGGGTTCACTGTTGTTTGATTCATTGTATTTAAAATTGGCCGCTTTGGTTTCTCATATCCCCTACTTATACAATGTGATTGCATTTATGATTGTTCCATATATGCAGCATACAGGACTAGATAGGTCCTTAATGGGGAATTTGTCTGTGAATGGAGCGATTATCACCGTTGTTAGTCTATATCTTATCTTTTTTACTTGGGGGGCTTACCGCCGGTTTGTGACCGATGATTATCTGTATTAGGGGGATTTCCTCGTGCTAGGAATATGGCGAAGTGAAATGGAACGAATTTGGAATCGCAAATCCAGTCTTTTATTATATATAGCCTATATATTAATCGTGATCGCAATTATATGGAGCCATAAAGTAACGGGTACGAAGGTCTTACGTTTTGGTGAAGGAACTGTGGTCGTAAATAATCTCAATCTGCCGTGGCTGATGATGAGTGAGGTTGCTTTATTTCTCATTACAGCAATCCTGCCCATTCTGTATGTGGACCAATTAAGCGGGGATCTCTATTCTGGAGCCTATAGGCTATATGTGTTACGACCGTATCGACGTTTTCAGTTTTGGCTTGCCAAGTTGCTAGCACTATCAGCCATAACGGTCATTTTTATGGGGACAAGCTTGCTTATAGGTGTAATCGCTGGATGGTTGTTTTTTCCGCACAGCTCTACTTTTTTTAAATATGGGTCATCCGTTGCCTCTTTCCGGTCGGACGCTATACCCTACATACTTGGGTTTTATTTGGTATTAACGCTGGTTTGTCTGGTAAAGCTCATGTTGAGTAGCGTTGTGTGTTTGTTTGTGTCACGGCCGTTATTTGCTTATATAGTGATTCTTATCTTATCCGTATTTCTCTTCGAGTTGTTTAGGCCACTCATTATGTTAATGGACCCATTTCGAGAAATATTGCTTGCTCTAAGGATTGACAACTCATTTGAATTTTGGATGTGTGCAGGAGGAATGATTATAGCCTGCATGATTATTAGTTTTACACGATGGCAAAAGAAGATTGTTTAGAAATAAGACTTTGTAACCCGAACATTATAAAAGCGAAAGGGATCCACGCGACCGTTTGAAGGTTAGCTGGATCTTTTTTTAATACGAACGGTGTTGGACTTCGGGAAGGCGTTTGCCTCTACGGTATCGTTTCTTTTTCGCCAGGGACGGGTATTAATTGTCTAGCCCCGCATAGATTGACATAGGGGAAAAGGAGGTATGAGCATGTGGAATGAGGTCAAAAGGCTGTCTGCACTAGCGGCGATCCTGCTGCTAACGATCGTTGTAAGCGCATGCAATAAGGGCGACGCTTCAGGCAAGGTGCAGATTGAGTTTTTCCAAAATAAGCCGGAGGCTAAGGGTTCATTCGATAAGCTGATCGCTCAATTCAATCAGGAGCATCCTGGTATTGAAGTGACACAGGTCAATCCGCCAGAGGCAGAAACGGTGTTATTGACCCGGGTGGTCAAAAACGATGTACCTGACATTGTGGGGCTTGGGGCTACAGATACCTACTCCATTTTGGCGCAAAGCGGTATTTTTACGGATCTGGCAAATACAGAATTACCACGTACGGTGGACCCGATTTACCTCAAAATGCTTAAGGATGTGACCGGGGTCGATCCTGTGTATGGAATTCCTTATGCTGCGAATGCGAATGGTGTGATGTATAACAAGACGCTTTTTAAGGAAATGGGATTACAGGTGCCCAAAACATGGGATGAACTGATTGCAACGGCGCAAAAAATCAAGGCCGCTGGCAAGATCCCATTCTATTTTACATATAAAGATGATTGGCAAACGAACCTTCCTTTTAACGCACTGGGTCCGAACCTGGTGGGTATTGATTTTTTCCTGCAACGGCGTGAGAATCAGGTTACCTTTCAGGACAAGTACCGCGAGGTTGCGGAAAAGCAGCTGGAGCTGCTGAAATACGGACATAGTGATAACTTCGGCAAAAACTATGCTGACGGGAACCGTGCTTTCGCTAACGGGCAGGGACTGATGTACATTCAGGGCTCGTGGGCTATATCTGAAATTCGCAAAGCCAACCCGAAAGTGGAACTCGGATTTTTCCCGTTCCCTACAGGGAATGACGCAAAGGCGGTCAAGCTAGTGTCTGGAATAGATACGCTATTAGCTGTTTCGGAAAGCACCCCGCATAAAAAGGAAGCTGAAGAGTTCATTGCCTTCCTATTGAAGCCAGAGAACAGCAAGCAATACATTACGGAACAAACGTTGTTTTCAGCGGTGAAGGGAGTCACACAGGATGACCCGAGTGTGGCAGAGTTGTTGCCGTATTTTAAATCAGGCCGTGTCATTGATTTTGCCGATCATTATATTCCCAAAGCAGTCCAATTGAATTCTATTGTGCAGGCTTTCCTGCAAAATGGAGATATCGACGCCTATCTAGCCAAGCTCGACCGTGAGTGGAATAAGGTAGCTAACCGCCGATAGGGGAGGAGGATGAGACATGAATAAGCGACTGACGACTTTTTACTGGATGACGGTGCCGGCGGTGCTATTGTTTTTTGTATTTTTGACCTTACCTGCCTTGCAGGGTTTTTATTATTCGCTTACCAATTGGAACGGATTCGGGCATCAGTACCACTTTGTCGGGTTTAAGAACTATATTAATTTGTTTCAAGACGACAATGTGGGCAATGCTTACTGGTTTACTTTCAAATTTGCGATTGTGGTTACCATTGCGATTAATATTCTCAGCTTGTTGATTGCCATGGGGCTGAACGCTAAAATACGTTTCCGTAATTTCTTTCGAGGAATTTATTTTTTGCCTAATATTTTGAGCGTATTAATTGTAGGTTACATATTTAATTACCTGTTCTCGAACGTGTTTACGATTTGGGGACAAAATCTGGGCATCAGTTCACTATCGACCAACATCTTGGGTAGCGAGCAGTTGGCTTGGGTGGGGGTGGTCATTGTAGCCGTATGGCAGGGCATTGCCTTTAATACGATCCTCTATCTGGCAGGGCTGCAAACAATTCCGACCAGTCTGTATGAGGCATCCAACCTGGACGGTGCAGGTAAATGGCGTGAATTCTGGAGCATTACCTTTCCGTTGATTGCTCCATTTTTTACGATCAATATGGTATTGGCGATGAAAAATTCCCTAATGGTATTCGATCAGATCGTGGCCTTGACGAACGGCGGACCGGGACGGGCCACGCAGTCGATTTCTCATCTGATATACACCGGAGGCTTTAGAGGAGGAGAATTTGCCTATCAGTCAGCTAACTCTGTGATTTACTTTATTGTGATCGCGATCATTTCCATCTTACAGCTGCGATTCCTCCAAAGAAGGGAGATGGATAACTGATGAAAACAAGCAGACGTACCAACTGGCCTGTGCTGATTCTGGTAGCGTTGGGGACAATATTTATCCTGTTTCCCCTCTATATGACGGTGACGATTGCACTCAAAAATCCCGAGCAGATGGCGCATTCCGCCTTTGCCTTTCCGACGGAGCTGCATTGGGAAAATTTTAGTCGTGCAGTGGAAATGACCCATTTTTTCAGTGCTTTTCAGAATAGTGTGATGGTGACAACATCGACGGTCATACTCACTTTGCTCACCAACTCGATGGTTGCTTATGCCATTGCTCGCAATATGCAGCGGCGTTTTTTCAAAGGATTATATTTTTACTTTGTCAGCGCCATGTTTATTCCGTTCCCGATCATCATGCTGCCGATTGTAAAGCTGGCCTCGGGGCTACATATGACCAATCTGTTGGGCCTCATTGTGCTGCATACGGTGTATGGCTTGGCGTTTAATGTCTTCGTGTATGTCGGTTATATTCGGTCGATTCCAGTGGCATTGGAAGAGGCAGCCACGGTAGATGGTGCGACGACATGGGGGACATTTTGGCGTATTATATTTCCGCTGATGGCGCCGATTAGTGCTACAGTGGGGATTCTCACTTGTTTGTCCACATATAATGACTTTTTGCTGCCGCTCATTATTATCAGCGATGCGGAGCAATATACATTGCCGCTCGTCCAGTATGTGTTCCAGGGACAGTTCAATACTGACTTTAATCTGGCCTTTGCCTCGTACTTGATGGCCTTGCTGCCGATGATTATTGTCTATCTAATTGCACAAAAATGGATTATTAATGGTGTTACGCAAGGTTCTGTAAAATAAGATGAGAATACAACAGCTTCAAGCGGGCTGTGCCTTACTAGGCAAGTAAAAAGGGGGTCCCTATACTGCGAATCACACAGGTATAGAGAACCCTCTTTTTATAGCATGGTTATTTAGATGCTTGGCTGTTGCTAGTCAGTGGCTGCAAGGGTACGCTCGTCTCTGCTTCAGGTTCGTCCGTTGTATAGTAGAACATATAAATAGAAGCTTCCTTTCCCTTGAAGTTCTTGTAGACATCCACTGCCTTATTATTGCCGTCTCCGGCGAAGTTGGCTGTGATCGGCTTGCCAATCATCCGTTCTTTCCCCAGACCCATATGCGTCTGGTTGATCCCTCCAAAGTGAGTATCCTCACTTTCCGTTTCTACGAATAAATCTGCTCCTTGTTTGTAGTAGGTCCACTTCACAGGATAGCCGCCGATTTGCGTCGTTATCGTCTGCTTTTGCTCAGAAATATCAGTCAAATGCTGCGGCGTTTTGTCATCCGAATGAGTCGTAACCTTGTATTTGCCTGTAAAAGTAATGGGAGTATCTCGGGTAATCGCAAGATGGGCCGGCCGTTCAAAACGGATCGTATTCAGATCGTGGTCCTGATCTGGTGAAGACCAACGATTACCCTCTAACGTTGTGCCGTTCACAGAAAGAAAATATTTTTGATAAGGCAACATGGCGAATTTCTTTTCGCTTCTGATCGTGACACGGATTTGTGTCGGTGTCACAATCATTTGTTCCAGCATGAAATTCGGATTACCGTTCTCCAAGGGGGTATTCAGCACACTTTTAATCGTCCCGCTCTCCATTTTCTTCTTGCTTAGCTGCAGGTCAAAGTTTAGGGGTTCATGTATACTTTTCTCCGTTTGTGCATATTGCAGTTTAAAAGTAGTCTGCCCTTCTGGTATATCCCCTTTAGTAAAATACTGCTGGGCTGTGTATTCTCCGTTCTCACCGGGTGTACCAAATGTCCCTCCAGATTGGGGGTTCACAGGCTTCCCATCTTTGTAGGCAATAATTTGCGGATTGTCCCATTCTTTTGGTATGGAGGAATCGAAGGTAATTGCTGATGACAGCATCAGCTTGTCCTTACCTTGTTCGAATACCTGTACCTTCATATCTTGTAGACCGTTACGATCTAGCCTGAAAGTCTGTTTCTGAGGCGATGTGATATCGAGCGGCAAATCCAATTCCTGAACGCTGGTAAGCTCAATATGATCCACGGTCAGCCGCACGTTCTCTGTTTCTTGCTGCGGTGTCCAATCACTTTCAAAGTAACCGTTATAGCGTTGATTTTTCTCGTCCCATTGCTGGAAGCTGTACTCCCCTTCGCTGCTTTTCCCCGCAGCATTTTTAAGTGATACGCCTTTGACATTCCAAAACTCGTTGTCTGTACGTTTTCCGACTTCCAGGCTGTACAGAATCACAGTCCGATTCTCATCGACAATAGCGGTATGCAACGTCAGCTTTATCCCGTCTCTGGTGACAGACTGTTCTAAAGGCTGTCCAAGGTTTTGAGCTAAAGCCGTCTCAATTCCACTTCTTCCGTGCAGCAGATTGTCCCAGTTATAATGGATGGCGGCATAGACGGGAACGGCAACGAGAAGTGCGCTCAGGGAAGCAGCGATGGCTATTTTGCGCCAATTACTATGTCGGTGTGGAGTGAATGAATCGGAAGCATCGGTTAGCGTAGGGGCAGTATATCCTGCCTGTTCCATCCGGTTCCACATTTCATTGAAGTCAGGATAGGCTATTTCCGAATCTTCATTTAACTTGCGCTTCAATGCCTTTTCTACGTTGTTCATAGTTCTCTCCTTCCATCTCGGGAAACTGTGTGCCAGCCTCCCGCAGTATTTGCTCCATTAACTTTAGCCCTTTGTGTGTTCTGGATTTGACGGTTCCCAGCGGAATTTCCAGCAGCTTGGATATTTCCACCAGCGTGAAATCGTGCATATAGCGAAGTGTCAGCACAGCGCGGATTTTGGCCGGAAGGCGATTCATATAAACGGCCCATTCCTCAGCCGACTCGCGTTCCTCCACCTGCCTGTCTACTGACTTGCTTTCGGTTCCGGTAAAAAGATGGAGATTGGCCGATACTTTCAGATGCAGGCTTTTTCGGCGTTTAAGATGGTTCAGACAATGATTGACCGTAACTTTCATAATCCAGGCTTTTAGTTGCTTGATGTGCTCACGATTGCTGCGAAACAGAGTAATAAACACTTCCTGCGTTAAATCCTCTGCATCTGAGGCGTTATGGACCATGTAGTAGCAGGTTCGATATACATCCCGTTGATACAGATCAAACAACTCTCGATTACTTTGCAATGATGGCTCTCCTTTCTCGTGCAGTTTATCTATACAACAACTGGAGTTCACAAAAGGTTCATTTGGTTGTGAAAAATAGATCGTCCGCTTCGATGTGCCCACTTTTTCTCCAATGTACCACACAAAAAAAGAAGCCTGTAAATCTCAAAACTGCAGATTTACAGGCTTCTTATATGTTTCATTGCTACGACCCTACGGGATGAACACACCTTCGCGCAAAAACCCGTCAACGGATAGCTTGTGGACAACCTTCCGCTTAATCAGCCAGCCGTACAATCGTTCTACCCTGTGAGCGGGCTGCTAGGATGTCTTCGAGCGCGCTTGGCAGGTCAGCCAAGCCAATTTCGCGCTCAACGAGCTGTTCTAGCTGTTCCGGCTTCCAATCACTGCCGAGGTGCTTCCAGATCGCTACGCGGGTGTCATAGGGGCAGAAGACAGAGTCTATGCCCAGCAGATTTACGCCGCGCAAAATAAATGGCAGCACCGTCGTAGGCAGCTTGGTGCCTGCCGTCAGGCCGCTCACGGCAACAGAGCCGTTGTAGGCGATCTGGCTGAGCAGCGAAGCGAGCGGCTTTCCGCCTACAGGGTCTACAGCCGCTTGCCAAAGCTGCTTGGCTAGCGGTCGGATGCTCTCGGCACCGTCGTAAACCTCCTCACGCGAAATAACATCGGCTGCTCCGAGCGCCTTGAGGTAATCATGGGATTCGACTTTGCCACTGCTGGCTACGACATGGTAGCCCCTCTTGTGCAGCAAGGCAATGGCTGCACCGCCTACCCCACCCGTCGCTCCGGTGACGAGCACCTTACCCTTCTCCGGCGCAACGTCGTTTTGCTCCAGCCGATATAACGACAGGGCTGCGGTGAATCCGGCTGTCCCAAAAATCATCGCCTCTCTCAGCGTGAGTCCGTCGGGAAGCGGAACCACCCAGTCCGCAGGCACGCGCGCATATTGGCTGAATCCTCCGAATTGAGACACACCCAGCCCGTACCCGGTAACGAGTACCGCTTGTCCTTCGCTAAAACGGCTATCCTCCGAAGAGACGACGGTTCCCGAGCAATCTATGCCGGGTACGAACGGATAGGATTTGACAATATTGCCATCCTTGCGGGCGGCAAGCCCGTCTTTATAATTGATGCTGGAATAAGCGACACGAATCAATACTTCTCCAGCAGGTAAATTGTCAGTTTTCAAAGAACGTACTTCTGCTTGAACCTCTCCGTCATGCGTCTGATCGACGACAAGGGCTTGAAATGATTGAGTCATCTGTAAAAGCCTCCTTTATTACCGTTTAAGTCTATGAATGACCTATATAATCCATTTCTAACTTACAAATTATGCTTAGGAAGCATACAACAATCTGCACATCCTGTCAGCGGCAATGCTCACAAGCTCTTAATCTATTATACCCTTTAGCTCATAACGACGTCGAAAAGTCCAGATTATGGATGTATCCTTGCAACATCCTGTTTCAATAAAGTTCGATAATCAATTATAAGAAGGTGATAAATGAATTCTTACGTATTTTTCAAATCATTTTACGTAAACGGGATGTATTTTCAGAATGACTGTGCTAACATACCCTTTGATCATTAAATATTCTATGAAGAAAGGTGAATGAATGACAACCAGAGCACTAAAAAATGGTTCGGTATTGTCCGAAGCCAAGGAACTGAATTTGTTCCGTTTGACATGGCCTATTTTCCTTGAATTGTTCCTGTTTATGCTAATGGGAAGCGTCGATACATTCATGCTCAGTTCTGTATCTGATAATGCAGTGTCGGGTGTGGGCGCGTCCAATCAAATTATTTCAATCGCTATCCTTGTACTGGAGGTTATCGGCAACGGCGCTGCTATCGTCGTAGCTCAATATATCGGTTCTAAGAAACTAGTCGAAGCGGCCCAGGTGACGGGTACGGCCATTACTCTGAATTTAATGGTAGGTCTTTTGCTAAGCGTCATTTTTCTTGTGTTTGGTACTCATATGTTGCAATGGCTGAATGTCCAGGGTGATATTCTGACTTACGCGGAATCCTATATGAGTATCGTCGGGGGGGCCATTTTCCTTCAGGCATTGATTAACTCGCTGGCGGCGACCATTCGTACGCACGGTTTTACCAAAGAAACGATGTATGTATCGGTTTTTATGAACGTGATCCACGTGGTCGGCAACTATGTTTTGATTTTGGGGCATTGGGGAATGCCTGCACTCGGTGTAGAAGGTGCTGCTATTTCTACAGTAGGTAGCCGCTTTATTTGTCTCTTGATCTTCTTCTGGCTGATGTACCGGGTAACTGAGGTCCGTGTCGAGTGGAAATATTACGTCCATTTATCCAGAAAATTTATCACAAAAATATTGCGTATTGGTGTACCATCCGCGCTGGAGTCCATCATGTATCAGTCGTGTCAGCTCATATTTACACTGTATGTGACTTATCTGGGCGCTGAAGCGATGGCGACACGTCAATATGCCAATAATATTTCGAGCTATATTTATTTGTTCAGTATGGCAGTTGGTATGGGAACGGCTATTGTAGTGGGGAGGCTCGTGGGAGCCAGGGAGAAGGATACGGCTTATAAACGTGTATTGAGCAGTGTGAAATGGGCGCTGCTCGTGACTGTGATCATTGATGCAGTGGTTATCTTTTTCCGTGTACCCTTACTCGGTTTGTTTACGGAAAACCCTGAAATTATTCGTTTGGGTGCGCAGGTTATTTTACTTAGCATTCTGCTAGAAACTGGACGGACGACGAATATCGTCATCATTAACTCATTGCGTGCTGCTGGAGATGCCAAGTTCCCGGTCTTTATGGGGTTGATCTCCATGGTCTGCATGAGCTTGCCGCTGGGCTATCTGCTGGTGTTCAAGCTGGATATGGGACTCGCTGGTGTGTGGCTGGCGATTGCTGCTGATGAATGGACTCGTGCTGTCATCATGTATGCCCGCTGGAGAAGCCGGTTATGGGAAAAGCATTCGCTGGTCGAGCATGATACACCGGATCAACCTGCAACGCCTGTTCCGGCACACTAATCCAAGTAGTTATTCGGGTTAACTGGAACCTAGCTTTTTGATAGAGTTGTATACGTGGAGGTAGTTCAAGAGAACATCTTGAACTACCTCTTTTTCCTGCATAGAGTGGAAATAGCAGTGAGCCAAAAGTTGTATATGAAAATGGAGTTGGCGAAGTGGCACCACAGGTAAGTTTTAAGCTCAAAATATATCATAATGGCATTCATAAATAGAAGTATGGTAAATTTACTAAAAGAAAGATATACTTTTGTTGCACTAACGCAGTACATGAAAGACAAGGAGTGTACCGATGAAGAAGCCAACGATTGAAGATGTTGCCCAGAAGGCGGGAGTGTCTAAAAGCACGGTCTCGCAATTTCTGAACAAACGATATAAATATATGAGCGACCAAACCAAGGACCGGATCGCCGAGGTTATTCAAGAGCTGAACTATCAGCCTAACGGGCTGGCCCGCAGCTTGAAGCAAAACCGGACGTTTATGGTGGGAGTTATTGTGGCCAACATTGATTATACGCTGTCGATTCAGTCTATCCGTGCGATTGAGGAGGAATTGCAGCGCTTTGGCATTCAGGTGATCATTTGCAACGCCGATGAAAACCCTGACAAGGAAAGTCAGTATATTGAGATGCTCAAGGCCCGCCAAGTGGACGGCTTAATCATCTTCCCGACAGGAAAGCATGCGGACATTTACAACCAGCTCATTCGGGAAAAATATCCATTGGTGTTTTTGGACCGCCTGGTGGACGGTGTCAATACACGCAGCCTGCTGCTGGATAACGAAATGGCGATTAAGCTGGCGATTCAGGAACTTGTGGCTCACAAGCATGAACGAATTGCGTTGATTACCTTGCCCCTTGGCTTGAATCGGATTACTCCACGAGTGGAGCGGCTCAGCGGATATAAGAAGGCGCTGGAGGAGCATGGCTTGCCATTTCGTGAAGAGTATATGCACAGTGTGCCGAGAGAAGAAATCCAGCAGACACTGAAGGAACTGTTCCAACTGACGGAGCCGCCGACTGCACTGTTGGCCGGGAATGATATTGTGTTGGCTGAGGTGTTGAAGTATGTGAATGCCCGCCGTATACGTATTCCGGCAGAATTGTCCATTATCGGAATTGACGATGCGGAGTTTGCCCATATTTACAATCCGCCCATTACGACCATTACACAACCGATTGCGGATATGGGGAAGCAGGCGGCAAAAACGCTGCTGTCCAGCATTGAGGAAGGCGGCGAGTCGGTTCCGATTATTTACCGATTTGTGCCGGATATCCATCGAGGAGAATCCGTCAAAACGCTGTAAACGAGTATATGTCATATATATAAAAATAGCCCGTATTCCTTTGTACGACCTGAGTATGCGTATGCTGCTCAGGTCGTACAAATGCGAATACGGGCTATTGGAAGTTAAGGCTGACTTAGGATTCGGCCTTGTTGAGCTTGCGCTCATAGCGGTGAAGGTTATGCGGGGAATGAACCCAAACTAATTGGTGCTGGCGCTGAGCAAAAAAGATTCCAATTCGGCTCGCGTCGGATAGCCGTCCATGTCTCCGGCTGACATGACAGCCAGCGCACCAAGTGCATTACCGCGCTTGACTGCTTCAGCCAGGGGTAATCCTTCCAGCAGTGCGCTGATAACACCTGCGGCAAAGCCGTCACCTGCGCCGACGGTATCCACGACATGATCTACGCGGAAACGCTTGACATATCCCTCTGCATCTGCGGATTTGTAATAGGAGCCTTCGGTTCCCAACTTGATGATCACCAGCGAGGTGCCGCGATCGAGGTAGAACGAAGCGATATCTTCAGGCGAAGTATAGCCTGTTAGTATTTTACCTTCATGAATGCCTGGCAGCAGCCAGTCGCAACCCTCGGACGCTTCGTTAATCGCCTCCACCATCGTTTGTGTGTCAGGCCATAACTTGGGTCTGAGGTTGGGATCGAAGGATACGGTTTTGCCTGCCTTTTTCATAAACTGCTTCGCATGTCGGGCGAAGTCGCGGCATTCAGGGGAAAGTGCGACAGAAATACCTGTAAAGTGCAGGTGGCGAGCCCCGGCAAAGTAAGCTTCGTTAAAATCAGCAATGCTCAGTGTGGAAGCGGCGGAATGCCTGCGAAAATATTCGACCTCAGGATCGCCGCTGGTAACTTTGGATTTAATCAGCATCCCGGTAGAGTGGTCTTTGGTAAACATGACATTTTGGGTGTCAATCTTCTCCTGACGCAGTGCATCGGCAATGAACTTGCCGAACGTATCCTCGCCGAGTTTGGTCACGAGTCCGGCTCGTAGTCCCAAACGCGACAAACCGGCCGAAACATTCGTCTCCGCTCCGGCCAGCGCTTTGGTGAATGAACGCACCTCATCCAGAGAGCCTGCTTCATTGGCGTAAAACATGGCCATGGGTTCTCCGAAGGTAACAGCATCCAATGTTGCGGTCATTTGAATTCCTCCTTATGTTTAGTAAACTAAATCTGTAAGCGTATGCACCACTTGAATAAAATGAAATTATCACATAAATCGGTTTTTCACAATGAGTAAGTTGATATATTTGCTAAAAACTTTTTGGGTAATATAGATAAAAAAATATGTTCTTGTTTATCAAAAGGTAAAAAGTATGTAAAAATTCGCGAATATTAAGGCTTTTTCTAGGAATGATGAAGTTTTGGGTTGACACCCTCTTAGATAATTATTACAATTCTAGCTAAGAAGTAGAGTTAGAAACCGCTTTTATAACAATTCCGTTGATAAAAAAGTTTATCTAAACAGGAGGAATGTTTTTATGGAAATGCGTTATTCAACTCATCCCGAACATGCCAAGCATTTTACGACTGAAGAGTTGCGTCAGCACTATCTGATTCAGGAGCTTTTTGTACCTGAGGAAGTAAAGCTGGTCTATACGCATGAAGATCGTGTCATTATCGGGGGCATTCACCCCGTGAATAAATCTGTTGCACTGGAAGGTAACGATCAAATCAAAGCGGAAACTTTCCTGGAGCGCCGTGAACTGGGTGTTTTTAATGTCGGCGGCAGTGGTACGGTCAAGGTGGATGGTGAAACTTACGAGCTGGCCACAAAAGACTGTCTTTACGTAGGTAAAGGTGCCAAGGAGTTGATCTTTGAAAGCGATTCCAGCGAAAAGCCTGCGAAATTTTATATCGTTTCAGCCTTGGCTCATACCACGTATCCAACGACGAAGCAGTCTTTTGCCGATGTGCCGTCTGAAAGTCTGGGTTCGCAAGAAACAGCCAATAACCGTACGTTACGTCGCTTTATCCATGACGAAGGCATTCAAAGCTGCCAGCTGGTTATGGGGATGACCACGTTGGAGAACGGCAGTGTGTGGAACTCCATGCCAACACATGTTCATGACCGTCGCATGGAAGTGTATTTCTATTTTGAACTGGACGAAAACGCCAGAATGTTCCACCTGATGGGTGAGCCGAACGAAACACGCCATCTGGTCATGAAAAATGATGAAGCCGTTATTTCTCCGCCTTGGTCTATCCATTGCGGTGCAGCTACAGGCAGCTATACCTTCATTTGGGGCATGGCCGGTGAAAATAAAACATACAAGGACATGGATCAGGTAGCCATGAGCGAGTTGCGTTAATCATTGCATTGGAACGTAGACCTGCAAGCGGCTGAGGAACCATGGTCATCCCATTCGTGGAAAGGATCAGGAACATGACGAAAAAGAAAGTTTTGGAACATATTACTTCGGTTGGTGTTGTCGCAGTCATTCGGGGAAACACAGCAGAGGAAGCGTATCAAATGTCCAAAGCCTGTATTGAAGGCGGCTTGGATAATATTGAGCTTACGTTTACCACGCCAGATGCGGATCAGGTCATTCGAAGATTGAGAGACGAATTTAAGGATCGGGCCGTTATTGGTGCAGGAACTGTACTGGAGTCACTGACGGCAAGAATTGCTATTCTGGCCGGAGCAGAATTTGTCGTAAGTCCTTCTTTTGAAGAAGAAACAGCGAAGCTATGCAATTTGTATGCGATTCCTTATATGCCTGGCTGCATGACGCTGAATGAGATCAAGGAAGCCATGAAATTGGGTAGTGATGTTGTGAAGTTGTTCCCGGGCAATACGATGGGGGCGGACTTTGTTAAGGCCGTGAGAGGGCCAATGCCTCACGTGCAGATTATGCCAACCGGTGGCGTTGATCTGGATAATATGGAAACCTGGCTGCGTAACGGCTGTGTGGCCGTGGGAATTGGAGGCAATTTGACGGCTCCAGCCAAGGAAGGTCGCTACGACTTGATCACAGAAAATGCAGCGCGTTATGTGGCTAAATACAAAGAAGTACGTGCAGCGTTGTAGGCTTCAGAAAATATAGGTTTTTATACTAATTTGTGATGGAGGCGTAGGCATGGGTCTGGACGATTTTTCATTGGATTTTTTTAGTCTAAAAGGTAAAACGGCGATTGTAACAGGGGGCAACAGTGGATTAGGTCAAGGATATTCCGTAGCTTTGGCCAAAGCAGGCGCAAACCTGTTCATTGTAGCTAACAATGATGATTATGAAGAAACAAGACGTCTGCTGGAGCCAACGGGTGTGAAGATTGCTTTTCACCAGGCTGACCTGACTGAAAAAGCATCCATTAAAAAACTTGTAGAAGAGTGTGTCAAGGAATTTGGCAAAATTGATATCCTTGTCAATAACGCGGGTACGATCCGCCGCGCTCCTTTGCTGGAGTATAAAGATGAAGATTGGGACGCTGTTATGGAAATCAACCTGAATGCTGTATACCATTTGAGCCAGGAAGTGGCGAAGATAATGGTAGAGCAAAAAAGCGGGAAGATTATCAATGTTGCTTCTATGCTTGCTTTCCAGGGCGGCAAGTTCGTTCCGCCATATACAGCAAGCAAGCACGCAGTAGCTGGTATAACCAAGGCATTTGCGAACGAACTGGCGGTCCATAACGTTCAGATTAATGCGATTGCCCCTGGTTATATTGCTACGGCGAACACGGCTCCAATTCGTGCGGATGAGAATCGCAATCAAGAGATTTTGTCACGTATTCCTGCGGGTCGTTGGGGTGATCCGTCTGACCTGATGGGGGTTGTTGTTTTCCTCGCCAGTCAGGGTTCGGACTACATGAATGGTCATATCTTGGCGGTGGATGGCGGCTGGCTGGTACGTTAATCAGCGCCAATCACATCGAAGCTATGAACTGAAAGCTGCCTCAAAAGGAACTTGTCCTTTCAGGCAGCTTTTATTTGTTTGATGAACCTGTAAGCTGAATATGAAGATTTGGGGCGTTGTGTCGATCCGTCCTATGCATATGGCACGAATGCCTTTATAATTTAATGAGATAAAAATTGCCTAGGCTCCAGCCGTTACACTTGGTTGGAGCCTTTGAGCATAATACAGAATGGATTGGAGAATGGAGAGATGAGTTCACAGCAACACCAACGAGCTTTGGTATACAAATCGTTGTGGCATGCAGGTCCTTGGGTGCTTGCCGCAGGGATCATCCTGGTAGGTGCCAATCTGCGCGCCTCGATTACTTCGGTAGGACCTCTTATCGGTTTGATTAAGGATTCTTTGCATATTTCGAATACACTAAGTGGTCTGTTAACGACGTTCCCACTGCTTGCTTTTGCACTGTTGTCGCCTTTTGTAGCCAAACTGTCGCGGCGCTTCGGGTCTTCCCTTATTATTTTTGCGGCCTTGCTGCTGTTGACCGCAGGTATTGTAGTGCGCTCGACGCTGGGGGTGACTGCATTATTTGTCGGGACTGCGATGCTGGGACTGGCTATTGCTGTGTGCAATGTTTTGCTGCCCAGTTTGATCAAAGAGGAATTTCCCCGCAACAGCGGACTAATGACCGGCGTATATTCCGTATCCATGAATGTCGTCGCTGCAACAGCATCCGGTCTGAGTATACCGCTGGCTCTGAACGGAGGAATGGGCTGGCGCGGTGCTTTGGGGATTTGGGCGATTGTCGGTGTCCTAGGTATTTTACTCTGGGTGCCGCAGCTTCTTAAGGCGCGCCGAACGGCTAGTCAAGCGGTAGTATCTGCCCGAACGGTGAATGTGTATAAATCGTCTTTGGCTTGGAAGGTAACGCTGTTTATGGGGCTGCAATCTGCCCTGTTCTATGTTCCTGCTGCCTGGTTTCCCGAAATGATGAGCGGACAGGGAATGGATTCAGAGACTGCGGGATGGATGCTGTCTGTGATGCAATTTTCGCAAATGCCATTTACTTTTATTGTGCCTATTTGGGCGGCGCGAGTGAAGGATCAGCGGATATTGGTTCTGATTATGGCTGCGCTCTATTTTATAGGTCTGGGTGGATTTCTGCTCGGGGCTACACAGTGGAGTGTGATTTGGGTCATTTGTATGGGTATAGCGGGTGGTTTTGCTTTTCCGCTAGTTATGATGTTCTTTAATTTGCGGACGCGAACACCGCAGCAGGCAGCAGAGCTGTCAGGTATGGCGCAATCCTTTGGTTATTTGCTAGCAGCGACTGGGCCGACGCTGTTCGGTTATTTGCATGATGCGACACAAGGCTGGACAATTCCGCTGCTTTTACTCTTGTGCCTGAGTGTTCTGCTTATGTTTACAGGGCTGGGTGCAGCTAAGAAACGATATGTCGGAGGCGAGGTGGATGATCAGGCTGCAATTTGATGCAGATGGCTACAGTGTGGTCTATAATGCAGATCGTGTTATGTTGTTGGCTAAAGAGTTTGCATTGTTGCGCTTTTTATACGATAACCGGAATCAGGTGTTCACCCGGGAACAACTGCTGGATCGTGTGTGGCCACTGGAATATCCAGTGGAGCGTACAGTGGATGATCATATCTATAGATTGCGCAAAAAACTTAAGTCATGGAATGGACTCCGTATTCATACGGTCAGAGGATATGGCTACAGCTTGACCTTGACTGCCATACAACCACGAAATCATCCTTCTTTGCACGATCAGGAAGTACAGGACGCCGTTCATGGACTTTTTCGAAAGTATCACCTGCTGGGGCAAGGCGATTCCATCGTAGCGCTGGCTGAACAGCAGGAGCAGATGGGTTTTCAAATGTCTGCCTATTATCAAATGTATACCCGTTTTGTACAGGCGGATGTAGCTTGGTTTTTGAAGCAAGAGGATTTTGCACCCGCAGACCGTTTGTATTGGATGTTGCTGCTTTATACGTGCACCGCAGGGGTAACGGATCAAGGGCTTGCCCTATGTGAGCGTGCGCTTGCCAGCGGATTGCTGTCCAGTGATCAGGAGCGGGAATTACGTATCCTCAATATTCTGGAGGCTTATGTGGAGAATGGACAACCTGAACGCGCACATGAAGGTCTACCACTGACCTTCATGGTTATGGAGCGGGATGATCTTGATAAATTTGTGATGCCAGTTGCGCTCATGGAGATGTACATGCATCTGGTCGCCAATCATATGGAAAAGGCTGCCGAACTGTCTGATCGTCTGGAAGGCATGCTGTCAGAGGCTCCGTATTTGCGCGAACTGGGCCGTTATCGCTTGCTGCGCGGACTTATGCTGTTGCGTACTGGAGATGTGGACCAGGCCGAGCGGCTCATGGATGAGGGGCTGGTCACCCTTGATATGGCGAAACAGGAGCTATTAAAAATCAAAGCAATAAGTCAAATTCGCAGTTTCTTAAAGTTGTGCGGCCCGTATCCCATGCTGGAAGAGAAGTATGCGGCTCAATACGATCAACTTGATCGGGACAATAGCTTAACACTGCGTCGTTCGGCGCTGAGGTGTTGGCTGGAGCAGATCCTTTTTGTGGCCTGATTTTTTTAGCTGTCTGATTTTCCTCTGATATAGGCCCGCTAGAATGTTCTTATTGCTAAAGAAGCAGATAATGAGAGCAGGGTGAGTAGAAATGAAGGAAAAGAAAGAATTGCAGTCCACGCCTAGCATTTGGCGTAATGGCCATTTTCGGCGGATGTTTGCGGCACATACGGCTGCTTCCTTTGGTGATTGGTTTGATGCTATCGCCATTCAGGTGCTTGTTGCTTACCGCTGGGAAGCTGACCCGATGCTGATTGCGCTGATTCCGGTAGTTATGGCGCTACCAGGTCTGCTGCTCGGTTCCATTGCAGGCACGTTAGCCGACCGGGTACATAAGGCCCGACTGATGATCGGCTGCGATGTAGCTGTCGCCTTATTGACGCTGACGATTCTCGCCGTCCCTGGTCCGGTGTGGCTGTTGCCTTTGCTCGGCTTGCGCGCGGCGGCTGGCGTATTCCAAATGCCGTCACAGCAAGGTTTGACTCGTACAGTAGTCGCCAGTGGCGACCTATTCCGTGCAACCTCACTGAATGGCCTGGTCAATCAGGCCTCCAAAGTGGCGGGACCATTGCTGGGCGCCATGACCTTGACTGTGCTGTCCCCGCAAGCATGCATTATCCTAAATGCACTGCTGCGCCTCTGCTCCGGCCTCTTGCTATGGCCGCTGCGCGGAATCGGTCCTGCGCTGGCCAGCACAGACCAGCAAGCGATTGCTGACGAGCAGCTAGAAAAATCGACATCGGTTACAGCGCATGGGGCTGATGATGCCAAGGTGCAGGGAGAGCCTGCTCACGTATCCCGTTTTTTCAGCCAGTGGCGGGAAGGTTGGGCGTTCCTCTGGCGCAGTCGAATGCTTTTGCATACGCTCATATTCGGGCTGTTCGGCTTGATCGCCATTCTTATGATCGACTACCAGTTCCCAACGTTGCTGCGAGTGCTCGCTCCGGGCAACGAATCGCTGCTTGGCTGGCTGGTTTCCGCCATAGGTGCTGGCGCTGTTGGTTGTATGCTTGTGCTTAATCGCTTGAATCGTATAAGCGCAGGCTGGGGACTCGGTGGAGGCTATGTGCTGATTGGCGGAGCGATTGCCGCTTTAGGCTGGGCGCAGCCCGGGACAGGACTACCCGTACTGCTTACGATCGGGGCCATGCTAGGTGTGGGGAATGGTCTGTACATTATCACCCAGAATTACATATTACAAGCCAAAACCCCTGCTGATATGGTGGGGCGTGTCTTCGGTATTCAAAGTACCGTGATTGGAGCGATCATGGTCATTTCGCCGCTTACCGGGGGAGTATTGATCCGAATAGCAGGGGCAGGAACGGCTTTTGTCTGGATCGGGATGTCTGTTGGAATCCTGGGTTTGGCAGGACTTCTGCTTCAATCTGTAATTTGGCGCGAGTCTCTTGCTGATCCTACCCCTTCGACTGAACAAAATGTCGATCTAGCGTAATCGTTTGCTTCCATTTAAGACAATTTATATTTTTGTAGCAATTAATATTTTTAGCATAGGAGAGATCACGTTGACTCAAAATTATTCGCCCGCAACGCCAGTGGCACGACTGCTTGAAGGATCACGAGTGTACTTGCGTCCCATTAACGTGGAGGACACCGAGCTGTATTATAATACGTTGTTTCATCAGGAAGTGCGGAGGCTGACGGGCACACAGCGAAGCTTTACCAAAGAGCAAATTGCTCGTTATATAGAAGCTAAAGGACAGGATTCCTCAAGCCTGCTGCTGCTCATTGCACTTCAGGAAGATGATCGTGTCATCGGGGATATTGCGCTACAGGATATGGATAGCCTGAATCGCAGCGCCAATATCCGTATTGCGATCAATGAGCATGGGGATCAAGGCAAAGGCTACGGCACCGAAGCGCTTGTGCTCATGCTAGGCTATGGATTCGGTATTTGTAACCTGCATCGGATTGAGCTGAATGTATTTGATTTTAATGAACAGGCCATCCGTTGCTATGAAAAAGTAGGCTTTCAACGTGAAGGTGTGCAGCGGGATGCTTTATTTTACAATTATGAATACCATGATTCGATTCTGATGAGTATGCTGCAGCATGAATACTGTGCACGGTACGTGGAAAAAGCCGAGAGTTGACTCAATGACGTTTACATGGGTTTGCAGAAGAGGTATAATTAAAAGATAAAGTTGCTTGTTTGCGCAAGGATGACCGACAACATCAAATGAATATATGAATTATCGGAGGAGCCTGTCACCAAGGCTCCTTTATGTCTTTTTAGGGGAACCTGTGCTGTATGTAGGGTTTCCCTTTTTATTTTGCGAGTTGTGGTCTGTTTAAGGTCAGACACATATTTTGGACGATTGTTCTGCATTTTATGATTATCCGTTTTCTTCAATTGTAGATGATGCGCAAATGAGTTCAAGGATTAAATAAAAGGAGGTTATTAACCTATGCAATTTATATTGTATCTTCTTTTGATTCTATTGTTTACAAAAGTAGCCGGTCATTTATCGGTTAAGCTCGGTCAACCTGCGGTATTGGGGAAGCTGATCGCTGGTATCGTGCTGGGCCCGGCAGTTTTGGGATGGGTACAAAATGATTCGCTGATTCATAATATGTCTGAAATCGGCGTGTTGCTGTTGATGTTCATTGCCGGGCTGGAGACGGATCTGGATCAGCTTCGGCGCAACTGGAAGCCTGCGGTAGCAGTGGCTGTCGGGGGTATTATTTTGCCGTTACTCTGTGGTTTTGGAGTTGGGGAAGCCTTTGGATTTTCCGTGCATGAAGGATGGTTTTTGGGGATTGTCTTGAGCGCTACTTCCGTAAGCATTACGGTGCAGGTGCTCAAGGATATGAACAAGCTGAATACCCGAGAAGGCTCGACCATTTTGGGTGCGGCAGTGCTGGACGATGTGCTCGTCGTGGTGCTGCTTGCGGTCATGATGAGTATATTCGGTATGGGCGGAGAAACTTCGCTGGGACTTCTTGTTGGCAAAAAGCTAGTTTTCTTCGTAGTAGCTATTTTGGGTGGCTGGTTCGTTGTTCCATGGATTATGAAAATACTTGCCCCCCTCAAAGTGACCGAAGCTGTGATTACTGCTGCGTTGGTCATTTGCTTCGGTTTTGCGTATTTTGCAGATTTGATGGGTATGGCGGGCATTATCGGAGCTTTTGCTGCCGGGATTGCCATTTCGCAAACAAGCTTTAAGGCTGTCGTAGAAGAAAAGGTGGAGCCCATCGCTTATTCCATCTTTGTGCCAGTATTTTTTGTCAGCATTGGCTTAAATGTATCTTTTGAGGGAGTGGGGCAGCAGCTTGGGTTTGTTGTTGTTTTGACCCTGATAGCACTGGTGACGAAGTTGGTCGGAGGAGGCATCGGCGCGCGGCTGACAGGTTTTAATACCCGTTCCTCGCTTGCGATTGGTTCTGGCATGATATCTCGCGGAGAAGTTGCGCTTATTATCGCAGCCACCGGGCTGCAAACAGGCCTGCTGGCACAACAGTATTTTACATCAGTCATCATTGCCGTTATTTTGACGACTTTGGCTGCACCTCCAATTCTTAAGCTAAGTTTTAGTGACAGGAAGACTGTAAGCCGAGTTAAACAGTAGAAGATTGGACGAACCAGACATACAGTAAGACCCTTCTGATTCATTTTCCAAGCAGGATGGAAAGTGGTCGAAGGGTCTTTTTATGTTGGAATGTTCGGTTCGGTCGTAGAATTAGGACTCGGATACGACGGTGAAACGTTGATTCAAATGTTGTGGTTTTTCAATTTCGTCTACTACTGCAACTGCATAATCTTCATAGCTGACATAGCTTGCACCTTTGGAATTAACCAGTAGTGTGTCTTTGCCCACTTGGTAAGAGCCTGTACGTTGGCCGAGAGCAAATTCCGCGGAAGGACTAATAAACGTCCAGTTCAGGTCGCTGGTACCGCGTAGAATGTCCAGGTTCTTCCCTTGGTTATGAGCTGTTGGATATACAAAATCAGGGAAGTCGGGAGTATCCTTGACCAAGAGTGTCTGGGATTCATCCGTAAACAAGCTGCCTGCACCACCTACGACAATCAGGCGAGTACCGGATACATTGCGGAGAGCCTCAATTAGCACGTTACCTGCATCTACATGCAGATGCTCTTGTCCGAACGGAGCGGCAAAAGCATTAACAACGGCGTCAAAACCTTTCAGATCATCTGTTTTCAGGTCAAAAACGTCTTTTTGTACTACAGCTGCACGATTATCCGTTACTTTAGCTGGGTCACGGACGATGGCGGTTACTTCATGCCCTCTGTCTAATGCTTCTTTTACGATATTACTTCCTGCTTTACCGCCTGCACCAATAACTGCAATTTTCATAATAGAATAGCCTCCTAAAAAATAATTTGGATGATTTATTGGCTTAATTCATGCGTTGTATGATGTTCATACTTGAATTTTAATATGTAACCATTATAGTTACAACATAAAATAAAAGTCAAGCTCTTCTTTGGGCAAAATAGAGTCCTCCGATTGGAAAGAGAGGAACTCGTTTAAATATAAGGTGATACTGAATGAATAAATGTAAACCATATTGAATACATGTAGACCGCAAATAAGAAAGGAAGAGTGAAACGATATGAGTAAAAAAGTACAGTTGGAGCCCGCAGCGCAAAAATTCGCAGACGATAATGCCAAGCCTCCGTTTCTGTATGATTTGGGTCCTGAAAAAGGACGTGAAACGGTCAATGAGGTTCAATCCGGTCCAGCAGATAAACCTGCCGCAGATCTGGAGGATCTGTCGATTCCAGGTGGCCCTGGCGGTGAGGTGAAGGTCAGAATTGTTCGTCCACAACAGGTGACAGGTGATCTCCCGGTCATTGTATATATCCACGGAGCAGGCTGGGTATTCGGTAATGCTCATACGCATGACCGTCTGATTCGTGAATTGGCAGTAGGCTCACAGGCAGCTGTTGTATTCCCTGAATACAGCTTGTCACCTGAAGCTAAATATCCGACGGCGATTGAGGAAATTTACGCGGTCGTTCAATGGGTGGCACAGCATGGGCGCGAGCATGGGCTGAAGTCCGATACGCTGACGATCGCCGGAGATAGTGTCGGTGGTAACATGACTGCAGCTGTAACTCTGCTGGCCAAAGAACGCAGTGGCCCTGCCATTCGGCAACAGTTGCTGTTCTATCCGGTGACGGACGCTTCTTTTGATACGGAATCGTACCATGAGTTCGCCACAGGGTATTTCCTGAGCCGTGAAGGGATGCAATGGTTCTGGGATCAATATACGACAGATCCTAACGAACGAGCGCAGATCACGGCGTCCCCGTTACGTGCCACCACGGACCAGCTCAAAGGGCTACCGCGTGCGCTGGTTATTACAGGCGAGGCCGATGTGTTGCGTGATGAAGGGGAGGCTTATGCGAACAAGCTGCGTGAAGCTGGGGTAGATGTAACCGCTGTACGCTTTCAGGGCATCATACACGATTTTGTGATGCTGAACCCATTGTCGGAAACCGCGGCCAAGCGCGGTGCGATCACGCTTGCTACCTCGTGGCTGCGCCAAGGGTTTGGGGGCTAATTGTATAGACGAGTGAAGGAATACACAGTTAGTATGTAAGGAAGCGCCTCCCAGCTCATGGCGGGAGGTGCTTCTTTTGGTTCTGTTTATATAATTCTATTTGCGTTTACCATATAGCGGTTTTCTATTCTTGCCTAACTTCCCTAATTTTCCAGGTGATTTTATAAAGCTGAACTTCCCTAATTTAAAATTGGTTTTTCTTTTTTTCGCCACTAGAGTACGTCTTGACTTAGATGCACTTTGGGTACTATCTACAAGGTTTAGAGTGTAGTTTTCAAAATTGCCAACATTGATCTCCTCGAACCCCACACTTCTACAGCCCTGGCCCTGGCAACTTGCTATCCAGCATCTTGTGAAAGCCTCTCTAGGAACATCTGTGTAGAAATCACCACCCCACGAATTACCAAAACTGTCATGTCCGTAGACATAAAACGTTTGGTTTGCGGCTGATCCAGCTACAAGAAATGCGCGTCTACCGGGTTCTATACGGTACCACCCTCTCTTAGCATAGGTGATAGGACTACAACCAGAATCATAGTATCCAACGGCAACTGAAATAGGGTTAGACGTACTGTTACGAACATAAAAACCCATTCTATTCACTCCATTCTATGAAAGATTAATATCAATCTATGCGAATTCTCTGAAAAAGTAATAGACATACGGACAACCAAAAAGTACAAAAAAAGAACATGAGATGATCCATGGATGTGGTTTATAAATAAAGGAATATATGGAGTGTAAAGGGATATTCTTATGGAACCGCTTCACGTTCGTCGACCAGAGTGATAATATAAAATTTGAACGAATTTGACCGCCATTCGGCCTAAGGAGGATATCCATGCCATTTCAGGGACAACGCATTTTACCTGCAGCTAAGCACATGAAGCAGTTGGAGGATATTTTGGACAGCTCTTATGAGTATGCTGTTTTTCTGGATACGCATGTAGCGCAGTTGCGCAACTTGTACCAGATGGCAAGGAGCCGCAACAAGCAGATGCTTCTGCATGCCGACCTGGTGCAAGGTTTGAAGAATGACGAGTATGCCGCTGAGTATTTGTGTCAGGAGATTAAGCCATTTGGGATTATCTCGACCCGTTCCGGGGTGATTGCAACCGCCAAAAAAAAGGGAATCCTTGCTGTACAGCGAGTGTTCCTGCTGGATACGATTGCGCTGGAAAAAAGCTACGCACTGGTGGAAAAAACGCGCCCCGATTATATTGAGGTGCTGCCTGGTGTTGTGCCACCGATGATTGCGGAGGTCAGTGAACGTACAGGGATTCCCATTTTGGCTGGCGGACTTATACGTACCCCTGAGGATGTGGAGGCGGCGTTGGCAGCGGGAGCTACAGCAGTTACCACCTCCAATAAACAACTGTTTGAGCACTATAAGCGATAGCTTCTATTTGAATCAAGTAGGCAACATACATAAAGCAAGGAGACTGAAAAATGATGGAACAGTACATTCTTGCCTTGGATCAGGGCACAACTAGTTCGCGGGCCATCTTGTTTGATCGGCAGGGGAAAGTGGTGTACAAGGCACAACGGGAGTTTCCGCAGTATTTTCCCCAGCCGGGATGGGTAGAGCACAACGCGAATGAAATATGGAGCTCTATTTTGGCTGTCATCGCCTCTTGTCTGTCGGAATCAGGTGTGAAAGCCGGTCAAATTGCTGGAATTGGCATTACCAATCAACGGGAAACTGTGGTGGTGTGGGATAAACATACAGGCCTGCCGGTATATCATGCGCTGGTATGGCAGTCACGGCAAACGGCCGGGATTTGCGAGGACTTGAAAGGCCGTGGACTTGATCAAACTTTTCATAGCAAAACAGGGCTGCTCATTGATCCCTACTTTTCGGGTACCAAAGTCAAATGGATACTCGACAACGTTGAAGGAGCGAGAGCCCAGGCGGAACGCGGAGAGCTGTTGTTCGGTACAATCGATACCTGGCTGATCTGGAGACTGTCTGGCGGTAAAGCGCATGTAACGGACTATTCCAACGCTGCTCGTACGCTAATGTACAACATTTATGAGCTGAAATGGGATGAGGAGCTGCTGGATATTCTCGGCGTTCCTGCGTCTATGCTGCCGGAGGTGAGGTCATCCTCCGAAATATATGCGAATACGGTGGATTATCATTTTTTTGGACAGGAAATTCCCATTGCCGGAGCGGCGGGCGATCAGCAAGCAGCTTTGTTCGGTCAGGGCTGCTTTGACAAAGGCATGATTAAAAATACATACGGTACGGGCTGCTTTATGCTGATGAATACCGGAGATGAACCCTGTGAATCGAAGCATGGACTGATTACGACCATTGCATGGGGGTTGAACGGTCAGGTGAAGTATGCGTTGGAGGGCAGCATTTTTGTAGCCGGGTCTGCTATTCAGTGGCTGCGTGACGGGCTGCGTATGTTCCGCGAGGCCAAAGACAGTGAAGCGTATGCGGCGCGGGTGACCTCAACGGAGGGTGTATATTTTGTCCCAGCCTTTGTGGGTCTTGGCAGCCCGTATTGGGACAGTGATGTGCGCGGCGCGACCTTTGGCTTAACACGGGGAACATCCAAGGAGCATTTTATACGAGCGGTACTGGAATCGCTGGCCTACCAGACCAAAGATGTTCTAACCGCCATGGCGAGCGAATCGGGTGTACCTGTGCGCTCATTGCGTGTAGATGGGGGCGCAGTGATGAACGAGTTCCTGATGCAGTTCCAGAGCGATATTCTCGATCTGCCCGTGGAACGACCTGCTGTGAACGAGACAACGGCACTGGGGGCGGCGTATTTGGCAGGGCTGGCAGTCGGCTTCTGGGACAGTTTGGATGAAGTCCGGGGATATGCTCAGAGTGACCGAACCTTCACTCCGACCATGAGTGAAGAAGTGCGGGCTGAACGATATGGCGGCTGGAAAAAGGCAGTCCATGCCGCGATGGCGTTCAAGTAAAGGTGGTTTTACGACAGTAGGCAGTCAGCTGACAACAGGCAGATTCCCCTTTTCATCGTGTACTGTGTATGCTACGATATAGATAAGTTAATACTCGTCAGGAGACTTGGAGAGACCATGAACCGCTCGGCATCCGCCGCAGCGATGTTCGTGGTCTTTTTTTGTATCTTTTGGTGATTCGGTGTCAGATGGCAAAGCAGACATGTACGAAATTGGAGGGATAGATGATGGGAGAACAGGGATTTGCTGCACAGGAGAGAACGGCTGTTTTGGAACGTATGGGGCGTGAGCATTTTGATATTTTAATAATTGGTGGCGGCATTACAGGGGCGGGAATTGCGCTGGACGCTGCGGATCGTGGTTTGAAGACGGCTCTGGTGGAAATGCAGGATTTTGCAGCAGGGACATCCAGTCGTTCTACCAAGCTGGTGCATGGCGGTCTTCGTTATTTGAAGCAATTTGAGGTTAAGATGGTAGCCGAGGTCGGGAAGGAACGAGCTATCGTATTTGAAAATGGCCCTCATGTGACCATTCCGGAGCGTATGTTGCTTCCTTTTCACCAGGGTGGCACATTTAATGCATTCACCACCTCGATTGGTCTGCTGGTGTATGACTTCCTCGCTGGCGTGAAGCGTAGTGAGCGTCGCCGCATGCTGGACATCCAGGCTACGCTGGAGCGCGAGCCTTTGCTGAAGAGAGAAGGACTGAAGGGAAGCGGTAGTTATGTGGAGTACCGCACAGATGATGCTCGCCTAACGATTGAGGTGATGAAGGAAGCCGTTACACGAGGGGCGCTGGCCGTGAACTATGCCAAGGCTGATAAGCTGCTGTATGACAGCGGACGAATAAGCGGCGCCAGTGTAACCGATCGGATCACGGGAAAGCCCTACGAGATCAGGGCTTCGCTGGTCATTAACGCTGCCGGGCCATGGGTAGATACATTGCGGGAAATGGATCGCTCCAAAGAGGGCAAGGTGCTTCGCCTGACGAAGGGTATCCACCTGGTATTCGATGCTGGGCGCTTCCCGCTTCAACAGGCAGTGTACTTCGATACACCGGATGGACGCATGGTATTCGCGATCCCGCGTGATGGCAAAACCTATGCAGGTACGACCGATACGGTATATGAGGGGGATACGTCGCATCCCCGGATGACCGCCGAAGACCGGGCGTATGTGCTTCAAGCGATCAACGGGATGTTCCCGGATGTGAAGCTGACAGTTGCAGATGTGGAATCCAGTTGGGCAGGGGTACGCCCGCTCATTTATGAAGATGGTAAAAGCCCTTCAGAAATTTCACGTAAGGACGAAATTTGGGAATCCCGTTCAGGTCTGATCACGATTGCAGGCGGCAAGCTGACAGGCTACCGGAAAATGTCCGAACTCGTCGTGGATCGCGCGGTGCGGGGGCTGGGCCGCTTGCATGGGCAAAGCTTTCGGGCATGCCGCACGAGGCATATCCCGATTTCGGGCGGCAATGTAGGCGGTTCGGCGGGTTGGGACGCTTTCGTGAGCAAGCAAGCCGCAGCGGGTGCCGCGCTCGGTCTGTCGCCAGAAACCGCCAGAGCATGGGCTGCTCGCTATGGCTCAAATGTGGAGCGACTGTTCGCCATAGCGACACGGAGCATGAAGAACGCCACCGAGACGGAAGCGGCGTTGCCTATAGAAGTGCGTGTTCCGCTATTGTACGCGATGGAACAGGAAATGACGGTGACACCGTCTGACTTTTTCATACGTCGCACTGGAGCACTGTTCTTTCAGATTGACGAGGTGAAGCGCTGGAAGCAGGCTGTCATTGCATGGATGTCCGAGTACGCAGGCTGGAGCGCCGAGCAAGAACGCCAATATACGACTGAGCTGGATGCTTATCTGTATGAAGCTGTGACACCTGTAGAGGTAGAGGCGGAACCCAGCGCTGTTAAAGCCATCTGATACAACGTGAGGGATGCGTATCCTTTACCGCTCCGCTTCTCTACAATCGTTTCGTTTCTCACCACTGCTTTAAGCGAAAAAGGGTCTTACAAAACAAAAGCAGCGATTCTCTATTCATAAGAGAATCGCTGCTTCATTGTATACAGATGGCTTACAGCATCAGGTGGAACAGGAATGGGGCAGCCGCCAAGGTAAAGAGAGCGGCGAGCACCATCGAGATGCTGGAAATCGTACCTGTCAACGAACTGAACTCGAACGCTTTGGAAGTACCCGTACCATGAGCACCGGTACCAAGCAATACCCCGCGTGAAACCTCATTTTCAATCCGAAACAGTTTGACAATCATCGGGCCGATAATAAGACCGCTCAATCCGGTCAGAATAACGAATACAGCCGTGACCGTCGGATTACCGCCAATCGTTTGCGATACATTCATCGCAATAGGTGTCGTAATGGAGCGAGGAATCAGGCTGCTTAGCAGCGAGGAGTCCAGGTGCATCCACTTGGCGAGCGCCATAGAGGACAGCACGGCTACGACAGATCCAGATAACACGCTAAGCACGATTTGAGCCGCGTGTTTTTTTAACACAGGGAAATATCGGTACAAAGGGACAGCAAATGCAATCGTAGCTGGCTGTAGCAGCATGGATAGAAAATGAGCGCCTGAATTATAAGAACGGTAGTTCACACCCGTCAGCGTCAAAATCAAAATGATAACCACAGGTGTAATGAGCAATGGGGACAAATACACCTTGGGCAATGTGCGGTACATGCGTTTGGCCATCCAGTAAATAGCAAGTGTTAATATAATACATAGAAGACCGGTCATGATGATTTATGCTCCTTTCGTTTGCCAAGCAGACTGGCGATCATACCTGTGCAGGCCATCACTAGGAAGGTGCCGAGCAGCACGACCAGCATAATGCTCATGCCGTCGTGTTCCAGCATCGGCCAATAATTCATAACGCCAACAGCGGAGGGAATAAAGAATAATAGCAGCTCGGCCAGCAACCAGTTAGCGCCAACCTCGATCCAGCTTAGTCGAACCACGCCCGTTTGCAGCAGAATAAAGAGAATCAGCATACCGATGATACTACCGGGTACAGGCAGGTGGAGCCAGGAGACCACCGCGTTCAGGATGAGCGAAAAGGCCATCAGGACGGCGATCTGAAGGACACCGCGTATGAAGCTTTTCATATATAAAGTCTCCTATCTTCGAGATCCGTTATTTTCAAACTGTAATGAAATTTTACATCACAAGCTTTCATGAGTAAAATGCATATAAAGAATGAAGTCTATTCCGTTTGTCTATGGAAGAAGGTGTAGCTTTGGATATCCGACATTTGCAATATTTTCTGGAAGTCGCGCGGTTGCGCAGCTTTACGAAGGCAGCCCAGAGCATGTTTATTACCCAGCCGACGATCAGTAAGACGATTAAAAGCCTGGAAGAAGAATTGGGAGTTACTCTGTTCGATCGGATTGGCAAAAAAATCGAACTGACGGATGCGGGCAAGGTCATTGAGCTTCAGGCCCAAGCGATTGTGAAGTCCTTTCAGAGCCTGTCCTCGGAACTGAGTGATTTGATGAACCTGAAAAAAGGACATATCCGCATTGGTCTGCCTCCTATGGTCGGATCGAGCTTTTTTCCGCGTGTCATTGGTGAATTTCACAAGGCCTTTCCCGATGTGACGATTCAATTGTTCGAGGATGGAGCGAAGAAAGTGGAGCAGGACGTAGAAGCTGGCGCGCTGGATATCGGGGTGATTGTGCTGCCACCGGTTGGAGATATGTTCGAGACATTCCTATTTGTGGAGGAAAAGTTGAATCTGCTCGTTCATCCTACACATGCATTGGCTGAGTGCAAGGAGGTGCCGCTATCTGCGTTAGCAGAGGAGGCGTTTGTGCTGTTCCGTGAGGATTTTACGCTGCATGACCGTATCATTGCCGAATGTGTTCGTGCCGGCTTTCAGCCGCGTGTAGTCTACGAAAGCTCTCAATGGGATTTGATTAGCGAAATGGTTGCTGCCAACCTGGGAGTAGCGTTATTGCCGGAGGCGATATGCCGGGATTTGGATTCCGAACGTTTGCGTGTTCTTCCGCTGGTGGACCCTGTCATTCCTTGGCATTTGGGGATGATTTGGCGGAACGATCGGTATCTGTCCTTTGCTGCCAGAGAGTGGATATCCTTCACACAGCGATTGTTGCGGACAGAATATGGCGGAAGTCGTCGGTGAGAAGGACGGAAGTGGCTTACATCATAAAAAAGCTGCCCTGAGGGGCAGCGAAGTAGCTTGCTTTTATGAGTGTGTTTGGTTGATTGCGCGCTTGGTGTGAAGGTACTTGTCCATAATACGGTCAAGCCTGGAGGATTTGTCCAATACACGTTCATCTCTTAATCCGTGTAAGTCAGCCATGCGATTCAGTTCACGGCGTTCTTTTTCCATGAGTTTTTCCAATTGTTCGAGGTTCACAAAGCCCACCCCCCATGTCGATTGTAAGGCATGTCTCCACTAGCGGCAGAAGTTTTTTTGATAACGATGTTATTTCCATTTTACCACTTTTTATTAACATTAATCCAGCTTTCCTGACATTTAGCGACTAATAATTATGGTTTTGCCAACTTTACCTGATTGCGTCCTGACCGTTTAGCTTCATATAATGCTTCGTCTGCTTTTTCGAGTAAGTGCCTTGATGCAATGACAGGAGAACTGCCTGCTCCGATGGATACGGTTAAAGAGATTATGGTTCCGTCATTCAAGAGAAAACATTCATTTTCCACAGCTTTCCGAATCTTCTCGGCAAAGCTTGTCGCCTTTTCGGTATCACAATCTCCGAGTAAAATTGCAAATTCCTCTCCGCCCTTACGGGAGGGATATGCTCTTGTTGTAGATTCCCGGTTTAACAGAATTCCCAGTTGGCTTAAGACGGTGTCTCCGTTCAAATGGCCATACGTATCATTAATTTTTTTAAAGTGGTCAATATCTAGCATCACGAGTCCAAAGGGTTTTTTTGTAGTCTTGGAAGCATGAAGTACCTCTTCGAACAGCGCATCAAAAGCACGCGGACTGTATAACCCGGTTAAATGATCCCGGTTTGCAGCTTCTTCCAGCAGATGAATAGCCCGTTCTGTTTTTTTGATATGGGACATCATAAAATAAGTGAACAAGCCGCCAAGCATCTTAACGGTTGTGATTATTATAATAGTTTCCGAATTCGGAGGATTAGCCACAAAGAAAGTAGATAACAGCGACACAACAACAGCTCCAAGCACGGCTGACATCCATTTGCTGAGTGTTAGCCTTTTTTCTCGAATAAAGATAAGTGAAACGACTAATGTCATGAAGCAATTGACAGTAGCAGTCAAAGAAATATCCGTCCAACCTCCAGTGATGTAAATACGGTACAGGCTTATGATCAGAGTGGTCAGTAGTCCAGATACCGATCCTCCCATATAAACAGATATGATAATCGCCAATTGGCGCAGATCAACCACAATGTACCCACGGATCCATAAACCGGTCATCATTAACAGAATGCCAAACAGACCCAGCATTAAACCGTTCATTACCCGATGAATGAGTGCGTGGTTTTTCAGGTAACGTTCATATTTCCGGGAAAATAAATTTCCAAAGAATAAGAAGCTCGTTAATAACGCAAAATTGTTAATTAATTCTTTTAACATATCCCTGTCCTTTATGCTGTAATGTGAGTTGTAGTATCGTTGGGAATAAAGAAAAAGGCCTCGTTTCTATATTTCGGTAAAAATTAGATATGAATGAATACCAATCGACCACAAACGATGCTTATGTCCCTTACGTTTCGTTGATCTACGTGGTACAGTGTAAGGACTATGACCGGAACGGGTGATCGTATGAAGGAACCAATTCACATTTCGGTGCGTCCACTTGTGGAATATGTGCATCGAAGTGGCAGCATTCAGAGCGGCTTTCGTTCGAATAGCAGTATGCAGGAAGGAACTCGCGTGCATCAGGTTATCCAGAAAGGTTACAAGGAGCATGACCGCAAAGAGGTGCATTTACGTACAGAAATTTTGTATGAGGGTGAATTGTTTATCATTGAAGGCCGCTGTGACGGACTGATTGAGCTGGATGGCGTATGGACGGTTGATGAAATTAAATCAATCTCTCAGCCCCTCGAAGATATTCAGGGGGACGGCCAGCCGGTGCACTGGGCACAAGCATTTCTGTATGCCTATATGATTGCTCGTGAGGAACAGCATCATTCCATGCAAGTTCAACTTACTTATGTACAAGCACACAGTGAAAATATTCGCCGCTTCAGACGGATGCTAGCTTTTGCAGAGCTGGAGGCTTTCGCTCAGGAAATGATTGCTGGTTATGCACCGTATGCATTCCTGCTGAGAGCACATGCGGAGAAGAGGGATACCAGTATTGTTATGTTGGAGTTTCCTTTTGACACATATCGCTCAGGTCAACGAACTCTAGCGGGTTCGGTGTATAAGACGATTGCCGAAGGGGTTAACCTGTTTGCCAAAGCACCCACAGGTATCGGTAAAACGGTATCCACTTTGTATCCTGCGATTAAGGCGATCGGCGAAGGACTGGCTAGGCGAGTATATTATGTAACGGCGCGTACCACCACTCGGGCAGCAGCTGAAGAGGCATATGCCCGAATGCAGGCCCGAGGGCTGCACATGCATGTGGTAACGTTGACGGCGAAGGATAAAATTTGCTTCAAGCATGAAAATGATTGCGATGCAGGAGCATGCAGCATGTGCGAGGGCTATTACGACCGGATTAACGGTGCGGTGTCCGATATTTTGGCGAATGAGACGTTAATGACGCGGGCGGTGATTGAGCATTATGCGCGCAAGCATAAGGTATGTCCCTTTGAATTTTCGCTAGATGTGGCGTATGCCTCGGATGGTATAATCAGTGATTATAATTATGTTTTTGATCCACGGATTTCTCTGAAAAGATTGCTGGAGGAGCACAAGCGAAAAGGTGTTGTGCTGGTGGATGAGGCGCATAATCTGGTGGAACGCGGTCGGGACATGTTTTCGGCGGAAATCCTGAAATCTTCTTTTCTGGAACTGAAGAGAGAATTTAAGTTGCTTAGCCCTGAGATTGCTGCGGCTGCGAGTGCAGTGAACGCACATATGATTACGCTGCGCAAGCTGCATGCAGATACAGGAAAAGCAGTGGAAACATCAGCACCGCAAGGGGTGCTAGAGCTGTTAGTGCCTTTTGTGGAGGCAGCTGAACGTGAACTGGTGGCGGGGAGCAGTACAAGCCGCGCAAGCAGTGAGGGGACGGCCTACGCATTGCTTCTGGATACGTATTTTACCGCTCAAAATATGCTGCGAATCGCTGCTCTATACGATGAACGTTACGTTACTTATATTGAAGCGGGGCGCAGTGAGGTGAGGATCAAGCTGTTCTGCCTCGATCCTTCGCATTTGCTGGGACAGGCTGTAAAGAACTACCGCTCAACTATATATTTTTCGGCGACATTGACACCGCTTGCTTATTACCGGGACATGCTCGGAGCAAGCGAGGAAGACTATACGTTACAGGTCCCTTCCCCTTTCCATCAGGAGCAATGGGATGTACGCCTGCTGCCGCTCTCCATCCGTTATCGGGATCGTGAGCGTTCCAAAGGGGCGATTGCCGATATGCTGGCTGGATTGGTTGCGGAGCGGAAAGGGAACGTCCTTGTGTTTTTCCCGTCTTATCCGTATCTGCGTGAGGTATACGAGGAGTTCATGCTTCGGGACGTGTCTGCAGATACGTTGGTACAAAGTCCAGGTATGACCGAACCGGAGCGTGATCGGTTCCTGGACACCTTCCAGCCTGAGCAAGAGCGTACCCTGCTTGGGTTTGCCGTACTGGGGGGTGTGTTTGCTGAAGGCGTCGATTTACCGGGTGATCGCTTAAACGGGGTAGTGGTCGTCGGCGTCGGCTTGCCGCAAATTGGAGCGGAGCGGGACGTGCTGCGGGATTATTTTTCGGAACAGGGACGAAATGGTTTCAACTATGCGTATGTATATCCGGGGATGAACAAGGTTCTTCAGGCAGGTGGCAGACTTATTCGCACAGAGCATGACGAAGGGCTGCTGGTCCTGGTAGATGATCGTTTTGCCAAGGAGCCATATGCTTCTTTGCTGCCAGACGAATGGAAAAGCTACCGTTTGACGGAACAAGCGGGATTAAGGAAGGAATGGATGGACTATGAATTTTAATTTTCATAATGATTCCATACGCGGGGTGCTGCGTAGCTTTGGACATGAGGATGCCGAAGTAGATAATATAGAGACTTTTGTGACATTTGCGCGCTTGGCTAACGGTATTTTCAGGGAAATGGATACAGATTTGACCAAGTTGGGGGCTTCTCAGGGCCGGATTATTGTTCTTAGTCTGTTGCATTGCCATGCGCCGCATCGCATGACACCATCGGAGTTAGCGGAAAAAGCGGATGTCACGCGTGGAACCATGACGGGGTTGATCGACGGATTAGAGCGAGATGGCATGATTGAACGTGTGGCTCATGAGAGTGACGGACGGATGGTGACTGTCGGCTTAAAAGAGGCAGGACGAGAGCTATTAAGTAAGATAGTCCCTTATTATACGAAGCTGATTCGGTCATGCATGTCTGAGTTTACGCCACAGGATCATAAGATGATGAAGGGTTTGCTTGGAAAAATGAAAAACGGTTTTGAGCGGTCGTTGCCGAAAAGCTGAATCCCTGATGTCGGGGATAAGGAATAGGAGAGGGAAATATGTTCTTTTATACAGATGAGGTCTATGAAGGCCGTGATTTTGGCTCAATGGATGCCAGAGAAGGCGAGTGGAGAAATTGCGAGTTTACCCGTTGTCGCTTTCGGGGTGTAGAGATGAATGAGTCTCTTGTAGAAGGTTGTACGTTTGTGGACTGTGATTTTACCGGAGCCATCCTGAATGCATCTCACTACAAGGAGTCCGCTTTTACCAATTGTCTATTCACCAGCACGAATCTGTTTGTAGTCCGGTTTGATAACTGTAAGCTGGTAGGTTCAGACTTTGCAGGGGCAAATATGGATGGGATCACGATTACGGGCGGAGACTGGTCCTATACGAACTTACGTCATGCAGATTTAAGAAAACAGGATTTGCGAAAAATACGCTTCAAGGAAGCTGATTTATCCGAATGCCATCTGGAAAAGGCAGATTTGCGGGAGGCGGATCTTACTCGGGTAAGGCTGCACAAAGCCCACCTTCAAGGAACAGACCTGCGCGGTGCGAAGATGGATGGCGTGAATTTTAAAGATTTGGACATCACCGGAGCTAAGCTAGATATCGAGCAGGCCGTAGCAGTGGCCCGCTCCTATGGAGCCAAGGTAGATGGTTAAAAGCACGGAGATACAGGGGCTGTCTCGACCTGTGTTACCCCGTGCTGGAGAATTGGAGAATACTAAGTCTGAAAAATTATTCTTTATGGGATGCCGGCAGTAGCGGAATCGCTGCTGCCGGATTTTGATTTGGCAACTGATCAACTCCCACGGGATCTAGAGGCTGCTGTGGTACTGTCCAGTTGCGTGCCGTATCTGCGGCAGTTTGCTGCTCCAGCAGGCGTTTGGCCACTTCGTAGCACTCATCAATATGCCGGTTGCCAATGGTCCGCATTGCAGTAAAGCCAATCGCTGCGGCTAGTCCTTGCCCCAGTAGAGGGACAAACTTGCTAACCTGCTTGGTGGCGATGCGAATGCCCATTTTCTGCAAAATCTTCACGATGGCTTCTCGGGTGATGAGTCGTCCGATTAGCTTGCTGCCAATTGAAGTGATAAAGCCATACACCATCGACTTTGTTTCTGCATCCAGACCCTCCAACTGCTGCTCAGATAATCCGAATTTTTCATTAATGGCAGGCAGTAGCTGCATCAAAATGCCGACATCAGCAAGAACGTCAGCCCCTGGAATGGGGACCAATACAGCTCCCCCTGAAGCTGCGGCCCTTTTCGTCACCATGGATTTACACTCTTTGCGGATCTGCTCCAACTCTTCTATTGTTCGGACTGTCATATGCATCTCTCCTTCCTACGCTTCCGATTAGGACCCATGCCTCTACCCTGTTATTACACACAATTCTATCTTTTTTAAGCATGGAGCAGATAAAAAAATCCCTGATGCACGTACTATCACACATTTACTCCTGTGTAGCGATCAGGCATAATGAAGGATGGTTGCCGATAAAAGAACAAGCCTGTTTTACGGGGATAAAGGAAGGAAGAGACAGATGAGTCAGACAAACGTTTATTTTAATCATGATGGTGGAGTGGATGATCTAGTATCCCTGTTTATGCTGCTTCAGATGGAACAGGTTCATTTGACCGGAGTATCGGTTATTCCAGCAGATGGTTACCTGGAGCCGGCGACGGATGCCAGCCGTAAAATTATTGATCGTTTTGGACAAAATAAAGGGCCTGTTGAAGTCGCCAAGTCTAATTCACGCGGTAAAAATCCGTTTCCTGCCGCTTGGCGTTTACATTCCTTCTATGTAGATGCATTACCTGTGCTGAATGAATCGGGGCGAATGGAAGCACCGCTTTCATCCCTGCCAGCTCATCAGCATCTAATTGAAAAGGTACGCGGAGCTGAAGGTAAAACGCTGTTGCTATTCACTGGACCGCTAACCGATCTGGCACGGGCGCTGGATGAAGCACCGGATATTGAAGCCAAGATTGAAAAGCTGGTATGGATGGGCGGCACCTTTGAAAAAGGGAATGTGGAGGAGCCGGAGCATGACGGTACCGCAGAGTGGAATGTGTTCTGGGACCCGGAAGCGGCCTATCGAGTATGGCAAAGCGGCATCACAATTGATCTGGTAGCGCTGGAAAGCACAAGCAAAGTGCCTTTAACTCCAGCCGTACGCAATCGTTGGGCTGCCGAGCGCCGATATGAAGGCGTTGATTTCCTGGGCAATTGTTACGCAGGATGTCCTCCGCTCGTGTATAGCGAGACCAACTCAACATATTACCTGTGGGATGTACTGACCACTGCATCTGTAGGACGCCCGGATATTGTCAAGAAAAAGACGGTGCATTGCAGTGTTATCGCAGAAGGCCCAAGTCAGGGCAGAACGGTGGAACAGGCGGATGGGCGCCCTGTGAACCTGGTATATGATACAGACCCGGAAGCCTTCTTTACGTATATGGCGGATTTGGCCAAGCAGGCTGCTCCCAAACGTTACTAAGTCCAACTGTCCACAAACGTGTGGCATAAATTGATCATACTACCTGGCGCGTATGCATAGCTAAAACCCGTGACGCTATCTGTCACGGGTTTTATTAATTGGCCCAACATGATCGCAAGCCTACCGTTTGTTCAGGCTGACTCCTGGTATATTTTCAGGGTAAACTGGAGCGTGATCTCCGTCCCTCTGCCAGGTTCGCTAATCCCTGTCATTTTACCATTCATTCGTTTCAACAGCTGTTTGGTAATCTGCCAACCCAAGCCGGGATTGTCATATGAGGGAGAGTACCCATGGTCATGCTCAAGCCACAATTTCAGCTTATTCGGAGATATACCAATTCCGGTATCCTTCACCCGTACTTCCAATTCAACCTCAGGCGCATCGGTCACAGATTGAGTGGTCGCAGATAAGATGACTGATCCTGTGCTTGTAAACTTCACTGCATTATCCACCAAATTAATCAGCATACGCCGAATTTTAGCCTCATCCCCGATAAAAATAGGCGAACTGGCAAGATTCCAATCCAGCTTCAATTCTAAATTCCGTTGCACAGCTACTTCTGTGTACAAGCTCAACACATTTTCCATCATCGTTCTCAGGTCAAACGGGTCCTCAAGATCATCAATCTGTCTGGATTCAATATTGCTATAATCCAAAATATTATTCAGTAGCATCAAAAGTGAGCGACTGCTCGACTCCATGATACTCATATATTGCTGTTGTTCTTCTGTTAACTCCGTGGTCAGCATGAGATCCGTGGCTCCCCAAATTTCAGTGAGCGAAAACCGAATTTTATTACTCAGGGAAGAAATCAAATCCAGCTTGTTCATAGAAGAGACTTCAGCATCGAACTTGTCTTTTTCCAGTTCTACCACATAACCCAGAAATACAGCCATAGCCTGAAGAGCCTTTATTTCCGTTTCTGTCAAATGGGCAGATGGCGCATCCAAAACACAAATGGTTCCGTAAGCCTGACCATCTTTCATGCGAATAGGAATTCCTGTAAATGAGTGGTTCCCAATGGTTTTAGTCACATCTAAACCACATGTGTGCGGGTGAGTAGACGTTTCCGAAATGGTGAGATAATCGGCGGAATGGTTCAGCACCAGACTGCAATAGCTAAGCTCAAAAGGAAGCTCCTCACCATTGCGAACCAGTACCTCTTCCCGGTTAAATGAATCTAAAATCACATTGGTAACCCCATCATTAGCGGCAATAAAAATGGTGTTTACATGTAAAATATCACTCAGCACATCAATGACGTGTGCGGTAGCTTCTTGAATACTATTATAAAAACCTGTAGGTGAAGTAGTCATGTGTCTCCAATCCTGATGCAAAGTGGTGGTTATCAAAACTCTAGTAGTTTGTGTACCCCATTCCTGGTTCTCTGAAAGTGTTGTTGGAGCGTATCGTTAATTATACATGATTATTTCATTATAAACCGAGCTTTCTACTTCGATTTACCTATTCATTTGCACAAACCTTCATCTCCTAGGTCTAGTCTACAGTTTTTCTAAGAGGTATGGGGTATGCGAGTACACATTTATGAAATCATAAAATGATTTTTTTGGGTTTTTATACATTCGTTTGCAATCTCATCATATGAAAAAAGTGTAATTAAATAGGAGAATAGAACCAGTAAAATCATGTAAATATTCTATATAATAGGTTCAGAGGTGGAATTATGAATAGACTGGAAGCCCTAGATCACTTCCGTAAGACCTATGGGGAAGCTGTGTTGAATCAGAAATTACATCAGGTGGCGTCTTTGTATGAGCACAGAAAAGAAGAGCTCATCTTCTCTTTTATCCAGTCCTTTCAATTGATCTGCCTGCAAGCGAATTCTGCAGAAATGGCCAAAATAAGAATCGGATATATTACCTATTCTATGCGGCGCACATATCTGATGGATCGCAATTATAACTATGTCATCGAGGTGTATGGTAAGGATTGGTACTTTGACCCTCAACCTTGGCATGGAACCTATGATGCAGGCTGGGCGTTCAGCTTGTTGGCAGAACTGGAGGACGAACTGAATCAGCTTCGAAAACCTTATATGAATAAGGTTATTCAGCCTGATGTCGAGCGATATGTCCTTCAGGCTGCGTGGGAATTTCATCAATACATTTTGAAATTAGCTAAAGACGCTATACAGCAGGCTGTACAACTCCCTGAATTCCAAGCATTGAAATGCGAGAACGATTTGGAAATAAGAATAGGAGAGTATAAAGGAATCAGTGAGGTGGTGTATCCAACAGCTTATGGAGTACTACATGATTCAACAGGATAATCGTATTACAGAGTATATGTTTCCAGTAGAGACAAATCGTAGACAAATGTTGGAATGGGCAGAACGCTCATTGTGTACTGATGAAGAGTCTATTTTGCAATGTTATGTATCAGGCGATGCGGACTATATTGATTTTATAGAGCAACCAGTAGCCATTGTTTCTGAGCAACTAAAGGAAATCTTTGATATATACCAAGCCGGATTACGCTGGAAGCTGATTGTTTTTGCTGATATGCAGCGTATGCAGCAAACGAGGTATTGGCTGGCTCATCCGCCTAGCCTGATGTGTTTATCACCACTTAGCGAATGTCATAGGGACGGTACACTGAAGAAAATCATTTTAGATGAATATGCAGTCGAGAATCATAAGATATTCAGGGTTCAGCATGCCAATCAGCATATCATTGTGGACCTAGATGTAGCTGAATGTATTTTGAAGTTTAATCTGGCTGGCTTGAAATTACAAAAGGTCGATACGGAGAGGCCGTCTATATAAAGGAGAGTCCGATCATGAGTGAGAGCTATGTAGTGGACGGGGCACAGATACAGTGTACCTATGGAAGTCATTCGGGCAGGTTTAGTGTTTCAGCTAACAGGGGGATTAGTATTGGTGATAAATTGCAGGGGAATATTCAGGATTTTCACCCGCAGACGCATATCCCATCTTTCGGCATGTGCCGTAGTATGTACAATCCTACAGTTTCTTCTGCTAACAAGGGCAATTCTGGGAGAATCATTCCGCAACCCTGCATACCGAGCGTGTCTATGCCTTGGTTGAATGGAAAGAAGGATGTATACGTAGATCAATCTCCGGCTCTGATGAGCTGCTCCACGAACCTATGCATGTGGTGCGGAAAAATTTCATTCACGTCAGATGGGCAGGAATAGCTACTCATTGTAGAAACATCACATGTTAAGACAAATGGGGGGAGTAAGATGGGACTGGCAGGAACTGTGCTGACTTATGGAAATATTAGAGTGAATGCGCCGTATGAAATTGTCCGTCTACTGGATGTTCAATTGACACTGAAGGTAAATGAGCACGGCAAAGTGTACATCACTGCTCTCATACCGGATGAAGATCATGCGAAATATGATGGTTTAGCGCATGATGAGGATGTGCTAGAGGTATACGAGATGGATGAAGATCGAGGCACAGTAAGCATCTTTAAAGGAATCGTCACCCATATTAGAATTGGATTCAAAAATGGTGTATATCACATGTACATAGAGGCGGCCTCTTTTACATATATGCTGGATCGACAACGGAAAAATCGTTCGTTTCAAAACAGCAGCTTGACGTATTATCAATTGTTTCGGGAGCTTATAGATAGCTATCCACACGGCGATTTTATTGACCTGACAGACAGCAACCAAAAGCTCGGCGGCTTTACTATTCAGTATGGGGAGAGTGATTGGGAGTTTCTGAAAAGGATGGCCTCTCATCTGCACACTGGACTGATTGCCGAGATTACATCCGTATTTCCGCGGCTATGGTTAGGTACCTCAAAAGAACAGGTGAAAGGTGAACTGAGCAGCATTAACTTTTCCCTCCAAAAAACAAAGTCAGGCCCTCAGTATACGTATGCTGAAGTGGAGGACACGAAACGTTTTGAACTTGGAGATGTGGTCTTGTTTCGACGAAAGCATTGGGTTATTGATCAGATTCATGCAGAGATGAAGCAGGGCATTATGACATATGACTACGTTCTCGTTCCAGAAGCGGGCATTCCGAGGGAGGTTATACATAATCAGTTTATCAAAGGTGCTTCTATTGAAGGGAAAGTTATTGAATTAAATAGCGAAAACGAATCCGTTAAACTTCACTTGTCCGTAGATTCCACGCAGTCCAAGGCTGAAGGGCGCTGGTTTACTTACCCTACTATGTATACCGGTGATGGGATCGGCTGGCATTGCATGCCCGAGCTTGGGGATCATGTCCATTTGTATTTTCCATCCAACAAAGAAAAGGAAGCTCGTGTAGTTCAATCCCTGCGTAAGAGAGACTACACAGGGGATGAAATCAGCCAGCCATCCAGAAAGCTGCTTCATACCAAATCACAAAAAGTGGCGAGATTCGATGATAAGGAATTGGCCCTCTCCACCCAGAAAGACAAGATACTTGTACGCTTAAATCCTGCATCTGGTATTCACGTGTACAGTCATCACGATCTTACCTTTCACGCCGATACAGACCTGGTGCTGCATGGCAAAAAGGTACAGATGACCGCTACTCGCGAAATATCTCTGACGTGCAAAACCAGCTATATCCGAACCGATGGAACACTTCATATCAAGGCTAGTAAGTTCATGAAAAATCAGATGCCTGATGCCGAATTGAAAGCTTATCAATCCCTGATTAAAGAATTGAAGGGGAAGGGATATCCACAATGGGTACAGGATTTGCTGCTTCAGTACAAAGCCGACTACTACAAGGCCGTGGCAGCAGGGGACAAAAAGGGGGCCAAGGAAGCAGCGGCCAAGGCCAAGCAATTGCGTCAGCAGGTGGCAGAAATAGATCGTATGCCTGCCTGGGCCAGAGCGCAAATGCATGGATACACGTCCCAATGGTGGGAAGCGCATGGCGCAAACGACAAGGCCAAGCAAAAGCAGATGCATCTTCTCGCCAACCAACTGCGTGACAATGTGCTAATCAACGAGCTGATTCGTGGTCATTCAGCCAAATCCTATCTGGATGCGAATCGGCTGGAGGAACTGTCCGGGCAATACGCAGATGCGGCCCATAAGCTGACCGTTGCCGATCAAAAGGCTATGGCTAAGGAAGCGGCCGCTCTGCGGAGTAAGTACGGGGTGAACAGTCAGCTTGCCAGAGAGAATTTGAACAAGCTTGCCAAGAAGTATCAAGACAGCTTCTCGTACAAGCTACCAACTACAGGCGATTGGGATAAAGAGCTTAACGCCGCACTGCATGATTTTGCGAAAAAATACGGCCTGGAGAATAAGGGCTATGGTCGGGATGTACTGGCCGTATACCTGCATCAAGTAGCCAATGGTATTCTTCCATGGCCTAAGGTTAATAAGGCTGCAACGCCAGCAGCTCCAATAACGAAAACGGAACCGGGCAAGAAGACGCCGACTACTCCTGATAAACCGTCGAAAGAGGAAACGAAGCCATTAGATCCTAAGGATTATAAAGATGGATTGGTAGCGGTGAAAAAGATTGAAAGCTATATAAGTAGTAAAGGCATAAAAGGTAATCAAGCCCGGGCTCTGTACAGAGTAAACGATTATACCAATAACAGTATCATTCAAAAGAAGCTGTCCTCGAATCGTAAAGCACCGCTTGTGTTTTTCTTTGAAGGGGATGGTTCTTATAGTTATAAACAAGAAGACCACCCGGAAGGTCGATATGGAGCAATGGCAATTGTGGTGATAGACGGCGAGATTAAGTATACAAGCAAAAATGCCAGCACACTTCCTGATTATGAGAGCAAGTATAAAACGGTTAAAGATGGAGTATATGAGTTTGTAGGCGGGTTGCATTTGAGTACCTATCCTGCTTTGCGTATTCGGAATGGTGCACCAGTTCCAGCAACCAAAGGAAGTCAAAAAAAGGAGTGCACAGCAGAAGGTGTAAATATACACCAGGGCTATAATGCTGATAAAAAGCCTAAACCAACTTCGACAGCTTGTATAACGGTTCATAAAGACGAGTATGTCAGATTTCTGAGTTCAGTAGGCGTGGTGAAGAACTCATTAAATGAAAAAGCTAATCCTGTAGAAGGATTAGCTATTCTTGATCGGAAGGATAGAACAAAGTGAAGATAATCAGAAGCATATTAGTCATTCTTTTTTTAATTATGTTGTCAGCATGTAATGCTTCTCCAAAAGACCCCACTTCCTTTTCTTCGAAAACAGTAGGTGTGACTTCAGAAGCGATAGCATCATCTAATAAAGATAATAAAACGGAGCTTGTTAAAGAGAAAAATAAGAAAGAATGGGCTGTAACGATAGAAGAAGGCAGAGAAGATCCTGAAACCTATTTAGTTCAGCTGGAAGGGACAAAAGTCGAACGGTTCTTAAATGCCAAGAAACTGATTAGTCTCCTACAGCCGAAGGAGGATAAAGAGAAATATCGAGATTCCTATGTAGATGTAGGGAGAGTTCAAGAAGATGGGGGTCAAGTCGCATTCGTATTAGATTTATTTAATGAAGCGAAATTAATAATACAGATTTATGATTTGGATTCGGGTAACAAAGTCAATGAATTTAAACTACCTTATAACCGTCCGGTAATTTCTCCTGATTTAACCAAGTATTTATATGAGGATAAAGATAGAACGTATATATATGATACGGTAACAAAACAATCAACAGCTATTCATTTAGATGGAAGTTCTATAGATATAGATGACATTCATCTAGGACAATTTTCACCAGATAGTACCCAGTTTTGTTTTACCGACAGCCAGCAGAATCTTGTCATATTTGATGTATCGAATTATAGATTCATTAAGAAAATCCATATAGATTCTGGTATGGCGATAGTCAACCAATGGACTCAGAAGAATCAATTAATCTACTCTATTGATTCCATGTCTGTAAATAAAACGTACTTGTTAAATTTAAATAATGAAGAGCGGCGCCTTTTAGGCAAGGGGATGGAACAGCCCTTAATGTCTCGAGATGGTTCGGAGGTATGGTTTGAAAAGTTAGATTCGCCATCCAACTATAAACTGAATATAAATACAGGTTTAGAAAGTAAAGTCGCATCTATCACTATAATTAATGAAAATATGGCGACACCTGTGCAGTGGTTTTACACCGCTAATGACTTTTCTAAGTATGAAAGTGAGATAAAAGTGCATCAAATTAAAGCTTCATCGACTCTGCCAAGTAAAGGCACGCAAACTTATGACGCCAAAAATTTGGTAGATAGAGATTCATCTACTGCATGGTGTGAAGGCGTGAACGGCAACGGGGAAGGAGAAACAATAGTATTAGACCTAGGCTCTTTACAAAAGGTAAATGGCATCCAAATTATTAATGGATATGCTAAATCTGAAAAAAGTTATCGGGAGAATAATAGAGTTCAACAACTAAAACTGGAATTCTCGGATGGTTCCTCTCTAGAAATGAATGATTTTAACACACGTAAAAAATTTAAGGAGCCTATTCATACCTCATTTATCAAACTTACGATTTTATCAGTTGAACGTGGAACAAAATATCAGGATACATGCATTTCTGATATACGGCTTTTCTAGCATTCTTACAAAAGGGAGATAGCCTATGAAATGGAAAGAGCCAACGTTTGGTGCAACCCCTATGTTGAAAGCTTTAACAACCGCTAATGCACGCAGAAAAGCACAGGCTTTTGATCTGGTGGCAGAACAGAAGAAACAGAAACTGAATTACCCCGAATGGGCCCAGTCCTGGCTGCGTAAATACAAAGAGGACTGGTACATCGCTCAAGCCAACGGTGATGAGGTAGGCATGCGTAAAGCGCAAAAGCTAGCAGAGGGGCTGCGAAGCAAATTACGTGAAATGGCCACATTCCCCAAGTGGGCTCAAGAGGAAATGAAAAAAGAAACAATCCGCTGGATGACTGCAGAGGCAAGCGGGAATATCAGGGAAAAGTTAGCTGCTGAGAAGGCGGGACGAGCCATTCGAGAGAAGTTGGGGCTGATTGATACTAGTATTAAAGAGCCACCAAAAGAACCAGTTACCAATAAATCAAAGGATGGTTCTAAAACTGAACAAGCACCTCCTGATAAATCAGGAAATGATAGCTTTGAAGCTGAGCTTGCTAAATTTCCGGAATCATACAGGCCAGCTCTATTAAAATTACACAAGCAGCATCCTTCTTGGCGCTTTATAGCAGAAGAAACGAATGTAGATTTTAATAGTTTTCTCAAGGCAGAAATGAAAAATGGACTGGTATGTACGGAAGTAGACAAATATGGATATTCACCATCTTGGAGAGACCCTAAGTTCAAATATGATAGAGGATATAACGCTGCTTCTCCTAAGGCAGTTTCATATTTTTTAGACCCGCGTAATTTTTTGACTGAGTCTCGTGTATTTCAATTTTTGTCGGGAAAGTATGATAAGAACACCCAAAATAAAGAAGCTGTTAATAAAGTGCTAAGCAAGAGCTTGGCTAATAAAGGGGATGTATTCTTAAAGGCAGGTGGCAATGAAGCGAGTGCAGTATTTTTAGCAGCAAAAGCTATGGTTGAATCAGGAGGCGGAACTTCAACTTTAGGTAAGGGACAGGTTCCGGGATATATCGGATGGTACAATATGTATGGCATTGGCGCAAACGATGGGAGTGCGCTCAAAAATGGTGCAAAAAAAGCTAAGTCAGAGAATTGGAATTCTGTCGATAGTGCAATAATTGGCGGAGGTAAATGGATTTATAGGAATTATATTCAAACAGGGCAAGATACGCTTTATAGCTTAAAGTGGAATGTAAATTCCTTTAGGAGTAACGGAACTGTTAGTAAGCAGTATGCCACGAATATTATGGATGCTTATGTAAAATCGGATCGCTTTTCCAAGGGTCTTAAAACCGTAGATGCACCTCTTACTTTTAGAATACCCGTATATAAGAATATGCCTGCAACGGCTTGTCCTGAACCTACACAGGCTTCATCAAGGTAATCAAGCTAGTATAAAATAGGCATTTTGAAAGAAGGGAAAGTGTGATTAGTGATAAGTTATTTGCACTCATTTTAGTTGTTTTAATTCTTAGTGGTTGTGGGGTGAATAAAGAGGCCGAGGTAAAAAGTATCGCTCCTAAACCATCTACATCAACTGTTGTTAGTCCTGAGATAACGGAAGGTACTAGTAAAGTTACTGTGGAGGATACTGGGAAAACTAATGTGCAAGATTCTAACACCTTAGATCAGTTTATAAAAAAAATTCAACCCCCAAATGAGCAGCTTCAAAAAGTATTAAAAGAAGATTTGGACCGTGATGGAAAGCCGGAATATGTGCTTGCTTTTGGATTAGAAAAAGGGGGGATTGACAACATATTTGTAGTCCGGGAGGATGATGGCTATCACATCATTGGTAAATTAGAGGACCCAGTTATGGTTGCACATCTTAATACAGACATGAAAATTATGAAGCTGGATCAAACAGAACAAAAATTTATAGTTGTATATTCCACTAGCGAAGTGGATGAGGCCGAAGGATTCTCTATATTTACTGTAGACCATAACCGAATTAGCAACCTGAATTACAATTATCCAGAAGCAACAGGGCAAGGGAGCAGGAAGCTAGAGGACATTAATAAAGATGGTGTTTTTGAGGATGTGAGTTACTACCGTTTTCAGGATACTCAGAAACATACAATAATAACTTATCAAAAATTCGACAGTACCGGACCCGAAAAAACAAAAGTACTATATGAAAATAAGAATAAAAAATTTGTATATCCCACGGATCCCAAAGACATTATTCAAAATTATTTGGAGGATCATTATCTTAGGAATCGCTTCTTTATACACTTGCCTGAAATGGCGGAATTTATTGCTTTGTCAGCAAGTCCAAAAAATAATTTTGAAAGTATCATAGATTTTTCCGCTATGGACTATACAGGATTAGACTTGAATGTAAAAGAGATTGCTTATGAGGCTAATCAGCGGGTGTTTTTGGTAAAGAGTAGCTCAGAAGAAGAGGAATCAAACCAAGGACTTGTATTTACGTTAGAAAAGCAGTCAGGCATGTGGAAGATTATGAATATAGAGATGAACGATAAATTGTAGAAAGCGTGATCTCCAGCATGAGTTACTTGAAGTATGTGCGAATTTGTTACGTGCTGTTATTACTCATTTCCTGTGTAGTGCTGAATGGATGCATGAAGGGACAGGATTCTCCAGCAACAGAAACAAATCATACACTTTCTCTCCAAAATGACGTTAAAACGATTTCTTATTCAAAAATGTTGGATGTGTTAGTTCAAAAACTTCGTATAGTCAACGATGAGAATAAGGATTCTGATATCAGACAAAACAAGCTTGAGGAGTTCACACAGGAACTTAATTTGTTGTTAAACGAGCCAGAAAGTGTAGAGATGAAGGATGGAGAATTAGTAGAAAAATTCGATAACAATCTCACTATCTTAACAAAATCGTTTCAGTTAAAAAGTGGGCAGCTAAACGTTAGGGTTATGAATTATAGAGCACCTAAAACGCTGACAGGTACGATCGGAGATAAATACACATTTATTCAGTGGTGGAGTTCGAAGCAACTTGTACACGCCCAGATCATTGAGGATGGCGGGCCAGAATTGACTACAGACTTTGTGGTTCGAGATTCAGACCAAGGAATACAGTTGTGTTTAGGGGGACATGTTTCCATATATCATCCAGACCCCGTATTTATTGATTTGTGGGAGTTGTCTGGACAAAAGTGGACGCAGAAAAGTATAGATGTAGGTAAGATAAAGCTCCCGGATGCGTGGGAACTGAACAAGGATACGAATGAGCCTATTATTATCGAGAATCGACAACATGATAGCATGAGTATCGAGGTTTTAGACCACGGCGATGGTTTCTTAATAAACAGTGATGATTCTGAACAAAACCTTATCATTGAGTTCTCCAAAAGTGGAGAAGTCCGTATTGATTCCGAATATAGCATCGCCTCGAATACTCATGGTGAACCGCAAAGCTATGAGCTCACTCGAGAGAAGTATTCAAAAAATGGGATCGTGATTAAATACCCTCAAATTACAAAACTCAAGGATATTGCAAAGCAAAAATCTTTAAACCAAATTCTTAAGACTGATGCTTTAGAAGGGTTACAAAACTATGCGGATTCCAATTCTGGAGTTCATGTCGAAATTGATTATGAGATCAAACGACAAAGTGAACGATTCTTGAGCGTTCAATATAAGGGTATTCGTTATGTGAAGGACGCAGCCTATCCTACTCATATGTTTTATACGACGAACCTGGATATGAAGCAGGCTTCAAGGATAGGATTGAGGGATTTGGTAAAAGTCGAGAAACCTTTTGTTGAGCTTATAAAAAGCGGGAAGATTACAGCTGTTCAGCCGGAGCAACAAGGATTAATCGGTGATTTCACAAAAGATGATTTGGTGCAATTGTTAGCAAACGCAGATGTAACCAAAGGTTCGCTTGCGGAAGTAGAAATGGAATCGTTTAGTTATCTCACAAATGATTCGTTGGGGATGAGTGTACCTATGGCTCATGTAGTAGGGGACCATGCGGAGTATGAAATTCATTTTGCACAAATTCCAGAGAATATCAGGCAGAATAAAGAACTATGGAGTGAGCTAAGTTCTGTTGAGGATCAGTCTGTTTCCACAGTTGGCGGTGAAAAATTGGATACCGACCAATATGAAATTGAAGAGTCGCAGTCTTTTCAAACTACTCTCGAAGGCTTTGGAAAAGTACGTTTTGTATCCACATATGGGTATCCAGAAGGTTTTCGTAAATTCTTTTTCTTCCTACTGGATGACCAAGGACATATTCTATATCCATTCCCCAATTTCTACGGGAACCGTGAGTGGGTTGCACGTTACGGAGGAGTAGAAGCAGTGGCCTTCAAGGATGTGAATAAGGATGGATTGAAGGATGTTATCATCATTGCCGATGTTGACAACGGGATTCATGGGCCTGGTAGAGTTGATGAATTCCCTATAGCGGATATTTATTTTCAGAAAACAAATAAAACCTTTACCACGCTCCCTGCATTAGATGAGACTCTTAACGATCAGGGACATAATCAAACCATTCAAGATGTCGTTCAATATGTAAGCAAACAACGGATAAACGTAAATTAACCGACAAAAGGGAGCGGTAACATGGGATATCCAATCATCAAGTATAACGGGACGGTTTTATCTCTTAAAAACCCGAAAGTTAAAGTTGTACAGAAAATGAATGAGCATGTGAAAGTCTTTTTGACAGGTGTGTTAACGGGTGCCCAAATGGAAGAATATACAGATCATATGGAAGCAGGGGCGAAGTTAGTTGTATCTTATGTGAATGATGATCATAAACAGATTGTATTATTTCGAGGATTAGTCGCGCAGTTTAGAATCAAGTTGGTGTCCAATGTAGCCCATTTGGTCGTCGAAGCTCTATCCTATACAAGCCAGCTGGATGAAGTGCTTCATAGACAAACTTTTCAAAATGTAAAGATGAAGCTGCAAGTATTGCTCGAACATGTGCTCAAATCCTATCCCAAAGCCAATTGTACGAGCCGCTTAAAAGATCAGCTTTTACAGGAATTTACGATGCAATTCGACGAAACAGACTGGTCGTTTTTGAAGCGTATAGCGTCTCGACTCGGTTGGGGACTGATACCTGATCCGATTGGAGAAAAACCTCAGTTTTATTTTGGATTACCGGATGGTGCGAATCAAGGCGAGCTGAAACAGTATAACTACTCCATGACCAGAAAAACCAAACCAGGTTCCGGCAAGGACGACAACCTTTTGTATTATAAAGTGCAAACGACAGGAGCCAAAGATGTCCTACTGCAAATTGGGGCTGAGGTTAAATTTAAAGGGAAAACTTTATACGTCCTGCAGTCTGTGGCGTTTATACGTCATAGTGCTTTGTGGCATGAGTATGTGCTGACTACAGCGGATGGAATGAAGCAGGATTTGATTGTAAATGAGAGCATTCGTGGCATCTCGTTGAAGTCCAAGGTCATTGGAATCGAGCAGGATCATGTGAAGGTTTTCTTTTACGAAATGGACAAGGTCAAGCCGAACGTAAAGGAAACCTACGCGTTTCCAACGGCTACATTTTATACATCGGAAGGAAATACAGGATGGTACTGTATGCCGGAGTTGTTTGACTTTGTAGACATTTACTTTCCGACCGCTAAAGAAAAGGACGCCATCGTAACTCATTCAATCCGCAAGAGATCCAAAGGGGGCGACTTTATTAAGGACCCGTCCACGAAGATCTTTATGACCAAGTACCGCAAAGCCATTATATTTGAGAAAAATGAAATTTTAATCACGGGGAACGACGATGAAGTAGTGATTCGACTGCTAGATGACCACGGCATCGAATTGCGGAGTAAAAAGGACATCCGTGTTAAGGCTGATGGAAACCTAGTACTCAATGCGGGTAACACCATACAAGTCACAGCCAAAGATGCCATTGGTTTAAAATGTAAAACGAGTTTGGTCGAAATGGACGGAAACATCAAAATGACTGGAGAAAAGATAAAGACGCAGTAAATAAAACCACCAAGGGAGGGGGAAAAGCATGGCTAAAGTAACTACAGGAGCAATCGTGAATGAGAAAACGCCGACCCAGGAAGATATGGTTCAAGAATGGAAACGTAAAATAAGCAAAGGCGAATATCCTTTTATTTATATAAATCAGCCTCTCGCTCAAAGTGAAAAACGGTAAATGTGTCAGGCAACGAGTAAACAAGGCTCCTTAGGAGCCTTATTTCTATGTTCATCTGTGCAACTTTCACCTAACATACAGTTACAAAGACCTATTCCGCCCAAGCTATGTACTATGACCAGAAATACTGAATTCAATGACTTTATACTTATTTTTCCTCTCGACTATATCACTCGTAAATAGGATGCACTATAATTATACTACTTCTTAATTTGGGAAAAATTAGACGTTAACATTTATAATAGCCCTTCTCAGGAAGAAGGGGTCTTGTATTTGGGAACTTCGCTGTCGATAAACCAATCTGGCCCAGAGACGTCGATTACTTCTTTGGTTTTATAACTGTAATAAATAGTAATTTTGCTGTCTTCGTGACCTTTAATGTACCCATACAGATATATTCTTGAGTGGATAGCCGGATCGTCCACAACATAATCTTTTAGTATGAAATCAGCATTATAGTGTTCTTTAATAAATTCCACGCCGATCGGAGTGGCGACGTCTACTAATTCTTTTTTCTCTTTGTCGGACAAGCTGGAACAACCTCCTAAATACATAATAATTAAAATAAGTGCCAGAATCAGTTGGATTTTTCTGTTCAAGTTACAATTCTCCTTTTCTGGTAATCACCTTTTTTCATAACTCTATAATATATTTACACAATAGACAAGGTGGGAATAACTTGACCTACATTAACGACAAAACATATTGGACCATTGCAGATAGAGTGTATGACCGGGATTTGACTGCTAAAGATGCTAAGAGCAGAATTCTTCCTGACTGGAAGATTGTTGAACCTGAAGGTGCTATGCTGCATGACACAAACGGTTCTGGATTCGATGCGACGGTATTCCATAACGAAAAAACCAATCAGGTGATCATCGGTTATAGGGGGACAGAACCTCCAGATCGGCCCAAGTGGAGCGTGGCGATGGACTGGGGGACGGACATCAGCGATGTCGTCGGAGGACGCGCAAAAACGTTGGAAGAAGTCCATCATTATTATGAAAATAATAAGGAAGAGGTGGCTAAACTCCCACCACAAGTGCAAACTGCATTTCTTCAATATGAGGAAAAGTATCAGAATAATCAATTTACACAAGCTCAAAATCTATATGATGTTGTAAAAAAAGAGTATCCTTCTGCTGAGATAACGACCACAGGCCATTCTTTAGGAGGAGCGGAGGCAGAATATGTGGCGGTGCGGAATGGACTGACATCCGTCAGTTATAATCCACCAAGCATTGTACATCTATTACCGGATGATCTTCAAAAGAAGGTAGAAAATGGCGATTTTCGAAAGACGAATGTCGCTTATGTCAACCCGAAAGATACTATTGGTTCGGGAGTTAATGATGCACAGCCACATGTGGGTGCAACCTACTTTATAGACAATGATTATAAGACAGCTAATGCAGCCAAAATCACTGTTCCTGTTTCATTACCAGTCGAAAGAGAAAATAAATGGGCCAACTTTTTTTTGGGACCCAAATGGACTCCCATTGTTTATGTCCCAATTACGTTGCCCATGATGCAGCAAGATGCAATTACCAAGTTCTATAATTCGGTATTGGGTGAAGCAACGCATAGCATGGATCATTTCACATTTGATGAAAATGGCAATATTAGCAATCCGCTGTACACCATGGATGGACAATTGGTAGAAGGAAATCCGCGGGTCCAAGCGTACGAGCAAATGCTGGCTGCGCAGGCAGAGCTCAAGCAAGTTATGGGCGATTTGGTCGAACGCTACGGTGGACAACTGGGTGCCTTCGGTCAGTTTGCTGCTAATGCCCTAGGTGTGAATTTGATGGGAGCAGGCCAACAAAATGGCCGCGCTAATGGTGGAGCTTATTTTGTAGGCAACAAAAATGGGGGTACAATTCAATTAACACCTGAAGAGCTAAAGCATGCGGCTAATCAGATGCGCTCTAGCTTGCATGGATTTTCTAGTGATACCCGTGCGTCCATTCAGTTATTTCAGGCTCATATCGGAACAAGTGAAAGTCAGTCTTTGACCCCGCTTGCGCATAGTGCTACGGCGACACTGGATCGAATTAATCGCTGGTATCAGGAATCGATTACAGAGATAGCAGAGTACATCGATCGCAAGGGTCAGGAATTTACGATGGTGGATCAATAAGAAAGAGCAGCTGGAAGAACACAACGGGAGGCGAAAGAGATGAGCAGAATATCTTTGAGCCTGGGGGATCTGCGGAGGGCTGTACAGCAGTGCGAGCAGCTAAAGCAAAGACTTCAGCATCAGGAGCAACAGATGAAAACTATATATAGTCGTCTGCAAGACTGGCGGGGTGAATCAGCTGCTGAATTAACACGCAAAATGGAGGCGTTCCTCCAAGGAACCACATTACGGATACACGAGTTGGATGAGCATAAAGAGCAGTTGAAACGTTATATTCGCAAAATGGAAGAAGCTGATCGGCGGGAAGAAAAGCGCAAACGAGCAGCACAATGGTGATTAGGCGTATATCATAGCTAACTTTATGTTGTTGTGCCAGCTACATAACTTAAAAGAACCGTACTATCGCTAGGGGACTTCTGCGGGGTACGGTTTAATGGTGTGTACATAAAAAATACATATATAGTAGAAGAAAAAATATCTCCCGAAATGCGAAAATAGCATCTTTGGAGTCTGTAGCTTGAAGTTGCTGTTATTTTGGAGCATTGTTGTACGGGCTACAGTTAATGTAAGTTTCATCTGATCAATGGAAATAGCTACTTATTTCCTTTCGTTGTTATCAGCCCTTTGGTAGGATGGATCTAAACCGAGATTTTTGAAGTCGGTAAGTGTAAAAAATGTTCTAAAGCTACAAAGTTCGACATATTGTTCGCTTTTTCGCGATGTATACTATTGAATCAGGGATTTTAGTTTGCTATTTATCGCATATTTATGTATAATCTATCGTGTTGAAAGATTGATTGTACGTAATATGCTGATGAGGGTGGGTTCATGACGCTGCTCGACAGTAACGAAAGCAAGAAGCGGATGTGCCAGATTTACAATGAAGTTTCAAAGGAACTGTTCGGCTTCGGGACCACGCTGTTGCGGGCCACCGTTGAGAACAACATTGTTACCTTTGTAGCGAAGCACCGGCGTTCTCCACGCTCGGCGGCATTGGAAGTGGAAGCCCCCGGCTTGAAGCTGGAAGTGGATTTCCGAATGTCCATGCTGTACAAGAAGAGACTTCGCGAGAAGCTGATTGAGGATATGGAGCTCGATATAGAAGCTTTACTGCGCGATTATGATTCAGCAACGCAGTGGGCCATTACGAACATCATACTGAAAGAATCCTAATAAAATTGGATATTCGGCTTTTCGCTTCGGATCTATCTGAGGGGAGAACCTGTTATAACGCGCAGCGGGATCAACTTATTCTTTGTTTACGAAGAAAAGTATTCTTGTTTTACAAGAGTACTTTTCTTTTTTGTGTCATAAGGTGTGCAGAATAAAAAACAGGGGGAGTTTCATATGAAAAAGTGGTTTAAAGGATTTATGGCTGTGACCTTGGCATCTGTGGTACTGGCAGGTTGCGGCAGCAATGCTACTGGTGGTCAGGCAGATGGAAAAGATGGCTCAGCTGATGGGAAAAAGAAACTAGTTATTTCCACATGGGGCTTCTCCGAGGACTTTTTTAATAAAGAAGTGTACGCGCCTTTTGAAAAGGAACATAACGTTGATATTGTTGTAGAAATCGGAAATAATGCGGAGAGATTGAACAAAATCAGTCAAGGCAGCACGGATGTCGATCTGATTTATCTGTCTGATTATTATGCCCAACAGGGGATTCAACAAGGGCTATTCGAGAAGTTGGATCGCAGTAAAGTGCCGAACTTGAACCAAATTTATGATATTGCCAAAGCACCGCTGGGTGAGGAATATGGACCTGCTTATACAGTTGGACGCCTCGGTATTGCCTATAATCCGGAGCTGGTGAAAAAAAATGTGACCTCCTGGGCTGATCTGTGGGGCACTGAATTCAAAGGAAACGTGACTCTGCCGAATATTACGGCAACGGCTGGGCCGATGATGGTGGATGCGGCCTCCAAGGTAGCGGGTAGCAAGGAATTTAATGAAGACCAAGCCTTTGGGAAACTGAAAGAGCTGAGTCCGAATATTGTTAAGTTTTATAGTAAAACGTCTGAGTTCGTAAACATGTTTAGCCAGCAGGAAATTGCGGGCGGTCCGATTATGGAAATGTACTTCAAAGATTTGCAGGCAGCTGTGCCAGGGGCGAAATTTGTGGCTCCTAACGAGGGTGCCTACGCAGTAATGAACACAGTTAATGTAGTAAAAGGGTCTGACCAGAAGGAGCTGGCTGAGGAGTTCATCAACTGGCAGCTGAGCAAGGAAGTTCAAGAAAAATCGGCCAAAGCAAAGGTTGATTCTCCGGTGAATACACAGGTGGTACTGTCTGGTGCGGATACAGAGGGAATTACGTACGGTGCAGATGTAGTGAATAAGCTGACCAAGCTGGATATGAAATTCGTTAACGATCATATCAAGGCATGGACAGATCGCTGGAACCGGGAAGTTGCACAATAATGAAAAAGATCATATTAGATGTAGATACAGGCATTGATGATGCGTTGGGTATTTTACTTGCGGCCAAAAGTGGTCAGCTGGATATCCAAGCGATTACTACAGTATGCGGTAATGTTTCACTTAAACAAGCAACACTGAATACATGCAAAATCCTCAACCTGCTGGATAGACCGGATATTCCGGTCTATCGGGGGGCAGAGGCTCCATTAATACGCAAAGGCCTGCATGAGCACCGTGTTCATGGAGAAGACGGCATCGGAGGCGCATTGAGCGGAATAGTCCCAGCCATCTCTGCATCCGAAGGTTTCGCACCAGATATTATCATTGAGACTGTGATGGCTCACTCGGGGGAAGTAACGCTGGTTTGCACCGGACCGCTCACCAATCTGGCGTTGGCGCTGCTGAAGTGTCCCGATCTGACGGATCACGTCCATGAGGTCATTTTTATGGGCGGCGTTATTCACGGATGCGGCAATATCACACCTGTAGCGGAGTATAACATGTACGCTGATCCTGAAGCCGCACGGATCGTATTTCACGCAGGATTTGGTCGATTGATACAAGTGGGGCTGGATGTAACACGGAAGGCGCTGCTGACTGCCGATCATATTGATCGTCTGACCCGTCCAGAGATTCGTAATTATGTAGCTGAAAGCACGGCCGTGTATACCAAGCGTTATGAAGAACGCAACGGCGTAAAAGCGTGTGCGCTTCATGACCCGCTTGCCGTAGGTGTGGCATTGAATTCGAGGATAGTTGATACCTCGCTGTTATATGTCGACGTGGAAACCTCCAGTCGCATATGTGACGGACAAACGGTAGGCGATGTGCAGAACCGCCTCAATCATAGTCCCAATATGACTGTGTGCGAACAGGTGGACAGCGAAGCTTTTCTGGAACTGTTTATCCAGGTGCTGAACAAGGAATAACATTTTGATAACCGCAAGGAGCTACCCATGAAGAAAACATACTTGTATTGGCTGCTGCTGCCAGGTTTGCTCTTTCTGGCGGTGTTCATGGTCATTCCGATTGTGTTGACGATCGGTTCGACCTTCGTACAGAACAGCTCATTCACCCTAGAAGGCTATCTCCATTTCTTCAAGGACCCTTATTTTCTGAAAATATTGCTGACTACGCTGGAGGTCAGTGTCGTAACGACTCTCGTATGCGTATTGCTCGGTTTTCCGACGGCTTACTATATTTCACGAAAGGCCCCGCGTCGTAAAGGGATTTTGCTGGCGCTGGCTATCTTCCCCTTGTTGACTAGTCCGGTGGTGCGATCATTCAGCTGGATGGTCATTTTGGGTCGCAAGGGGTTATTAAACAACGTGCTAATGAGTTTAGGACTCGTGGATGAGCCGCTGAATATTTTATACACCCCGGCAGCGATGATTATTGGTCTGGTCCATTTGTTTTTGCCGCTGATGATTATTTCACTAATTGGTGTGCTTGAAAATATCGACGGTGATCTTGTCCATGCTGCTCAGAGTCTTGGAGCTTCCAGATTCAGCGCATTTCGTAAAATTGTATTCCCGCTGTCTGTTCCGGGTCTGATCATTGGAAGCATTCTTGTTTTCGTAGGCAGCCTGACGGCTTATACGACCCCAGCACTGCTGGGAGGAAAACAGCGGGTTATCGCTACATTTTTGTATCAAAATGCGATGACGCTTAACGACTGGTTTTTAGCTTCTGTTATCGCAACAATTATGATTGCTATTACATTTATCGTGGTCGGTCTCTTAAATAAGGCGGCCCATAAACTCAATCCGAAGGGGTAGGTGGATATGCGGGAGAAACATTACGGACTAGGCTTCTTTAGCCTGCTGGTCTTCATCTTTCTGCTCGGTCCGCTGTTGATCATATCGGTCACTTCTTTCGAGCCGGGCACGGTATTAAAATTTCCTCCGCAGGGCTTTTCCTTGCGCTGGTATGAAAATATTTTTGAAGTGGATTTGTTTATGTCCACGTTCAAAACGTCGATTGTCGTCTCTCTGCTGGGCAATATCTTGGCGTTGTTAATCGGTATGCCAGCCGCTTATGCACTTAGTCGGTTTTCCTTTCGCGGGAAGGATGCGCTGAATGCCTTGTTCCTTTCCCCGTTACTTATACCAGGTATTGTGCTTGGTTTTACATTGCTGCGTTATTTGATCATTGTGTACCATTTGCCGGTATACGCTGGACTTTTGATCGGACATACAGTGATTATGTTGCCGTTCATTATAAGGGTCATTGCCTCCAGCTTGTCTAACTTTGATTTTGCGATTGAGGAAGCAGCGCTTAGTTTGGGAGCTGGACGGCTGGAAACCTTTTTCAAGGTGGTTCTACCCAACATCCGCTCAGGTATTATTGCGGCTATCCTGATTGCCTTTCTGGAATCATTCAACAATGTCGACATTTCCGTCTTCATGACAGGACCGGGCTTCAGCACCCTGCCTATTCAAATGCTGACTTACGTCGAGAATTACTTTGACCCGACGATTGCAGCGATCTCGGTTATGCTGATGATTTTAACGGGTATCCTGATGTTCTTGATTGAACGACTGATGGGATTGTCTTACTTCACTAAAAGGTAATGGAGGCTTCAACCTTATGGCACTGCTTACTCTGGATCGCGTTTCGGTCGCTTATGACAACCAACTGATCTTGCAGGATTTCGATTTGCAGCTCGAACGGGGGCAATTGCTCTCGTTGCTCGGACCGAGTGGTTGTGGCAAAACGACTACACTTCGTCTTATTGCAGGATTTCTCGAAGCTAAACAAGGAACATTTTTGTTTGGTGATAAGGATTATACCCGGGTTCCAGTGAATAAACGGAACTTCGGTTTTGTATTTCAAAGTTATGCGCTTTTCCCGCATTTGTCAGTTTTTGATAATGTAGCCTTTGGTTTACGCTTGCGTAAAGTAAAAGAAGATGATGTAAAACGACGCGTTATGACTATGCTGGATACGGTGAGCCTGGGGGGATTCGAAAAACGTTTCCCCGGCGAATTATCAGGCGGGCAGCGTCAACGTGTCGCGATTGCACGAGCGCTTGTAATTGAACCCGATCTGCTGTTGTTTGATGAACCTCTGAGTAACTTAGATGCTAACCTGCGTGTGAATATGCGCGTAGAAATCCGCCGTATTCAACAGGAACTGGGCATCACTACCGTATATGTATCGCACGATCAGGAGGAATGTTTTTCGATTTCTGACCAGGTTGCGATTATGAATAAGGGGAACATCGAGCAATTAGATGCTCCATCGACCATTTTTAAATATCCGACGACCGAATTTGTCGCCCGCTTTATTGGGTTTAATAATTTTCTAAGCTTTGACGAGCGCACTGAAGAAGGGGAACGTATTCGACTGAATACAGGCGACCTTTCGTTTAGTGTAGTACGTAATCAGGGTACAGTCCAACCGGGTGCTCGCCAAGGCGCTATTCGCCCGGATGATTTGGTCATTCGAACAGAAGGCAACGAGACAGGAGAAAATGAGCTTCCCGGTGTCATTAAGGTAAGTACGTACCTAGGACGCAGCTATCAGTATGTGGTAGAGACAGCGAAAGGAAACTTTACGGCTAATCAGGAAATGGATACGCCTTACTTGAGTGGTCAACGGGTTACCCTGCATTTTCCGGCAGACAAAATGGTGCTGGTCCAATAATCAGCGGGTTCGATGAAGGAGATACATCATGCGTGCAGACAAAATGATTTTACAAGTTAAGGTGTATAACAGTTACTACAAGACGTTCGAGGAAGGCAATGTGGCTATACTTGACGGCAAGTTTATGTATATCGGTCAGCGCGGTCTGGAGTCTTTTGAGGCTGCTGAAATTGTGGAGGGGCACGGGAAATATATGATTCCCGGCCTAATCGACATCCATCTGCATATCGAAAGCACAATGGTGACACCAGCAACCTTTTCCTATGGACTCATTCGCAATGGGGTCACGACGATTGTACCAGAACCGCACGAAATGGCGAATGTTTTCGGACTGGAAGGCATTCAGGAAATGATGGAGGCCAGCAAAGATTGCGTGGCTGATATGTTTTACGGAATTCCTAGCTCTGTTCCAGCGACGCCTTTGGAAACCTCAGGGGGTGAAATTGACATCCCCGAAATTGATGCTTTGTTGCAAACGGGTGAGATGATCTGTCTGGGTGAAATTATGAATTATGTGGATGTCATTCGTGATCCGGAGAGCAAGACGAACCGCATCTTACGCCACGTTCGTGAAAACTACCCAGAGCTGATCATTGAAGGCCATACGCCGCAGTTGCTTGATCTGGATCTGCATCAGTTGATCTATGCAGGAATAGGCTCAGACCATACCCACCAAAGCATTGAGGGTATGAAGGCCAGAATGGCCGCCGGGATGTTTATTGAGATCCAGGAAAAATCCATGACCCCTGAGGTGATGGACTATCTCATTCAGGAAGACGTGGCACAACATTTTTGCTTCGTAACGGATGATGTGATGCCGGACTCTTTCGTAGAGCGAGGGCATCTGAACCACATCGTAAGTAAAGCGATCGGGATGGGAATGAAGCCTGAGGATGCGATTTATGCAGCGACGTATACTCCTGCTGCCCGGATGCGTATGCATGACCGCGGGACCATTGCGCCAGGGAAAATAGCCGACTTCGTGCTGCTATCGGATCTGGAGCAATTTGATGTAGAGCAAGTCTATAAGGACGGACTCAAGGTATTCGATAAATTCGAGGAATACCATCAGGCACCGGTAAAAAGTTGCTTTCCCGCCCACTTTTATCAAAGTGTGAAGCTCAATCCGCTTACGGAGCAGGACTTTACTGTAAAGTTGGATGTAGCTGATGGCGCACATCCATGCCGTATTATGATGGTCAAGGATGGATCTACTTTTACAAGCGAGCGGATTGCACCTGCACAAGTAGAGCAGGGTGAACTGGTATGGGAACATGGTGAACATGGACTCATTGCTACGTTTGAGCGGTATGGCAAGAACGGCAACCGTGCTTACGGTTTGATCGGGGGAGATACGATTAAACGCGGGGCAGTGGCAACCACCTATTCGCACGATAACCATAACTTGTTGGTCGTGGGGCATAACAAGCAAGATATGATATTGGCCGCGAATACGGTTTTATCCAGCCAAGGGGGCTTTTGCGTAGTTGAAAATGGCAAGGTGCTGTCCCATTTACCGTTAACGGTGGGCGGAATTTTAACAGAAGGACCACTAGAAATGGTTGCTGCCCATGTGAAGGAACTGCGTTCAGCCTTACTGTCGCTGGGCTATCGCCATTACAATCCAATCATGTCGCTCAGTACTCATTCTTTGCCAGTTAGCCCGGCTTTGAAAATTACCGATCATGGCTTGATTGATGTAAATGCAGGCAAAGTTGTATCCTTAATCGTGGAACCTTCTGAAATATAAGAATAAAAGTAGAGCTGATCCATTGCGGGTCGGCTCTTTTCATTATTCAACAGACAAAATTAACATCTTGTAGAGGCTTATTGTTGTAACCTATTTATGATGCGTTGGGAGTACTTGATGAATATTAATCAATTGGCAACTTCACATAATCTTCATGATTAAACTCTAATAAAGTGCTTGAAAAACAGTAACATAGTGTTATAATTAAAACAGGATTTAGATTAAGTCTAAATTAATCGCTAAATATTTTTTAGCTTTACGCATGGGATTTAGAAGAAAATCAGACACTACTGCTAGCGAGTATCAAGCATCACTCAACTATACTATGAATCATAACGAGAGGGGATTTTACACATGAGTACATTAAATCATACGAACGCACCTACACAAGAGGCAATTCAAGAACTGCACAAGGCATTGAACCGACACGTGGCTACTTGGTCTGTATTGTACACAAAACTGCATTATTTCCACTGGTATGTAAAAGGACCTAAATTCTTCACACTGCATGCTAAATTCGAGGAGCTTTACAATGAAGCAACAGCTAATCTGGATACGATTGCCGAACGTTTGTTGGCTATTGGCGGCCGTCCTGCTGCGACCTTGAAGGAGCATTTGCAACTGTCAGCTATTCAGGAGTCCGCAGGCGAGCAGACAGCTGAAGATATGGTGAAGTCCGTTGTAGCCGATTTTAAAACGATTACTATTGAACTGGCTAATGGTATGGAAGCGGCAGAAGCGGCACAGGACAAAGCGACAGAGGATCTTCTGAATGGCTTGAGAGAAGAAATGGATAAACATATCTGGATGCTTAGCGCATATCTGGGATAAGTTTCTGGGAGTGTTTTCCACGGATATGGAGATCAGGTGAACAAGATATACATCCCGTTGGTTCCGGCCTGCTACTGGAGTATAATGACAAAGAAGCATGGAAGACCACAGGCTCATAAGGAAGTGAGCTGCCGGGATGGGGTGTAGGTTATGGAAGTGAAACAACAGCTTTTGCATGAAGCGGAGCAGTTTATATATACATGTTATGAGGAGCTGGGTCGAAGCCGCGATGATGCGGAAGCCCGGCTTCTTCATATTCGTCACGACATAGAGACTACTGGAACATACGATCATACTTATGAAGAGCTGGAACACGGGGCACTTATGGCTTGGCGGAATAGCAATCGTTGTATCGGTCGATTGTTTTGGGACAAGCTATTGGTCAGGGATGCACGTGGAGCGTCAGATGCGACGCAAGTAGTTCACGAGCTATTGGAGCATATCCGTATAGGAACGAACGGCGGTAAAATTAAGCCAACGCTTACTGTATTTCGCGCCTCCCAGCCGGGACAGCCGAATATTCGTATCTGGAACCATCAACTCATTCGTTACGCTGGATATGAAACGGATCAAGGGGTCATCGGGGATCCAATCTCGGTGGATTTCACCAATGCTTGTAGGGATATGGGGTGGCAAGGAGCGATGACTGCTTTTGATGTATTGCCGCTGGTTGTGGAAGCGGGGGGTCAGCCTCCCAAGTTCTTTGATATTCCTGAACATTTGGTGATGGAGGTGCCTATTGAGCATCCAGAACTCTCTTGTATAGCCACTCTGGGATTGCGCTGGTATGCTGTGCCTATGATTTCGGATATGACACTGGAGATTGGTGGTATCATCTATACAGCAGCTCCGTTTAACGGCTGGTATATGGGGACAGAAATCGGTGCCCGTAATTTTGCGGATACCTTTCGTTATAATATGTTGCCACAGGTGGCAAAACTGATGGGGCTGGATACGACGAGTGAAACAACGCTATGGCGTGATCGGGCGCTGGTGGAGTTGAACATTGCTGTGCTGCATTCTTTTAAAAAAGCAGGGGTCAGCATTGTCGACCATCATACCGCAGCGGCCCAATTTAAGTTGTTTGAGGAACGGGAAGCCAAGGCTGGCCGCGCACTGACAGGTAATTGGACGTGGTTGATCCCACCATTATCCCCAGCAACCACACATATTTTTCATAGTTCTTACGATAATCGGCTTGTGAAGCCGAATTTTGGAGTTCAGGAAAAGCCGTATATGACGAGACAGGCTAAACCAACAACAGATGTAGCGCTGCCGGAAAAGCCGCAAGGTTGTCCTTTTCATTCTGGTTAACCTAACGGGAGACTAATTGCTGGATCAGGAATCCGGTTTATCCCCGACAACGATCAATAGGGTCGCGATCGGCCCTATAAGTAGTGAGAGCGCAAACCAGTTAAGTCTGCTCCGATTTTTGGACTGTGCCAAGCCGGCATTAATAAGGGCAAGTGTTCCCCAGCCTAAATAATAATCTTCTGGCATGGTATTCTCCTTTGTAAAAAGGTATAATATCGTACTGTGTATTGTATGAGAACATTCATAATTTCATAAGTTATATCGTAAATATAACTTTATATTTCTTGGTTTGAGGAGCGAAGCTAAGTTGGAGAGAAATCAGGCAGAGCGCATTGTCGCTGAGCTTTTGGAACGGGCTGCTATAGGCGTAACAGTGAAGCTGGAGAAACGTTTTCCTGGTGGACGGCTGATTGGGGGCAAATATGCTATGCATGCTCACGCCATTACCATGTATACGGATGTTATTGAAACACAATGTTTACAGATGTTCGGCAGCGCGGATCGAGTTGAGGAGTATTTTACGGTTGTGCTTGCGCATGAGATCGGGCACGCCGCCGATACTGAATTAGAGGGTCTCTCCGATGCGATGGAGCAAGAGGACATGATCGGGACCCGGCAACGGCTTGCGCTGCAAATTGAGGAAAACGCATGGAACTATGCGCTTAGACTGGTGCCTGAAATAGAAGCAACGTTTATTTCTGCTGTAATAGACGAGTCCCTGCTTGCCTATCGAGTCCCGATTATGGAGCAGTCTGACATTGCGTAATAATGAATGATCCCAGAGCCGTCAGGCTCTTTTTTTATTATTTTAACAAACGAGGTGGACGGAAAGATTCAAAGGAGTAGCTTTTTAAGCTGTGACACGCGTCCTTGAGATAATTCCAGCATTTCGGCTAATTCCTTTTGAGATACATTAGGATACTCCTCCATGAGCTGCTTTAGTTTATTCAGAAGCTCATTCTGATTTCTGTAGCTCCTTCTTTTCTTCGGCTGGACAGGACGTGCTTCACTCAAATGACTGGAGGGATTATCGCTCTTCAGGTTCTCAATACAACTCTTGCATATCAGATGATCTCTGAAATAGCTTAAATGATCAACGGCACCACAAAAATAACAAGAAACCCCCGTATACTTGCGAATCATCAGTCCCTCTGGTGTAATAAAAAAATCGAGAGCATCTCCAATATTAATATTCATAGAGGTGCGCAGTTCTTTGGGTAGCACAATGCGTCCCAAATGGTCTAGTGGTCGTGTCATTCCTGTATTCTTCATCATTTTTCCCCTTTCTTGGAATGCGCTTATGGTTGCTGGAATTGTATGTTATGTATGCTGGAAGTACAAAGCGCTTATATTACAGTTTGTTTTGGTATAGCTATCCTAAAAAAAGCTCCGGCATGACGAACAATTACGTCTGCCGGAGCTTGGTGCAGCCAATGAATCTAAGATGTCATGTCGAATTACTGTGGGTTGGTTGTCCAAATGCCAGCTACTTTTAATTGAACCCGTGGCGGCAGCTTCAATGCAGCTAATGTCAGATCGGCCAAATCCTGCGGCTGAAGCATGCGGTCCTCGTCACCAATATTCAATCCCGCATTTACCGCCAATTCTGTATTGACCGTGCTTGGAGTCAGCGCGGTTACCCGAATATTGGATTTGCGAACTTCCTGCATCAGTGCTTCCGTGAAGCCCATCAAAGCAAATTTGGATGCGCAATATGCCGAGCCTGTTGCAAAACCTCGTTCCCCTGCTGTGGAGGAAATGTTAATAATATTTCCGCTCTGTTGCGCCAGCATGCTTGGAAGAGCGGCGTGTGTAACATAATAGGTTCCCATCAGGTTTACGCGAATAATACGTTCCCACTCTTCGGGGTCCATATCTGCGACTGTGCCGAAGGTGGCGATGCCTGCATTGTTGATCAAAATATCGACGGCACCCAGCTCATGCTCCAGTGAAGCTACAGCAGCAGCGGCCTGTGTACGATCCGATATATCTGCAACAGCACTCACCACTTTCACACCGTATGTACTCCCCAGTGAATCCTGCAGCTTTTGTAGGTCGGTCAATGTGCGTGAGATTAACCCCAGATTAACGCCTTCCTTGGCCAAGGTCTCGGCAATTGCCTTACCAATTCCTTTGCTGGCTCCTGTAATAATGGCTGTTTTGTTTTTAAGTTCCATCCAGTCTCCTCCTTATCACTATATAACGTGGTTGTGCATCTGAGCACATGGTTACATTATACTAGGTTAAACCCCTTGAACCAAACTTCGCCTGATGAGACATTATGTAGTAGCCTCCTATTTGGAAATATCAATATCCCCTGAAGTGGTTTCGACCTTGATCACGCTCGCGGCGCCGGGAACAGATTCGGGAGTGTTTATGCTTCCAGAGTCAGAGTGGACATTATAGACACCTTTAAAATCGAGAGCCTGCTTAATATTTACATCACCGGAATCAGAATTCACTTCCAAGTTGGATACGGTGCGTTGCGTAATATTAGATTCCCCTGAGGTTAGGGATAGAAGGCCGTTACCGCTATAATCGCGGATGGTGACATCTCCTGAAGTAAGCTTTAGCTCCATATCTGCTGTAAGCTGATTGGCTATAAAGTTACCGGATGTTAGATTTGCGATCAGGTGGGTACTTCGGAGGTTTGTAATCTCGGCAGTGCCTGAGGTAGCAGTAATAGAAGTATTCTCCACGGAGGCATCTTGAAGTTTTACATTTCCTGAATGTGTATCTACCTGCAGATCAGCTAGTGTTTCCCCAGCAGGCATCTCTACAGTAATCGTTTGATCCAAATCAGGGGTAAACGAAAGGAATGACAAGGAAGGGGCCGGCTTCGATTGAATGGTAAGCTTACCGTTCTCAATTCGGGCATTATGAATCTGGTCGGCTACTTTTGTCTGAACTTCTCCGCTGATGCGTATCGTACCTTGGTCGCCAGAGCCAGGAGTGAACAAAATAGAAACATCATCAGAACTGTCCACTTTCAGGTTTTGAAGCTGACCACGTGTGAATGTCCATTTTTTATTTATAGCTGTTGTTTCTTTCATTACTTGTTGATTCCATGGAGCACCGTAGACCACCATTCCGGCTACACCGATGACAATGCACAATCCAGCTGCAATAAACCACATTTTATTCATGTTGTTAGTAAGCTCCCCTCAGGGTAGTCTGATTCCATTTCCAGTATCGCACTGTGCCCTTTACCATAAGGAGTAGGAGATAACGTACCCCAGGCAGCAGCAATAGCCCCATACCTGTTAACGTGATGGAGAAGAAGAATTTGGTCGGGTAAAAGGTGCTGTTGAGCGCATAATCAGTGACGGCGAGTAGAGGGGCTGCAACGAAACTGACCGCCACTGCGGTTAATGAAGCCCATACCGCCCATAGGGTAGCTAGAATCGGGATGGAGATCAACAAGTTGAGAAACAGCAGCCCTAAGAAAGTAAAAAGATTGCGTGCGAAGCTTCCTTGGCGAAGTGGAGGGGAAGCGTTCCAGCCTACATTGGGAACATCCAATGCTTCTCGGGCAATATCCTCTGGGTTCCCCAACTCATGGGCAATTTCAGTTTCGCTTTTTCCATTGGCCAAGCCGTAGTCAAAATGCTGGCTCAAATCACTAAGCAACTCATGGCGTACCTCTGCAGGGAGAGGAGATAGGCGCTGCTCCACCTCTGTAAGAAACTGTTTTCTATTCATCAGGATCTCCTTCCTTCAGTAGGCTTGCGACATGATGGACAAAATCATTCCATTCCCGTGTAAGTAATCTTGTATAATGGCTGCCGGTATCGGTCAGCCGGTAATATTTACGGGGCGGGCCCTCGGTCGATTCCTGTAAATACGTCGTGCAGTATCCCTCGGATACCAGACGGCGAAGCAGTGGATATAGGGCTCCCTCTGCTACTTCGATATGACGGGAGACGGCTTGAGCCAATTCGTAGCCATAGCGGTCTCTACGTCCAATTAGAACTAGAACGCATAGTTCCAGTACCCCTTTTTTGAATTGGATGTTCACATTCACGAGCGATGCTCCCTTCCTGATGTAATCATAATTCATAGGTGTCGTTCGGAATAAGGGGAAGAAACGTGTGTTTGTGCATAATTTGTCACGGGTACTGATTATAAATCAGTAGTCAGGTATAATTTAACATCATGTACTGATTAATGCAAGGTACTAAATTTTTAATAATAAAATCTTCGGGTCAAAATGGGCTGGTTTTCTTTCTTGAAGGCTTACATGAATAGCGAATCTTGTAGAATAAAGTAGTTTCATTTGGAAATTCCTCGATTTCTGGCTGGAAACACCCATAGAATGTTACTTTAATTTCATTCATTAAAATGATAGATTGTAAAGTGTTCAATAGAGTTAAAGATTACCTATGATGAAGAGGTGGATAAAGGATGGACTGGAAACACTGGTATAGGGAATTGGAACAGGATGATGAGACTTGGGATGTGTCGGAGGAGGTTGTACTACGTGGTGTGGTACATCTTGATTTTTGCGGGCAGCCATCGGAGGTAGAAGCTGAATTTATCGTGGGAGCCGACTCTGAAGAACAGGCACAGACTATAGAAGAACCTACAGAGCTGCAAAAAAAGACATGGGAGACGTATATGGCATGTTCGTCAGCAATCCATCCTCAAGTATTGGAGTCCATATACCATCATTATGTAGACATCGTGGAAAAGTATCGGAAGGCATACAGCTCATGGGGAGAGGACCCTAATGAATATGCGCCTTATGTGGAGCGACCAGAGCAATTGCTGGATCGAATGCAGCTTATATCTATACTGATTTCCGACTCATCGGAAAAGGATGAACTATATTTGAATTTTAATTGTTCCTGGGATCGAGAGCATGGCTTAGGTATACATCTGAAGCAGCTAAAAATCGAGCACATTCAAGGTTTATATACATTATATGACTTGGAATAAAGAACTCCCTTCCGGTCTCTAATAGAAAGACCGAAAAGGGAATAGGATATGATGGATATAATAACGTGATTGGATACGATAAAAATATTAGTTGGATACAGACAGCACGGCTCGGGCTGCTTGAGCCGCCTGTACCATTTGCCGCAACGCGGCGACAGATTCCTCCTTGGTGCGGGTTTTCAGCCCACAGTCTGGATTAACCCAGAACAAATCTGCTGGCAGTACGCGCAAGGCACGCTGAATCATGCTTAGCATTTCTGATTCATCAGGAATGCGCGGGCTGTGGATATCGTACACGCCCAGACCGATGCCTTTGTCGTACACCTGATCCTCAAAGCTAACAATCAATTCACCATGACTACGAGAGGTTTCAATAGAAATCACGTCGGCATCCATGTCTGAAATGGACTGGATCATATCTTGGAATTCGGAATAGCACATGTGTGTATGGATTTGAGTCGCAGGTTCAACAGTGGCCGTGGTCACAAGGAAGGCTTGAACCGCCCAATCCAGATAGGCCTGCTGTTGTTCTTTTTTCAACGGGAGCCCTTCGCGAATTGCGGGTTCATCCACCTGAATCATGCTAATACCCGCTTGTTCGAGTGCCTCTACCTCTGCCCGTAATGCCAGAGCTAATTGCAAAGCAACTTGCCTGCGTGGAATATCATTACGTTCAAAGGACCAGTTCAAAATGGTCACAGGGCCTGTAAGCATTCCTTTAACTGGCTTGGAGGTTAACGATTGGGCAAATGCCGTCTCTTCTACAGTCATTGGTTGATCGAACGACACATCTCCGTAAATAATCGGCGGTTTAACACAGCGGGAGCCGTAAGATTGCACCCATCCGTTTTGTGTAAAAGCAAAGCCTTTTAGTTTTTCGCCAAAAAACTCAACCATGTCAGTCCGTTCAAATTCCCCATGTACAAGCACATCTATGCCAATGTCCTCTTGGATATCAATCCATTCCTTGATCTGCTGCTGGATGAATGTCCGATATTGCTCGGCAGACCATTCTCCTTTGCGATAGTGCAGACGGGCCTTGCGAACCTCAGCAGTTTGCGGGAAGCTGCCGATGGTCGTCGTAGGCAGTGGGGGTAACTTCAGCCTATTTTGCTGAATTATACGGCGCTCGGCGAAAGGAACGCTGCGTGATAGTGGCTCCTTTGCCAACAGGTCGGCCAAATCGGCAGCTGTCTGTACCCTTGCCGCTGAGCTGTTGAAGCGGGCTACCGCTTCCGCACTTTGCTCAAGCTTGGCAAGTGCGGATGGATCATGCTTACCAAGTGCAGCCGTCAAGACTGCGATTTCATCCAGCTTTTCATCGGCAAAGGCTAGGGCATGCACCAGCTCTCGGTCCAGCTTGTGCTCTGCTTCCAGACTGACCGGCACATGCAGCAGACTGCACGATGGCTGCACGATAAGCTGTTCTGCATTGATTTGTTCTGCTAACTGGCCCAACAGCGCAGCCACGGCATTCAGGTCGCTGCGCCATATATTGCGCCCATCAATGACACCAGCACCCAGCGTTTTCCCTTTGGGGAAGCCATGTCGCGATATATGCTGGACATTTTCGCCATCATCATAGACAAAATCAAGACCCAGTCCCTGGACCGGAAGTTCAGTCAGACGCTCATAATGATCTAGGCTACCAAAGTAGGTTTGCAGCATGATGTTTAAGGAGGGAGCAGCTTGGGTCAAAGCTTCATAGACCTCCTGAATAATCTCCAGATCCTCTGCCGGGAATGAGGTGGTCAGGACAGGTTCATCGATTTGGACCCATTGAACGCCTTCTGCTGCTAGCTCTGACAAGACTCGGGCGTATAAAGGCTGGAAGGTTCGTATAATAGAAGCGAGATCCTTACGATCATAGCCTTTGGATAAAACAACAAATGAATAGGGGCCGATGAGAACCGGTTTACCGTCAATGCCTAGCTCTTGCTTTGCTTCACGATAAGCGAGTAAGGGCTTATTTTCAGTGAGCACTGGAGCCGCATTTTCCAATTCGGGAACGATGTAGTGGTAATTGGTATTCATCCATTTGGTCATTTCGCTGGCGGTAGCTCCCTTCTGCCCACGTGCTATCCCGAAATACACAGACAGAGGAACCGGACCTGTAGGACGATAGTTGAACCGTTCGGGTACGAGACCGAACATCACAGATGTATCCAGCACATGATCGTAATAGGAAAAGTCTCCGACAGGAATGCGATCAATCCCTTTGTCACGTTGCTTGCTCAGATGCTCCAGCCGCAATCTTTTCATCTCACTATGCAGTTCACTTTCGTTAATACTACCCTGCCAGAAGCGCTCCAGTGCTTTCTTCCATTCCCGGTTCCCGCCGATTCGCGGATATCCCAGATTACTGCTAGTCAAACCGGACAATGTAGATCGTTCGTTAATGGACATGTAGGTTTTCCTCCTAAGTGGTAGCCAGTTTATTTTTACGTACCAAAAAAGGCATTCTGTCCCCAAGGCTAAAAATAAGTAGGGGAAAGAATGCCTCCGCGATTAAAATTCAAAAATACGGCGACTGCTCTTAACACCTCCCTATCTTCCGTAGGTACTGCGATGTTGTTAAAATAGGCAGGTCTCCTGACTTACGGATCATGACGTTCAGCATCCCTTCCCGGTCTGTGGACCAGTGGGTGTATGAGCAGCTGAACATTCCCCGTTTACAGTGGCGGGACCGTCCCGGATTTGCACCGGCTTCCCTTTTAAGTCTGATCTGAATAGAACAGACACCTATTTCCAAACTATGCGATTAAGGTATGACGAATAATTATGCACTCGTATACTTGTTCACCATCATAAGTGAAACTCACAGGATGTGCAATAGAAACAGTAATAGAAACTGGAGTGGAATCTGTTAGTTATATGCAAAAAAGACAAGCCCGACCTATCGTGGGGGACTTGTCTTTGGTATAGCATCTTGCTAAGTAGAACATCGCCTTTAAGCTAATGAAACGGTGTAACCTGCTTGAGTACTGGCTTTCACATCTACCAGGCGCTGATTACGGCTGCCCCGAAAGGGGAGGGTCAGATCTTTTTGCTGTTCAACAAAACGGCCATCTACAATCACGTCACACAATTGCGCCAGCTCCTGTCGCTCCTGATCCATGAGCAGATCTTCGTAGATAAAGCCTGTGTAGGCCCAGACGGTTCGGTCGGGACAAGCCGCGCGGAAGTTACGTACAAATTGCGAGCATTCTGCTGCTGAGAAAAAAGGATCTCCCCCGCAGAGAGTCAATCCGTCCAACAGCGGATTATCCATGATATCACGGATGACCTCCTGTTGACGCTCGGGCGTGAATGGCTCCCCTGCGCGAAAGTTCCACGAAGCTGGATTAAAGCAGCCGGGACAGGCATGGCGACAACCGCTAATGAATACGACGGTGCGCAGGCCGTATCCTTCATTCAGAGATTCCGGAATATAGCCGCACAAATTCACTTATGCTTCACCCGGTCGCGAACTTCGGCTTGCTTGGCAGCATTAAAACGAACGGTATAATCACCTGTCAGATATCCGGTTACCCGACGTAAACGCTGAAAGTGCGTGTGTTCCTCATCCGTGCCGCATTGAGGACAGCTTGTCCCGATAATTCCTTCATAGCCGCATTCCGTACAACGATCCACCGGATGGTTGATGGAGAAGTAGCCAATGTTCTGATGCAGCGCGTATTGAACAATTTTAAGAAACGCCTCCGGGTTATTCCGCGCATTACCGTCCAGCTCAATGTATGAAATTGCACCCGCATTACATAGATTATGGAACGGAGCCTCCAAGCTGATTTTACGAGCAGCCGGGAGCTTGTAATACACCGGAATATGAAAGGAATTCGTGTAATATTCCCGGTCATTGACCTCAGGAATAACTCCGAAGTCACGTTGGTCCAGCAATGTGAACTTGCCAGACAATCCTTCGGCAGGTGTCGCGAACAATGTAATATTTAGATTGTGGTGTTCACTCATTCGATCACAATACACGCGCATGGAGGTGATGATTCGCTGTGCTTCACGGTATACAAAATCATCCTCTCCGTGGTGTTTTCCGTATAATGCTTTCATACACTCAGCCAGCCCGATAAATCCGATCGAAAGCGTACCGTGCTTTAGGACGCTTCCCACCTTCTCATCAGGTGCCAGTTCTTTTCCGCCTTCCCATACCCCTTCGCGCATCATAAAGTCCGAGGCTTTGGCTGGCTGGCTGGTCTGGATATGATAGCGATGGATTAGACCGTCCACTGCAATTCGCATAACCTCTTCCAGTCTCGCGTCAAAGCGGTCACGGTCAGGTGTCAGACGCTTGCCTGTGCAAATACCATATTCAATCCCGAGCCGTACCAGATTAATAGTATTAAATGAGAGATTACCCTTGCCGCTCTGGCGGTTTCTGCCGAAACGGTCAGAAATGGTACGGGTACGGCAGCCCATCGTGGCAATGATGGTATCCGGGTCATCTGCGCGGTAATAAGGCAGATTGAAGGTAGCATCCACATTCACAAAGTTGGGATACATCCGCTTGCTGGAGCATTCTACCGCTTTTAAGAACAAATCGTAGTTGACATCGCCTTCTGCCTGGTTGACTCCTTTTTTACATTGGAAAATATGTTGTGGGAAAATAGGAGTTTCCCCGCTGCCCAGTCCACGAATCGTGGCTTCCAGCAACGATTGCGAAACAAGCCGACCTTCAGCAGACGTACACATCCCGTAATTCAGTGAAGTGAATGGAATTTGCCCCCCTGCCCGACTGCTCATCGTGTTCAGGTTATGAATGAGCGATTCCGCCGCCTGCCGGGTTTCTGTCTCTGTCTCTTCGCGTGCGAATGAGTATGAACGAGGGCAGACCTCTTGCAAGTGAGTATTGGCTAAATGCAGCTCGTCGTCAGACCAACGGGAGTCTAGCTCTTCCTCGAACAGCCGGAGTCCTTTGCGCAGATGCTTGCGGAAGGAACGAGCAACGTATGGAGCAAGATCCCAATCTATTTTATTGGCAGAGACACCACCAAATTGGCTATTTTGTTGAGACTGGAATATGATGGCGACCAGTGCCATAGCAGACATAATTGTTTGTGGTGTGCGTACAGAGCCATTGCCTGTATTGAAACCGTCTTGTAGCAAACGACCAAATGGAATAAAGATACAATTTGTAGTTCCGAGCGCATATTGGTCCAAATCGTGAACATATACATACCCATGGTCAATCGCGTCTGTTAATTCAGGCGGAAGTACACGCAGGCGCGCATACCATTTGGCATATTCCGAGCCAAGCTTGCTCATTTTGCCGCTGAACGATTCTCCATTTAAATTTGCATTCTCCCGCAGCATGTCCAGATCTTGTGCCCCAATGACTCGCTCACCGATGTCGTATAATTGATGTTCCTCCAGCACCTTCATCGTAAAACCCTCCATATAGTAAAAAATATATATTTTTCACAAAAACAACATATTGATGATATCTAGTGATAACCAATTGTTTCGATCTATATATTGTATATACGTAGACATTGAGAGTATGTGACTATTGTCACATTGATAGAGGCGGGAAGCAGGAAAAGGCCAGGTATAGAATAAGGGACACATCCACAGATATGCACCTTACTCTATACCTGGCCATTGTAGTTACAGTGAAATAAGTAGGTTTTCGAGTACATCGTATATGATATTGGGAAAAAAATTTTTAGAAGGTTTAGAGCAGCTTTTTCAGTTGGGACACACGGCCTTGGGAAATATCGAGCATTTCTGCATACACTTTTTGTGGCAGGTTCGGATGTTCCTGAATCAGCTTGCGGAGCTTTTTTACCATTTCACCTTGTTGCACTCTGGAATGCTTGGGCTGCCAGGTAGTGTTGGCTTGGTTCGATTTGGTATGTTCTTGAGCCTGGATGGCATCGTTGCTTGTGGCATGTACATGTTCATCGTTCTTTAATAACTGGATGCAATCAGCGCAAATAAAGCTGTCCCGAAAATAAGTTAAATGATCCACTGCGCCGCAAAATTTGCAGGAGACACCCGTGTATTTCCTTAATACAAATCCTTCTTCATCTACGAAGAATTCAAGCGAATCACCGATATTGATATCCATAGTGGTGCGCATTTCCTTAGGGAGTACAATTCGCCCCAGCTGATCCAGAGGCCGTGTCATTCCGGTATTTTTCATCAGCGCTTCCTCCTTCAATGATATATCCTGATTATACCAAAAAATATCATTTTTAGCTTTATATAAGAAAAAGAAATTGCAACTTTTTTTCTCGTATGCCGCGGTTTGTATTTCATCCAATTTAGGATGTTTTCGGTATTGTTGCTGGTGTAATCCTTTTTCGTTATGATATATTAAAGCGCTTTCGTGCATAACTTTTTATCATCTTAATGAAGCTAAGGAGATGACGGATTTGAGTCATGAAACAACGGGTATCGAATATTTATTTCAAGATCCGAAGATTCAACTAGATGAGCGTGTACGGGATCTCGTGTCGCGACTAACCTTAGAGGAAAAGATCGAATCTATGCTGCAATACCAGCCGGCCATTGACCGTTTGGGAGTTGCAGCTTACAAGCACGGTACGGAAGCAGCACACGGGATAGCCTGGTTGGGAGAGGCCACTTCATTTCCTCAGCCTGTGGGTTTGGCCTGTACTTGGGATACGGAGTTAATGCGTCAGATCGGCTCTGTTATTGCAGATGAGGCGCGTGTCTACTATCGTCGTGATCCAAAATTGAACGGTCTTACCCTGTGGGCGCCTACAGTGGATATGGAGCGTGACCCAAGATGGGGAAGGAATGAGGAGGCCTACGGCGAAGACCCGTATTTGACGGGAGAATTGTCGAAGGAGTTAGTCAAAGGGATACAGGGTGATCATCCGGTATATTTGAAAGCGGTTGCGACGTTAAAACATTTTCTAGGTAACAATAATGAAGTGGACCGGGGTATTGGCTCCTCCAGCATAGACCCACGAAACCTGCGAGAATATTATCTAAGAGCATTTGAGAAGCCTTTTACGGAGGGCGGAGCCCAGTCGATGATGACTTCTTACAACTTGATTAACGGGACGCCTGCTACGTTATACCATGGTGTTAACGATATTGTCAGAGGCGAATGGGGAATGGACGGCTTTGTCGTAAGTGATGCGGGTGATGTGATGGGGATTGTAAACGACCATCAATATTACGTTTCCCATACGCCGGGCGTGGCTGAATCTATTCGCGCTGGAATTGACAGCATTACCGATGATGCAGAGCTCTCCAAGCAGGCGATTCGAGAAGCTTTGGAGCAGGGCTCGCTACAAGAAGAGGACTTGGATCGGGCATTGTTCCATACGTTCCGTGTTCGTTTTCGTTTGGGGGAATTTGATCCGGCGGCAGACAATCCATATGCCTCCATCGGGGAAGAGGCTTTAATGACAGAGCAAGCCCGTGCATTGTCGTTGCGTGCGGCGAGGGAGCAGATCGTACTGCTCAAAAATGAGCAAAAGCTTCTGCCATTGAACCCTGCCCAGTGCGGCAAAGTAGCGGTCATTGGTTCGCATGGCAATGAGGTGTTCCGCGACTGGTATTCCGGTACGCTGCCTTACCGGGTTACACCGCTGGAGGCGATTCGTGCCAAGCTGGAAAGCGGGGGCGCGGAGGAACGTGTCGTGTACTCCGATGCCAAAGATCGTGTGACCTTGACGGCATCGACTGATGGCGCGAAGCTCATAGTTAATTCTTCTGGCGATATGCGCCTGTCCCAGGGTGGAGAGCCAACGGTATTGACCATGACAGATTGGGGCTATGGCAGCGTGACACTGCATGATGAACATCTGGGTACCTATGTGACGAGCGATGAGGAGACGCTTCGTGTGACAGCTGCTGAAGCGTATGGCTGGTATGTTAAAGAGGTCTTTGGACTGACTCCTGTAGAACAAGGAGAGCATCTGTGGACCACGTGGAATGGTAAGCCAGTGATCGCAGGAACGGAAGGCTCCTTAAAGGTGATGGAATCCGCAACTCCTGCATCTAACGTCACAGACTCCGACCGTACGACTTTCCGTATTGAGACGGTATCGGATGGCTTGGCGGAGGCGATAGCCGCTGCGCAAGCGGCAGATACAGCGATTGTATTCGTTGGAAATCACCCGCTCATTAACGGAAAAGAAGAGAATGATCGCCCAGGCCTGGAACTGGCTGCTTCCCAGCAACGACTTATCGAGGAAGTATATCGCGTCAATCCGAATACGATTGTGGTTCTGACGGGCAGCTATCCATTTGCGATTCCTTGGCTTCAAGAGCATATTCCAGCGATCGTATATACGTCTCATGCGGGACAAGAGCATGGTACAGCCATAGCGGATGTATTGTTTGGAGATTACGCACCCGCAGGGCGTCTGAACATGACCTGGGTTCAGAACGAGGATCAATTGGGTGATATCAGGGATTATGATATTATTCGTGGCGGTCGTACCTATCAATATTTTGAAGGTGAACCGTTATATCCATTTGGACACGGGCTAACGTATTCGCCATTTGAATATAGTGATCTGCATACAGACGCCCATAAGGATAACGTTAAATCTATGGCTACACTTGACGCCGCAGATGCTATCCAGGTGTGGGTAGATGTGACGAATCGAGGGGGAGCTGCTGGTGAAGAGGTTGTACAACTATATGTACGCTCTGAAGCCTCGCGCGTAAAGCGCCCGTTGAAGACACTGTGTGGATTTCAACGCATTCGCTTGGAGCCAGGTGAGACGCGAACGGTCTCTTTTACGGTTCGGGTAAAGGATTGGGCGATTTGGGATGTCACACGGGATTGTTATTGCGTTGAATCGGGTGAATATACACTGCTGGCAGGTGCCTCCTCAGCAGATATTCGATTGGAGCATCCTGTGTACGTTCGAGGTGAAGTTATTCCACCACGGCAAGCTGGACCAAGGATACGAGCTGAAAACTTTGATGATTGCTTCGACATCCTGCTGGATGAAAGCAAGGAGCAAAGGGAGGCCTGTGTACGTCCCCGTTCACCGCAACGTTCTGGTTGGATTGCTTTTCATGGCGTAGACATGAATACGGTGAGTGTAGCCGAGTTTCAGTGCCGCGTGTCAGGCAACAGCAGTGATGCAGCCATTGAACTGCATTTGGATGGGCCAGACAGCCAAGCTGTGGCACGCATCAATGTGGGTAATACAGGAGGGGCACAAGCATGGGTGACACTCTCGGAAAAGGTACAGTCAGCCTCCGGCATCCGGGATGTTTATCTGTCACTTAGTGGAGAAGTACGACTAGGTCATTTTACTTTGGGCGCTAGGGATCCAGAGGGTTCCGGCTTTCAGGCTTGAACTTACATCTGACATCACGTACAATGCATTCAACGAAGTTTCTACAGCTTAGGGGTGTCATCTCATTTGAATAGTGAAAAAAGACTACGCACCGCAACGCCCAAATGGCTTGGAATTGCGGTAAAGGCGCTTGTCTATTTGGAAAAACACGGGGAGCTTTGTGCCAGCGGCTCTATTGCCCGCTCCATTGATTGCGAAGTCACTTTGGTGCGCAGAGTGCTGACACGGCTTGTGCAGGCTGATTTGATTGCAGCACGTGAAGGGCGCGAGGGAGGTTATGTGCTTACCCGTTCAGCGGATCATATTACACTTGCTGATATATACCACGCCATTGAAATATGTGATCCCATTTTCCCGGGGATGATGCATGAACCGGAGACGAACCCTTTTTGCGGGGAGTTGGCGATCGCCGTATCTGAGATTTTAGCTGAGAGTGAACGTCGTATGCTGGAAGTATGGGAATCTCATACGCTTGCTTCGCTCGCCAAGCGTACATCCCTTGTGGTGGGGAATTGCAATCATACTGAAGATAAGGATGCCAAGTCACCTTCCCCTAGGGATTAACATCTTTTCTTTTTAAAAGGATAATAGCCGATACGATCCTCAAGAGAGGGTTGTATCGGCTATTTCTGTGTAAGGGTCATGCCTCAAGTTATATTTCATAGGAGCAAACCCGATTACGTCCTGCTTTTTTAGCTTCATATAATGCTTTGTCCGCCTGTTCCAGCAGGGCTGCTCCGGATATATCTTCTCCTGTACCAGGGAAGGTGGTCACGCCGATGGACACGGTGACTTTAAGAATAAGTCCGTCCGCTAAAACAAACTCGTACTGATTTACTCCGCTAAGAATCTGATTAGCTATGCGTAATGCTTGCCGAAAAGCACAATTCGGCAAGAGTACGGTGAATTCTTCTCCCCCGCTGCGAGTGACTACATCATTAGTACGGCACTTTTCCATTAAAATCTGCCCAAGCTGACGCAGCACTGTATCGCCTGCGGCATGTCCGTAGGTATCGTTGACTTTCTTGAAGTGATCAATATCCAACACCAGTACAGATAAGTGCTCATGACGTTGACGAGCTTGAGGGAGCTGTTCTTCCAATGAGAACTCAAGCTGTCTTCTATTGCTTAAATTAGTGAGATGGTCTGTGTAGGAGGTATGCTCCAGTCGAAGTAACAGCTCATTGGATGTGTTGATAGATTCAGCAATGAGGTACAGAAGACATCCGCCGACCATGGAAATGAAGAATTGGAGCGGATACACGTGCAGAACATCATCGAGATTTTTCAAATTTATCATAAGGGGACAGAATATAATGCCCAAAGCAAAAACATTCATCATAATCAGCTTGGGTAAACGCGACCAGGACAAATGTGACAGTACAGCACACCCCAGACCAGCGAGCAGTATAAAAATGGCGCCTACGATGGCTTGAGTGTTGATACCAAACAGCAATAGTCTGCCTAAACATATAAAAAGCGTTGCCATAAGCGCAGCTGGGGCGCCGATATAAGTTGCGGTAGCTACGATAGCCAGATGTCGAAGATCAGCGATGGTATTAAATCCTACTGGAATGGAGTAGTACATGATAACAATGCCATAGCACCCAAAAAGAGCGCCACCAATCCAATGTACCTTATGCGTTAAGGTGTGTAGACGGATTTTATACCTTTGTGAAACAAGACCGGTTATGTACAAAAAGGTGACAAGGATACAGGTATTTACAAAAAACGTACTAAACAAGATGTTAACCCTCCCGAGAGGCATATTCCTTCATTTTATCAAAAAGAACTGACATTAGGCTTAAAAAATTAAAAATTTATTCAAATTTATTACGCTGGGTTTGCTTAAAACGTTTCGATCGAGTGCTTGGTGCATAACTGGGAACAGATTGAGCATACTCCAAAGATACATTAATTAGGAAATAGGTAGTGTACTGTTGCCATTTGGAGAGGAGGTTTGCTCATGATTCGCTATCCCTATCGCAAACATAATAGAAAATCGGGTGTGGATAAGAAGAATGGAAATTCTCCGCGCTATTTAAAAATCGAGGCTTGTTTGGAAACCAACTTGCAGCAAGTTAAGGAGTTGACGTCAGATAGCCCAGACTTTCTGATTCGCCGCTTTAAAGTGGGCCTTAGGGCGGATGTCCCCGCCGCTATTGTGTTTCTAGATAGTATGGCCAAAACGGATACGGTGAATGAACTCATCATGAAATCCATGCTTAGCCGCCCATCTGCTGAGGTAGCTGTGGAGGTGGAGAGCGCAGAGGCGCTGTACACAAAAATACAGAGTCACGCGCTTGCACTTGGAGAAGTGAAGGACTGTGATGATTGGAATTCCATGATGAAGCAATTGTTAATGGGGGACACAATCATCTTATTGGAAGGCTGCGAAAAAGCCATTGCGTGCGGTACACGTGGGGGAGAGACACGCGCTGTCAGCGAGCCAACAACCCAGACAGTCGTCAGAGGACCAAAAGATGGATTTGTGGAATCTCTGTTCACGAATATTTCTCTGGTTCGGCGACGGATTAAAAGCTCTGATCTTACACTGGAAATGTTTCAAGTGGGAAGCACGTCTCTCACGAATGTGGCCATGCTATACATGAAGAATATTGCGAATCCACGTGTCGTAGAGGAGGTTCGTAAACGGATAGAAAGCATCAACATTGACGCTATATTTGAGTCCGGCATGGTTGAGGAGATGATACAAGAAAATCATTTCACACCCTTCCCAACGATCTTTAACACGGAAAGACCTGATACCATCAGCAGCAATATTATGGAGGGCCGAGTGGCGCTCATTATAGACGGAAATCCGTTTGTATTGGTGATGCCCACAGTGTTTGCTCAATTTTTCCAGAACTCTTCGGATTATGAAGAGCGTTACGATATGGCGACTGTTGTTCGGCTCATTAGATATATCAGCTTCATTATTCTTATTCTAGGGCCTTCTCTCTACATTGCTTTAACAACATATCATTATGAAATGATACCGACTCCATTGCTGATTAGCATATTAGCTCAGCGGGAATCCGTTCCTTTTCCGGCATTTCTAGAGGCGTTAATTCTGGAGATCACCTTTGAGATTTTGCGTGAGGCAGGTATCCGAATGCCGCGTGCGGGTGGCCAAACGGTATCCGTTATAGGAGCGCTTGTGCTGGGTCAAGCGGCTGTGGAAGCCGGAATTGTCACCCCGCTGCTCACGATTGTAGTAGCCCTGACGGGGATAGCCAGTTTCGCAATCCCAGCCTACAACATGGCAGTAGCCGGGAGATTGTGCCGATTTATTTTCATGATCCTGTCTGCGTTCATGGGCCTATACGGCATTACATTGGGGCTGATTGCGCTAATTGCTCATATGAACAGTCTGAGTTCCTTCGGGGTGCCCTACATGGCGCCTTTTAGTCCTTTTGTGCTGGAGAGTCAAAAGGATGCCGTATTGCGACTCCCATTCTGGATGATGAAGAAACGTCCTAAAAGCATTACGTCTAAGAACCAGAAACGAATGAAGGATGGAAGCGGAAATTCCCCTTCGGATAAAACCACGCCGATGCAGGAGGGGGGCAATCAGGGTGTATCAGGGGAAGAGGAATGAACAAAGTGCTGTAACCTTTAAGGGGAGAATAGGAGGACTGTGTTTGGTCTTGCTTCTGTTCGCTCCATTGTTATCCAGTTGCTGGGATTCTGTGGAGTTGAACCAGCGAGCCGTAGTAGCGGGAATAGGAATTGATATGGCGGGGGAGTCAGAATATGAGGTCTCCCTGCAGGTGATCGTGGCAGATGAAATCGCTGGAGCCAAAGCGAGAGGAGATACCCCTGTCGTTTTGTATCGGGAAAAGGGCAAAAGTCTGTTTCAAGCGATTCGCAAAGCTTCACAGAGGATCCCACGGACTATTTCTCTGGCGCATGCTAGATTGGTCGTCATCGGAGAAAAGCTGGCACGGCATGGAATTGGCGATACGCTGGATTTTCTGGAAAGGTATACGGAAACCCGTCTGACGATGAAAATGCTGATAGCGCGCGGTGAAACTGGAAAGGATGTACTGGCAACCATGACTGCGATCGGCCGCATTCCCGCTAATGATATTTCAGGAAAGCTGGAATTATCTCAAAATTTGTACGCTGGGGATTACGCGGTGAGTGTCGATGATGTCATTCGCAGCATGTCCAGTAAAGGGAGCGGTCCTGTGCTTACGGGCGTAGAGGTGAGCGGCAATTTGGAGCAGGCCTCACGGAAGGACAATGTGGACAATGTCTTACCGGAAGCAGTTGTTCACATTAATGGGATGGGAGTATTCCAAAAAGATCGCCTTGTCCGCTGGTTGGACGATGGCCAAGCAGTTGGACTGTCTTTGATTAATAACAAAGTGAAAAGTGCGGAAACAACAATGAGTTGTGATAAGAAAGGGGAAACCGTTAGTATTGAAACCTTGTTCTCTAAAACCCATATAGACAGTCAGATGGAGCGAGGGGAGCCTGTTTTTGTAATTCATTTGAAGCAGACCGGAGCAATACAGGAAGCTGAATGTTCCATTAACCTGAAAAGTTCAGAGGTTATCAAACGATTGCAGGAGCAATGGGCAGAGGAAACGAAACGCGTCATTTTATCAACCGTCAAAGAGGTTCAGCGTACTGGCAGCGATGTGTTCGGCTTAGGTCTTGCACTTGAGAGGAGATACCCAAAACAATGGAAAAGGCTCTCTTCCGATTGGAGCCGTTATTTTGCAGAAAGCACCGTTCGTGTTCAGGTGACTTCGGTATTGAAGCATACACAGTCGCGAACCAACCCGTACTCAAGGGGAGAAGCCGACTAGTGAAATCAGGAAGGGGGGAAGGCGATGAAGAAGACACAGATAAGTTCAAAAGAAATGATCTCTCTCATGGTGCTGTTTGAATTGGGCACATCCATGATGTCTATTCCCGGAAGGGATGCGGGTAAGGATGCATGGATCGCCATCCTCATTTCCACGATTGTTGGGGCATTGCTTTTTGTATGCTATGGCAGCCTGCACCGACGTTTTCCTGATTTGCTTATGACACAATACTGCAGAGCTCTTTTGGGCAAGAAAGCAGGGAGCGCGCTTGCTTTTTTATATATCGTGTTTTTTCTCTACGGCGGAGCACGGGATCTTAGGGACACGGGGATCCTGATTGCTGACCGTACACTTCAGCATACGCCGTTGACAGTCATCTGTGGCTTAATGGTTGTACTTGTCATGTATGTGGTGTATTTGGGAATTGAGGTTGCAGGCCGGACGGCCATTATCATGTTGATTTTGCTACTGCTGCTGGGTCTCGCTACTAATATGTTGATTTTGTTGGCAGGCATTGTGGATGTGGGCAATATATTGCCCATAGCCGAGCATGGCTGGCAGCGGATATGGCAAGTAGTTTATTCGCAGGCCGTAATGCTACCGTACGGCGAGATGGTTACGTTTGCGATGATTCTTCCCACCTTAAAAAAAGGCTATCGTGCCAATGGGGTAGGGGTCTCTGCTATATTGTTTGGAGGGCTACTCCTGTCTGTTGTTACGCTATCAAATGTGCTTGTACTAGGAGAGGACGTGTTCAAACGGGCGACTTATCCCCTGCTTACTATGATCAGCAAGGTCGAAATATCTGATTTTATCGACAGAGTCGATGTGATCGGCGTGATGAGCGTTATAATTTTTGATTTTTTCAAAATCTTCATCTTTTATTATGCCGCAGTTAAAGCGGCAGAGGATGTATTGAGAATATCCTACCATAAACTGATTCTGCCATTTGGGCTGATCATGTTAGTCTCTTGTGTATTAATGGCACTGGGTTATCAAGATCACCTTGAAACAGGCGAGTTTGTACTGAAATGGCTGTTTCCGATATTTGCCGTGTTTTTTCCACTCTTACTTCTAATTGTATCGTGGCTGAAAAAGACCCGGAATAAAAAAATAGAGGAGAATGCCCCATGAGTCATCGTCTTGCCAATAAAACATACATCAGTACCGGACAAATGCTCATTCTGATGTTCCATTTTATTCTAGGAAATGCAGTCATTATTAATATGGATAGTGAATATGAACGGAATACTTGGATTGCTCAGACTATTGCTATGCTGGTCGGAATGGTATTGTTCCGGATGTACACCTACACGGCAGAGAGATTCCCCGGCCAAATGTTGACTACCTATGCTCGTCAATTGGTAGGGAATAAGGGTGGAACGGCAATAGGGGTACTGTACATTCTGTTTTTTTTGTATTTGACCAGTAGAAATTTACGTGATGAGACTGAACTGGTTCGTGTGTCTGTACTGGAAAAAACACCGAGCCTAGTCGTGGCTTTTCTGATGATTCTCTGTGCAATCTATGTCCTCTGGCTTGGCTTTGAAGTACTGGCCCGTACGGGACAGGTGTTTTTTGTAGTAATCCTCATCGTTATGCTTTTGGGAAATACATTATTGCTCTTATCGGGCAGTGTTCATCTTGAAGAACTGATGCCCGTCATGAGTAAGGGTTTTAAACCTGTACTCATGTCAGCCCTAAGGGATCGTTTGGCTTTTCCTTTTGGTGAGCTGATTTGTTTTATGATGTTTGTCCCTTCTGTAAAAAGGCCTTTACAGATCACCAAAGCTGGATATATAAGTATTTTAGCTGGAGGCACTATTTTAGTTGAAGTCGCAATATTAAATGTAACTGTGCTGGGGACCGATATAACAGAGCGTTCTATTTTTCCATTATTAAGTACATTCCAGAACGTGCAGCTTTCGGAATATGTGCAGCGTCCAGATGTTATTGTACTGATGTCCATTATTATCGGAGACTTTTTTAAAGTGGCCTTGTTTTCTTATGCAGCAGTGTTGGGGATATCGGATATATTTGGTTTACCGTACCGAAAAGTGCTCTTACCTTGCGGTATTATTGTTTTACTATGGTCACAGATAGGGGCAACAAACCTGAGTGAGCACTTTGAATTTGGACGACTGTCCCTCATCTATGTTCATCCATTATTTGTTTACGTTATTCCTTGTTTGTTCTTTCTGCTGGCTCTCTTGCGGAGAAGAAGAGGAAGAAGTTGAAACTTTGAGGAAACGTGACCATTGTGAGAACAGGAAGCGAAATGCATTTCCTATTGGCTTTTTGCCTACATTTATAAGGAGCACCATGAGCATTCCCACCAGCACAATATATTCTGATGGTCGCATCGTGCGAAAAGCCAATGAAACAGGCTCCCAAGGATGATGAATACCGAAAAGCCATTTTATTGACACACTTGTCCCAAGCATTAGCAGCATAAAAAGTATGAATATCCAAAGTGTTCTCATCAAACATCCCTCCATGAGCTGAATGTATATCATGTATACATTGTGTTGCAAAGCGGCACAATTTATCCGATCTCATTGACTTGAAATAAATTAAGATTTATACTTATTCTAAATTAATTTTTGTTGTGATTATAAGTTTGTAATAAATATAATCTGCGTTGGTTAAGGGAGATGCGGTATGAGAACTTTAAATTTAACTTCGCAGCGCCAAGCGGTATATGATGTGGTCCGTGAGGCTCACGATCATCCTACTGCTGCCGATGTTATGAATCGGCTGATGGAGCGCGGATATAATCTGGCCTATGGAACGGTCTATAATTCATTACGTTATTTAACGGATAAGGAATTAATTCGTGAGCTGAAACTAGGGGAAGCTGCTAGTCGTTATGATGGTCGGATGGACGATCATCAGCATATTATTTGTCAGGTATGCGGCCGAGTAGATGAAGTGATGAGTGAAGTCCCACACGATTGGATTGATACGGTTGCGCATGAAACGGGATATACGATTGCCCATGCCCATGTCGTATTCGGGGGAGTGTGTAAGGAATGTCAAAGCAAGCGAATCAAGTAACGAATCGTATTAAAGTGGCTGACATGCCTAGACGGGTGAAGGGCAGTTGGACATCAATGTTGTCTGCCCCGTCTACACCTGCGGTGCAGACCGTTCCTTCTAATGAACCTTTGTATTGTCCGACCACACGTCGCATCATTCTGATCAGTTCCGTACCGGGTGTAGTCCATGGTGTGGTGCGTACGTTGTCAGATGCGTGTTTTGACGTGATGGTCTTCCATCGCTGGGAGCCTGAAGTACAGCGTCATTTGGGGAGCGACCTCTTGATTTACGATTTGACCGCCACCGATCCACGGCGTGAATTGCTGAATATCCGCAATGATCTTGAGCATGAATATATGAAAGACACACCAGTCATGTATGTGGTCCAGGATCGGATGTCTGTACGTGCACATGAGCTGCTTCCTTCGGAAGAGGTACTGATATGGCCGCTGGCATCCAACCAAATGGTGCATGATATCGAACGGATGATTGTACGTCATCCGGTGATTTCCCGCCAGGCAGCGCAAACCAGTCAGCGTACGGTGTTTAAGGATATCTGGATTGACCGTGATAAAATGTTGGTATATAAGGAAGAGAATCCATTGAATCTAACCAAAACAGAATACGATTTGCTATTGAAGCTGATAGATTCTCAAGGAAAAGTGATCTCGCGCGAGCAAATGATGCATGATATCTGGGAAACCGATTTTGTCGGCGGCAGCAATGTTGTAGATGTGCATGTCAAAAGTTTGCGCAAGAAGCTGGACGATCGACCTGCGGAGCCTGAATATATAGCAACCGTAAGAGGTGTAGGATACAGATTGGCAGATTAAACGGAAAGTTATGAATATCGATAAATTCCGCCGGATGGATACCATTCGGCGGTTTGTATACGGTGCCTAAAGCTGACACTAGGTGTGACAGTTGACTTTATCAGGATACATACACTACAATCGGTAGTGTGAGGTGCTTCTTATGAAACGACTGAATTTTAAAGCTGGCGAAACCGGACTTAACCGATTTTTCGGGCCTCTGGAAGCCAAAATCATGGATATTTTATGGTCCACTTCGGATCGGAGTATCAAAGAAGTGCAGACCGCATTGGAGGGGGATCGGGACTTTAACTTCAATACGGTAATGACCGTGATGAATCGTTTAGTGGAAAAGGGGATTTTGAGCAAAGGTATACGCGGGAGAACGTCCTTATACCGTCCTGTTTTAAGCAGAGAAGAGTTTATGGATGAGCAATCGAAAGAGCTGAGTCACGAACTGGTGGATGAATTTGGTCCGCTTGCTGTCAATCATATGATTGATGCTCTGGAAGTAGCTGATCCGATTTTGATTGAACGTTTGGAACAAAAAATTAAACAATGGAAAAAGGATATGTAGACGATGTGGAAAACACGTTCTAAATTACTGTTTACAGCAGGCGCCTTGATTTCGGGTTTTGCCCTTATGCAGATGGGGATGTACGCCGGGCAGCATGTTTTCGGCTGGAAATTGAATTTTAACGTGTTTCAAATTTGCAGAAGTTTGTTGCAGCACTACGGAATCGGCTACATGGTGGATGCGCTCAGTGGACTGGTTTTTGTAACCTTCGGTATCGCCGGAGGAGAAGCAGTCAGACAGTGCATGGCTACCAGGGCGGCTTTCCGCAGACTGCATCGAATGCGCGACCTGCCGTTGACCGAAGCACTGGGTGAGCGATATCGCGAACTCGGGACCGATCGAATTTGGGTCATTGATTATGCCAAGCCTGCTGCCTTCACCATGGGTTTATGGAAGCCGCGAATTGTATTGTCCTCTGCACTGTTGTCCGTACTGGACAAGCATGAGGAAGAAGCGGTTATATACCATGAAGCCTATCATATGAAGCATTATGATCCATTGAAGACCTGGTTCCTGCAAATGTGCGCTACACAGCTGTTTTACTTGCCGGTGCTACGTCACATTACCAACCATTACAAGACGGCCCGTGAAATCTTGGCGGACAACGAAGCGATTCATCGAGCCGGTTCACCGGTTGGAATTGGGAGCGCATTGCTCAAGCTTCTGAGTATGACACCCGCTAATGCCCGTCTGGTAAACTCCGCCGCTTGTTCCTCTTTTGCAGAAACGTCCATTAATTATCGTATCTCACGTATTCTAGACCCTCAACAAAAGCCGACCATTCAGATGCCTTGGCGTTCGATTATGTTTTCAGGCTATGTACTCGTCATGCTAACGCTTATGTTTACACTGGCGTTAATCTAGTTTGGCAATATGTATCATAGAAGGTGGCGCCTTGTGCGCTACCAGTTCTTGATATGTATAACACTACATTTTGTAGTGTTAATTATCTAATCCGTATACAACTTAAAGGAGATGAGTTTATGAATCAAACGCTTGCGAATATTGGATTGTTATTGGTACGAATTTTTACAGGAGTTATTTTTATCGTTCACGGTGCACAAAAGTTTCAGGGACTAGACGGAACCTCCGGCTTCTTCCAGAGCCTCGGACTCCCTGGCTGGATGGCCCCTGTGGTCGCTACGGTTGAGTTGGTTGGAGGGATTGCACTGGTTCTGGGTATCGGAACACGACTGGCTGGAGCAGCATTGACCATCGTAATGATCGGAGTATTGCTCACTGCAAAAAAAGGACAACCTTTTGGCTCGATTGAATTTGATCTCCTGATTTTATTTACCAGTCTTCAGCAAGCCCTGGTTGGTGGACGCTTTCTGGCGGTTGATCAGTTGTTTGGCCGTAAAAAGGCTGAAAATAGTAACGTACAGGTCTAAATATTCATATAACCGCGTCCTTAGTCTCATAGGGCGCGGTTTTTGTTTTGCTCCTTTGTGAAATTTTCTTGTAAATCATTTGCTGCTTTCAACCGATATAACTAACATTGAATGTAATACAAATATATCGCTTTTTAAGCAAAGGGGAAGAAAGATACATGGGAACAAGGCGAAAGAGAAAGACAATTTGGACACTCAGGAACAAGTTAATTTTAGGTTTTTTGCTTGTTTTGCTGATTCCGAGTTTAAGTATTTCCATTGCAACCTATAAATCATCATATAATGCTATGGAGAAACAGCTTTACAGCAGTGCAAATCAGGGGGTAACGACAGCTAACTCCGTGATTGAATATGCAATCGCCAGTAAAATTGAAGATGTGCGATATTTGGCGGAACGCCTCGACGGTTCGATGATTGATGGTCGAAATAGCCCCTTGATTGAGCCCAAGTTGATCCAATACAAGGGCTTGCACGAAGATGCTACAGATATTTTTGTCGGTACACCAGAGGGCTTGATGATCCGGGGGGTGCCTAAGGAGGATGAAGGAACATTTGACCCTCGCACACGACCATGGTACATCGAAGCGATGAAGCAGCCCGGTAAGGTTGCAATTACGCCTGTTATCATCAATTCATCGGGTATTCCTGTTGTTGTAGTATCTCAGACGCTTTCCGACCAGTCTGGAGTTATCGGGATCTCTCTGAATCTGGAAAGTGTACGTAAACTGGCCTCCATCAAAGTGGGCCAAGAGGGGTATATCATCATTTTGGATCATTCGAAGAAATTCGTGGTCCATCCTACGGCTAAAGCGGGTTCATCTCCTCAGGAGAATTCGCTTGATAAGTTGTATACTGCGCCGAGCGGGAATTTTAAATATATGCATGAAGGTCGCGAGAAATATTTGACTTATGTAACGAATGAGGATACCGGCTGGAAAATTGCAGGTACCTTCTATCAATCCGAGATTAACGATGCCACCGCTGCCATGCGTTATGTAACTATTTTCGTGCTGGCTGCCTCGTTGGTAATTGCGCTTATCGCGATTTTTCTAATTACCCGTTCTGTTCTGGTACCGATTCGTAAGCTGCAAAAATCAGCAGAACGAATCAGCGAAGGAGATTTGACGGGTGATTTGGAAACTGGAAAAACAGATGAGGTAGGTGAACTGTCTGCTCACTTTCAAACCATGGTGGATAGTTTGCGCACGATGATTCGAAGCGTACGCGAAACGACAGATCGGGTAAGTTCTTCAGCGGAGGAGCTGGCTGCTGGTGCAGATCAGACGACCCAAGCTATTGAGCATGTTACTATTGCTATTCAGGAAGTGGCTGTAGGCAGCGAACGTCAGTTACAAAGCGTCAAGCATGGCTCTGTGAGTATGGAGGGACTGGCTCAGCAAGCAGCGGATGTATCCGAGCGTATGGTGGGTGTATCTGAACATGTGAAGATGAACGCCGAGTCAGCACAGGAAGGTAGCAAGGCTGCTACGCAGGCTGTACAGAAAATGCATGATATCGACGAGACTGTTCATGATCTTGGACAAGCTATGGACTCCCTGAGTGAGCGTTCCGGTGAAATCGTGAATATTATCAGTGTTATATCTGGTATTGCCAAACAGACTAATTTGTTGGCATTGAATGCATCCATTGAGGCCGCACGCGCTGGGGAACATGGCAAAGGATTTGCCGTGGTTGCTACAGAGGTACGCAAGCTGGCTGAGGAATCTGCCAAATCGGCTACCTTGATTTCGGAGCGCATTGAAGCGATGCAGGTGGATATGAACCATGCTTTGGGCGCGATGCAACAAGCGCGGGCACGGGTGACGGAAGGTATTGATTCGGTAACCACATCCGAGCATTCCTTTGCGGAAATCAGTCAGGCTGTCGAACGCGCGATGGGGCATATCCATGATATTACTGGAGTGACTCAGGAAATGGCACGGGGGACTGTAGGCGTCGCAGATATTATGAGCGATATTTCCCACATCTCGGACGAGGCAGCGAGCAACACCGAGTCGATCTCAGCGGCGGCTGAGCAACAGCTGGCTTCCATCGAGGAAATTGCTTCATCCACAGCAGACCTGAGCCAAATGGCAGAGGAGCTGCGCGAATTGGTTGGACGTTTCCAGGTTGAAAAAAAATCCTGAAATGATAAAAAGCGCCCGGATACCGGAGGTTATATTCCGTATCCAGGCGCTTTTTTTGATGTTTTATCATAATTTTGGTTCGCAGGGTTAGAAGTCACCGTTGAACGACTTGCGGCGATTCAGACGGAAACGGGCACCCCGTGAGCTGTTGGACGGACGCAGAGAGCTTCTCTGAAACATATTGTTCAGAATAAGTGCGAAAATGACCAGTACAGTCCCGTACAGTTCATAACGGCTAATGGCATAGCCTTGGAAATACATAAGTACCAGCGTGGTAATCGGTACAAAATTAATAAATAGAATACCGTTTAGCGGAGACAGCTTGCGGATTCCGGCATTCCAACTCAGCAAGGCCGCTAGCCCTGGAAGCAGGATCATAAAGCTCATTTCGTATTTGACTGACCATACGTGCTGCCAATCCGGCACTGCAATCCAGTTGAAAGCAGAGGCAAAGGTCACGACTACAAAAGAAACCAGAGTTCCAAGCAGGCAGGTCAAGGTTGAATATCGAAGAGTAGACCACCCTGCAAAATGACTGCCTCCCATGGAATATACGACCCAACCGACGACACCCACGAAAATAAGCAGCAGCGCCAATAGATGTTGTCCGGCAAGCGTGAAAAAGGTCCATTTGCCGTTCGTGATAACCAGTAATGCCCCAGCCAGCGCAATCAACATGCTGATTAATGTATATTTTGGAGGCATTTTACGGGTCATGATCCACACCATCGCAATGGAGATCATCGGCATTAGCACTTCCATAATAGCAGCTACAAGGGTACCTGCTGCCCCCATCGCGTGCTGTCCCTGGAAAACGGCCATATTATAAATGGTAAATCCCATAGTTCCGAAGAACAATAACACCTTGCCCTTGCCATCAAAGCGAAATGCAGTCCGTCCCTCTTTGAGCCACAATAGCACTATTAATATGAGTGTAACCGATAAATAGCGCAAAAATGAAAAGTACAGTGGATTAATATGCTGTAATGCAATGTGCGAAACCGGAAACATCGCCCCCCAGGACATACTGGCGATCAGGCATAGTAAAGATCCGGTCATGATCTGTTTGTTCATGGTGTACAGAAGCTCCTCCTTGCCGGTCTCAGCGGACATATCTTATGGACACATCATAAAGGATAGGAAGCTGTTGGTAAAATGATTGAAAATAAACATTATGATCATTTAAAATGATGATAAGTGACAAGGCGCGTCAATTTTGGTGGTCCTTGCCCTTCACAATAAGGGGGAACAGTAGTGGATCTGAACGATTTAAACATTTTCCAGACGGTGGCTGCACATGGCAGTGTCAGCAAGGCTGCAGCCGAGCTTAGCTACGTCCAGTCCAATGTAACGGCCAGAATCAAGCTGCTGGAAAAGGAACTGCAGACGCCTTTATTTTATAGACATAAGCGGGGGATGATCCTCAATGCTGAGGGCAAGCGTCTGCTGCAATATACGAAAAGCATTTTATCGCAATTTGAGGAAATGAAGCATGCGTTTCAGAACACCTCTACACCTTCAGGGGTGCTGGAGATTGGTATCGTGGAGACTGTCATTGCCCTTCCAGCCATTTTACATGCTTACTACAGTAAGTACCCGGATGTCGAATTGTCCCTCAAGGCCGGGGTTACGGAATCACTGGTGCAGGAGGTTGCAGAAATGCGACTGGATGGAGCCTTTGTAACCGGACCAGTCAAGCATCCGCTCATTGAACAGTTTGATGTATTTCAGGAAAAGCTGGTCCTCGTATCTCAAGGAAATGACTTTTCGGTTGACGATTTTACAACTCGTCCGCTCCTGGTATATAAAAAAGGCTGCGGATATCGGGGAAGACTGGAAACCTGGCTCAAAATGGAGGGGATTATCCCCAAGCGGATCATGGAGTTTGGGACATTTGAGACGATTATCGGCAGTGTAGCGGCAGGCATTGGAATGACCGTTTTCCCCGAATCCTCGATCAGCGGGCTGGTGGCTCAAGGTCTTGTGTGCGGTCATGCCATCCCTGAGCCTTACAATGAAGTGACAACGGTGTTTATCCGCCGTAAGGAGGCCTTCGTTACCAGTACCTTGCAGTCTTTTATAGATGAGATTACCACTCAGACAGAAGCGTAGCTTTATGGCTTGGGCTCGGGTACAATGAGAGGGATTTGATCTCATTGTTCATCCTTGAAGGAGGGCTATTATGTTTACAATATATCCGGCTGCTTCCCGATTCAGCTTCGATAAGGGATGGCTGCGGGGGAGCCACAGCTTTTCATTCGCGGAGTATCAGGATGAGAACAATACAGCGTTTGGTCCTATGCGTGTCTGTAATGACGATGTCATCGCACCAGGCCGGGGCTTTGGGGCGCATCCGCACAGCGATATGGAGATTGTCTCCATTGTGCTGTATGGGGAGCTGCGTCATGAAGACAACCGTGGACATGTGGCGGTGACCCGTTTTGGAGGCATTCAGCGAATGTCAGCGGGGCACGGCATCATTCATACGGAGCACAACGCTTCGCAAACCGAGGATGTCAGTCTGCTGCAATTGTGGTTCAGTCCGCACACAAGAGGATTGCAACCTTCCTATGAGACTACAACGTTCAATACGGAACGTCTGCAAGGTCAGCTCCTGCCTGTCGTTGCTGGAAAGCGTGTACCCGGCACGGAGGGTGAAATAGCTTCAATTAATCAGGATTTAACGATTTATTTAAGCAAGCTTCAGCCCGGGGAACAAGTAGAATTTACACAGGCCGAGGGTCGGCGCGTGTTCCTGTTCGTCATCGAGGGTTCACTGCGTGTCAACGGTGGACATCTTCTCCAAGGCCGAGACTCTGCTCGCATAGAGGAGGAGCCGAAGCTATCACTGAAGGCAGAGGATTCTGTTTTTTATATGTTGATTGATTTGCCCTAAAAGGAGGTGCGCACAATGGCGCAGCAGGAAACATGGCTGATCAAGCATGCCGTCACAGGGCGAAGCTTTGCTGACAGCCGCAAGCAGCGTTTCGATTGTCGTTTGGAATCGGCGGACGGCGTGTTTCGCTTCACGCTTCAAGAGTTGCCGAGTGAGGCAGCGGAGGCGATTGTGCGTTTCAGCAAGGAGCTGAACGTATTTCGTTTTGTAACACCCGCAGATGGCGGATTCGTGGTAAAGCATTGGTATTACGTCACCCCGGAAAGTGTACAATATCATGCTCAGATCGGCGAGCTTACGTTCGAAGCCGGTTCTGAGATTGAATACCATCCCGAGGAGTATTGGGGAGATTAAATCTTCTTGATCATAAATGTTCGGATGTATAATTGATTTTTGAAGGCTCTGCATCATTGCAGGGTCTTTTTGTTATGTGTTCAAGATGGTGAGTTCATTGGATACATAATCCTTTGCAGGCTGGTACATCCTATATGTCATATTAACTGATCGGTTTATTCGTAAAGGGGGGACTAACGATGAAGAAAGGGCGCTTTCCCAAGCTGCCAAAGCTACCGTGGAGCCGGAGAGCGGTTCCAGCCGCTGAACGCAAAACACGAAATGCTCGTGTGCCCAAAGGGCTGCCTGAGTCTTCATGGCTGGAAGAGCCACTGCGCAGCAGTCTGGAAGACAATAGGGTCGCAATGCGTGATATTTTCAAGGAATGCTCTGATATCGTCTACCGAGAGCTCATGATTTCCCCTGAACGAAAAGGGTTGCTGGCATATTTCGAAGGCACGGTAAAATCAGAGGATTTGCAGGATCATATTTTGCGGCCTGTCATCTTGGGTATGATGCTCAAGGACCCTGAAGTGAACGGCAAATTGGAGCCGCTGGATGAGACTCGTATCTCCATGTCCCAGACCAAAACGATGGACGAATGGAAGCAGGTATCGGCAGCGATACTGGACGGCAATGCCGCTCTGTTCGTAGATGGAACGGCTCGTGCTTATATTTTCAGCGCCAAGGGAGGCGTTCGCCGTGGCGTGGAGGAGCCGCAGACCGAGGCTGTTATTCGTGGGCCACGTGAGGGTTTCACAGAGACACTTCGCGTGAATACGGCACTGCTACGATTCAAGCTGAAGACCTCCAAGCTCAAGATGCACAGCATGACCCTCGGAACAGAAACTCAAACGAGCGTCGTCCTTACCTATGTTGAAGGGATCATAGATCCGAAGCTGGTGGAGGATGTTAAAAAGCGCCTCAGCGATATTAAAATTGATGGTGTTCTGGAGACTGGATATATTGAGGAACTGATTGAGGATCACCCATATTCACCGTTTCCGCAAATGGAATACACCGAACGTCCCGATACCGTCACCGCGCAATTACTGGAAGGACGGTTTGCCATTTTTGTGGACGGCACGCCTTTTGCCCTGATTGGACCAGTCACGATGTGGCAAATGATGCAAGCGAGCGAAGATTATTACGAGCGCTTCTTCATCAGTAATATGGTGCGCTGGATTCGTTTTCTTTTTCTCATCATGGCTCTCTTTCTGCCAGCATTATATGTAGCGGTGACGACCTATCATCATGATATGCTGCCGACGACACTCATATTGAGTATTGCGGCGGCTCGGGAATCCATCCCTTTTCCAGCCCTGGTGGAAGCATTGATGATGGAAATTTCCTTTGAGGCGCTGCGAGAAGCTGGGATTCGTCTCCCCAAAACGGTTGGTCAGGCCGTCAGTATCCTTGGGGCGCTCGTTATTGGTCAGGCCGCAGTACAGGCAGGAATCGTATCGGCGCCAATAGTTATTGTTGTGTCGCTCACAGGTATTGCCTCGTTTACCATACCGCGTTTTAATTTTGCCATTACGGTTCGTCTGCTGCGATTTCCAATCATGCTGATGGCTGGTTTATTTGGCTTGTTTGGCATCATTATTGCGACAACGCTGATTGCTACGCACCTAACCAAGCTAACATCGTTTGGTGTCCCTTATATGAGTGGATATAGCCCGTACAACCATATGGATCAAAAGGATATTATCGTCCGTGCACCTTGGTGGAAAATGACCAAACGTCCTTCATGGATTGGTAAGGACAACAACAAACGAGCGAAGAAAGAGATGAACGGATCGCCTAAAACCGAGGAGGGATGGTGATGAAGCCCACATCAAATACACAGCAAATACGTAAAGCAGCTGTACTTTGTTGTCTACTGCTTTGTTCTATTCTTTTGGGAGGATGTTGGGATCGCCGTGAAGTGAATGATGTGGCCTTTGTGATGGGTACCGGACTGGATAAGGAAGGCGATCAATACCGGGTAACGATGCAAATTGCTCTGCCCGGACAGCTCGGATCTTCGGGCAGCACAGGAGGAGGGGGGGGTACCAGTGGTACGAAGTCCTACTACCTGGAGTCCAAAACAGGTCCAAGCTTCCGGGGAGCAAGTACTGAGGAACAGCGAGAGGTTTCGCGAACACTGAATTATTCTCATCGACGGGTGCTGCTGCTCGGGGAGACGCTAGCCCGAGAAGGAATTAGCAAAATGATGGATGTCATTGCACGTATTCCGCAGAACCGCCTGTCTTCCCTTGTTGTTATTACAAAGGGGTCAGCGATGGAAATGCTTCAGGCAGATGCTCCGATTGAGCAATATCCAGCGGAAATGGTGCGTGAGCTCAACTTTTCCTATATGAAAAAACCTCGTTCCGTTAAGCTGCTGATGAATTCCGTCCTGCTGGAAGGCATTGACCCGATAGTTCCAGTAATGTCTCTGGTGAAGAATGGGCCTGATAGTCTTAAAGACAAGAAGACAAATATTCAGGTTGATGGACTGGCTGTCTTTCGCCAAGACAGATTAACAGGGATTATTGATAACCACCTCAGTCGGTTTCTGCTGTTGGGTATGGAGCAAGCCAAAGAAACAGAAATTTTTATCCCCCCTCCCAAAGGTAGAGGCTATATATCTGTGCATCTCATCGAAAATAAAGTTCATATCGAGCCTTTTATTCGGGGGGACGAAATTCGAATGACGGTTCATATGAACTGCAATGGGAATGTGAAGGAAAATGAGACGAGCTTCGATATTTCCAGGGAGGAGAATTTGAAGTGGTTGGAGCAGCAAACGGTCGAGGAAATTAAGAGGGAGCTGGGAGAGGCTGTTCATGTGATTCAGCAAAAGTATCATTCAGACGTGCTTGGCCTGGGCCGGGCTATTATTACGAATCACCCGGATGAGTGGAAACGGATTAAACCTCAGTGGGAGCAATTGTATCCCAAGGTGGAGGTCACCATAGATCCGGTCGTGCATATTGAGAATATCGGGGCGGTCACCAAGCCATTCGGGGTCAAAAAGGAGCAAATCCAGAATGAATAAAGTTTTTCTATTACCTTTATTGCTGGCTATGATCTTCATGTATCTGATTGACCGTAAACGTATTAGCAATGCACCTGCCGTCAATCGCTGGGTCTCCCGCGTATTGTATGTCATTAGCATTGGCATCTGGATTTATGGCACATCGACGAAGAGCACTGTTTATGTGGCTACTTGGCTGACCCGCTTTATTGACATGTGGCTCCCCCCTACGTTGTAAATCGTGTAATGGATGCCTGCGGGCAAAAGGAGGATGTACCTGCATGAAACAGTTCACAACCAGACAAATTGTGCTGTTTAGTGTATTGATGGAGGTCGGTATTACCCTTATACATGCTCCGGCGCAGGCAGCAGATCACGCGAATCAGCATGCCTACTGGACCTGTATAATTGCAGCCATTGTGCTCTGCTTGCCGATCTGGGCGATGTTGAAACTCAAACGCCGTTTCCCTGATCAGGATCTGATGGAGGCGATGGTAAGCTCTCACCCTGTGCTGGGACGTATGCTGCTTGCAGTCTATTTCATTTTATTCCTGATCATTTTTGCGCGGGATTTGAGGATTATTACCGATCTGGTGGAGGTGGTTCTTTTGCCGCTGACTCCGATTGTGGTCGTATCTCTTATTGTGCTATTGACTATGGCATTTATGGTTAAAGGGGGGATAAGTACCCTTGTCAATATGACCGAGATTTTTGTGCCATTGTTGATTGTGACACTGTTGACTATGCCGCTTTTTTTTGGAGGTAATATGGATTTTTCGATGCTGAGACCCTATTTACATCCGGAGGTAGATGGAGTGATCAAGGGGAGCTGGCGCATGCTCGGATATATGGCCGATATCATGATCGTTCCCTTTGTGATTTCTGGGAAGAGCTATAATGGACGTAGTGCGTGGTTGGGGCATTTACTCGGAACCGCTATTATAATCATGCTGGTGTTGCTGTCGGAGTTGGTGATTGGAGTTCCTATCTTGTCACGACTGTTTTATCCATCGTATGAACTGGTGCGTCAGTTGCAACTAACGGACTTCCTGGATCGGTTCGACTTGTTCGTGGCAGCACTGACCGTACCAGCCTTTCTTACGAAGATTGGAATTGATCTGTACGTTACCAGTTTGGCGGTAAAGCGCATGTTTGCCCATGTCTGGGGGAGTCTGATGGTTTGGCCCTTAGGTTTGTTAGGTTATGTCTGTTCGTTTATGCTGTTCTCCAACATCGTACAAATTTATGATTTCAGCCGGGAATGGACTGCGGTGATGGTCATCTTTTTTGTATTCATGCCCTTCTTGCTGTGGATGTTGCTCCGACCCAAATTTAAAGGGAGAGGTGATGATAATTCATCATCTGGCAGGGAGAGGGATAGAAGTGATCAGAAAGAAGGCCAGCAGGAAAGCGAAACAGGACACGCCCACTTATAAGATTACTGTATTTATCGAAAAAGTAATTCTTATTTGTCTTTTGCCTTTCTGATTGTATACTTGGTAGAAAGAAATACGACATCTACAAGGGAGGCAACAGCATGGCACAACGCATGGCAGGTAAGAGAGTCGCTCTTGCCGGTCCCCGTAAAGCAGAAGAAATGGCGTTGCTAGTTATGAAGATGGGGGGCGAGCCAGTAGAACGCCCGGCCCAGGGGACTGTTTTTCTGGATGATATCGAGCTGCGCAACGCTGTTGTATCGTGGGTGAAGAACCCTCCGGACTGGTACATCTTCACGACAGGTATGGGACTGGATGCTCTGTTCGATATGGCAGAGGATATGGGCGTGGCCGAGCAGATTATAGAGTTGCTGCAATCCTCCAACATTGCAGCACGGGGCTACAAGACGGTCAATGGACTCAAAAAGCGTGGCTTTACGCCAGCAGTACGGGACGAGGACGGAAGTTTGATCGGATTGACACGGGCTTTTGCCCCATATGATCTGAAGGGGAAGGAAGTACTGTTGCAACTGCATGGAGACCCGGCCCCCCGGTTGGTAGAGTGGCTGGATGAGCAAGGCGTAGTGACCCGCCAAGTACTTCCTTATAAGCATATCCCACCTGAAGAAGCAAAATTGCAGGCGCTACTAGATGATGTTATAAACCGTACGATTGATGCCGTTACGTTCACGAGTGGTCCACAAATTCGATTTTTGGCCCAATATGCCAGAAAGCAAAATCGAATGGAGGATTTACTGGAAGCTTTTCGTGAAGATGTCATTGCTGTATCGGTAGGCAAGGTGACTGCACAATCCATTTTGGAAGAAGGGATTGAACGAGTCGTATTTCCAACTGAAGAGCGCATGGGTGCGATGATGGTAGAACTGGGCAAATATTTCGAACATAGCGATTCGGTGCATGGCTGTGGTCTGAAGAGCGTGAACGGTCATTTGAAATGAGCTAGAACTGATAAATGCAGTAAGCTAAAAATGAACTTATATTTACTAATACAGAGTAAAATAGAGATAAGGGCCTACGAGGTCTTTATCTTTTTTTGTTGGACATGCATCGCAAAGTTTTTTGTTATAGCGAAAATATTTATCTAATATAATGAATAAGTTTCGATGCATGATATTGAGGACAGGAGCTGAGACATTTATGAATTCTATTTGTGTATTTGCAGGGTCCAGACCTGGACATTCATCGGTATATGTTGAGGCGGCAGGCAAGCTGGGTGAAGCTATGGCTCGCCAGCATATCCGTTTAATTTATGGTGGCTCCAGCAGAGGGCTGATGGGTAAGGTGGCGGATGGACTGTTGGCGGGTGACGGTCAGGTCACCGGCATTATGCCCACCCTGTTATTCGATGCAGAGATCATTCATCGGGGAGTTACCGAGTTTATTGAGGTAGCAAGCATGCATGAACGTAAAGCGGCGATGAGCGAGATGGCCGATGCGTTTATAGCCCTTCCGGGAGGCTTGGGAACCTTTGAGGAGCTGTTCGAGGTATTGTGCTGGGCGCAAATCGGTATACATCGCAAGCCCATTGGGCTGCTGAATGTGAATGGATATTTTGACCCGTTGGTAGAAATGGTACGTCATAGCGTGCAGGAAGGGTTTACCGGAGCTGATCATCCAGCGCTACTGAGTATATCTGCGGACCCGGATGAACTGCTGCATATGTTGAAAAATAAAGCAGAGAACTTGAAATAAAGCTTTTTTCGTGCTTGCACAACTGATTGAGGCAAGGTTATGATAAGACCCATAATCAAATAGCGGACAGACAAGGTGCCTTTGCGGTTGAGCAAAGGGTAACAGGGAATCGGGTGCAAGTCCCGAGCGGTCCCGCCACTGTAAGGAAGAGGGTTCTTTTAAATGGTCACTCGTACAAAACGGGGAAGACGAGAGAATCCGTTGATGCCAAGCCAGGAGACCTACCTTGATCTGTATGCACCGTTAACCTTCGCGGAGAGGATGGGTGTACGAAATCAGGAAATCAGGCACACGTTGCTTTTTCCATGTTGGTTACAGGTTTGCGTGGATATGAACGTTCAGCAGCGTTTGAAGCGTAAACAAAACAGATGGAAAACAACGGCAGATAGGAGGAAGACAAGAACTGTCTTCTTACGCTGTTTCGTCTGGTAAGAGAGATACGTACATAGGAACCCCATCCGGGCAGGATGGGGGTTTTTTGAGTTAAAGGATGCCACAAATTATTGAAATAGATAGTATAGCTGCCCTGAAAAGGATGATAGGAGGAGCACGATGAGCCCATTAGGAAAATTGCTGGTGATTGGATTTGGACCAGGAGATATGGAACATATCACAAAACGGGCGTTGGATGCGCTGGCCGAAAGTGAGGTCATTATCGGCTACAATACCTACGTTGATTTGATCCGTCCGTTGTTGAACGGACAGGAGATTGTACGCACAGGGATGACAGAAGAAGTGAGCCGTGCGCAGGAGGCGGTTCGCCAAGCAGAGATGGGTAAGAAGGTAGCCGTCATTTCCAGTGGAGATGCTGGGGTCTATGGCATGGCAGGGCTGGTGTACGAAGTGCTGATGCAAAAAGGCTGGCGTCGCGAGGACGGGGTTGAGGTAGAAGTTGTGCCGGGGATCTCGGCTATTCAATCCTGTGCTTCGTTGTTGGGAGCGCCGGTTATGCATGATGCTTGCACAATCAGTCTGAGTGATCATCTGACCCCGTGGGAAACGATCGTGAAGCGTGTAGAAGCTGCGGCTTCGGCTGATTTTGTGATTGCCTTATACAACCCGCGCAGTGGTCGACGTACCCGCCAGATTGTGGAGACGCAGTCCATTTTGCTCCGTTACCGTGATCCGCAAACTCCAGTTGGACTGGTGAAGAGTGCTTATCGTGAACGTCAGCAGGTTATTGTAACGACGCTGGAAGATATGCTGAACCATGATATCGGGATGCTGACGACCGTAATCATCGGCAATTCCTCGACGACAGTGTATGACGGGTTAATCGTGACTCCGCGCGGCTATCAGCGTAAATACACGCTGGACGCGACCGAGCAAGTGCTCAAACCGCATCAGCGGCTTCGCACGGAAGCGGAGCCGTGGTCGCTGGGCGCGCAAGAGGATCGCGCACTGGATACACCGCAGGGAGGTGGAGCTCTGACTGCGTCTCCCGAGCCTTCCGCGAGCAGCGCTGCGGTTGCCACGCAAGCACGCCCGCAGGCGATGGCTACCGTGCAGGCTGCGCCCGCGAAGCCAACCGGAGCGGCTCCAGCATCGCTGGCAGCAGAGGCACTAAGCCGCCTAGCTGTCGGCGGCAAGCTGCCGGGCGAAGCCAATGCTCGCTGGAGCGGGCAAGCGCCTACCGCCCAGAGCGCCGTCGGAACGGCAACGGTGGCTACGACTGGGAAGGCGTCAGGCGGCTTTGGCAAGCCTGCACTGTTTGAGGTGGGGGTTTCCCCTGGCGTGGGAAACAAGAAGTTCACTGCTCGGCAGATGGCACTGCTTGCCGAGGTAGCGGGTGATGATGGCGAGCTGGAATACACGCCAGATCATCAGATCGTGCTGCGCGTGCCGTGCGCAGACCCCGAGGAACTGGTCGGACGGCTTCGGGATGAACGATTCATTGTCATGCCGATCGGCGATGTGTTTAAGGTGAAGGCCTGCGACTTCTGCAATATGGAGAAAGATGATGCGGTGCCTGTGGCTGAGCATCTACAGGTTGTACTTGGCGGATTACAGGCACCCAAGGAAACGAGTATTGCTTTGAATGGATGCGGCATGGCTTGCTATGGAGCGGTGCTGGAGGATATCGGCATCGTCTATCGCAAGGGAGGATACGATCTGTTTCTCGGCGGCAAAAAATTTGGCCGTAATGCTCATGCCGCTCAGCCCGTAGCGGAAGGGATTCCGGGTGATCAGATTACGGATATCGTGGAGAACATTATTGCTGAATATAAGGAAAAAGGGCATCCGAACGAGCGTTTTCATAAATTCTTTAAACGTGTAGGCATCGTTGCGGGTTTCCGACATGAAGATGCACCAGCAACAGTAGAAGTGAACGCGGTTTGTGGTGATTAAGTGGGTTGGTAGGCTTGATGAACAGGATACAAGCATATATATAAAATAGGGCGTCATGTAGGCTATCCCTATCAATGAGGAGGAAAACACAGCAGTGGATGCAATATTGTTGGTTGGACATGGAAGTCGGGACCCAGAGGGTAATCAGGAACTACTGGAATTTGCGCAAGCGGTGGCAGATCGGGCGCCAGGTACGTGTGTAGAAACCTGTTTTCTGGAGTTGGCACGCCCAAGTATTGCCGAAGGAGTACAGGCGTGTGTGGACAAAGGGGCGACGCGTGTCGTTTTTATTCCGATTATTTTGTTCGCAGCAGTGCATGCCAAAATTGATATTCCGAAGGCAATCGACCGGGCAAAGGCAAAATACCCGCAGGTGGAATTTGTATACGGACGTCCGATTGGCGTTCACGAAAAAATCGTTAGCATACTGCTTAACCGCTTGAAAGAGGCCCGCCCTGTTGCAGTTCCAGCAGGGATGAATAGCGCTGTAGAGGCATCTGCCCAGGTATCTGACGAAGAAACAGCGGTACTTGTATTAGGACGCGGAAGTAGCGATCCTGATGCGAACAGTGACTTTTTCAAAATCACTCGTATGCTGTGGGAGAAGCTTTCTTATACGTGGGTAGAAAGCAGCTTTATCGGTGTGACGCAGCCTTCTTTTCCCGATGGCCTAGAGCGTTGTGTACGATTGGGGGCCAAAAAGATTATCGTGCTTCCGTATTTTCTATTCACGGGTGTGCTGATTAAGCGCATTGGAGAAATGACTCAGGAATTCGCCGAGGCTCACCCTGCATTACAAGTGGAAATGGGCGGATATTTTGGCTTCCATCCTCAATTAGTTGAGCTGGTGCTGGAGCGAGCTAACGAAGGCTTGTTCGGCAAGGTTACGGCTAATTGCGATAACTGCCAGTTCCGTCTGGAAGCGCAGGAGCATCACCATCATCACCACGACCATGATCACGACCATGACCATGACCACGATCACCATCACGACCATGATCATGACCATCATCACCATCATGCACATGAGCATGATCACCATCACGAGCACCATACACACAGCCACGCTCACGATCATGCGCATGTCCATGCTCACAGCCATAATGACCATGATCACGATCATTCACATGCGCCGTCTGTAGTGAACGTAACCGGGCAGGTGAATGGCTCATGATTTTTATGCTATGCGGAACGAGCGATGCAAGGGAATTGGCGCTGCAAATCCGTGACACCGGCTTTAACGTATTAACTTCGGTCGTAACCGAAAGCGCGGCGGCCAGCTTGTCCGAAGCAGGGCTGGACGTACGTACAGGCCGAATGACAGCCAATGAAATGGGTGCAATGATTCGGGAGAAGGGGATACAGGCCGTTGTTGATGCCAGTCATCCTTTTGCAGAAGAAGCACATGCGAATGCGATGACAGCTGCTCGCGAGTCTGGAGTTCCTTATATTCGCTACGAGCGGACGGGACTGGTGTATGACAATCATCCATTGCTCCATATTGTGTCTTCTTATGAAGAGGCCGCATTAATTGCTAAGCAACTCAAAGGCTCTGTCATGCTTACGACGGGCAGTAAGACGCTCGGCACATTCACCAAGCATCTACTCGGAGACCCGGAGATTCGTCTGGTTGCACGTATGTTGCCGCGCCTCGACAATATGGAGAAATGCGGCGAACTGGGGATGGAGCAAAAAAATATTATTGCCATGCAGGGGCCCTTTTCCCGTGAGATGAACGAAGCATTGTACAAGCACTTTGGTACAACCGTGATGGTCACCAAGGAAAGCGGACGCACGGGAGCAGTGGATGAGAAGGTTCAATCTGCTCTGGATCTGGGTATTCACGTCATTTTGATTTCCAGACCGGAAGTAGAGTTTGGTACGGTATTTGATCATTTCGACGGAGTAATTGATACATTGCGCACAGCAACAGGGAAGATTTCCATTTGAGTTGGTTCAAGTCCCTACGGGTTCAGTTAATCCATAACGACTGCTGGCATGTATCTAAAATATAGTCATCTTAAAATGCGTGTTTTAATAGAAATATCTGTTGTTTTAATACACGAGCAGTTATTTTTCCTAAACTAATTTTCCATAAGGGAGTGGGTCGATACCATGGACTTTAAAACAGACTTTAAACCGCTAACGGTACAGCCGCAGGAGATTGAGGGTAAAAGCTTCGCAATGATCACAGAAGAATTGGGAGAGCATCCATTTACAGCTGAACAATATCCTGTCGTACAGCGTGTCATTCATGCATCTGCTGATTTTGAGTTGGGCCGCAGCATGGTATTTCATCCAAAAGCCATTGAAGCCGGAATTGCAGCTATTCGCGCAGGACAGCCGGTGGTGGCAGATGTGCAGATGATTCAGGCGGGGTTGAGCAAGGATCGCATCCGTCAATTTGGCGGGGATGTTCATGTGTACATATCTGACCCGGACGTGATGGAAGAAGCCAAAAGGCTGAACACGACACGTGCCATTATTTCGATGCGCAAAGCGATTCAGGCGGGCGAAGGTGGAATCTATGCGATTGGTAATGCGCCGACAGCGTTGCTGGAGTTGATTCGTCTGGTGAAAGAAGGAGCGGCTAAGCCTGGACTAGTGATTGGTATGCCCGTAGGTTTTGTATCGGCGGCAGAATCCAAGGACGAGCTACGCAAGCTGGATATTCCGTTCATTACGAATATTGGACGCAAGGGCGGCAGCACGATTGTCGTAGCAGCATTGAATGCAATCTCCTTAATGGCTGCCCGCTAGATGCGGTTGTCCGTTTGCTGTATCATGAAATGAATTAGAGCATGATCAGCAGAAGAGGTTAAGGAGGAATTGGCATGGAAAAGGAAGCGGCGTCCGCCGACAGGCCCAAACGGATGAAAAGTGGTGAAGCTCCCGCGCCGGACAAGCCGATGCGGTCAGGCTTTACGACGGGGGCCTGTGCGGCTGCAGTAGCCAAGGGAGCGGTACAACTGCTCATTACGGGCATAGCGCCGAAGGAAGCGGTGATATCGCTGCCCGCGGGCTTCGATCATGCATTTGAACTGATCGAGCCTGTGTTGGATGCGGACGAAGCTTCCTGCACGACGATCAAGGACGGTGGCGATGACCCGGATGCCACGCATCAGGCAAGAATTAGCGCCTCTGTTAGCTGGCGCGAGGAGCCGGGCGTTGAGCTGGACGGCGGCATCGGCGTCGGGCGGGTAACGAAGCCCGGTCTGCCTGTGCCTGTCGGGCAAGCCGCGATCAATCCGGTGCCGCGCCGGATGATTACGGAGGCCGTATCTGGTGTGCTTGAGGAGCACGGATCGGCCAAGGGTGTCCGTGTCGTTATCAGTGTGCCGGACGGCGAGGAAATCGCCAAGAAAACGCTGAACGGGCGACTTGGCATTCTTGGCGGTATTTCCATACTGGGCACACGCGGTGTAGTCGTTCCGTTCTCCACGTCTGCTTATAAAGCCAGCGTGGTGCAGGCTATATCGGTTGCACAAGCGATGAACTGCGAGGAAATTGTCCTGACCACAGGCGGCAGCAGTGAAAAATATGCAATGCAAATGTACGATCAGCTGACGGAAGAAGCCTTTATTCAGATGGGCGACTTTGTCGGCTTTGCAGTCAAGCATGGCAAACGATTGGGAATGAAGAAGATTATTCTCGTCGGTATGCCCGGCAAGCTGTCGAAGGTTGCTCAGGGTGTCATGATGGTTCACTCCAAGAGCGCTCCGGTGGATTTTGGATTTTTGGCCCAGGTTGCGCGTGAGGCAGGTGTGGATGAGTCGCTTGCAACGGCAGTAGCTGAGGCGAATACAGCTACGCAGGTGGCGGATATGATGACCGAAGCGAATGCGCTGAGCTTTTTTGAAAAGTTATGTACCTATGGGTGTCAGCATTGTCTGGAGCATGCAGGTGGTGGAATCACCGTGGAAATGGTACTGATAACGCTGAAAGGGAACGTGCTGGGGAGGGCGAGAGTCGGTGAGTAGAGTAATTCGTGTCATTGGTATCGGTGAAAATGGAGCGGCAGGTCTGTCGCAGGAGACGCTGGAACAAATTGAGCGTGCCGACCTGTTGGTGGGTGGTGAGCGCCAGCTAGCCTTTTTTGAGGCAGCCGCAGGAGAAAAACGAACATTAAAGAGCGGCTTATCCGCCGTGGTGGAAGAATTGGGACGGTTGCGTGAGCACAAGGATATTGTCGTGCTTGCGTCAGGCGATCCGCTTTTTTTTGGAATTGCAGGCTATTTGTCTGCCAAGCTGGGGGCTGAACACTTGGATATTTTACCCCATCTCAGTTCGGTTCAACTGGCGTTTGCACGTCTCGGTGAAAGCTGGCAGGATGCGGTGCTGGAAAGTGTACATGGTCGTCCGATGACCGGACTGGCGCAGCGGATCGATGGACAGAACAAGATCGCGCTGCTGACGGATGACCGCAATCATCCCGCCACGCTTGCCGCTTATCTGCTGCATTTTGGCATGACGGAATATGATGCCTTTGTCGGCGAGCATTTGGGAGGACCAGATGAGACGTATCGGCATTATACGCTGGAAGAGATGGCGCAGGGAACCTTCCAACCCCTGAACGTGGTTGTTTTGCGCCGCCGTAAGGGGGAAGACGTGCCAGCGATTCGCCGGGGATTTGGCTTCGAGGATGCGGAATTTCACCAGCGCAAGCCGGAAAAAGGGCTGATCACGAAGCGTGAAGTGCGCGTATTTAGCTTGTCCGAGCTGCGATTGACCGAGCGAAGCATCGTATGGGACATCGGCGCAGGCTCCGGTTCTGTAGCTGTGGAATGTGCGCGGCTGGCCAAGTACGGGCAAGTGTTTGCCATTGAGAAGAATGAAGGCGATCTGGCCAATGTGGAAGCGAACAAGGTCAAATTCCGCACTGATTTTCCAGTGATCCATGCCAAAGCGCCTGCCGGATTGGACGAGCTGCCAGACCCGGATGCCGTGTTTATCGGCGGGAGTGGAGGAGAACTGGCAGAACTGATTCGTCTGTGCGCTTCCCGTCTGCGTAAGGATGGGCGAATTGTAGTGAATGCTGCAACCATTGAGACGCTGCATGACGGTATGAAGGCGATGCAAGCCGTAGGACTCGAAACCTCGGTGACGTTACTGCAAACAGCGCGTAGCAAGCCGATTTTGAATATGACTCGTTTTGACGGACTCAATCCGATATATGTCATCACAGGACAGCCGCCGGTAGACGTGGCTGACGGAGCAGCAGAGGAGTAAGCTGGTAAATCAAGAGGGGGAGAGACAGCATGAATACGGCGGCAGTAGGAACACTTTATGGCGTAGGCGTGGGGCCGGGTGATCCCGAGCTGATCACGGTCAAGGCGTACCGGATGATTCAGGAATGTGCAGTTGTGGCATATCCGAAAAAGCGCCGGGGAGGCAAATCGTATGCTCACGAGATTGTGGAATTATACGTTAACCCGGAGGAAAAGGAGATGTTGGGACTCATTTTTCCAATGACCAAAGACCCGGTTGTACTGGAGCGGGAGTGGAACAAAACGGTAGTTGCTTGCTGGGAAGCTCTGAGTCAAGGAAAGGATGTAGCCTTTGTCACAGAAGGAGACCCTAATCTGTACAGTACCTTTATTCACTTGGCGCGTCTGATGAAGGATCTCCATCCCGAGGTGCCGATTGTATCTATTCCAGGCATCTCTTCTGTATTGGGAGCAGCGGCAGCGCTGGAATTGCCTTTGGCTGACGGAGATCAGCAGGTTGGTATTATTCCGGCTACGGAGGATCGCGAAGCGATGAAGCGGGCGATTGAGAATCACGATACGGTCGTGTTTATCAAGGTTGCCAAGGTACTGGATTTGATTTTGGATGCACTGGACGAGCTCAATCTTGGCGATCGTGCCTCTGTCATTACCAAAGTCACGTCTCCTTATGAAATGGTATGGCACAACGCCCGTGAGCTGCGCGGACAGGAGCTTGAATATTTGAGTTTAATGGTGGTGAGCAAATGACGTTGGAGCCAAAGGTATATATCGTAGGAGCAGGCCCTGGTGACCCGGAGTTGATTACGGTCAAAGGCTCCCGGATTCTACGTACGGCAGATGTGGTGTTGTACACGGATTCACTAGTGAACGATGAGCTGATTGCTACGGCTAAGCCCGAGGCACAGGTACTGCAAAGCTCAGGCATGGATTTGGAGCGGCAGGTCGAGATTATGAGCGAGGCTGTGCAGGCTGGGCGCAGTGTAGCCCGTGTACATACAGGTGATCCGGCAGTATACGGTGCGATTTTGGAGCAAATGGTGCTGCTGAAGCAGCGCGGAGTAGCCTACGAAATCGTACCGGGCGTCAGCTCGGTCTTTGCTTCTGCGGCCGTGCTGGGTGCAGAGCTAACCGTGCCTGACTTGACGCAGACGGTCATTCTGACGCGTGCCGAAGGCCGTACACCTGTACCGGATCGTGAAAAGCTGCGTGATCTGGCATCCCATCACTGTACAGTGGCGCTGTTCCTCAGTGCAACGCTGGCGAAGAAGGTAGTCGTTGAATTTTTGGCGGCTGGCTGGAGCGAAGACACGCCTGTAGCCGTTGTGCAGCGCGCAACTTGGCCAGACCAAAAAATCGTGCGCACGACGCTTGCCCAATTGCCAGCCGATCTGCGTGCAGCAGGCATTACGATGCATGCCATGATTTTGGCAGGGTGGGCGCTCGACCCGGGGTTAGTGGACAAGGACGCACATCGTTCCAAGCTGTATGACAAGTCGTTCACCCACGGCTACCGAAAGGGAGTGAAGCCTGGTGAGTAATCCATTTGCCGCTGTGGCGATCACGAAGCATGGAGTCGAGATGGTCCGCAATTTGGGAGCCAGCTTTCCGGGTACGGATGTGTATTACATGTCCAAGTTTGAGCGTGGAGACGAGCAGGAGCGTGGCATTCAATTGTTCGAAGGTTCGGTCAAACTGATTTTGCCGGATTTATTTAAACAATATAACGGTATTATTTTATTTATTTCCCTCGGTGCGGTGGTTCGTATGATTGCACCGATTTTGGTGGATAAAAAGGTAGACCCAGCCGTGGTCGTCATTGATGATTGCGGAGAACATGTCATTAGCGTACTGTCTGGGCATTTGGGCGGCGCAAATGAATTGACCCGTCATGTAGCCGCTGTACTGGGGGCACGTGCGGTAATCACGACTGCATCGGACGTGCAGGGCACGATTCCAGTGGATATGTTGGGGCGGGAATTGGGTTGGGTGGTCGATAGCTTCGATAAGGCCACGCCTGTGAGCGCCGCTGTTGTGAACGAGGAGCCCGTTGTACTCATACAAGAGACAGGCGAACGGAACTGGTGGCGCTATGACAAGCCAGTACCTGCACATATCAAGGTATATGCCTCAATGGCGGAAGCGGCACAAGAACCGTTCAACGCCGCGTTGGTCGTAAGTGACCGTTTGTTGGAGCCTGAGGAAGAGGAGAGGTTTCTTTCTAATGGCGTGCTGTATCGTCCTAAAAGCTTGGTGCTTGGCATTGGCTGCAATCGGGGAACTGCATTGGAGGAGCTGGAGGCTGGGGTGCTGAACACCTTGCAAGAGCTGCGTTTGTCTGTCAAAAGCGTACGGAATATTGCTACGATTGACCTGAAAAAGGATGAAGAGGGCTTGCTCGCCCTCTGCGCCAAATACGGCTGGGAGCTGGTGACGTACACTCCGTCAGAGCTGAACACGGTGCAGCTTCCCAATCCATCGGAAACTGTCTTCAAATACACTGGCGCCTATGGGGTCAGCGAACCATCAGCCCTGTTGTCTTCCGGTGCGGACCATTGGCTGCTGGAGAAGAAAAAAAGCGGAAATATGACGTTGTCTGTAGCGCGGGTTTCCTATGACTGACGATATGAATCAGGCTATACAGCCAGACTCGTCTGCCACGGCACGCAGAAGTCGTATCGTTGTCGCCGGTACGGGCAGCGGCGCGGGCAAAACGACTGTGACTCTCGGGCTGATGAAGGCGTTCGCCGACAGCGGCCTGCGAGTGCAGGGGTTTAAGTGCGGTCCGGATTATATTGATCCGACCTATCATACGGCCGCGACCGGAACGCCTTCCCGTAATCTCGATTCCTGGATGACCTCGCCGGATACGGTGCGTGAAACTTTTATCCGCGCATCCGAAGGCGCAGATATCTCCGTGATTGAAGGCGTCATGGGGCTATATGACGGCAAGGACCCGCTCAGCAATATTGGCTCGACCGCCGAAATCGCCATGCTGACGGATAGCCCGGTATTGCTGGTCGTCGATGTACGCAGCATGGCACGCAGTGCGGCCGCTATTGTGCTCGGCTTTCAGCGCTTGGAGCCCAAACTGCGCATTGCGGGCGTAATCGTAAATCGCTGCGGTAGCCAGGGGCATTACGGCATTGTCAAAAAGGCGATCGAGCAGGAGTGCGACATTCCTGTGCTCGGCTGGTTAAAGCGCGATGACGGATTGGATATTCCCGAGCGTCATCTGGGCCTGGTGCCTGCTGTAGAACGCGGCGAGCTGGAGCCGCTCTTCCAACGGGCGGCAGAGCTGATTCGCGCGGGTACGGATCTGGATGCACTGCGGGCATTGGCGGATTCGGCTCCGCCGCTCAGTCTGCCCGAGCACCCATTATTTCCTCCAGATCAGCCTCCCACAGCAGGACATGAAGTCGAGACTGGGGAACGTCCCATCATTGCTGTCGCCAGAGATGCGGCGTTCAATTTCTACTACCCCGAAAATATGGATTTGCTGCGCCAAGCGGGAGCAGAGATTGTCTATTTTAGTCCGCTGGCGGGAGAGCGCGTCCCTGAGCACGCCAACGGCCTATATCTGGGCGGCGGTTTTCCTGAGGAGTTTGCGGCAGATATCGCTGCCAATACGGGCTTTCTGCAAGATATCCGCACCGCAGTGAGCCGGGATATGCCTGTATTCGCCGAGTGCGGTGGTTATATGATACTGGCCCGGACACTTACGGATCGGGCGGGTCACGCCCATCACATGGCCGGGGTGATCCCTTCGGACGTTCGCATGCAGGAGAAGCGGGCTGCATTGGGATACCGGGAAGCAACCGCATTGCAAGATTGCTTGCTGCTGGAGGCTGGAGAGACGATTCGGGGACATGAATTTCATTATTCGGTCATGAGCTATGATGAATCTGCCGCCCCCTATCCCTTTGCCTATCAAACCAAGGGGATGCGCGGACTCCAGAGTGAAGGTTATGCCAAAGGGAACCTCTTGGCAGCCTACACACACATTCATCTCGCTTCTCTACCCAAGGCAGCAGCACGCTGGGTTGAAAAATGCCGAGCTTACGACTAAAACACAAAAAAGCCGGGTCCCTATAAGGGTCCGGCTGTTCTAAATATAAAGAGAATTAAATCTTACATAACATGGAAGCGTATACATTGTTTTTTTGGGCGATTCGCCTACATGAGCTTTTTCAGTTGGGAAATCCTTCCCTGACTCACGCCAAGCATGGAAGCGAGTTGTTTTTGTGAAGATGCTGGATGTTCTTCCATAAGCTCTCTCATTTTCTCCAAAATAACATCCGTGCGCTGATAAATCTTTTTCATATGCATATTTTGCTTCAGTGGAGGTGACTGGGTTTCAGTCGCTGTGACCGGAAGTAAATCTTCCGTTTTCATCGAGGTGGCACATGCATCGCAGATAAACTGATCTTTAAAATAGGTGTTGGTATCAACCGAACCGCAAAATATACAATTAGTTGATTTGTACTTACGGAGCATGAGTGTTTGGTCTTCAATAAAAAACTCTAATGGATCGCCGATGTCGATCTCCATCGTCATGCGCAACTCTTTAGGAAGCACAATTCGTCCCAAGCTGTCCAAGGGCCGGGTCATTCCAGTCCTTTTCATTCATGCAACCTCCCCAGTGTTTTAAGATTTATAGAATGTATAAGCTTTGAGGCAATTCTTATCAATTCTATAACCGCAAGCATAGATTTCTTACGAAAAGCGGCCCTTCATTGCTATTCATGCATGGACGCACTTTTTTTCTTACGAGTATACCATAAACGGACGGAATCGCCAGCGTTCATGTTTATAAATTTATAATTAGTTTATTCCGAGCGAACATATATGCTATAATCTTCTGCTAAAGGATTTAATAGGCCGTCTGTAGAATTATTTATATATGCCGTAGCTTGGACAACGATGGCGGTGTTATGGGAAATAGATGAGGGCCAAAGGATTTTTTCAGAGCGTTTTGACCCCACAAACAAGAGACCGTTGGTACGGGACCCGCCTTTAAAGTCCTTATATACAAGTCAGGCAAGGAGGATTTATGATGGAAAAAAGAAAAGCATTGCTGCTAGGAGATTATTCATATCCGGAGTTTCACCCGCTACAAGGGGTGGACGAAGAGATTAGTCATATTTTACAAGATTGGATGACGGTTCAATGCAGTGAGAATCGTAAAATGCTGCTCAAGGAAAATCTAGCTTCATTTGATCTATGCATCTCGTATTGTGATAGCCGTAAGGAGGTTCTGTCTCCTCAACAAACAGCAGGACTGCTGTCCTACGTCAGCGGCGGAGGTGGACTGCTTGTGCTGCATAACGGAATCACATTGCAAGGACGTTATGAAATTGCACAGCTCATGGGAGCACGTTTCCTGCGGCATCCGTCAGCGGAGCAGCTTTCCTTCAAGGTAACAGAGCCGGATCATCCGATTATGGAAGGGATCGAGCCGTTCGAGATTCAGGAGGAGCCGTATCGTTTTGATTTTGATCCATTCACTAAAAAAACACTGTTGATGGAATACGAGTATGAAGGTCAGTGGTGGCCAGCTGCATGGTCATTGTCCTATGGCTTGGGCAGAGTCGTCTACCTGATGCCTGGACATAATCAGCCAAGTTTCCAGCACGAGGGATACCGTAAGCTACTGCTTCAGGCTGCTAAGTGGGCCGGACGCTTTCCAGGTTAAGTATAATCATTCATTCCAACCATTGTGGGGGGAGCTGCGAACTTTATGCGGCTCCCCTTTTCAGGTTATACTATAGGTAATCACAGGTAGGGGAGGATATATTATGAGCGATTTGTTCAAAAAAGCCATCTCATTGGGGTGGGGCCTCACCGTTGTCAGCAAAGAAAAGGTGGAGAAAGCCGTCGAGGATCTTGTAAACCGTGGAGAACTTGCGCCCTCGGAATCCAAAGCGCTGGTCGATCGTCTGATCGAACGGGGGGCAGAGGAGCAGGGACAATTCAAAACCGTGATCCGCGAGCAGGTTAGCCGCATTTTGCAGGAGCTGGAAGTACCTACCGAAAATGATGTCACAAGTTTGGAGCAGCGTGTGGCATTGTTGGAAAAAAAGGTAGCGGAGCTGGAAAAAGAAAAGGCGGCGCTTACGGGTTCGAGTGACGCTGAAGAAGCGAACCGGTTGGATTAAAATGGCCGTTCGCATGAAGCACGCCGGTCGTTACCGGGAAATTGCCATGGCGCTGGCGCGTCATGGCTTTGGCTATATGGTGGAAGAAATGGGACTGTTCCAGCTGCTATCCCTGCCCCGCAAGTGGCTAACGAGAGAAACCCCCGAGTCCAAAACCTTAGGTGAACGGATTCGGCTTGTGCTGGAGGACCTGGGGCCTGCATTCATCAAGCTTGGACAGTTGGCAAGTACACGTGCTGACCTGCTGCCAGAGCCTATTATTCGCGAACTGGTTAAGCTCCAGGATCAGGTACCGCCTTTTTCGCCTGACACGGCGCGTGGCATTCTGGAACAGGAGCTGGATACGTCATTAGAGGACATACTGGTTCGTTTTGACGATGATCCGCTGGCGGCTGCTTCGATCGGGCAAGTGCATCTGGGCAAGCTGCACAGCGGCGAAATGGTCGCGATTAAAATCCAGCGTCCAGGCGTTAATCGCATCATTCGGCGGGATTTGGACATTTTACGGGAACTGACCGCAATGGCAGCCAAGCGCTGGGAATGGGTGGAGCGTTATCAGCTTCGCCAGATGGTAGAAGAGCTGGGGAGATCGCTCATTCAGGAGCTGGATTACAACCATGAAGCTCGTAATACGGAAAAGATTGCGCTCCAGTTTGAGCAGGACCCACATATCTATATTCCGAAAATATACTGGGACCATACTTCCTCACGTATATTGACCATGGAGTTTCTGGACGGAACTCACTTAGGGAGTCGTGAAGAGTTATTGCGCCGTGGTTATAGCTTGAAAGAACTGGCGCAGCGGCTGGTCAACAGCATGCTGCATCAAATTTTTATAGAGGGCTTTTTTCATGCCGATCCCCATCCGGGGAATTTGCTCGTCCTGAATAATGGAAGCCTCGCTTATCTGGACTTTGGCATGGCGGGAAGGCTAAGCGAAGAAATGAAGAATCATCTCGCTTCTCTCATGATCGCCCTGATGCGCAAAAATACCGATGCTATGGTTCGCGCCATCGAACGACTAGGGCTGGTCGAACCGGATACTGACCTGAATGCACTGCGAGCCGATCTGGACAAAATACGCGAAGATTACGCGGACGTTCCTTTCTCACAGGTCAGCATTGGCGATGCCTTGAACGACCTGTTTGGCGCAGCACAGCGCCATCGGATTGGTTTGCCATCAGACGTCCTGCTGCTGGGCAAGGCGCTGCTGACACTGGAAGGGGTCGTAGAGCATTTGGACCCTGATCTCAGCATTATTGCTTTGGCCGAGCCTTTTGGCAACAAGCTGCTGAAGGAACGCTTCAGCGGTCGCCGTATTCGGGGCAAGCTGTTGGGTGGTGCGACCGAGCTGGTGGAGACGCTGATGGAACTGCCGAGACAGACGAGGCATTTGACCTCAATTATCAGCAAGGGCAAGCTAAAACTGGAAGTTACCGTACCAGAGCTGGAACAGCTTTTGCGCAAGCTGGATCAGATCAGCAATCGCCTGTCATTCAGTATTGTGCTGTTAGCATTCAGCATTATTATGGTCGGGCTGATTATCGGTTCATCACTAAATCATCAGGCGACCATGCTGTGGAACGTACCTGCGATTGAAATTGGTTTTGTTGTAGCGCTCTTGATGGTTGCCTTTTTACTATATTCTATTTTTAAATCAGGAAGATTCTAGATATCAACAACAAAGGAGGCGTCATGGACACTCATAAGATGAACACTGTCTCAATGAATACTCTTCAAATTACAGATGTACCGTGGCACCGCCTGACTACTCCTTATGGTAGGGGCACGGAATTGCCGCAATTGATATCCAATAGGGAGTATGCAGCCATCGCTGATCTGATAGAGCATCAAGGTACATTGTGGCAGGTTACCCCATGGGCGCTACTATTCTTATTGCGGAATATGCATGCGAGAAGCCCGGAGGATATCACGCTGAGTGAGTTGGATTTGTACCATACGGTTGTTCAAGCATTGGACATGGAAAATCTACAAGCGGACTCACAGAAGTCTGTAGAATCCTTGACTATGCTGCTAGAAGAAAAATATTTATGGCCAGTAGACAGCGCTCCAGAAGATGATGAAGTGGAGTGGGAAGAGGAAGAAGCACGTGGCTATGATCCGGTAGCTTTTTGGAGCTATTATGTCTATAGCTGTCGGTTACTAAAGCAAGCGCTGCCTGATTTTGAGAGTTTGCTCCAGCGCTATGCGGACTCAGAGATTGCTGAATCCCTATCAGAGCTTGTGCAGCAATTACGAAAATTTTAAATATAAGAAAACGAATTAGATAAAGAAAACGGGCGCTATTTCAAGTAAATAGACGTTTTCATTCTGTAAACAGCCTTTTAACTCATTCGTCTCTGCGAATCCCTTGCGTTATAATGATGGACTGGATGTAACGGAAGGGGTTCGTTTGAGAGAGACGAGCTGAATGATAGGAGAGCTATAGCGATTGACCGCTGGACGGATGCCCAAAGCAAGATCGGGTTGCGGGTCAAAATGCTGTTCTCTGTGAATATAGGAGGCTGGAACGAAACAGTATGAATCTTAGACAACAATGGTTCGGTAATATCCGGGCTGATATACTTGCGGGCATGACCGTGGCGCTGGCATTGATTCCAGAGGCGATTGCCTTCTCCATCATTGCAGGTGTCAACCCTATGGTCGGACTGTATGCCTCCATCTCGATGGCGATTGTCATTTCTTTTGCAGGTGGACGTCCGGCGATGATCTCGGCAGCAACCGGGGCTGTAGCTGTAGTGGTTGTTGGTTTGGTCAAAGATTATGGCGTGGAGTATTTGTTTGCAGCTACCATTTTGGCTGGGATCATTCAGGTACTGCTGGGTGTTTTGAGAATAGGTCGCTTTATAAGCTTTATTTCGCAGCCGGTCATGACCGGGTTTGTGAATGCGCTGGCGATCCTCGTCTTTATGGCACAGCTAACCCACTTTCATGGAGCCAATTGGATCATGTACGCGATGGTAGCGGGGACATTGCTCATTGTGTATATTTTACCGAGATTTGTGAAAAGCATTCCCGCTCCATTGACAGCAATCATCATCATGACGATCATTACGTATGTTTTTGGATTGAATGTCAAAACGGTAGGGGATATCGGTACGCTGACCAGCTCGCTGCCTTCATTCCATTTGCCGCAAATTGAGTGGTCGTGGCACACGTTGCGGATATTGCTGCCATATTCCTTTACGATGGCGCTGGTTGGACTGCTGGAATCACTGCTGACAGCCAGTATTTTGGATGAAATGACCGAAACGAAAAGCAATAAAAACCGGGAAGCCCGTGGGCAAGGGATTGCCAACTTTGTAAATGGCTTTTTTGGGGGTATGGGTGGTTGTGCCATGATCGGACAATCCGTCATTAATGTAAGCTCAGGCGGAAGAGGACGACTGTCCACTTTCACGGCGGGGGTGTTCTTGGCTTTTCTGCTGCTTGTGCTTGGCGGTGTTGTAAAGGAAGTACCTATGGGCGCATTGGTGGGAGTCATGTTCATGGTGTGTATCGGAACCGTGGATTGGAAGTCGCTCCGAAACATCGCCAAGGTTCCCAAAGCAGATACGTTTATTATGGTGGTCACGGTCATCATCGTGGTGGCTACGCACGATTTGTCCAAGGGCGTGATCGTAGGCGTACTGTTGAGTGCCCTGCATTTTGGCTGGAAAATGGCTAAAATCCGTATCAGTGCGACTGAGGATCAGGAAGCAAAGGTGTACCATGTCAGAGGGCCGATGTTTTTCGCCTCAACGACTCATTTTGTCGATCATTTTGAACCTTCGGATGATCCGGAGCGCGTTGTAGTGGACTTTAGCCATTCACATGTGTGGGATCACTCGGCGGTTACTGCCATTGGCAAGGTGCTGCAAAAATACAGAAACGCAGGTAAATCTATTACCTTACAAGGGTTAAATGAGGAAAGTCGTTTAATTGTGGAAAAGCTCGGTGGTCCTGTAGTTACAGAGCCGATCGTGTGATGAATCGTATAGCATAAAGCAAAGCCTAAAATGGAATTCATCCATTTTGGGCTTTTTTTATTTATTTCTGAAATGAAATAACAGTTTTCTTTCTTAATCATAGATAAATATGACAAATTTTCAGCAAAGTATTGACGTAATAAATGGGCAGGAATACAATCATTGTTATTAAGCATAGCAAATACATAGGAATAATTGAAAATTGAAAGGTATGTACATATGAACTTAGACTGGGAGTTTATTGTAGAAAGCTTGCCGCTATATGGAGAAGCCATGTGGCTGACGTTGAAGATTGCCTTTTTTGCTATTCTGTTTTCATTAGTCGTCGGTTTGCTGTGTAGCATAGTGCTGTATTACAGGGTGAGAGGAATTAGTGGAATTATTGTAGCCTATATCGAGCTTTCCCGAAATACGCCGCTGCTTGTACAGTTATATTTTCTGTACTACGGGTTTACGAAGATAGGTCTGCATATGAGCGAAATGACATGTGCCATTGTGGGCATGACCTTTTTGGGCGGGGGCTATATGGCTGAGGCGTTCCGTGGTGGAATCGAAGCTGTGAGTAAAACCCAAACGGAATCCGGGCTGAGTCTCGGACTGTCCAAGATACAACTGGCAAGATATGTTATTTTGCCGCAGGCATTTGCCATCAGTATTCCGTCTTTGGGAGCCAATGCAATTTTTCTTCTCAAGGAGACTTCCATTGTGGGTGCCATTGCTTTACTAGATCTGATGAATGTGGCAAAGGACCTGATCGGTATGTACTACAAAACGACAGAATCGTTGATTCTGCTGGTATTGGCATATCTCGTTCTGCTTTTACCTTTGTCGATGCTGCTGACGTGGGTGGAAAGGAAGGTGCGATATGCTGAGTTCGGGGATTAATGTGCTTTTTGAGGGTTCGAATTTTGAGCGTCTGTTAGGGGGATTGCTCGTTACGCTGGAAATTGCATTACTTTCCATTATTATCGGTACGCTGCTAGGCATTTTGATGGGTCTGCTACGCACTTTACAATCAAGACCAATTCGATTTGTGCTGAGATTTTATTTGGAGACATTTCGCATTATTCCGATTTTAGTGTGGTTGTATGTCGTGTATTTTGGATTTACGCCTTTGCTGAATGTGAATATCAGCGGGGAACTAACGGCCGTTATCGTATTCAGTCTGTGGGGAGCAGCCGAGATTGGTGACATCGTACGTGGTGCGCTGGAATCACTGCCTAAGCATCAGGTGGAATCCGGGCAGGCATTAGGGCTAACCTATTGGCAATTATACCGTCATGTGCTCATTCCCCAAGCGGTGCGCCGAATGCTTCCGGGTTCTATTAATCTGGCGACACGGATGATCAAAACCACGTCACTCGTGGTACTGATCGGTGTAGTGGAAGTGGTCAAGGTTGGACAGCAGATTATTGAGCTAGGTGTAATCAAAGCGCCTTCGGCATCCTTTTGGGTGTATGGCTTTATTTTTATATTGTATTTTCTCGTATGTTATCCGTTATCCAGACTTTCCAAAAGATTTGAACGCAGATGGCAAAATTAGCAGGATGGGGTGGTGTCATGGAAGAGGCTGTGGAGGTTTTATTGGAAATTCGAGGGCTGGACAAAAGCTTCGGCGACCGAAAAGTGCTGCAGCAGATTAGTCTGGACGTAAGGAAAGGGGAAGTCGTGGTCATTCTCGGTCCTTCGGGATGTGGAAAAAGCACGCTTCTTCGGTGCCTCAATGGTCTGGAGCCAGTCCAGGGCGGAGATATCCGTTATAGAGGACAGGATCTGACGGATAGAAAAGTGAATTGGCGTGAGGTGCGGCAGCATATCGGAATGGTGTTCCAAAACTATGAGCTGTTTCCGCATATGACCGTCTTGGAAAATATATTGCTCGGCCCGCTTAAAGTTCAGCGGCGAAACAAGCAGGAGGCGCTTAAACAAGCGGAGCAGCTATTGGAGCGAGTCGGTTTGCTGGACCGCAAGGATGCATATCCGCGACAATTATCAGGCGGGCAAAAGCAACGGATTGCGATTGTGCGCGCCCTGTGTATGAATCCTGAAATTATGCTTTTTGATGAGGTCACCGCATCCTTGGACCCGGAAATGGTCAGAGAGGTGCTGGATGTCATGCGAGAGCTGGCCCAACAGGGGATGACGATGATTATCGTGACGCATGAGATGGGGTTTGCCAAGTCGGTAGGAGATCGTATCGTTTTTATGGATCAAGGACAGATATGTGAAATGACTACACCACAGCAATTTTTTACCCAACCGGAAACAGAGCGTGCCCAGCACTTTCTGGATATATTTCAGTACGAAACGATATGAGCATTTTGCATCAATCCCATGAGCGACTTCCAATCACAATATAGAGATCGAAATGTTTCTATTGGTCTCTATATTGCACCCAGAAGCGAAAGAAACCGAATGATGCAAAATGCTGACAAATAAGGGGATGAATACAGATGAGAAAAGGAATGAAGTTCACAACGTTATTACTGGCTTTGAGCTTGCTGCTCGTCGGCTTGGCGGGATGTGCAGGAGGCGGGAATACCAATGGTAGTTCAAGCTCGGCTAAATTTGCTTCAATTGAGGACATTAAAAAGAATGGCAAGATTCGAATCGGTGTATTCGCGGATAAGCCGCCTTTTGGCTACGTAGATTCAGAAGGGAAAAATCAAGGCTTTGATGTGTATATTGCGAAACGGTTTGCCAAAGACCTCTTGGGCGACGAGTCGAAGGTGGAGTTCGTTCTGGTGGATGCCGCCAGCCGGGTTGCCTATTTGGAATCCAACAAGGTAGATATCATCATGGCTAACTTTACTGTGACCGATGAACGTAAAGAAAAAGTCGATTTTGCTAACCCGTACATGAAATTATCCTTTGGCATTGTGTCACCCGACAGTGCTCCCATCACCACGATTGACCAATTGAAGGGCTCGGATCAAAAGCTGATTGTTGCCAAGGGAACGACAGCAGAGACCTATTTTACGAAAAATTATCCTGACATCAAGTTGCTCAAATTCGATCAATACACCGAAATCTTCTCGGCTCTCAAAGACAAACGCGGTGCCGCCATTGCGAACGATAATACAGAGCTGATCGCTTGGGCCAAGGCCAATCCCGGCTTTACCGTAAGTATTCCAGCCTTCGGTGGTCAAGATACGATTGCCCCTGCAGTAGCGAAGGGAAATAAGGAACTGTTGGATTGGATCAACAACGAACTGGCTACGTTGGGTAAAGAAAATTTTGTCCATCAAGCCTATAAGGACACACTGACCTCCGTTTACGGAGAAGGCTTTACGGATCAATTGGTTGTGGAGGGCGGCAAGGTTAATTAATCATCGTATAAGTTGCTATTAAGCATAAAGAAGCGTTGGGCTTGCTGTCCCGACGCTTCTTGCATATGGGCAAAGGGAGATTTGCAAGTTCTTAATCTAGATAATACTTCCCCAAAATCTCTTGCATGCTCGTAAATTTCATTATATAATTTTAAATGATTATGATTCTCATTATCATTTAAGTCTTTAGGCGCAGACTCCCAATATGAGCCTAAGTGAATAGGATGGTGCTTTACACATGGCTAAAACGGATGTGGCTACTGCCAGAAGACAGCTCAGCAGTCCGAACAAGGTAACGCGCAAACGGGCTTTGAGAACAATCAAAGCTGCGAAGCGCGCGAAGTAACAAGCTTCAAGTTAACTGCAAATGGCAATACCAGTGTCAAATTTTTTAGTCTCCTCATTTTGATATTGCACCTGCCTTCCTGATGGTGGTACACAGGAAGGCAGGTGTCTTTTTTTATTTCTTTTGTGCAAACAGCCATTCAATCATATCCTGATTTTGTAAAGCCGGAACCCAGGAGAAGTGTCCTGTAGGTTTGATAATCCCTGCTTCGTATTCAGTGAAGTGAATGAGGTTTCCGTTCTGTGCTTTGATAGCAGCAACCATTTCTTCTGAGTTCTTAGGACTTACTGTCGTATCGTCCACCGCATGGAAGGCCCAAATAGGAACGTTCTTCAATACTTCAACGTGTGCAGGGTCAACAGGGGCATACATGTTAACAGCCTTTTCATAGTTGGTCAGTCCGGCAATCGGTACGCCAGCAGCGAACAGATCAAGATTTTTTTCTAACAATCTCCATGTACCCATGGCTCCTTGAGAAATACCTACGATATAGATGCGGTTGGTGTCGATCGGATATTTTAAGGCCGTTTCACGTACCAAATCGGCAACAGCACTGTTGCGCGGTTCATCTGCCCAAATAAATTTATGCTCTAGGTCAATCGGGCTTTGAGGAGCGATGACGAAGGATGGGTGCTTGGCTTGCTGCTCAGGAGAAGCCCAAGTAACGGCCCCGGCATTCGCTAACAGGTTAACCCCGTTTCCGTCACCACGTTCGCCGTTGCCATGTAGAAACACAACCAGCGGATAGGTTTTGCCAGGTTCTACTTTAGGCTCAAACGTAAAGTAGTTCAGTTTGAAGCCGGCTTTATTTTCAAAAGTGTTTTTTTGAAAATCATCTACGATGGGTGTCACTTTATCGGTTGCTTTAACAGGCTGTGCAGTCGCTGGAACGACTGTTTTCTTCGAAGTTGCAATATCTTTCTTTTGGCTAATGTAATAGTTCAGCGGATTAATACGATTGACTGCGCTTGTCGAATCGTAAGTAAGGGTGCTTGCATTTTTATCCTGTGTATCCAGCTCGATCACGACATATTTGCCATAAGTGCTGCGGTTGGTGATGGCACCAGTATCATTGGTGTATACACCAGTCACAGTTCTGTCTGCGTATACATCATTAAGCACAGATTGAACCTGAAAACTGGAAGTGGACAGGGATGATCCGTCAATATTGGTGCTGTACTTCAGTACAACGGCAGTAACAACCTCACCCAGAGGCTGTACCTCAGTAAGCACGGTTGCCTGTGGTGCTGGAACATCGGCTGCTGCGGCAGAGCTGGAGGATGGATAAAAGATCGTAAGCAGGAGCACGAAAGATAGTAGAACAAGGGCGAAACGTCTTCTTTGCATAAGATAATCTCCTTTGGCGTTTTTATAAAGCGCTTACTATATGCTCAGGATGCTTGACTGTATGCTGTGGAACTCATACAAATCAAAAAAAGGCAAACTCCGGGTACACAAGTGTACTCGGGTTTTGCCTTTTCAGTAACAATCCCAATTGAAGGATAGCATCCTCATTGGAATCTGACAAGTGAAAGCGCTACAATTTTGGATGTTTTTATAAAAAATTTTCCTTCTCAACCGGGATACGATGGTATATAATCTCCTTAACTTAACACCGTTAACTTATATAACGACGTTAACAAGGGAGATGAAATCATGAACCAATATGATGTTATTGTCATTGGTGCTGGGCTGGGTGGTTTGTCTTGTGCAGCCAGACTTTCTGCGTTGGGTTACCGGACAGCTGTGTTTGAAAGTCATACTTTGGCTGGCGGCTTTGCTACTGAATTCACACGAAAGGGATATACCTTTGATGTCTCCTTGCACGGCGTCGGCGGACTCGAAGAAGGCAGCTTCGGTCGGATGTTAAAGGACTGCCATGTGGATCAGCAAATCGTTCCTCTCCGTAAAAAGCACCCTTACTCCATTCGCTGGGAAGGGCAGATCATTGATATCCCATCTGATGTGCAGGAGTATGTGCAACTCCTCAAAGGCATGTTTCCTGCTGAGGTAGCAGCCATTGACAAGCTATTCGCAGGCATTCGCCGTTTTGAAACAGGCTTTACCGCTTTTTCTTCCCTTACTTCCTGGCGTAAGCTGGCGGGTCTGTTCAAAGCAGGCACCTTCTTCCGCTGGACGAAAATGACCACCTGGGAGGCTGTAAGTCAGTTTGGCTTGTCTGACCGATTCACGGAGTTCTTCACTGCACTCTGGCCCTATTATGGGCTGCCCCCGAAGCGGTTGGCGGCTTTGTACTTTTTTATTCCCTGGATCGGCTATCATCTGGAGGGGACGTACTACATTCAGGGAGGTGCACAGGCCTTGTCCAATGCGCTGGTCGAAGCTATTCAATCAGTTGGAGGAGAAGTTCACCTGCGCAGTCAGGTGTCTGAAATTATACTTGAACGCGGTAAGGCAGCTGGTGTACGTCTGAAAAAAGGGGATGTATATAAAGCCAACTGGGTTGTGTCTGGGATCAGTCCTCATCATACCTATGGCCGTCTGCTGGAGAGTCACAATGCCGCCCGTCGCGAGACGGATGCTGTAACCAGACTGGAAACTGGTACGTCTCTCACTCAGCTGTACCTAGGGCTATCATGCGAGCCTTATGAGCTTGGGATCAGCGAAGAAGACTTAATCCTGTGTAACGAGCCGGATTCGGAGACGGATTATGAAGTCATGATGAGCGGCCAGTATATGAAAGGCAACTGGATGCTCACAAATTATAACGCCATGGATCCTACACTCAATGAAGCGGGAAAGGGTGTCATCGCTGTTACATTTTTGGACAGATTGGAGAACTGGCCTAGTGCACGTCCCGAATATAAAGCCAAAAAGAAAGCAGTAACACAGCAGATACTGGAATGTCTTGAACAGCTATATCCTGGTTTTAGCAGCAAAGTCGTGGTGGCAGAGTTGGGCACACCACGCACCATGCAGCGGTATACTGCTAATCCCGGCGGAGCCGTTTATGGCTATGCACAAACGGTCCGGCAGTCCGGCATAAACAGACTGAAGCGCAAATCAGCAGTGAACCGCCTGTCATTGGTAGGAGCCTGGACACAGCCTGGGGGCGGGTTTCAAGGAGCTATGAACTCGGGTATAATGGAAGCTGATCGTATCGCCGCCAAACTGGGGAAGGCAGAAAGGGCAAGTATATCTACTCATGAAACATATCAAACGCCGAGAACGTGAAAGCAGTGAGATCCGCCGGAAAATCATTGAGGCCGCCCGCTCCCTCTTTTTGAACCAAGGGTATGCTGAAGTCTCCATGCGTAAAATTGCGGATCAGATCGAATATTCACCAACGACTATTTATCATTATTTCTCCAATAAGGAAGCGGTTGTTCGTGAACTGCTGTTAGAAGGGAATGCTTTGTTCCTGAAGGCTCTTCAGCAGCGCGTGGATGAAGCACAGGCAGCCGGACTGAACGCTCTGGACACACTGAAAACAGTGTCCGATGCTTATGTCCGTTTTGGCATGGCTAATCCCGAATACTACAACATCCTGTTTATCAGCAACCTTGAATCTGTAAGCTCGGTTACCCTTATAGACAGTGGGAGTTTTAAAGGGTTTGAGTTGCTTGAGGGCGGACTCAAAGCCGCTATGGAGGAAGGCTGCATCATTCAAGGAGATGAGCGCCTGATGGCTAGATCCGTATGGAGTATGCTGCACGGATTGACTTCTTTGCTCCTGAATTTTGAACTTCCTATGGCAAAAGCAAATAATGAATTGATTTCATTTACTATAGATACTTTTTTTCGAGGATTAAGCCGCTGATGCAGCGGCTCATTTTTTTGTGCCCCCACCCCGTACAGGCAAGTCTGCATACGCCGGCTCCTGTGTTAACGAAGTTTCAAATCTGAAAGCTGCTCCAGCACGGCTTCAATGCGACGTTTATCTTTTTTGAGCATCACGAGTTGTAAAGAAGCATGAAGCAGGTTTGAGATGCTAGCCCAAACGTCTGCTTCTAGGCCGGGCAGAAGATCGCGCTGAATCATGATATCCAGCGCCTCGGTTGCAATTTTCTGATGAAGCTCGTTACTGGATAGCCATTCAATCACCTGCTCAGCTGTAGGACGAGAATGGGCGAAAAGTACTGCCCAGCCATCGACCGGATGATTGACCTTATCCCGCATCCAGTCAATGACCTGCGGTGAATGAAAATGCTGTAACTGCCCGCTAACGGTGTATCCTTCTAATTTGCCATCCTTTGCCGTATGCTGTATTAGATCATTGTAAACACTTGTCAATCCTTCTTGTTCGGGCAGGCAGCGGGCAGATAGATAAGCACGTGTCGAGACAAATGCTCTCTCAGCATGTATGTTATTTGAAGCGGATGAATTCCATGCTTGCGTGATATCCGTGTCCGGCTCCCATAAGGAGCGAACCCAGTCAGCAGCCCCAATACCTGCGGTCTCCCCAATAAAAAATGCCCATGTAGCGAATTGGGCCGGGTTACGCTGAATGCGCTGCTCCCAGGCAAGAAAAATATCCTTTGGATCATAGGCCTGAAAAGCCTGCAGTACAGCAGGATGATCTACGCCATGCATGGTGGTGTAATGGATCAGTGTTTCCAGCGACCGGGCGGCATCCTCCAGCTTCATCGTACAGAACGTGTTCAACCAGCGCTGCCACAACTGCAGCGGCGGGCTGTCTAGTTGAATACCATGCTCGTCTAACACGTTAGACCAATCCCACAGCCATAACCCGTGCAAGGCAAGCATGTTTTCTATATAGGTAGGTAGACTTTCTGCAAGCAGTGTGAACTGGTCCAACTCATGCTCATAACAGAACACTGCTGGCTCTGTTGCGGATGTCGCTCTATCAAGCAGGATCGGATCACCGGCACCGTTATAGTTTAAAATTAGATATCGTTGTTCGTCCGCTGCTGAATCGGTGTTTTCTCCATAGGATGTAAAATAGCTTATATACTCATGATTCCAGCCAAATTCTCCTGTAATATCGTCAAGGATATTCGGTTTTTGTTTAAGGCCATTACTGCTTTCATATGAACAAGCCGGTTCATCGGCTACAATACAGTGTTGAGGGAGGCACCATAGCAAATGTAAGCTGCCACACCGCTTTATCAATTCAGACAGGGAGGCAGGCAAAGGGACCTGCAGCCGTTCCTCCAACTCAGTCAGTTCCTCTTCGGAAATCCCCTTCGTCCATTGGTATACCACGTCAGGCATCCCACCTTGTCTCAGGCGCTCAGCGATTCCTCCGAGCTTTTCTAAGATATGTGCAAAATGTACTGTCATTTGTATTCGTCCTCCTCTTACTCTACAACCTGGCAATGTTCTTTTTGCAAGAATGATAGAACTTCATCATGAAGTGCTATCGCTTTAGGTTCATAAATGATCGCCACTTCGCGTCCATATGCATAGTTGAAGCGCACATATCCGCCAAGAAGCTGGAAAAAAGCCATGCAGGTATGCTCGTTTTCGATCCATAGGTTTGTGTCAAAATGCTGTTTAAACCGCTGAGCCAATACTTGTATAGATGCCGGAGCTATTTCCGGAATTTGATCATTCGGATTGGCTGGATCGTAAGCTTTTGCCGTATCCGGGGGATTAAATAGTAGGAATGTCGCGGTTCTTTCCAGACTGACAGGTTCGAAATAACGGGGGAATGGCTCTGTTTTTCCGAATTCATCCCGTAGTATATGCTCCAGCGTATCTGTAAATGGGGTTTGAACATCTAATGGCTTCATAGTAATGACTTCCGAATGTCGCGGTAGCCAAAGCAAGCCTTCGACCTGAGGATGCACCGCTAGAAAATCACCATCTATGGAGCAGCCGATGACCACGCACTCGCCCAACTGTTCCGCGGTGATCGGACAGTTATCATCATGCGTCCACAGTTCGTAATCTGCATAGGATTGCAAAAGTTGAGGATCAGGCGGTTCAATCACCAGCAGGCCGCAATAGGTGCCTGGCCCGTATTGGGTGAGAAATGAAGCATAGGGAGTTGGTAAAGTTATGCCATGGGTATGTTCGAAATTTGTCATTTCATCGGCAGCCACTGGCGTGTGTTGTGTGGAAACCCAATACATGAAGAATACACCTGCTTTCCGGCACTCTATCTATAGGGATGGAGCCCAAATGTAAATGAGAGATATGCTATAATCAGGAAATAAAATAGTTAAATATTAGTCTATCTCAATTATGTAAGAACTACAATTTGTGAGGGTACGAAAGGGGAACACATCGTATGACATCGGGGGTACAGGCCTACATAGATCCAATTTTTGAAGAGATTGACCAGAGATACGCTTCTGAGCAAAAGCGCATCGCGGAATTCAAGAACAAAAGCGTCCTTCACGAAGGGATTCATGAATACTTAAAAGTTACCTGTAAGAGAGATGGGGTATGGGTGGATACCTACGAACCGTTTGATTGGGATCATCGTAGACCAGACACAAAAATTCCTGGTTTTACGGAGGAAGTGACGCTCCAGCAGGTGCAGGATGAATGGATGCCAGTGTTCAAAGAACGGATAGCGGCTCTGTATAATTCGGAAGAATTTGGTCCTATGTTTTTTCGTTATCGGCTGGAATTTCATCTGGAGGTGGTCTTGGAGAATAAGGCCAGTCATTTTACATTCTCGCTGCTGAACGAAGATAAGCGGCAGCACCTGTTAGCCTCTATTGAACAGTTTGTGGAGCAGAAGCTCAATCCTGCCAGTAGAGCTATGCCAAAGGAAGAGGACGATTTTTTCTTAGTAAGGCACTTGCTTGATCCTCATTTGTACCCTGTAGACGCCCAGCGGGTGAATGAACTGCTGAATCGAATGGATGCAAAAGTGCAGGTCAGCCGCAAGCGAGAAGAAGCATGGAGGCATCAGCTGAGCAGAGGCTTAATGCATTGGGCTGAAGATGAATTTTTGGCTAAGTATACAGATCAGGAAAAAAGGTACGGGCTTGATTATACGGTGAGACCCGATATTCTTCCTTCAGATATTCCCGCCCCGGTTATGGAGATGTTCCTGCTGACCGCGATGCGAGTGGGTCTGACCGATGCCGATGCACGGCAGAAGTATTTGGAGATTGCTGCACAATTGGGCTCAGAGCAGGCTGTTCAGTGGCTTAAGAGCGGATCAGGCAGCATTCCAGCGTCATATACAAGCGAGCGTGTCACCTGCCAAGCGAATGATATTTTGCAAACACTAGAGGTTCAGATTCGTTCTGAGGAAGAAGAGAGCTACAGAGAAGCACTCGTATATCTATGTGATATATTACGGAAAGGCTTTACTAAGGAATATGGGATGAAGTTTAAAAGCAAAGTGAAAAACTATCTACCCGTACCCAAGTTGGCCAAATCTGCATTACATCGTTTCTTTGCCAATGCACTTGAATACCCTTCGCTGCTTCCGTTGCTGGCGGAATATGCCGAGACTGTGATGGAAGAATTCAAGTGGTACAACGATGTAGAGCCGGGGGAGAAGTCGGCGATGCCAGGAACCTATGCGGTGATGGGATTAGGACTTAAAGGAACGGAGTATTTTTCGCTGGTGAATCGTTATATGAAGCTGGTAGACAGTGAACATCAGTCGGTACAGGACGGTTACGCCGCTGTATTTGCTGAGGCGCATGGACTGGCACCGGATACGATCCCCGTTTGGGCGAGGATTCTTTTGGCAGGTAATGATTCCGCCAAACCACTAAAATCGGCTGGCATTGAAAGTGTAGAGCAGGCACAGGCGTTAGTAGATGTGCTTCTACAACTGGAAGACTACGAACAAGAGATGCTCGTTTATCGTATATGGGGTGGCGCGAAGAAACTAAAAAACAGCCTGAAGCAGGCTGTCCCTGAGGTAAAAGAGTTACTGGAGCCGCTTATTCCATAAAAGCATCGTATTCTTGATCATATCGCAGTCCCTGCGCAATGTGTTGAATATCTGGCTCGCTTCCACTGCGGCGTAGCACTTCAATAACATCCTGTACAGTCGCTATCTCTAGCCAAGATTGCACGTGATGGTCTGGGAAACGGTCTGGCCCAGTGCTTCTAGGCTGTCAAAAGTTTGTATACTCATGTTTGGTAATGCTCTCCCTTAGACGCTTGTTTATGCTGTAGCTTTTGTAATATTTTTAAAATGGTCTGGCGATTTTTAGCATCCTTAATGTATTTGGGAATGGAATGGGAAGCCGTACGCATCATACCGGATGAGGGTTTTTCTCGCAACTCGGCAGAGATATAGGAGAGCAGGTAATTCAGGTGTATCCGGTTAAGAGCCCAGACTGGTTTCCCCCGATAGTAATCAAGGAAGTACAGCTGGAGCTGGAAAATAGGATCTTTCCCATTTTGGATCACGTCCGTATGCCATTCACGTGACTGCATACGATGCACCGGAACCTGATTGCGTGTCTCACAGTGCGGACAGTGTATATTTGTATTTTTGTGAGTAACCGTTCGGTCATCATGAATTTCGATATTAAAATACCGCTCACAGTGGCTGCATACGCCGCGTGCATAGAATTTATACGATTCTGGCTGCTGAAATGTGTAGTAACAATGAGAGCAGCGAACAACGTAATAACAGTCTTCCTTTGATTTGGAAATAGAAGCTTGACCCTGACAGCGAGGGCAGTGGACAGCTACCTGTTCTCCCCTCCAGATCACGGCGGCAAAGTCATATTTATATCCATATTCATCTTTGAAGCGTTTTTGCTCCATGTTCGTTCCTCCTTTTCGGAAAGAGCGTAAAAACGTACTTTTTATATATCGTATGTTATAATATTCCTTAACAACAGAATGGCTTAGATGGGCGGTCGGCTAGTCTCCTGTGAAGGAGGTGAGGGTCCTGATTCTTTCCTTCCATAAAAAGAAATAGACCGCCCGTGGTAGGAACCGGTCTATTTCATGTACCGTAAACTTGCAGCCACCGCCCTTAAAAGCGGCTGTTGCCAAAGAGTGGGGATGTTGACGCATCTTCACTCTTTTTTAGAATATACATCTTATTCCCATTTTAACACTTGAAAAAGGCCTTTTCAATGTGCCGAAGCGTGGAAATAGGATTACGTAGTGCAAAGGAGAATGGTGATATGAGCATTTTTACAGGTTTGCAGCGTCCGCAATTCCAGGCCTACTATGATAAGGAATTTCTTATAGAGCATCGTTTTGAAAACGGTCGAGGGTTTCCGCCTTCCTATATAAATTACGTCAAAACTCTCGGCTATGGGCGGTTATTCGGTCTATGGAACATCCATATTCCTCTCGGTGATCACCCGGATTCATGGCTCCATCGTTATTATGACTGGCGTGCCTGGTTTGATGATGTACTGGAATCGGAAGAGGTTTTACAAGAAGCGGCGCTGGAGCCAGATGGTTTCCCGGAACTATTGGAGCATGCAGTTCCCTTCGCTTCCAGTGAAGGAAATGACCTGCTGGTCTGGGATGTTCAATCGCCTGATGAACGGGGGGAATTCCCAATTTATGCTTTGAATCTGCGCACATGGGGCAACTTTCGGTATGCAGCCCCTGATTTGTATAGCTTCGTCGGAGCGCTGCTGGATGGGGAGCGTGTAAAGTCGGTTTTGGGAACACATCGTACACCATTCCCTTATACATTTGAACCCTTTTAGATCGTTAAAGAGCCACCCTAGTTTTCGAAGTCTAAGGTGGCTCTTTGCGTTGCTATTCTTCTAGCTTTTATGTTTGGCTAAATATTGCTGTACTAGCTCATATCCAGCCACGCCCATTACAGTATATTGATTATATTCTTCCAGTTCCAGATTGCGTATATATTCATCCCCGCAATACAGATGGCCCGCACAATTAAAATACTTTAGCTGCTGTTGCTCCTCGGATAGAGGGCGATGATCGATAATGGGCCATACTCCCTTCGTCAGATTTTGGGTAGCGGTGAATATAACCTCAAATCGACCCCGGTAATGTGTGAAGGAGAGATAGGTGGTTTCATCCTCGTACGTTTGATTCTGGCCTATGGATAGCACCCCAAAGGAGAACGCCTTTTTGAATCGACCATACAGCGCGCAGATCACCTGACATACCGCAAAGCGGCCGTCATGCATGGGGATAACAAAAATATCGCCTTCCTGATGTTTGATTCTTTTGAATATCATCGTCAGGCCAGCTCTTCCTGAATGATCTCTGTTTTTAGACCTTTAGCGCTGGTAATCGTAATACTGATCGCATCAAAACCGTTTCGCTTTACCTCTTCAAAATCACATCGTTCGCCGCTGATCAACTCCAGTTGCCCGTTCTCATCCACATCATCCGCAAACTCGTCATCCCAATCAACATTATAAAAAGCAGTCACGGTCACCTCAAAGGTATCTTCACCATCATCGTCCAGATAAGGTAGCAGGGGAGTGCGATTGTTCTGCTGTTCTTCCGTATACACTTCACACAGCAGTGCATCGTAACCATGGCGGGTTCCATCAAAAATCACGATCTGCTCACCTGTGACTGCATCTTCTGCAATAATGAGCTGGGGTGCAAACTCCGTTACAGCGATCAGCTCGTCCATGAACTCTCCATAATAAAAAATGTGGAATTTCGTATTTCCGGCCTGTGAACGGAGCTTACCTGTCCATTCCTGCTCGACCCATGCCTCCGGGTTTTCGGGTACAACCCAACCATCCAAATAAGCGGGTCCTAATTTAACATGATGTGTTTCTGTCATCCGTAGCGCCTTCCTTTCTTTTCGTTCATTATGACATGGACAGGGTCACGATTTTGTTGTCCTCGTCAACATCTACCTTCACGTTCACTCCCAGCTTGTCCTTAAACAGCTTACTGATATTGATATAGTTATCCTTTACCGCACGGCTTGAATTACCAGTGGTGCGAGTCATCCCAGCGGTGATGATGGAGCGAACATAGGTTTTGTCGAGCTTGGCTTCAGGATTGTAAGTATAAATAACCTGCTCTTGTTGATTGTAATAATGGGTTAACTCCGTATAGTCGTTGGCGTTCTCATACTGTTTTTCCTCACGCACATAATCGGGATGGTCCATGGTGTAGTGGATTCCCCCGTCCAGAAAAGGATTATCCTTGGAGGGTCTGAGTTCATATTGTCCATATGCGAGTTGAAACAGGTATTCTATGCCTGAGCCCTCTGCTTGATAGTAGAGCTGACGATGATCCCCTTTTTTATCGATCGCGGTATAGCTGCTGATTAAAGGCCAGGTATCATACTTTTTACCCTTTACCTCAACGGCAACCTTATAATGTATGAGCACCTTTTCATTTTGGAATAACCCAAAGCTGCTCATAATGAAATACGCAGGCACACATATAATTCCGATAATCAATATGAATATAAATATTCTTACACGCATGAGTAGAGTAATTCTCCTTTGGTTGTCGATTATGTGGACAGCTCTCGTTGGGCAGATGCGCCGAATTCCTCATGTTGCAATAATTGCTTCAGCGCATGTTGTGCAAAAGGGTGGGCTTTATGTGCGCGGAGCAGTGCAAAAGCGGCCCCCTTGACTAAGATATATGTATCACTGCAGATTATGTCCAAAGCTAAACGTAGCTCTGCTTCTGAACAAGGCATCCATGCCAAAGTTTGTAAAGCGGCGTTTTGCACATCATCATCTTCATCAGGCTTGCACAGCAGCTCGCGAATTCCTCGCATGATCATCGGCTGCTGGCTCTGATCTGCATATAGTCCGATGACCTTCAGCGCTTCTATACGAAGCAGATCCTCCTCGGATGATTGCTGCGCAAGCTGCAAAAGTAATGCGGTGGTGTCCTCCACAGGCTGGGGGATCGCTGTTAATTCGCGTAGTGATACCAATCGATCTTCATACGATAGTGTAGGGAAAATAGATAAAAATGTCTTTCCCTCATCATCGGTTTGTATGGACATATACCCTCCTTATTTCTTAGCCAGATTACTTTTGGCATTGTGTATTACCTACTCTTATGTCTGTAGTTCGATAAAGCCTCTTCCGTTCCGCCCCCCTCCAGCAGCACCATAATCGCATAGGAGATTGTATCAATCCAATCGCCAAGGGTACTAATCTGCTCTACGGTCAGCAGGTTGTTTCGCTGCAGCATACTATCAGGATACAACGCCCATGCCCGTGTATATTGGCAAATTCCCCACAGAGCGGATATAAGCTCCCGTTCTACGGTTGGTTTCTCCAACTCATCTGCCAGAACCTCAATGATAGTCATCAGCTCATGAAAATTATCCTCGATCAGTTCGCCTTGAAAGGGACGAAGCATCCCTAGAAATCCGCTTTGCATTTTGGGATGCTCCAAATCATCGTGAATAAAAGAATGACAGCGCAACAGCTCACGGGCTTCTTGTTTATTCATGAAGTTCCGTAATCTCTGCACGGATACCTCTGCACAGAAAGCTACCTGACAGTCCCGACAAGGCATCGATATCAACGACCATGTCTGCTTCTTCATAGCGGAAATCAAGCTGCAAGATAATATTTTCTGTTTCTACAGGGGTTAATACATGCTCTTTGGTTTCCAGAAATGTAAACGTCACTGCATAGCGTGGAATATCTTTGACTGGAGTTTCAGGAATCACAGGTGCCTCAGCCGAAGGCTCCAGATCCGGTGATTTAGGAACCAGCACACTAGCGGGGGATAGCTCAATCGTCAGTGTAATCTGGTCTTTGGTCATATTGGCAGCCGTGATTCGGTCATAGTGAAAAGGTGGAAAATAGCCGAGCTTTTCGACAATGCTGTCTGCACCTTGAATAGAAACGGTTGGAGAGAAAGCGAGTTCCAGTCCGATGGCCCCTGTCAGTTGGTCTTCATATTCTGGATTGATACGGATAAGGACTTGTTCCGATTCTACTTTCAAAATCGTACCTATAAAATACTGTTTGCCATGGATCAGGACAACATCATGCGGAACGAACGGCAGCGATCCCCCGGCTTGATAATGAATGAGATATTCGTTTTCTTTTTTTTCAACCTTGTGAACTTGAATTTGCATAAATTGCAGCCTCCTAGGATTAATGGGATGACGGATTGTTTAAGTGTGACATAAAGGGTACGGAGTCCACGATTGAAAAACATACTTCATATCCGGGGTATCCTTTTCGAGCATAAATGGGAGAATATCCATAATAGCCCTTGCTTTACTGCCAGCATAAAAGTTGCGGGAGCTATGTAACAGTTTGTTTGCCTTTATTAACTGGCTGAGCTGCAGCATAACGTTTTCCACGCTTGTTCGGTCAATACGTTCATAAACGTCCTGACGAATCGAAACAAGCATCCCGCAATTGTTGGAAGATCGGGACATGGTGTCATTGGACAAAAGAATGTACACTTCCGGCGTCGTCCCTTTGTTATAGGACGATTTGATACTAGGAGCCTCTATAACCAGCATCAAAGGAGTCATTTCATCATCGGTTACAATGCGGAGCAGCTCCTGCTTGTCCCAGCGGATCTTGCCGTGTTTGGCTTTCTTCGATTGATAGACAGACACACGGGTATTGCGGATTCCTGATATATTCAAGAGCGCTTCAAAACAATCGAACAAGTTAGTAAAGCAGTCTTCGGCAAACAAAGTGTGCTTCTCCGACAAGGAACCTGTCATTATGAAATTATAATGTAGGTTGTTAACCACAAGCATCCACCCTTTATTCATGAATTACCAATTATCCTACCATAATATATGACATGGTGATTGAATTCACCTTTTGCGGGATTCGTTAAAATCGTTTGGAAACCAGTTCAACTTCGCGTATACTAGGAAAGTCATATATGGAACGGCCTGAGCCGCCTTGCGGCCGTATGTTGAGTTACATGAACAGATTCAACGATAACGGATATGCTCCCTTCCTGAAAAGGGGAGAATGAGAACCGATACAAAAATGGGAATTCTGAACTATGGAACGATAGATGTCATATGGCACATGAACCTATTTTACGTGACACATATTGAATACAGATAAGGGAAGTGAATACAACTTGAAGAATTTTACAGCATTAGGCGTGGAGCAACATTGGGTAGAAGCCTTGAAAGAGCAAGGCATCTCAGCGCCAACACCTGTACAACAGGAGTCCATTCCACTGTTGATGGAAGGTCAGGATGTGATTGCCGAGGCACATACGGGCACGGGGAAGACGCTTGCGTTTTTACTGCCGATTCTACAAAAGCTGAATTTGGACAAGCGGCATCCGCAGGCGCTCGTGATTGCACCTACGCGTGAATTGGCGCTCCAGATTACAGAGGAAGCAAAATGCTTGGCTGCTGCGGAACCGAGTTTATCTCTGCTAGCTGTTTACGGAGGACAGGACGTGGAGCGTCAGCTTCGTAAACTAAAAGGTGGCGCACAACTGATTATTGGTACACCTGGGCGACTATTGGATCACCTGAGACGTGGCACGCTTGATTTAGGCGGCATTAAAATGCTGGTCCTGGATGAGGCTGACCAAATGTTACACATGGGCTTCTTGAACGATGTGGAAACGATTCTTCAGGAGGTTCCTTACCGGAGACAAACCATGCTGTTTTCCGCTACGATGCCAGCTGGTATTCGCAAGCTGGCTCGTGTCTATATGAACGAACCCGTTGATGTCAAAGTGAAATCGGCTTCTTCCGTTCCCGTGAGCCAAATCCGTCAGGTCGTTGTGCAAACAACAGACCGTGGTAAGCAACAGGCATTGGTAGATATGCTGAATACGGATCGTCCGTATCTGGCTGTTATTTTCTGCCGTACCAAGCGCCGGGCTTCCAAACTGAATGAAGAACTCCAGGAGATGGGGTTCGAGAGCGGTGAACTGCACGGGGACTTGTCCCAGAACAAGCGGGAGCAAGTGATGAAGGCGTTCCGTGAAGCGAAACTTCAATTGCTCGTAGCGACAGATGTAGCCGCACGCGGCCTCGATGTAGAAGGCGTCACGCATGTTTTCAACTATGACATGCCGCAGGATGCCGAAAGCTACATCCACCGCATCGGACGTACCGGTCGTGCCGGAGGCAAAGGCGTTGCGGTGACGCTCGCCACGCCAAGGGATGTTCCTGAGCTTCGGAACATCCAAAGAGTTGCTGGTGTCACATTCACCAGCAGTGAGGGCGGCGGGCAGCGTAGATCTGCTCCCGATACGGCTGAGCGGCAGGGTAGAAATGACCGCTCAGGCAGAAACGACCGCCGTTCCTTTGGCGGCAACGATGCTGGCGGCGGACGCCGCAGCGGCCGCGAACAGGCGGGTCGTCGTGACGGTGCAAGCGGCGAGCGTCGTTCCAACCGCAGTAGCAGTGAACGTGGCGGATATGACCGCAGCAGCGGCGGTTCTGCACGGGGAGGTCAAGGCCGCTCCGTAGAGCAAAGCAGCGGACGTGGCGGATATGACCGTAGCAGCGGCGGTTCCGCACGCGGAGGCCAAGGTGGACGCGGTGGACAAGCCAAAGGCGGTCCGCGTGGTGGTCAAGGTCAAGGAGGCCGACGCGGTCGGTCCAGATAGATAAAATGGGGGTATTCTCATAGAATGCTCCACTATGGTTATCATAATAGCCCCGGGGAGGCTCATCTTCCGGGGCTATTGTAATCTTCAACTATGCCGCTGCAAGAACAGCATCATAAGATAAAGAGCAACCAAAGATGCCCTGAGATAACCGAATAGCGGTCAGGACATTTTTTAAAAGATAATTTGGAGGGGTTATACATCATGCAGGAACAGGATATGGGCAAGCGTGCCATGGTCTCAGCATGGATCAGCCTGATCAGCAACATCCTCTTAACCGGCATCAAAATCATCGCAGGACTCATGTTCAACAGTAAGGTGCTGGTGGCTGATGGTGTGCATAACGCCGGGGACGTCATTGCTTCTGCAACGGCACTGGGAGCGATGAGAATATCCAGCCAGCCGCCGGATGAGGATCATCCTTATGGTCATGGCAAGGCAGAAGTAATTGGTGCTAGTGTAGTGGCGGTCATACTGTTCGGGGCAGGCATATTTATCGGCTATCATTCCATTGCCGCACTGTTCGAACCGATGCCACAGGAGCATATACTGGCATTGGTGGCCGCGATTATTTCCTTGCTCTGGAAACAGTGGCTGTATATCTACACGATTCGTATTGGCAGAGCGGCCAATAGTCAGGGCCTCATTGCGACGGCAAAAGATCACCTCGCTGACGTGTATGCCTCTGGAGCCGCTGTATTGGGCATCGGATTAGGGCTGATCGGGGAACATTGGGATATTCCGATTTTATCTTACGGCGACCCCATTGCGGGGTTTGTAGTGGCGTTGCTGGTTCTGAAATTGGCGTGGGAAATGGGCCGCGAATCCATAGATGTGCTCATGGAGAAGGCTATTGCAACCGAGGAAATCGAAAGCTACGCAGCAGCCGCACTGAGTGTAGCCGAGGTTCAGCGTATTGACCGTATCCGTGCCCGTGAGCACGGTCATTATATTATTGTAGATATCCGAGCTTCAGTGGATGCCTCTTTGACGATTCAGCAGGGACACGATATTATCCGGCTGATCAAGAGGGCCGTCATGAAGCGGGAGCCACGGGTTTATGAGGTGCTTGTCCATTTGAATCCGTGGTATGCAGACGACCTCCATGCTGTAAAATCAACACAAAAAGAGCCTGAAGATAAGGTGTAACCGATACGAATAACGCCCCTAGAACAAACGCCTCGAATTGACAGATAACTTGCCGGAAGGGTATGCTTTTAAAAGCCGAACGATGATGAATAAAAGCGAGGTTACCCGAAAATATGCGAAAATTTTTAAAATGGCTAGGTATTTCTGTGACTGCTGCAGTCCTTTTAGTGGGCGGATATTATGCTTATTCTATATATCATTTTACGAACCAAATTTCGGTTGCTTCCGGACAGGATTCGAAATTTAAACCGCAAACCCAAACTTCAACCAATGTACAACCTGTAGAGGTATCACTCCCACCGGAATGGGATGGAACAGAGAGAGTGAATATTCTGCTGCTTGGCGGAGATTCCCGTGGAGAAGATTCAGGGCGTTCTGACTCGGTTATGGTTGCTTCTGTTGATCCGGTTACGAAAAAGGCCACTCTGATGTCGATTCTTCGTGATACGTACGTCAAGATCCCGGGTCATGGGCAAAGTCGATTGAATGCTGCCTTTTCCTACGGTGGGCCGGATTTGACTAGACAGACTGTGAGCGACCTTCTGGGCATACCGATTCAATATTATGTATATACTGATTTTAATGGTTTCATTGCACTGGTTGACTCTGTAGGTGGTATTGACCTGGATGTCGAAAAAGATATGCATTACACGTCCAAGGCAGACAAACACCAGTTTGATATTGACTTGAAAAAGGGAATGCAGCACATGGACGGTAAAACAGCCTTGCAATATGTACGTTTCCGTCATGATGCGACTTCGGATTTTACACGTACGGAGCGACAGCGCAAATTCATTACCGAACTGGGCAGTAAAATACAATCGACCTCGTCGCTCATTAAACTGCCAAGTATTTTAAATAGCATTTCTCCTTATATTGAAACGAATCTGAGTACAACGGAAATGCTGCAGTTGGCTTCATTGGGTTTTAATATCGATGCTAAAACAGTAGCGAAGCAGCAAATCCCGCCAAATGAACTGGTGCGCGGGGAAACCATCAAGGGTGCACAGGTGTTGGGTGTGGATGAGCGGAAGCTCAAGCGGTTCATACAGAATCTTTTTGATCAAGAAAACAAACCTGTGACTACGACGGTGGAGGCTGCCACCACGACAAATGATACTCCATAACCATTCAAAGCAAGCGAAGTTCGTACAATAACGTACAACTTTGTTTGCTTTTGTGTTTATTGGGGTATAACCTTGTATATTTTGTTCCAAAAATATATCGTAATTATGAAGAACGTATACTCATCTGTCTAAAGAGAAGGGGAATGTCATGTGGAAATAACTCCGGCATGGAAAGACCGGTTTAAGAAGTTTTTTCTGAACAACAAGTTTGTGTTATTCCTGTTGGTACTGCTGCTGATCGGCTTGAATATCTTAGTGCTTACCAAAATTTCATACATATTTACCCCTGTCATCGTGCTGCTGAAAACGATTATTCTCCCTGTCATTTTGTCCGGTGTATTGTACTATCTGCTCAATCCGTTGGTAGATGTACTGGAGCGGAATAAGGTAAAGCGAGTATACTCCATTGTTGTTCTGTTTTTGCTCATTATAGGGATTATCGCTATTGTGGTTACGTCGGTGGTACCTGTGATCCGTGATCAGATACAGGGCCTTATCCAAAATGTCCCTGCTTATACCGAGCAAGTCAAACAACAGTTTGAGCGACTGATTGGCAGTAACTTTGTGAACCAGTTCCAGAACACCATTCAAATAGATCCATCTGAACTGGCCTCCAAAGCTTCTGAAAAGTTATCTGGCTTTATCAATAATGCATGGACGGGTGTGGGAAGCTTTTTGGGTGTGATTACGGAAACTGTGCTTGCGATCGCTACGGTTCCGTTCATTCTGTTCTATTTGCTGAAAGATGGACACAAGCTGCCGCAGTGGATTCTAAAAATGCTTCCACCTATGTTTCGTAAAGAGACAGATCGTATCATGACCGAAATGAATCATCAGGTCAGCTCGTACATTCGTGGACAAATTATTGTTAGCTTCTGTATTGGAGTGCTGCTATATATAGGTTATCTGATTATTGGATTGGACTACTCTTTGACGCTTGCGGTCATTGCGTCTTTTACGAGCGTGGTTCCCTACTTAGGTCCTGTCATTGCCATTACACCCGCTTTAATCGTAGCTATAGTTACCTCGCCGATCATGCTGCTCAAAATGGTTATCGTATGGACAGTCGTCCAGCTTATTGAGGGTAAATTTATTTCACCACAAATTATGGGCAAATCTCTTCGAGTACACCCGATTACGATTATCTTTGTTATTTTGACAGCAGGCAATTTGTTTGGTGTGGTAGGAATTGTACTGGCTGTTCCAGGTTATGCTGTCTTGAAAGTCATCGTGACCCATCTGTTTAGTTTCTTCCAAAAGCGTTCACATCTTTATGAAGCAGATAAAGTAAAGTAAAAAGCAGTCTCTATGAAAAGTAAACATGACTAATGGGCGTGGTAAATCTACTATTTTGCCCCTCTTGGTTAACTGTGGCTTTACGTGCTATACTTAATGCCTATTCTTATTCCAAAATAGAAAGGTCAGACTTTTTATGATAAAACTCAGCATTCTTGACCAATCTCCGGTATCGGAAGGCATGACACATGCACAAGCATTACAAAAGACTGCTGAGCTTGCTATAGAGGCAGAACGCTTGGGTTATCATCGCTTTTGGGTATCCGAGCATCATGCTGCCTCTAATCTTGCAGGGTCCAGCCCCGAGGTATTGATTTCACATCTGGCTGCTCGTACCCGGACGATTCGGGTAGGGTCGGGCGGTGTGATGCTGCCCCATTACAGCGCTTATAAAGTAGCGGAAAACTTCCGGGTACTGGAGGGATTGTATCCGGGGCGCATTGATCTGGGTCTGGGGCGAGCGCCTGGAGGAATGCCGATTGCTACCCGAGCTTTGCAGGAGGGGAAAATGCGGGGCGGCATTGATCTGTACCCCGAGCAGCTGGATGATCTGCTAGCCTACTTGCACGATAGCACAGGCAGCCAGCATCGCTTCGGTTCGCTACAGGCGATGCCGCTCGTAGAGACTGTGCCGGAAATGTGGCTGCTTGGCTCCAGCGGTGATAGCGCGGGTCTGGCCGCCGAGCGTGGCGTAGGCTTTGCGTTCGCGCAGTTTATTAATGGTGAAGGCGGCACAGGTGCTATGAAGGGATATCAGGAAAACTTCCAGCCTTCCCAGCATAGTGACCAACCGCGTTCGCTTGTCTCCGTATTTGCGATCTGCGCGGATACCGAAGAGGAGGCCAATCGTTTGGCATCCAGCATGGACTTGTCCCTGGTGCTTTTAGAACAGGGCACGCGTTCCGCAGGCACACCTTCTGTCGAAAAGGCGCTTGCGTATCCGTATACGCCATATGACCGGATGCGCATTCGTGAGAATCGCAAGCGTATGGTGGTTGGTTCACCCGCACAGGTCAAGCGTCAGCTTGAGCAATTATCCAAGGACTATAATGCGCAGGAGATCATGGTTGCGAGCATTATTCACGATTTCGATGCCAAAATGAAATCTATACGTCTCATGGCTGAAGCATTTGGACTGTCCTCTGTACAGGCTTAATGCGAATGGCCAGAATCAGAAGATCACAGCTTGAGGGCTGTGATCTTTTTTTGTGAGTTAACACTTGATAATGATTATCAATATCTTTATTATATAAAGATAGAATGAAGTTTTGATGAATGTCGTGCGTTAAGCCCGTGATTATATATATTGGATTAGGGAAAGGGATGATTCCAAATGTTTCGTCTGAAAACGGCAAATCTGGATATTGCTTATGAAGATCGATTGATAGTAGAAGATCTGAACGTAGAAATACCGCAAGGGAAAATTACAGCGTTGGTGGGTGCAAATGGTTCCGGTAAGTCGACCATTTTGAAAACGATGGCTCGCATCATGAATCCTAAAGGCGGTAGTGTTCTGTTGGATGGTAAATCCATTCATAAGCAATCCACCCGGGAGGTAGCCAAGCAGTTGGCTATTTTGCCGCAGAATCCGACGGCACCGGAAGGATTGACCGTGACGGAACTGGTATCATACGGACGTTTTCCCTATCAAAAAGGTTTTGGTTCCATGAAAGCGGACGATCGCAAAATGGTAGAGTGGGCCATCCAAGTAACAGGAATGAGCGAATTTCACGATCGTCCGATTGATCAGCTTTCTGGGGGGCAGCGTCAGCGTGCCTGGATTGCTATGGCGCTTGCACAAGATACGGATATATTGTTTTTGGATGAGCCGACTACATTTTTGGATATGGCGCATCAACTGGAAGTGCTGCATCTGCTAGAGTATCTGAATACTTCGGCAGAACGCACCATTGTTATGGTCGTGCACGACTTGAACCACGCAGCCCGCTATGCTCAGCATATGATTGCGATCAAAAAAGGGAAAGCGAAGGCGGTAGGAGCCCCGACGGAGGTTATGACCCCAGATGTGCTACGTGAGGTGTTCGGGATTGAGGCGGATATTGTTACTGATCCTCGTACGGGGGTACCACTCTGTCTTCCGTATGCTTTGGCTGGTCAGCCTGCGGTAAGCCAAGCAGTAAAGGGAATGAATGTAGAAGAGAAACAAACGGTGGGTTCTGTTGCCGAGCGGCGTGATGCTAGACCACAAGTAGCAGCAAGAGGTTAGAGGGTGCGCCAAGTGGCAGCATCATGGTAAGGGTTTGTGAATATTGGCATGTCCGTCACGTTTTGGGTAAAATAGGTTGAGAACCTAAACCAAGCGACATGAAGGAGGATGCTATATGTCTGTCTATTCATATAATGCCGTAACACCAGCCAATCAGGAGGTTTCTCTGGAAACTTACACAGGTAAAGTGCTGGTTATTGCGAATACCGCTAGTAAGTGCGGACTTACCCCGCAATATGGGGATTTGCAAAAGCTTTATGACGAATATAAGGATCGGGGACTCGTTGTTTTAGGCTTCCCTTGCAACCAGTTTGGCGGTCAGGAGCCGGGCAGCAGCGAGGAAGCGGCTGAATTTTGCCAATTGAATTACGGGGTTAATTTCCCGGTATTCGCTAAAGTGGATGTGAACGGACCAGATACAGCCCCTCTGTTTGAATATTTGAAGAAGCAACAGCCTGGAGAACAGGAAGATGGTACAATTCAGTGGAATTTTACAAAATTCATTGTGAATCGGGAAGGTGTGCCTGTGGGACGCTTTGAGCCCAAGGAGTCACCGGAAGCGATGAAAACGGCCATTGAGCAGTTATTATAATAGCTTCGTGTAATTCCAAAGTATATGTGTAAACAAGGTCTGATTTCCGCTTGTCTTAGGGGAAACGGACCTTTTTTTATTCCCTACATACGCATTTGCCTAAAGATTGACGTATCGTGTGAAAGTCTGTTCCAGGAGCATAATCAAGAGGCAGGTAGGGAAAACTGAATGGAGCAAAAAAAGATTTCAGCAAACGGCTGAGTTCAGATATCCTTGCCTTTTAAAATGTGGACAAATTGTGAATATCATAAAAAGCTATTGTAATGTGAAAAATATCACACTATAATAAGCGCATGAAGTGAAATAAATCACAAGAAGCAACGAGTTATCTAAGTGAAAGTATTCACAATTATTATACATTTTATGCCCACACACCAAGGAGGAATTCAACATGAAAGTAGCAGTTATCGGATGTACACACGCAGGTACGGCAGCCATAGTCAACACAGCTAAGTGTTATCCGGATGCCGAAATTACGGTCTATGAGCGTAATGACAATATTTCATTTTTATCTTGTGGTATTGCACTGTATGTAGGTGGTGTCGTCAAAGATCCGCACGGATTGTTTTATTCGTCCCCAGATCAACTGGCTGATATGGGTGTAGTGACCAAGATGCTTCATGAGGTAACGAGTGTAGATACAGCGGGCAAGACGCTGCATGCACGTAATCTCCAAACAGGTGAGGAATTTACGGATACATTTGATAAATTGATTGTGACTACTGGATCGTGGCCAATTATTCCGAAGCTGGAAGGCATTGAACTTGATCATATTTTGCTCTGCAAAAACTATAATCATTCGAATGAAATCATTGAGAAAGCCCAGCACGTACAGAACATTACTGTCGTGGGAGCTGGATACATTGGTGTTGAGCTGGTAGAAGCTTTTCAAATGAACGGTAAGAACGTAACACTGATCGACAGTGCTGATCGTATATTGAATAAGTATTTAGACCATGAGTATACAGACCGGATTGAGAATTCCCTGAGAGAACATGGCATTAAGCTGGTACTTGGCGAGACAGTAAGTCGTTTTGAGGGGACTAACGGTAAAGTAAGTAAGGTCGTGACCTCCAAAGGAGAATATGAAACAGAGCTTGTTATACTCTGTATCGGTTTCCGACCTCAAACGGATCTGCTCAAAGGTCAGGTAGATATGTTGCCTAACGGTGCGATCATTGTGGACAATTATATGCAAAGTAGCTGCCCAGACGTGTTTGCAGCAGGCGACAGTTGTGCAATTCGTTATAATCCGACCGGCAAAACAGCTTATATCCCATTGGCGACCAATGCGGTTCGTATGGGTACGCTGGTGGCACGTAATCTGGTACAACCTACCATTGCCTACATGGGAACACAAGGAACCTCGGGTATCAAAATTTACGAAGACAATATTGCAGGAACAGGAATGACGGAAGCCGCAGCAACGGACGAGGGGATGACTGTAGAAGCTGTAACCATTGAGGACAGCTACCGTCCTGAGTTTATGCCAACTTCTGAAAAGGTGTTGCTGAAGGTTGTATATGAGCAGGAGACACGGAGAATTGTTGGGGCACAAATTATGTCGAAGGTCGATTTGACGCAATCCATTAACACCCTGTCTGTAGCCATTCAAAATCATATGACCATTGATCAGTTGGCCTTTGTCGATTTCTTCTTCCAGCCGCACTATAACAAGCCTTGGAATTTCCTGAACGCGGCAGGTTTGCAGGCATTGCCTACACTATCCGAACGGAACCCAGTTACTGTATAATCCGATTTGTCTGTGACATTGTTCATAAGTTTGTCAACAATCTGAAAGCGTACGGATGAATCCTTATAGTACAATATAGAGAGCATAAGGATTAGGGGGAGAAGTAGATAATGGGTTTGTTTTATATCCTTTTTCTTGTAGTTGTCGCAGCCATCGGTCTGGGCGGAGTACTTTGGTTCTTGAAAGCCGTTGAAAAGGAAGAATACAATTAAATGTAAAGCGCATAGCAGCGCAGTAGCAGTAGATGTAATAAAATAGAAAGACAGTCCTTTTTCGAGGGCTGTTTTTTTTTATAGCTGAGAAAGTGATTTTTTTCACAAACAAAATCACTGATTTTAAATAAAATATGAAAGAAGAATATTTTGTTTAAAAGATATTAAAGGAGCGGGGGCAGATGGCAAGCTATAAACCGGGGCAAATTGCCGAAAAGACGGTGGAAACAGGAGTGGCCAAGGCGAACAACCCGTGGACTGTGGCGGTGGTATTGGGATTTTTGGCAGGTGCATTTATTGCACTCGGGTTTTTGCTGGATATACGCGTTATTGCAAGTGCACCTAAAGAATGGGGAAGCATTGCTACCTTTATTGGAGCTGCGGTGTTCCCTGTAGGTCTGGTGTTAGTTTTGATAGCTGGTGGGGAATTGCTGACCGGCAATATGATGGCAGTCCCTTTGGCGAGATGGGCAGGACGAATTAAGACAGGAGCCATGCTTCGTAATTTGGCAATTATTACGCTCAGTAATTTTGCAGGTGCATTATTTGTTGCGTTTTTCTTTGGGCATGTTCTAGGCTTGACCGAAACGGGTCCTTACCTGGATAAAGTGGTGGATATGGCAGGACATAAGCTGCATGAAAGCTTTTTGCAGTCTTTTATATCAGGTATAGGATGTAACTGGCTCGTAGCACTGGCTGTATGGATGGCATATAGCACAGACTCTATCGGCGGCAAAATTATGGGAATTTGGTTCCCGACCATGGCCTTTGTTGCTATTGGATTCCAGCACGTTGTTGCCAATATGTTTCTCATTCCGGCGGCTATATTTGCAGGTCATTTTTCGTGGGCAGAGTATGTTATGAATTTCATTCCGGTCTGGTTGGGGAATTTGGTAGGAGGCAGTCTGTTTGTGGCTGGAGCCTACTGGCTGGCCTATCTGAAAAAAACTCAAGCTAACACACATTCCGTGAATGAACCTCAAACTACTTCTTCAGTTACATCCAAGCCGTTGAGTGATCATGCATAATCACGTTACTTTATGAAGCAATAAACAAAGCAAATCCGCCATGACAGGCCCGGGGGAACGAAACCTGTCATGGCGGATTTTTTTGGGAGTGGTCCATGATTTGGCATGGAGGATGAGTGTGCTCTCGTCCATAATGCCTTGATCTCTTTTACCCTGGGTATGTAATGATGAAACAGAATGATAAAAAAATAATTATACTTTTTAAAATCCGTTTTGCTCTATGCAGCAGGCGGATTTTTTTATATTTTGGAGAACTGCTGTGTGGTAAAATCCTTCTCTTGCCATAGGCCAAAGCTGTAGATATGATAAGAACAGTGTAATTTTTGGAAACGGTAACGGAAAGGAGCATTTAACCATGGATCATCGCAATAGCGCGCCTCTTGAGGCCACACTTCAACAAAATCTACAAAGAGGACAGCGGATGACGGAGCAGCAGAATGGTATTTTTCCGGCTGTATGCCCGTTGGATTGCCCGGATACGTGTGGGCTCCTGCTTCACAAGGAAGATGGAAAGATAGTCAAGGTGACTGGTAATCCGGATCATCCCATTACCAAAGGGGCTATATGCAACAAAGTCCGCAATATGACCGAGCGCGTATATGATCCGGATCGGGTGCTTTATCCGTTGAAGCGTGTAGGTGCCAAAGGGGAAGGGAAATTTGAACGAATTAGCTGGGAGGAAGCGGTCGATACCATTACAGGTCGGTTCAAGGAGCTGATACGTACGGATGGACCGGAATCCATACTCCCCTACAGCTTTTATGGCAATATGGGCGTATTGAGTGTGGATGGAATGGATCGTCGCTTTTTCAATGCACTGGGTTCAAGCCAGCTGGATCAGACGATTTGTAGCGTGGCTGGGAATGAAGGCTGGGCATCCGTTATGGGGTTTAAGGGCGGCACGAGCCCGGAGGATACAGAAGATGCAGATCTCATTATTGTATGGGGTGGAAATGTCATAAGCACCAACATGCATCAGGTCGTATTGGCTGAGAAAGCACGTAAAAAAGGTGCTAAGGTGGTCGTAATTGATGTTCATCGCAACCGGACGGCGCAATGGGCGGATTGGTTCATTCCATTATATCCGGGTACGGATACGGCGCTTGCGCTGGGGGTTATGCATGTACTGTTTGATCAGGGACTGACAGACGACGAATTTTTACATCGCTATACTGTAGGTCACGAGGAACTGCGCGAGCATGTTAAGACCTATACACCAGAGCGGGTTTCGCGGATTACCGGCGTGCCGAAAGAGGATATTATCCGTTTGGCGGAAATGTACGGAAAGGCGCGAGCGGCCTATATCAATATTGGAAATGGGCTTCAGCACCATGATAATGGCGGTATGAACGTACGCGCAGTTACATGCTTGCCTGCACTCACTGGACAATGGTTGAAGCACGGCGGAGGAGCGTCGCGCTCCAATGGCGCTTATGCCAAGATTAACAGCGCCCATCTGGAGCGTCCTGATCTGCGACAGAACCCGGATGCCCGGGTGATCAACATGAACCGGATTGGAGAGGCGCTGCTACAGAAGGAACAGCCGATTAAGGCGTTATTCGTATATTGTAGTAATCCGGTAGTTGTAGCACCCGATTCGCAACGGGTAACGGAGGGATTTGAACGAGAGGATCTGTTTACGGTTGTTCATGACCTGTTCCTTACTGATACGGCCTGCTATGCAGATATTGTGCTGCCTGCTGCGTCTTCTTTTGAAGGAACAGATCTATACAAATCGTACTGGCACCACTATATCCAGATGCAGAAGCCTGTTATTGATCCGTTAGGTGAAAGCAAAAGCAATTATGAGCTATTTAGCCTGCTCGGACAGGCAATGGGCTTTGATGAAGCTGTCTTTACGGAAAGTGAAGAGGATATGATCGCAGGCGCGCTTGATAATCCAACGAACCCTTATCTCAATGGTGTAACCTTGGATGCCTTAACAAAGTCGCCTTTTGTAAAGCTCGATATGACGCCAAAGGCTACTTATTTGGAGCGTTTAACTACGCCTTCAGGCAAGATAGAGTTGTATTCGGAAAAGATGAAACAAGCAGGTCTGCCTGCATTGCCCTCCTATGTACCGCTGGTCGAAGGGTATGACGGAGAGCATCGGCCGCAAGCGGATGATCGTTTTCCATTGATGTTTGTTTCACCGCCAAACCATAATTTTTTGAATTCTACATTTGCTAATTTGCCCAAACATCAGCGCTTGGAACGGGAGCCCTTGCTGCAAATTCACCCGGAGGATGCTCAGGCAAGAGACATCGCAGATGGTGACCTGGTTACCGTCTGGAATGACAGGGGAATGTATGAATTGAAAGCCAAGGTCACCGATCTGATGCTGCCCGGCACGGTGATTAGCCAAGGATTATGGTGGAAAGGCAAAGGACGCAGACAGCGCGCCAATGCGTTAACCTCTGACCGGCTGTCGGATATGGGGCAGGGGGCTACTTTTTTCTCAACGGTGGTGAATGTGAAGCGCCAATGAGAAACTGCCTTTCATGGCGCCAGGTGCAAAAGGAGAAGCAAAACATATGAAATGGTTGGAGTCTTATCCGAAAGAAGTAAAAGTATTTCTCATTGCCAGCCTGATTAATTCCGCCGGAAGTTCCCTCATGTGGCCGCTCGTTAGCATGTATGTATTTGACGAACTGAACCGTAGTATGGAAGACGCGGGAATTGCAATTTTAGTGCAGTCTTTAGGCGGAATTTTTGGTCAAGTGCTGGGCGGGGCCCTTTATCATCGTATTGGAGCCAAGCAACTGATTGTCGGCTCACTGGCCATGAATGCGTTGGGACTTCTCTCGCTTCCATTTACCAGTGGTCATTGGGTGGCTTTTGTCATCATGATGGGCTTTATCGGCTTTTTTAATGTGGTATCTGTGCCTGCGATTCAGGCCTTTGTAGGTTTTCGTTTTGCTGACCGGCGTGGAGAGCTGTTTAATATCATTTATGTCGCGAACAATATTGGGGTGGCACTCGGAACGGGACTGAGCGGCGTTCTGGCCGACCTTTCCTATCAGCTCAGCTTTGTGATGAACGGGGTGACTTCTGCGGTATTTGCTGGATTCTTCTGGTCTTATCTAAGCAGGGTAGATCGGGAAGAGGGAGAAGTTCAGCTCAGCAAGTCTGTGATGAAAAAAGAAGAAATACCCGCTCGGTTGCTGTTTCGTGATACCAGGCTGTATCTCTTTGTGGGGTTAGGCTCGCTTTTTTTATGGTTCGGCAATTCGATCTGGAATACGGGAGTCTCTCCCCATATTATTGAACAGGGCTTGCCTAAAACGATGTATGGATTATTATGGACGTTGAATGGTATTCTCATTTTTGCCGCACAACCTATTATTTTCTGGATCAAACGGCTGTACGCTCATCACGCTTCTGCGCAAATGACATGGGCTGGAGGATTTTATTTGGCAGCTTATATTGTCATACTGGGCACACAGAACTATACTGGGATGATATTCGCTATGGTACTGGCGACTCTGGGAGAAATGCTGATTGCACCTGCGGTTCCAGCATTCCTGTCTGATCATGGAGGTCGGGGCGCACCCTTTTACATTGGACTTGTGGGGGGCATTGGTGCAGCCGGACGGGTGATGGGACCTTATTTTATGGGGAAGTTGTATGATGGCGGTGGGTTACCTCCTACACTTTGGCTGGCAGCGGGCGTAGCGGTGTTGTCGATTCTATTTTTCGTCCTGCATAGCTGGTTGAATCGTTACCGTCACAATATGGGTGATTTTGATACTTCTTCCAAGGTGGACGTTCCCAGTTCTTAAGTCCTAATAAAAGTTCAGTAATGAGCTGCGATTATGGTACAATAAGTGACGAATGGTTGCAGTTATTGCTCAGGAAAGCCTTCACAGGAAGGATTGAAAGGAATTGTTTACAAGTCAACCCTTGACGATACGTCATTCGGAGATGAAGGATGCTCCTGATCTGATTGCGCTGGATGAATTGGTATGGAATGAACGCACGGCTCCTGCTTCGCTGTCATGGAAGTCGCGCGGAGAGTTTCTGCGCAATACGCCTCCAGGCTCTCAACTGGTCGCCATCGAACAGGAAGTGCTCTGCGGGTATATTGGATTTCGTCCTCCAACGCTGTTGGCTAGTAATTGTCATGTACTCGAAATAAATATAGCTGTGCGTCCAGACTATCATCGCAAAGGTATTGGGACGGCGCTCATGAACTCCATGAAGGAGATTGCGGCTGCGGAGGGCATACGCAAGTTAAGTTTGCGTGTACTCTCCTGTAACACGGAAGCCCTTATGTTTTATGAAAAATGTGGTTTTGCAATTGAAGGGCGACTGCATGAGGAGTTTTATATCGCAGGTCAATTTGTGGATGATGTTCTAATGGCCTATTTCTTAAAATAGACCGGAGGATACAGACAGGCAGCAACATTCGGTTGTAATGTCCAGCTCATAATCAACAACGCCGCAGACCTGATCAGGCCTGCGGCGTTGTTGTGCAGTACAAGGCTATCGAAGTTGCTTCCATTCATTCTGGAGCATACCATACACTGCGTGGTTCATATAGCCATCTGGCAGCAACTCAGCTTCGCGTACAATGCCTTCGAGCACAAAGCCCAGTCGTTCTGGAATACCGCGGCTGCGGCGGTTTGTCGTTGCACAACGGATTTCGACCCGATGCAAGTCCAACTCCATCAACGCATATTCGACGAATACGCGGCAGGCACTGGTCATGAGACCCTGTCCTTCGTAACCGTGCCCAAGCCAGTATCCGATGCTAACCGAACGGTGAGCCCAATTGATCTCATGGTAGCTGATGATGCCAGCAAGCTCGTTGTCTATCCAAATTCCAGCGGTCAGGCTACCGTTCTCTGCGGCTTGTTTCAAGGCGCCTTGCACGAACTGCTCTGTATGGCTGATTTCCGTGGTGGAGTCTACCCATGGAAGCCATTGACGCAGACGGTCACGGGACATTTCGATCAGCTCAAACAGAGGCTGCACATGCTCCTTGGTGAGCGGCCGAAGGACTGTGCGTTCGTCCAACGCATATGTAAACATGATTAATCCCCTCTTTCACTCGGAAAATCGCTAAACCAGCCAGTCTAGCATTTAATCCCATGCTACCTTATTCTGCGAGAGTCGTCAAAAGGGAGAGGAAGCTTCAAATTTTATAGGTCCCACCCGGAACCGCCCCTGCTCGTATACATATTTCAGATCCAAATCCCCTACAAATTCGCTTGGCGATACGCTACCGGATAGAGTGGCATGGAGTGGGAATTGTTCGGCGTCATACATTACAACAGAGCTAAAATCGAGATGCTTTGTAAACTGGGCTGGATCATCGTAAAATACAGACGCTTTGAGGTCCATCGTGTGTGTAGTACCGTCAATCATAACAGCGATATGTACCTGGCGGTTGTGGTCACGCAGCTCCACGGAGCTGTGTACTCGCTGGGATATAGCATTTGCTGCTGATTCAATGGCATATTCCTCCATTGTTTGTACGTTAACAATATGCAACTCCTGCAATTCCACACCCGTTCCCGAGGCACGCGTGAGAATGACAACGGCTTCACGGATCCCGTCTTCGTTTACATCTCTGTAAAATAACTGTGGTGCGGTGGAAATATCCGCCGAGCCCGACCACTGGAATGTGCGGCGCTGCTGGCCAATTTCCAGTACGGCTGAATGAAAGAGCCCCTGAGACGGGCTCACGGCATATAAGCGGACAGATGAGTCTTCTGGCGCGCTGGCCAGCGGATGAGATAATGCAGTTTCGGTCACCATGCTTGAAGAAGGATGATCGGTAGTCATAACGGAAGAGGACAGTAGCATAGACAGCAGGATGACGATCAACAGCTTAAACACGGGTGGGTCTCCTTTTCCGGTAAAATAAAAGATATATACACTATAACGAATTTATTTGCCGAAAATGTTAACTCTTTTTCATAACTTGCATCTTTTTTTGCTGAAGAGAGCATCCCGATTTTCATTTTATTGAGTTATGCGGTGTGAAAGGGTATATTTAAGGGAACAGGTTGTATACAGATTATACGGAAGAAAGGTTGATTAGTGTGGAGAAGCCGATTACTCCCCCCAATTTTATTAAAAATGTTATTGAAGAGGATTTACGTACGGGTAAGGTCAAGGAGGTTGTTACACGCTTTCCACCTGAACCCAACGGATATTTGCATATTGGACATGCTAAAGCCATCTGGATCAATTTCTCGTTGGGAGATGAATTCGGAGGACGCACGAACCTGCGTTTTGATGACACCAATCCGGCGAAGGAAGACACGGAATACGTGAACTCCATTCAGGAGGACGTGAAGTGGCTTGGTTATGAATGGGAAGAAAAACATTTTGCTTCCAATTACTTTGAAGAGATGTACAAGCGTGCTATCCTGCTGATCCAAAAGGGGAAAGCCTACGTAGATGACCAAAGTGCGGACCAAATCCGTGAAACGCGCGGAACACTGACAGAACCGGGACAAAACAGCCCCTATCGGGATCGCAGTGTGGAAGACAATCTGAAGCTGTTTGAAGAGATGCGTGCAGGCAAATACCAGAATGGTGAGAAGGTGCTGCGTGCCAAGATTGATATGGCTTCGCCAAACATCAATTTGCGTGACCCAGTTATTTACCGCATTTCACACACGGCCCATCACAATACAGGCGATACCTGGTGCATCTATCCGATGTATTCCTATGCTCATCCGCTGGAAGATGCAATTGAGGGCGTAACGCATTCGCTGTGCTCGCTGGAGTTCGAAGATCAACGCCCACTGTACGATTGGGTTGTAGCTGAATGCGAGATGGAAAACGTACCTCATCAATACGAATTTGGACGGCTAAATCTAGCTCAAACGGTAACCAGCAAACGTAAGCTCAAGCTCCTGGTTGATGAAAAACACGTAGACGGTTGGGATGATCCACGGATGCCGACCATTTCCGGTTTGCGTCGTCGCGGCTATACGCCAGAGGCCATTCGCAGCTTCGTATATGAGACAGGCATTTCCAAAGCCTACGGAGTCATTGATTTGCAGGTGCTGGAGCATTTTGCACGTGAGGATTTGAAGCTTAAGGCTCCTCGTACGATGGCAGTTATAGATCCGTTGAAGGTGGTCATTACGAACTATCCTGAAGGACAAGTGGAAATGCTGGAGGCGGAGAACAATACAGAAAATCCGGAGCTTGGAACACGCCAAATTCCGTTTTCTCGTGAGATTTATATTGAGCGTGAGGATTTCATGGAGAATCCGCCGAGCAAATACTTCCGTTTGTTCCCTGGTAATGAGGTGCGTCTCAAACATGCTTACTTCATTAAATGCAACGATGTCATTAAGGATGCGGACGGTCATGTAACGGAGATTCACTGTACCTATGATATAGAAACCAAGAGTGGATCGGGCTTTACGGGACGTAAAGTGAAAGGTACAATCCATTGGGTTGAGGCTACTCAGGCTGTTCCGGCTGAATTCCGTTTGTATGAGCCATTGATTAACGCAGAGGAACCAGAGGTGCTGGAAGAGGATGGATCGGAAAAAACATTCCTTGATCAATTAAATCCGAACTCTTTGGAAATTGCTCATGGCTATGTGGAGCGGAATATGAAAGAAGCACAATCGCAGGACAAGTTCCAATTTTTCCGTCATGGTTATTTCAGTGTAGATCCGAAGCTTTCCAAACCGGGTGAGCCTGTATTTAACCGTGTGGTATCATTGAAAAGCTCTTTCCAATTGCCTAAGCAATAAGACGTTGGAAACAGTGGGACGGATGGTTGCTTCATGCGACCAAGTGAAAAAGGAGTCTGCCAACGGCAGACTCCTTTATTTTACGCACAACCGTTCTTCAGAACATGTCCATTGACTTGAAGACACTCTATTGTCGTTGTGGTGCTTCTTCTATTGGTTTATGCTCGCCTGGTTTGTGCTCGCCGCCATGCCCTGGCTGGTAGCCGTTCTTGTACAGCATATACCACATGATAGCGAATCCCGCAGAGCCCAGCAGGGCGAAGAAGACACCTGCATGGTACATCATTTCACCGCCGAAGTTCTGGAATAGCCAACCGCCAGCAAAACCTGCTACGATACCGGATATACCACTCCAAGTCAAGGTATATACGGCCTGTCCGGATGATCGGTATGCTGCAGGAGTGAACAGGACGGTTAACTGGGTGCCTACATAGAAATATCCACCGAAGGTGACACAATGAAGTGCCTGAATGAACACAATCTGGATCGGGTCTGTAGCCAGCGCCATGAGTTCCCAACGTAAGGCAAACAGCAAACTGACGAGTGCCAAACAGCCGACCATCACGGTCATTTTTTTCCTCAAGAAGCGATCAAACAGTAAAAAGACAATAATTTCGAATACCGATGACATAAAAACGGCAAAACCAAGCATCAGCTTGGACCCACCCAGTTCGGTGATGTACAAGGACATAAAGGCGCCGTTGATTGAATTAGGAATTGATACAAGGATGCCTAACAAAATGAAGGATATGAAATATCCGTTTAATATAATACTGCCAAAGCCACGCAAATGAATGGTTGCCGTCTCCACAGTGCTTTTCAGTGGTGGAATTGCCAAAGTGCAGATCAATGCAGCCAGAAGAAGTATCGTAAAGATAGTCGATATACTGGATACTCCTGTGTGGTCAACAACGATGCCGGCAACTGCCGCAGTCACAGCCCAACCGAAGGAACCCCATATGCGAAATGAACCAAATTTCCGGTCCGTGCCCTCAATATAACTGAGAATCAGGGTATTGCTTTGGGCAAATAACGGGCTTTGAAAAAAGTAAAAGCCAATCATCGACACATAAATCATGACATACGTGTGAACATGAAATAAAGCTTGGAGCAGTAACAGTGTACCTATAATCATAAATAGTAGGATACGTCGGAGATTTCGGCTGCGGTCGCTTGTATATCCCCAGAAAGGATTCGCGAATACAGATACAAAAGGTCCGATGGCCATCAGACTCCCGATTTCCAGCTTGTCCATGCCGATATCTTGTAGATACAACGGAAAGAAGCTGGAGAAAATGACCATAGCTCCATATAGAAAAAAGTTATATAGCTTTAGGGAATATAGGGGAGTCTCTTGAATTTCTCTCTTTTGCAAGACAAGCCATTCCTTTCTTAGCCCGATAGAGAACTACGCACCGATGTCGATCTGTGGGAATGTTCTTTATTCCAATGTATCATGTGTTGAAAGGGTTAACAAACCAATAAAATTACAATTATGTAAATTTCAATTTTGTCCAAAATTCCATATGCATATTTGTGATTGTTTTTAGAAAAAAAGGAGGAGTTTTCCGTGGAAGTGACTGGTATTATCATCGCAGGAGGACGTTCCAGCCGAATGGGACAGGATAAGGCCCTGCTTGAGATTGAGGGAGCTACTATGCTTGAACGGACATTTATTACCTTACAGCAGGCGGTCCAACGGGTGGTAGTAGTCACTCGTGACGATCAAGAATATGGACTGAGCGGTATTGAGACTATATCTGATATCTATCCGGGTATGGGACCCTTGAGTGGTATTCATGCAGGCTTATCTGCATCTACTACCGAATGGGGAATAGTCGTGGCCTGTGATATGCCTTTTGTACAGCTGGAAGTGCTGCAAGCCTTGCTCGTTTTAACTGAAAAGTGGGCGGCACCCAAAGAAGCAGCGGAATCACCACTGCAAGCGGTAATTGCTTCTGTGGCTGGACGTATGCATCCTTTGCTGGGAGTGTATCATCGGAGCATACTGCCATCTGCTGAGGAACGTTTGCGGAATAAACGGCTCCGTCTCACCGAATGGTTGGAAACGTTGAATGTTCGTTATGCCACTATAGAGGACATGCCGGGAGTGACAGAGAATATGTGGCACAATGCCGTGTTCAACATGAACAAACCTCAGGATTACAAGCTTGTGTTAGAGCAGTTCCGGAAGGATTAGAAGCATTTAGAGAATATTAAGCAATGAATTTGGGGGAGTACATAACATGCTGGAAGCTATTATTCATGCCGTTTTATTGGCATTGGGATTGATTTTGCCTTTAGGGGTACAAAATGTATTTGTGTTTAATCAGGGGGCGTCCCAGTCGCGGTTTCGCAATGCCTTGCCTGCGGTCATTACAGCGGGTATCTGTGACACCATTCTGATCACGCTTGCTGTTGGGGGTGTATCCCTTGTTTTGCAGCAATTTCTATGGCTCACGAATGTGCTTTATGCGGCGGGCTGTTTGTTTTTGCTGTATATGGCTTGGACTCTTTGGAGGTCCAAGGCTGCTTCCTCGGGAGAAAGCCAGCCGATGCTGCCGAAACGCCAGATGATTTTTGCTGCCTCGGTATCGCTACTGAATCCACATGCCATACTTGACACGGTTGGTGTAATTGGAACCAGCTCCCTTCAATATAACGGCGGGGAACGTTGGGCCTTCGGTCTGGCTGCCGTGTCAGTATCGTGGATATGGTTTGTGGGTCTGGCAACGGCGGGCCGGCTTGTAGGACGTATGGATTCAGAAGGAAAGTTTGGTACTATGCTCAACAAAATATCGGCACTGATTATTTTGGGTCTGGCTATTTATATGGCGATAACTTTTATGACTAGTATGTGACCCAAGCCTTGTTAGAAGAAAAATTTCAATAAAGCGAATACCCCGCTCAAAGCAAAGGGGACACCGATCAAAAACAACATAAAGGCCAGACAGCCTGCACCATTTACACCGCCAGCAATTCGGGCGTCCCGAGGGTTGGCCGGATTGTATAGTACCTTAATCTTGCTGCCAACCCGGTTGAGGCTGAGATTGGTACTATAAGGATTCCAGAATTCCACGACTTCACCTGAAGCGGTATAGAAGCGTACCTTTAATCGGCGGGTGTAGCTGGTATCTACCGGATCATCACGGTCAAAGGGAACGACATCTATGTCTACTTCGATATGCGCGTCAACGATTTGCCCTTTGGTACGGACCCAGTGGCGTTTACGATAACGGTGGCGACGGATCGTTCTGAATCCGAAATAGATGAGCAGCAGACCGATCAAGCTGAACAACGGCATGAGCAGATCGGAGCTAAAATGAAACCAGTACACATTGAAATCAATTGAAATGATAATCTACTCCTTCAAACCAAGTGATAAACAATATATCGGATATACTTAGGAATAGCTTAATTTTTCCATAGAGAATAAGGTGGAGATGAATGGAGTATAAAAAAAGATCCGCTTCCCTGGGAAGTGGATCTTTTTAATAGCTGTGCGGATTACTTCTTGCTCGATTGGGACATGTCAAAATCAACATCTTCGATAAATTCGATAACTTCACCATTAGGGCTGTGGACTAATGCATTGGTTACAACTAGAGGTGGTTCGCCAAGTGTAAGCTGATTGGGTTCCACAAAGGTTCTTGCTCCGTGGACAAGGGCTTTTTGGTATATTTCATCCACATTGTCTACGTAAAATGCGAGGTGTAATAAAGCCCCATGAGCAATGTCCTGCTCGGATGCAGCCTTTTTCCCTTGGGCAGGAATGACGGCATCGTTATCAAAGATCTCGAGACAGGTTCTTTGGTCAGGTGAGATCAGCATGGAAGCTTCTTGAATCCGAAAGGATGGAAGACTCCAGTGATGTCCTCTTTTAAATCCCAGTACTTCGGTATAAAATGCAATGGTTGCTTGATAATCACGGGCTTGGATGGCCACATGAGCTAGTCCCTTCACACTCATTTCAGATCCTCCTTATATGTAAGTAAACCTTATTATATGAATAATTATGTGCTACATATATATTTAAAATAAGCTTTTTATACTATATTGGTTATGAAACCGAAGATATTTTAGATGAAAAACGTTACTTTTTAAATTCGAATCAGGAGGTACTTGATATGCAGCATCACATAGACGAGATAGACTACAAAATCATGAAATTGTTACAGCATGATGCGCGAATAACGATTTCCCAAATCAGCAAAGAAATTTCGATGTCACAACCGTCCGTTAAAGAAAGAATGACCAAGCTCGAAGAACGAGGGATTATTTCTGGATATAATGCTGTATTTAATTTACGGGAACTGAATCGAGGGACAACAACGTTTATTCTGGTCAAGACAGAACATTGCCAAGAGCTGATTGATTTTTGTAAGGAGGCGAAGGAGGTTACCGATTTGTTTCGCATCAGCGGGGAATTTAATTATCTCATTAAGGTACAAAGCGCGTCTGTAGAGGAAATTGCAGAGTTTCAGGATTCGCTAGTCAAGCTGGGACCTTCGAAATCGCATATTTGTATGAAAAATATACTGGAAAACAGAGTTTTGTTGTAAGTCATCCGGCAACGCATATTTGGAGCATAAATCATTCAGAAAGCTATTATTCGTAACATTAAATTAAGCAAATAATTGGATGAAATAAAAAAAAGTGACGCTGAATTACACCAGCGTCACCGTAATTCCTTGCTTCAGACATTCCACGTCCTGAAGCTCGATCTTGCCAGCCATGGCGTGCAGAGCAGCCGCCGTGCCGCAGGCCGCTCCCTGCCGTAGCATGGCAGGGAGCTCCAGCCCCGCCACCGCGCCGCTAACCAGCCCGGCGACCATGGCGTCACCGCTGCCGAGCGCGCTGACAATGTCCGCGTCCGGCAGGCTTACGCGGTAGCGTGCATCGCGCGTTACCGCTAGCGCCCCGCGTGCGCCGAGCGAGATGACTGCCAACTGAGCTCCGGCTTCCAGCAGCTGTGATGCCGCCGCTTCAGCGGCATCTGGGCGCGTGGCGTCGATCCCCGCGAAGCGGGCGGCCTCTTCCTCGTTAGGCTTTACGAGGTCGGGCTTCCCGCGCAGCCCCAAGCGCAGCGCTTCGCCGCTCGCGTCCAGCGCCACGCGCGCGCCGCGTTCCTTTGCCAGCGTGCACAGCTCGGCATACAGATCGGACGGGCAGCCGGGTGGCAGGCTGCCGGAGAGAACGACCCAAGCCGAATCCTCGGCAAGGGTCGCGATTTTGCGCCGCAGTGCGGCTAGTTCAAGCGGCCCAACGGTCGGGCCGCTCTCAATCAGCTCGGTCTGCGTGCGGGCAGCCGGGTCGAGCACGGTTATGGCGAGACGGGTTTCCCCGTATGCCGTTTCGATGAAATCGGCGCTTACGCCCTCCGCGCTCAACCCGTCGATGAGCAGCCGTCCGGTATGTCCAGCTACAAACCCGGTCGCCCGTACAGGCTGACCTAGCGTGCGAATGACACGAGCGGCATTCACGCCCTTGCCGCCTGGTACCGTTAAGCCCCCTTCAATGCGGTGGACGGCATTCAGTCCAAAACCTGCAACCGTGTAGATTTTATCCACTGCTGCGTTAAGCGTTACGGTGGTAATCACAAGGCATCACTCCTTTAAGAAATCAGCTTTAAGCCCAATGCTGCGGCAAGAATCATGGCGATGAATAAAACACGCAGTACGCTTTTTTGCTCACCATACAAGAACATGCCTGTAATCGTACTGCCGACGGTTCCAATGCCTGTCCATACGGCATAAGAAGTTCCCATCGGCAAACTTTTCATGGCGAAGCTGAGCAGAGAGAAGCTAAGAATAAAGGATAAAATCATAAGTGCTAAAGCCTTCCACCCTTTACCGACCGTAACTCCCTTCATGCCGATGACTCCAAGCACTTCCGAGCAGCCCGCGATAACCAATGCAATCCAAGCCATTATGCACCACTCCCTTCCTGAGCATCACGATCGGTAACTAACTTCAAGCCGATCACACCTGCTAGCAAAAGGGCGATTAGCAGCGTTTTGGACCATTGAAACGGTTCCCCGAAAAGCAGCATTTCACCTACGACGGTTCCCCCTGTCCCCAGTCCGGTAAATACAGCATACACCGTGCCTACAGGCAGACGCTTTGCAGCCTTCATGATTAAATAAAAGCTGGCCACCACAGCCAGCACAGTTACAGCCCAGGTGAGTACAGAATCTGCATGCTTCAAGCCTGATACCCATACGACCTCAATCAGGCCTCCAACAAAAACGTAAATCCAACTGCGATTCATGATGAATTTCTCCTCAATTCAGTATAATTTTACAATTACATTAACTTCACCTTTCACGAGGTGAAGTTAACGTAATTCCACGCCAAAAAATAGGCCATGCAGCGTTTAGCCTTCGGTGGTAGTTGGTGCTTCCGCTGTACAGCAGCTCTACCATGATTCCATCCACCAGCGTCATGTAGGCTAAGGCCACATCCGCTGGCTTCATATGTCCAAAGGGTTCCCGATCCCGTACATTTCGGAGGCGACGAGTTAATTTTCGCTCCATTTGTTCCAGAAAAGGATTCACAATATTCAGTACCTCGTTATATAAAGATACAGGCGGAAAAAAGGAAAAACGAAGCATAAACTTGGCTGAGTTGTTGCCCTCATATTCCTGTTCCATCCAGAACAAGAAATTATGCAGTGTATGCTCCAGCGACTGTTCTTTGCGTTCCGTAAAGTATTCAAAAATACGTAAATTCTGCTCTTGAAACGCGTAACTTGCCACCTGCAAAAACAAATCCTCCTTACCCTGAAAATGCGCATATATAGACGGTTTTCGGATTCCAACCTCGGCGGCAATACTGCTCAAGGATGCTCCCTCATACCCATTGGCGGCAAATTGGAAAAGAGCGGCCTTTCGAATCTCTTCCATTCCCATTATCATCACCTACCTAACGTTCGTTAGTTTATTTTCACATGAAAAAAAGTAAGTGTCAACCCATCGACATTTCATTATGTACTCTGGATTTTTTTATTCAACATTTAAATAAAAAAGTGGGAAGAAATAAGGGGCTCATGTACAATATAATGAGGAATACCTGTTCAAATGCAGTCCATTGGAAGTGAGGTTAGTTATGAGGCGAAGCTTACTGGCCGTATTGATCGCGGCTATGGTGTTTATTATTTATTATTTTGGCTTGTTTAATTACATCGGTAAAAATGAAGGAACTGTCATCAGTATTTTCTCTACCTTGACGGTTATTTCCATAAGTCTGATTATTTTCACGGAGAATCGTAATCCTTCCACCACCATGTCATGGATTTTGCTGCTGGCGTTGTTGCCAGTCGTTGGACTTCCTCTTTATTTTTTATTTGGGCAAAATGTATTCAAGCGCCGTAAGTATGACAAAAAGGCATTGCGTGACCAACAGGCGTATGAGCGTATCGAAAAGGATGCTTTGCGGGTCAAACGAGATCTGACCTGCTTTACAGATGAGCAGCAGCAGTTAATGCGCCTGGCCCGGAGATTGGCCCGCTCCCCGATTTATTTTGCGACAGAAACCCAGATTCTGAATAATGGAGATGAAACCTTCTCCACGCTGCTCGAAGAACTGCGCAAGGCGCAGCATCATATCCATATGGAATATTACATTTTCCGCTCGGATGATATCGGTACCAGCATTCAGAAAATTTTGATTGAAAAGGCTAAAGCGGGTGTTAAGGTTCGGTTTATGTACGATGCAGTCGGTAGTATTCAGTTATCGAAGGCATTTTTGAAGGAAATGAAAGATGCAGGAGTCGAGGTTGTTGCATACGGCGGCGCTCGGATTTTGTTCTTCTCCAGTCGGGTAAACTACCGTAATCACCGTAAAATTGTAGTTATCGACGGTAATATTGGATTAATCGGTGGCCTAAATGTGGGAGATGAGTATCTCAGCCGCAATAAAGCCTACGGCTTTTGGCGTGACACACATATGATTGTGAAAGGCGAAGCTGTGCGGACGCTGCAACTTATATTTTTACAGGATTGGCTTCATATGACGGGCGAATCGGTGCTGGATAGCGAATATCTGTCTCCCGATATTGAACCGATCACGGACGGCGGCGTACAGATTATTGCCAGCGGTCCAGATAACGAGCGGAGAGTGCTTAAAAATCTCTTTTTCTCCATGATTACATCCGCTCGAAAATCCGTCTGGATTGCCACTCCTTATTTTATCCCGGATGAAGATATCCTGACTGCTTTGCGGATGGCTGCTCTATCCGGGTTGGATGTGCGTATTCTGTTCCCCGCGAAACCGGATAAATGGCTGCCTTTTCTCGCATCCCATTCGTACTTCCAATCGTTGCTAGAGGTGGGAGTCAAGGTATATGAATATGAAAAAGGGTTCCTTCACTCCAAGCTTCTCATTATTGACGGGGAAGTTGCGACTATTGGGACAGCCAATATGGATATGCGCAGCTTCCATTTGAATTTTGAAGTGAACGCTCTGTTGATTCAAACACACAGTGTGCAGCAGATGGTGAACGACTATGAGCGAGATTTGCACAATGCCAGCTTGATCGTACGTGAGGAATTCATGAAAAAGCGTCTGTTCAAACGTTTGATGGAATCGCTCGCTCGGCTGCTTTCACCACTGCTGTAATGTACAAACGATGAGCTGTGGATATGGAAGCAGATCTTAGAGTCAAAATGTAGTAAAGCCCAAAATATCCTGGAGACGGTATACAATATCTTTCCAAAATGTTGAATGATCCTCGTAAGCCGCCAGCTCCAGGCTGTATTCAGCTCCCCGGTTATTCCACAGCTTATCAAAATAGGCCGCCACCTGTCGGGTCAGCTTGCTGTCCGCCCGAGCGGCCACCCACAGTTCATTCTCCAGATTCAAATCATCCAAATTACGGGGGGTCAAATTGGTAGAGCCACCCCAAATCAAATGCTCTCCTTGTGCCTTGGCAATATAAATCAGCTTCGTATGGAATTGCTCATGGGTAGTATGATACCAACGAATTTGAATGTTTCCATCCGATTTATCGGACAACTCTTGGGCAACCGGACGATTAGGTATGCCTATTTTTTCCTGACCAAACGCGTTTTCATTGGGGTCCAGCAGCAATTGGATATTCACACCGCGCGCCGAGGCATCCAACAGGCTATTCAATACTTTGCGGTCAGCTAAATAAAACATGCCCATATGAATGCTGTCACCTTGCTTCGTATGCTTAATGCCATTCAAAATGGAGGTATACACTTTGCCTTCAGTGAGATATTTGATCCGGTAGCTGTCCTTACCTGATGGGACTAGGGGCTTTGCTTGAGGTGTGTAGACAGGAAGTTGCCCTCCGCCCGAGAAGTCCAATACCGCCTGCTCTGTTTGTAAAATATCTCCGATGATCGGCCCCTTCACCTCTAGGGCAACATTGGAATGATAGGCACTTGCATCGTGAACATTGCCTGTAGAAATGAGAGCAGTTTGCTCGTTGATAACCAATTTTCGGTGATTGGCTTTGACGTTTAACAGCTTTAAATAAGAGCGAGCCGTAACGTCAGGTCCGTCACTGGCCATCAGATTGGGAATCCAGCCTGTGCCATGCTGCCCGAACCACTGGAAAAAGGTACGCCACACCGCTGAATAGATAGGCGTGGAGTCCCGCAACGGGTCTACATCGGTCTGTACGACCTGAATTCCTACTTGCTTCATATTCTCCAACAAAGGATTGGGAGCAGAATTATAGTTGGTATTGACTTCATCTGTAATGAAAAAGATAGGCATCTCAGGATAAGCTTTCTTTTTGGCGATAAGATGATTAGTCATTTGTGCGCTAACTTCGGGGAAGTGCTGGCCTTTATGTTTATAATCGTTGAACAGAAACAGGTCAATGACGATAAATTGCTGGGCTTCATCAATGATTCCGAGCATACGATTCAAAATTTGCCCTTCATGTTGTACAGTACTTCCATCCCCGGTAGGGTAGGTCAAATCCGTCCAAAAGTTTACCTCATTCGTTGAATACTCCTGACTCTCATAAGAGACGAACGGAGGCAATGGTTTATGGGTTTGATACAGCATGACGGCAATCAGCCAGAGGATAAGCAGCAGAATAGCGATTTTAAGAGCACGGCCCTTGTACATGAATTTTCTTTGGGATTCCGGCGCAGAATGCAGCGGATTTTGTTTAGTCATACGACGATCAGCTCCTCCATTGAATGCTGCATTCCATTTTATCGTGACCGAACATGCAGATTATGATATAGATACTGTCTAATTATTACCGCAAGTCCACAGGATTGAAGCGGAATGCTGAACGGAATGAAATGAAGAACGTTTTATTAATTGAGGACATATGTCCTTTATAGGCAGGCTGACCTATACTTAAATATATACAAAAGTCATTTATATGGGGAGAATAACGATTTATGAGAGGAATCTTGTTTGCTTTTCTGGGAGGCGCTTGTATTACGTTACAGGGGGTAGCAAATACACGGATTAGCCAGGATATCGGGACATGGCAGGCGGCTACCGTTACTCAGCTAATAGGTTTTATTTTGGCAGCATTAGTTTGGATGTTTACAAAGGATGGCCGTGTGTCTGAAATGAAACAGGTAAAGCCGATGTATCTTTGGGGTGGTGCTTTTGCGGCTATCATTATATTTAGTGAAGTCACCGCCATTCAACATATTGGGGTTACGTTCACGATCTCGGCGCTGTTGATTGCTCAGTTATGCTTAACGTTTCTGGTAGACATCAAGGGATGGTTTGGCATCGTGAAGCAAAAGATGAAGCTGCCACAATTTATAGGTATTGGTATGATGATCGCGGGTGTCATTATTCTAAAGCTCTAAAATAAAACATTATTATAGAAAAAGCTTAGAACGTAGAATTGAAGGTGAGCTGAGGAATGAGGGAAATACAGGATCAAGAGCAGCTAAAGTATTTTTTGCATCTGCATCAGTTGGAATCCATACTCTACGAGCCACTACATCCCTATTTGTCGCTGTATCGTTTGGAGCAAGGGGAAAAACTCTGTTCGCAGGGAGACGCCATTGAACATCTGTATATTCTGGTGCAGGGCAAGGTCAAAATTTTTACCAGCTCTACAGAAGGGAAGACTCTGATCCTTTGCTTCAAAACCCCGATCGAGGTCATAGGAGATGTTGAATATATTCGTAATAGTCACGTCATCAATACAGTAGAGGCAGTGTCGCCGATCTATGTGATTGGTGTCCATCACCAATGGATGAATAAGTACGGCAGAGATTATGCTCCTTTGCTGCAATTTCTATTGGATATTGTCACGCGAAAGTTTTGTCTAGACTCTGATTTCTCCAGTTTCAACCTTATGTATCCGGTGGAAGTCAGGCTGGCGAGCTACCTGCTATCGGTTTCTTTTGACGAATCCAATTCAGCCTTTCATGAGGAACTACGGGCATCCAGTCTGGTGGATGTGGCGAATTTGATCGGAACCAGTTACAGACACCTTAACCGTGTCATTCGCAAAATGATTGAAGAGGGATTGGTTGAACGGGCAAAAGGCTATATTGTCATTAAGGACAGAAAAGGTTTGAGTGAACTGGCAGGCCATAATATTTATGAATCGTTGCAATCATAGTGCTTTGAAGTAGAGCAGCACAATAAAGGGACTATCAAGGGAGAGGTAAACATGTTATTAGGGCTCATATTGGCAGTTATCGCAGGTGCTTTGGTCAGTCTGCAAACGATATTCAATAATAAGGTGAATGAGCGGACAGGTTCATGGGCCACAACGACATTGGTACTGGGAACGGGCTTCTTGGCTTCCTTGCTCGGGAGTCTTATTTTTGAAGGGAAAAATACATTTGCTTTACATCATATGCAGCTATGGTATTGGTTCAGTGGCATGATTGGTGTTGGCGTTGTGTTCTGTTTGGTGCAAGGAATGAAGCGACTGGGCCCAACCTATGCGATTTCCATCGTATTGACGGCACAATTAGGTACCGCTCTGTTGTGGGATTCGTTAGGATGGCTGGGATTAGAAAAGATTCCGTTTACCTTCAATAAGTTGATCGGTGTAATCGTCATTATTGGCGGTATTCTCGTTTTCAAATTTGGACATGGGCGGACGAAGGAGCCACAAGAAAATATTACACCTATACCTAATTCGATGAAGAGCTAAAGGAGGTTGTGATGACCTTTATCCTGCTGTGATTGGGGTCCCGCTTTCGCAGGGGCATTTTGTAGAAAAGCTGCATCTTAAGCAGGTGCTGCTTTTCATCCCATAGGCAAGAAAAAATGTTCACAGTCATGTATATATTTTTCCATCCATGATACAATGAAAATATCTTAAAATAGTGCTTTAAGGGCTTAGATATTTGATATATGAGACGATAAATAGATCGGTTACCGTGTTCGGGAACGGTCTTATTTGTGCTTCATGAACCTGATGGAATAAACAGAGTGACTTTGGATGAGGTGGAACATAGATGAGTAATACAGAAAATAAAAAGGGATTATCTGACGGCTCAGACAGATCCGGTTCTTTGTTACCTGCCGCACGGACAGGTGAACGGAAGATTGAGCATGTCCGCCTTTGTCTGCAAGAAGATGTGGCCGGACATGGGGTCACCACCGGACTGGAGCGCTATGCTTTTAAGCACTGCGCTTTGCCTGAGCTGCATTTTGACGAGGTGCGTCTGGATACAACTTTTATGGGACGCGCTGTACGGACACCGCTGCTCATCAGTTCTATGACTGGCGGCAGCGCGGAGACGGGAGCGATTAATGAGCGATTGGCAGAGACCGCAGAAAGACGCGGCTGGGCGTTGGGCGTCGGCTCTGTACGAGCTGCGGTGGAAAAAGAGGAATTGGCTTCAACCTTTGCGGTCCGCCATCTAGCGCCCAGCATCCCGATCCTTGCCAATCTGGGAGCAGTGCAGCTCAACTACGGATTTGGTGTGGACGATTGCCAACGTGCAGTGGAAATTGCCGGAGCGGATATGTTGGTGCTGCACTTGAACGGATTGCAGGAGATATTCCAACCGGAAGGGAATTTGGATTTTAGCGGACTGCTTGATCGCATCAAAGAGTTGTGTCGTCGTCTTTCGGTGCCTGTAGGCGTGAAGGAAGTAGGCTGGGGCATAGATGGCGAGACGGCATCGAGATTGTACGATGCAGGCGCCGCTTTTATTGATCTGGCTGGTGCGGGCGGGACAAGCTGGAGCCAGGTGGAGAAATTTCGTAATCCTGATCCTGTACGCCGTGCAGCGGCAGAGGCATTTGCGGATTGGGGCAATTCGACCGCTGATTGTATCGTGGAGGTTAGAGCAGCTCAGCCTAATGGCACTCTGATCGGTAGCGGTGGACTGAAAAACGGTGTCGATGCTGCGAAGGCACTTGCTTTGGGCGCCGACATGGCAGGCTTCGGTCGCTCTTTGCTTGGCTCGGCGGTCACCTCCAGCGAGGCGTTGGAAGCGCGATTGGAGCAAGTAGAGCTGGAATTGCGCACAGTCATGTTTGGCATCGGAGTTGCTGGGATCGAAGGTCTTAAAGACACGACCAGACTAAGAAAGAAGGCGAACGGATGAGTGGATTCATTAAGTTGGTTCCGATGAACGCAGAGCAGTATGAACGCTTTGAGCAACGCTCACTCGCGGATTATGCGGAGGAGAAAATCCAGGCAGGCACGTGGACGGTGGAAGAGGCACCGGAACGGGCAAAGGAGAGCTTTGCAACATATTTGCCGCAAAGGCTAGACACACCCCATGCTCACCTGTACATGCTTGAGTATTCAGCTAGTGCGGGTCAGGGCCGAGAGGAAGTGGGATATATCTGGTTCAATATTACAGAAGGTACGCAGGGCAAAGAGGCCTTTTTGCTGGATATTCTCGTTTACGATTCATATCAGGGGCAAGGCCTGGGTACGTTGACGATGCAGGCGTTGGAACAAGAAGCTCGGAAGCTGGGTGCGGTTCGCATCGGTCTGCATGTATTTGGGCATAATGAGCGGGCTTTACATGTATATCGCAAGTCTGGTTATCGGGTTACGGATATCCAGATGAGCAAGGAAATCTAAATAAAGAAATCTAAATAGGGATGCGGCAAAACCCTAAATTCACAGTCATATGCTTGCCGCATGTATAGGTTCTCCTATATAATGTGGGTTGGTAAACTAACAGATGGTATAACGCATATTTTATATAAACGGGAGTTGTTCTGATTATGGCTTTAAAAGCGGGGATCGTGGGTCTGCCGAACGTGGGCAAATCAACACTGTTTAACGCAATAACGCAGGCGGGAGCGGAATCCGCAAACTATCCATTTTGTACAATTGACCCTAATGTAGGGGTCGTTGAAGTACCGGACGAGCGGCTGGATAAGCTGACTGAACTGGTAGTACCGAACAAAACGGTACCAACGGCTTTTGAATTTGTTGATATTGCAGGACTTGTACGAGGTGCCAGCAAAGGCGAGGGTTTGGGCAACAAGTTTTTGGCTCATATTCGTGAAGTAGATGCCATTGTTCATGTGGTACGCTGCTTTGAAGATGAGAATATTACCCATGTGGACGGCAAAATTGATCCGATCAGCGACATTCAGACGATTAATCTGGAATTGATTCTGGCGGATATCGAAAGTGTAGACAAGCGCATTGAACGTTCCCGCAAAAACATGAAGGGCGGCAACAAGCAGTATGCCCAGGAGGTTGAAGTACTGGAACGGATCAAGGAATCGCTGTATGCTGACAAACCTGCACGTAGCGTAGAATTGTCAGAAGACGAAAAGTTGATTATACGCGACCTTCATTTGCTTACAATGAAGCCTGTATTGTACGCGGCTAATGTCAGCGAAGATGGTGTAACGGAAGCTGACAGCAATCCATATGTGCAAAAGGTACGTGAATTTGCAGTGGCGGAAAATGCTGAAGTGGTACCGATCAGCGCTAAAGTAGAGGCTGAAATTGCTGAGCTGGAAGGCGAAGACAAGGCAATGTTCCTTGAGGAACTGGGGCTGGCTGAATCCGGTCTGAACCGTCTGATCAAAGCAGCTTACCGCTTGTTGGGACTGTATACGTATTTCACAGCAGGTGTGCAGGAAGTACGCGCATGGACTATTCACAAAGGAACAAAAGCACCTGGCGCTGCGGGCGTAATCCACTCGGATTTTGAACGCGGATTTATTCGCGCTGAGGTTGTATCCTATGATGATTTGGTCGCTGCTGGATCTATGAACGGGGCCAAGGAACGTGGTCAGCTTCGTTTGGAAGGCAAGGAATATGTGGTTCAGGACGGAGACGTTATGCATTTCCGTTTTAATGTTTAGGATGCATCTCGGCGTATAGCAAACAGGGTTTATATACAAACATATTAGGTCATTGTATATGTGTTATCCGCATGTACTAACTTACTTAGTCGCTGCCTGTCCCGGGCGGCGACTTTTTATTTGATTCGTATTCCTTTTTCCTGATTAAGAGTTAGATACCAAATCTTTAGCGGAATTTTGTTTATTCGACTTCAATTGATTTGTTGATTTTTGCAAAATCCTAAATTAGCAAGTATTTTATGTAGCTAATTAATCGATTAGTTGTTATAATAAAGAGCTGTAGCCAGTGAATTCAAAGCTGGTTTCATATTAATTTAACTGAAGAGGTGAATCGCTTGTTGGACCGATTGCAATCATTGGCGGACCGCTACGATAAACTGAGCGAACTGCTCTGCGATCCGGATGTGGCGAACGATAGCAAAAAACTTAGAGATTATTCCAAAGAACAGTCTGATTTACAGCCTGCTTATGAAGCATATACCGAATATAAAACTGTCGTTGAGGAGCTGGACGCTGCTAAAGCCATGCAGGCTGAAAAGCTTGACGACGAGATGCGTGAAATGGTCAAAATGGAGATCGAAGAGCTGAGTGCCCGTAAGCGGGAACTGGACGAGAAAATCCGCATTTTGCTGCTGCCGAAGGACCCGAACGATGATAAGAACGTTATTATCGAAATTCGTGGTGCTGCGGGTGGGGACGAGGCTGCACTGTTTGCAGCGGACTTGTACCGGATGTACACTCGTTATGCAGATACACAAGGCTGGCGTGTAGAATTGATGGATGCGAACATGAATGACCTTGGAGGCTTTAAAGAGGTTATTTTCATGATTAACGGACGCGGTGCCTACAGCAAAATGAAATTCGAAAGTGGCGCACACCGTGTACAGCGGATTCCGACAACAGAATCTGGCGGACGTATTCATACGTCTACCTCCACGGTTTCCGTGATGCCTGAGGCAGAGGAAGTAGATATCGAAATTTTAGACAAGGATATCCGCGTGGATACTTTCTGCTCCAGCGGTGCGGGCGGTCAGTCCGTTAATACAACCAAGTCGGCGGTGCGTGTAACGCATATGCCAACAGGTATTGTGGCAACCTGCCAGGACGGCAAATCCCAGAACTCCAACAAGGAGAAGGCGCTGCAAGTTTTGCGTGCCCGTATTTCGGATATGATGCGTCAGGAAGAGGAAGCCAAATATGCAGGCGAGCGTAAGAGCAAAGTAGGTACCGGGGACCGCAGTGAGCGTATACGTACTTACAACTTCCCGCAAAGCCGTGTAACGGATCATCGCATTGGTTTAACCATGCACAAGCTGGACCAGGTGATGAACGGAGAGATCGAAGAAATCGTATCAGCGCTCACGATTGCAGAGCAGGCTGATTTGATGGAACAAGAGGTTTAAGTTTTGGGGAACGAACGCGATTGTGTGTATCGGATGCCGCCGGAACGGAACATGAGTGTCAGAGAAGCCTTAGTTGAGGCTTCTTCTTTTTTAGGAAGTTGCGGCGTGTTGGAGCCGCAGCATAATGCCCGCTTGCTGCTGGAGCATGTGCTTGGGCTGGAAGGTACGAGGTTTTACGCCGCTCTGGGCGATCCGTTCCCTTCCTCCGTTAAGGAGACGTGGGAACGGATCATCGCCCGCAAAGCTGCGGGTGAACCGGCGCAGTATATTATCGGACGGCAGGAATTTTATGGCCGCCCGTTCGCGGTTTCACCGTCGGTGCTGATTCCGCGCCCCGAGACAGAGCTGCTCGTCGAGGCGATACTCCAGCACGGTGACCGGCTGTGGCCGAGCGGTGCTCCGCATGCGCTCGATATCGGCACGGGTAGCGGCGCGATTGCCGTGACGCTGGCGGCTGAGCGGCCGCGCTGGCACGTAGCAGCGGGGGATATTTCTGCTGCTGCGCTCGAAATGGCGTCCCAGAACGCCGCCGCAAACGGCGCAGCCGTAGAATTCCGCGAGGGCGATCTACTGATGCCGTTTGCGGGAACAGCGGTGGACATCCTCGTGTCCAACCCGCCATATATCCCGGCTGCTGACATCGCTGGCTTGCAGCCAGAGGTGCGCGACCATGAGCCGCGAATGGCGCTGGATGGCGGTCCTGACGGGCTTGGCCCGTATCGGGCAATGCTGGAGCAGCTGGGGCTCCTTCAGGCCCCACCCCGGCTAATCGGGTTTGAGCTGGGGATGGGACAGGCCCGAGACGTGGCTGACCTGCTGGAACAGGCAGGTCATTGGAAAAACATTCTAATCATTCCTGACCTTGCGGGGATTGAGCGACATGTCCTAGGCGTCTCGGAGTAATGCTGCATTTTCTTTTTGCGAGTCTTTCCTTTAGAATAAGAGGAGTATGACCGAGAAACGGCTCAGGGGGAAATCATGCTTCAGAAATTGAAAAAAATTGATGGTCCGGTTATTTTTATTCTGGTTTTGCTCATGGCGATTAGTATCATAACGGTATACAGTGCTGGTAGGGGTCCTACGAACTTGGCAGAGCACGGCAACGATTACCAGAAGATGATCGGGTATTATATATTGGGCTTTGTAGCGATCTTGGGTTTAGCGATAGTTGATTTTCGGATATTCATTAAAAAAGCCTTGTATGTATATGGAGGCGGGATATTTCTGCTGATTCTCGGCTTTTTTGGCGGGACGGTTAATAACTCTCAAGGCTTTTTGAAAATTGGTGGCTTAAATCTCCAGCCTGCTGAGGTATTCAAGCTGGTTCTTATCATTTTTTTGGCGTATATGCTGATTAAAAAGCGCAAGAGCAAGCTGTATTTTATTCAGGATGTCCTTCCAGTTGCTCTGGTGAGCTTTGTCCCATTCGCAATGGTCATGGCACAAAATGACTTGGGTAATGCGCTCGGTTACATTGTCATCGTCATTGGTATGCTATGGATTGGTAATGTGAAGGCGTCCCATGCGCTAATCGGATTTATCGTATTTGCAGTCGCCGTTGGTGGCGGGATCAAAGCGTATATTTCGTTTCATGATGAGATTGATTCCTTTATGAAAGGCATTGGACGTAGTCACTGGGTAGAGCGTTTAGACCCTTGGCTGGTACCAGAAGAAGCGACTGCGAAGGCATCTTATCATACGAAAAATGCCAAACTGGCCATAGCTTCTGGCGGTATGATGGGCAAGGGCTTTTTGCAAGGAACCTCGGTACAGTCCGGACGTGTTCCCTATACCTATGCGGATTCTATTTTTGTAGTTGTAGCAGAGGAGTTTGGGTTTGTAGGCTCATCCATTCTGCTATTGCTATATTTTATTTTGATTCATCGAATGATCCTGATTTCGCTGGAATGCCGGGATCGAGCTGGACCATATATTATTGTCGGGATTGTGTCCATGTTGCTGTATCAGATTTTTGAGAACATTGGTGCGTTTCTGGGCATTATGCCACTTACGGGGATTACGCTCCCGTTCATAAGCTATGGCGGTACCTCGTTGCTTATTAACATGGCTAGTATTGGCTTAGTTATGAGCATTAAGGTGCATGGTCAGGAGCTAGAGGATGACCTGCCGCAGCCTTCCAGAGTAAGCTTGACGAAGGCGAAAAAAGCCTAGTACAGGTGGGTTGTGGCTAAATATTGATAGTTATTTGTACGAGTTGAAACGGTGCAACAAAAGAGTCCAGATTGTGAAATCTGGGCTTTTTTATATTCCTAGGTGACGATCTAGCTTGCAATAGCCTGAATTATTTTACGAGATTCATAGGTTTAGGACTCTCCCAAACCGGACAGACTGATAGACATGATAGAGTTTGGGTTTGGGGGGACGAAGATGGGAAGTTGGATAAGGCAAGCTGCAATGATACTCTTTTGTATTTCAATATTAATGATGTCTTGGGAAGGTCAAAAAACAGATGCAGCTATGACCACGGGGGCAAGAGGAACTTTAGCATCTGGAGTGGCCACCACAGGGTTGAAAGTAATTCCGCACGATTCCATTCGACTGCGCATTTTGGCTAATTCAGATCGTCCGGAGGATCAGTTGGTTAAGCGCGAAATACGGGATGCCATTGTGCAGCAGATGAATGCGTGGGTGGGTGAGCTGGACAATCCACAAAGCCTAAATCAAGCCAGAGTGTTGATTGACGAACATTTACCTGAAATTGATCGCTTGGTAGGTGAAGAACTGGCTCTTCGCGGTATAGCGTATGATCATCAGGTGGAGCTGGCAAGTGTACCTTTTCCGACGAAAATGTACGGTGGTCTTGTCTACCCGGCAGGGAATTATGAGGCGCTTCGGGTTACACTGGGGCAAGGGAAAGGGCAAAATTGGTGGTGTGTGCTGTTCCCGCCGTTGTGCTTTATTGATGCAGGCAGTGGTGAAGCAGCAGCACAAACTGTATCGGCAAAAACAAGTCATGAAGACAATCGAACGAACGCCGCTGACAAGGAGCCGGAAGTACGTTTTTTCCTGTGGGATGCCCTTACGGGTCTGTTGAACTGGGTGAGTGGCTTGTTTGCTTAAATGTTTCGTCAGTGCTATGGAAAAGAGAACAACGAGTGTAAGTTTCCCCATATGTTATAATGGAACTTACGATAGATATACAGAGGACAGAGCCAATTCGAACTGATTTGTTAAAGTAGGTTTTTTGGGGATCAGGGCCATGAAATGGCCTGTATGACAATAAGATATGGGATGATCTGATATGAGTGATAAAGTGAATCAAATGCATGACATGCACGTAGGTTTTGTGAAAAAAGAGATAGCAGAGCAGGAGCAGGCGTTACAGCCTTCTCATACACACTGGTGGGATGTAAGATGTCTGGTTCCTGTAGAGAGCACGACTGTATCTGCTACCTCGTCTTTTGAGGTGGAAAAAGTGGATTCTGTTGGTTCTGTGAACAACACTGACGGGGATGGTTCTGACGAACTTTCAGCTGGACAGGCTCTGATCGCAGCGGAAAAGGGCATACGCGAGGCCGCCGTACTTCTCCAGGCTGGAGAGACGGTAGCCTTCCCTACGGAAACCGTGTACGGACTGGGGGCCGATGCACGCAGCACTAAAGCGGTGGAGGCGGTATTTGCTGCCAAAGGTCGTCCTTCCGATAACCCGCTCATTGTACATATTTCCGATGCTGCTCAATTAAAAGGCATGGTAGCGGAAATTAACGATACATCCCGAGCGCTGATGAATGCATTTTGGCCAGGACCGCTGACCCTCGTATTGCCGGTAGTGCCGCAGGCACTGTCATCGCGTGTGACAGCAGGCTTGGACACGGTCGGTGTGCGCATGCCGGATCATCCAATCGCGCTGCGCTTGATCACGGAAGCCGGTTGTCCGCTCGCTGCACCAAGCGCCAACCGCTCGGGAAGACCCAGTCCGACTCTAGCACAGCATGTGCTGGAGGACCTGGAGGGTCGCATCGGCGGTATTTTGGACGGAGGTCCCACGGGGGTGGGACTGGAGTCCACGGTAGTGCAAGTGGGTGACGACGGAACCGTCACCATTCTGCGCCCTGGCGGCGTGACGGCTGAACAGCTCGCTGCGGTTGCTCGTGCCGTCGTACTGGACCCGGCGTTGGCTGCCACAGCCGGGCGGGATGTCGACAGCCTGGCGCCGCGCTCGCCGGGCATGAAGTATACGCACTACGCGCCGCGAGGCCGCTTGAGCGTGGTACAAGGCCCGTCGCCTGTTGAAGTGACGGGCTGGATTCGCGACGCGCTGGCGGAGGCTGCCGCGCGCGGGGAGCGCACGGCGGTGCTCGCGTTCGACGACCATGCCGCCGGCTACGCCGGAGAACGGGTCTACACGCTGGGCAAGCTGGACGCGCTCCATGAGGCGGCGCAGCGCCTGTACGGCGTGCTGCGCCGCTGCGATGAGGACGGCGTCACCTACATTTTGGCGGAAGCCTGCCCGCCGAAGGGATTGGGAGACGCCGTCATGAATCGACTGCTTAAAGCGGCAGGTCATCGAATTATCCGATTGTAGCTTCTGTAAAGAATGGAGTCTCTTATTTTAATTCCTCCTCTCTCCTCGTCTCTGTTTTGGGTATTTTCAGTACCTGCTTGTACTGATTTGCCCCTTGTCCGCATAACGTGTACAAGAACAGACGGATAATGGAGGGATGGAGTATGCTGGCAGCCTCTGCCGATGCTGGGCAGGTTGTAACGATTCTGATCATGGCGGTAGCGCTAGGGATGGATGCGCTGTCGCTGGGCGTAGGGATCGGTATGAAGGGGATACGCCTGCGAGACGTGCTGCGCATCAGCATTGTGATTGGTTTTTTTCACATCCTGATGCCGTTGCTGGGAATGTTCACAGGCCATTATATGAGTTCTTTATTAGGCCATGTGACGACCTATTTCGCAGGGGGATTACTCATCCTTTTGGGCGGGCATATGGTGTACAATTCCTTCAAGGGAGACGGCGTACACGTATTGGATCATCGGTCGCCTTTGGGTCTTTTGCTATTTGCACTTGGGGTGAGCATTGACTCATTTTCTGTGGGAGTGTCCCTGGGGATGTTCCAGAGTGACCTGGTGCTGACTGTTCTGGCCTTTGGTTTTTGCGGGGGAGCGATGGCGATGCTGGGGCTGTTACTGGGGCGCAAGGTCAGCCGCAATCTGGGGGATTATGGAGAAGCGGTGGGCGGTGCCGTTTTGCTGGCATTCGGCTTTATGTTTATGTTTTGATTTTAACGTAGACAGTGTAAAATAAATACAGGATTTGAGTAATCCTCTGTTTATATATTTTTTCAACATACGGGGGGTGAAGACGTTGAAGAATATCTTATTTGTATGCACAGGGAACACCTGTCGCAGTCCAATGGCTGAGGGGATGCTGCGTAAGTTGGCTGCTGAGCATGGACTGGAACTAGAAGTGCGTTCCGCTGGAGTAGCTGCGATGGACGGGGCGTCGATATCCCGGCATGCAGAGGCGGTTCTACGTGATCACGATATATCCGATCAGATCACTTCAACCCCTTTAAGCGACGGACTTGCCGAGTGGGCACATCTGATCTTAACCTTGACGCAAGGACATAAACAGCATGTCATTCAACGGTTTCCACAAACGGCGGGCAAAGTATTTACGCTGAAGGAGTATGTGGAGGACCGGGACGCAGTGCTGAAGGACGTACAGGAATTAGACGGCTTGTATGCTTCACAGCAGTTGATGGCTTCACTTGGACAAGAGCTATCAGCGCAGGAACGTGAGCGAATGATTGAATTACATCAACGGATTCCGGGCTTCGATATCTCAGATCCGTTTGGCGGTTCGCGGGAGGACTACGATGTCACAGCTGCGGAAATCCGTGTAGCTTTGCATAAGTTGCTGGACAAGCTAAAGGGATCTTCCGAATAAAGTCGGTACCATTCCTCTATTTTGTACGGAATCTGTTGATTTTCGACAGTTAATCCGTTAAGATAAGGTGGAAAAATGAGAATCCGATGTAACTGGCGACAAAAGTGGGATTAACCACGATGGAGCATCGGATATACGGCCGGTCGCCTGGGCAAAAGAGCAATTCCACATAGGTGTGGACTGCTCTTTTTTCGTATACGAGCTACAGCAGATCTTCTGTTGCCTTCTTGTTCTTCCATTTTTTCTGCTCGAAATCTGAAACATCGGCTATAATATAGTCAGATTGTGATCAGGAGAGAGTGTGTTGAACTTGGGGCATGGGACCATGCCTAGTCTCTGAGAGGCTGTTCAACCAAAGGAGGTTCCAATGGTAGAACAATTGGATCATGAGATTTCACTCGAAGCACAGACCGCTTCTGTCGTGCGGGAAATTGCAGAAGTGGCCAGTCTTAAAGCTGGTCGCCTGCTGGTTATTGGCGCAAGCACGAGTGAAGTGGCTGGAAGTCGGATCGGCACAGCAGGAGCGCTGGATGTGGCTCAGCAAGTGTTGTCTGGAGTAGAATCCGTTCGCAGAGAGTATGGCTTTGATGTGGCGTTTCAATGCTGTGAGCACTTGAACCGAGCACTGGTCGTTGAACGTTCTCTACTGGAGCGATTAGGCCTGATGGAGGTTGCGGCTGTTCCTGTTCGTACAGCAGGGGGCTCTATGGCTACCGTTGCCTATCGCTCTATGGACGATGCGTGTCTGGCGGCGAATGTGCAGGCTCATGCCGGGATAGACATCGGCGAAACGCTGATTGGCATGCATTTGCGCCCGATTGCCGTTCCGTTTCGCCCAAGCCTTCGCTGGATTGGTGAAGCACGTGTGACGGCTGCGTTCACTCGTCCTCCACTTATTGGCGGACAACGGGCAGTGTACAGTCTGGAACAAGAAGCCGGTGGAAACTGCGATTAGCATTTGGCATGTCGGCATGTTTGTACTGATCTTTTTTGCATTGATGAAGAGGTACCCAACAGAGGAGCAGGCATTTGCTTGTATACCCAACAATTTGACCATGGAGAGGGAGTAATCAATCATGATGGAACATCTGCGTAAAAGTGACCCGGCAGTGATGGAAGCAATGGGGCTTGAACTGAAACGGCAACGCCACAATATCGAGCTGATCGCATCTGAGAATATCGTCAGTGAAGCAGTAATGGAAGCCATGGGCTCCGTGCTTACCAATAAATATGCTGAAGGTTATCCGAACAAACGCTACTATGGTGGCTGTGAGCATGTAGATATCGTCGAAGATATTGCACGTGACCGTGCGAAAGAACTATTTGGCGCCGAGCATGCGAACGTGCAGCCTCACTCTGGAGCGCAGGCTAACATGGCGGTATATCTGGCAGCTCTTCAACCTGGAGATACTGTACTGGGTATGAATCTGGCGCATGGCGGCCACTTAACACACGGAAGCCCGGTTAATGCCTCTGGTTTGTTGTATAACTTTGCTGCTTACGGTGTACGTGAAGACAACTTCCGCATCGACTACGATGAAGTGCGCAAAGCAGCCTTCAAGCACCGCCCTCGTCTGATCGTAGCTGGTGCAAGTGCATATCCGCGTACTATCGATTTTGAAGCCTTTGCTTCCATTGCTAATGATGTAGGTGCTTTATTCATGGTGGATATGGCACATATCGCAGGTCTCGTGGCAGCAGGGATTCACCCTAGTCCAGTTCCTCATGCCCAATTTGTGACAACAACGACACACAAAACGCTGCGTGGTCCGCGTGGGGGCCTAATTCTGACTCGCAAAGCGTGGGCGCAAGCGATTGATAAAGCTATCTTCCCTGGTACTCAAGGAGGACCACTGATGCACGTGATCGCGTCCAAAGCAGTTGCTTTGGGTGAAGCGCTCCAGCCATCATTCAAAACCTATGCGCAAAACGTAGTTCGCAACGCACAGGTGCTGGCTGAAACACTGCTGGCAGAGGGAATCAACATTGTATCCGGTGGTACGGATAATCACCTGATGCTGTTGGATACTCGCAATTTGAATATTACAGGTAAAGAAGCGGAGCATGTATTGGATTCCGTGGGTATCACGGTCAACAAAAATGCCATTCCTTTCGACCCAACGAGTCCGTTCGTTACCAGCGGCATCCGTATTGGTACACCTGCTGCAACTTCTCGTGGTATGGATGAAGAAGCTATGGTTAAAATTGGTAAAATTATTGCGGATACTCTTAAAAATCCAAAAGATGATACTGTATTGTCCAAAGCAAGCCAAGCGGTTGGCGAGTTGACAGACAAGTTCCCGATCTATCCAGGAACACAATACTAATTCATCGCCATTCCTTTTAATCTTTATATGATAAGGCTGTTTTCCTTTCGTTAGCGAAGGGAGAACAGCCTTTTTTAGATTCCAGACGACTCGAAACTTACGTTTTTGGGTAATAAGCGATTAAAGTAAGGATTTATGCGCATTTTCCTTCATGATCTACGACAAAGGAGTGATTGCATTGAGCCAAAGAAAATCCGCGCAATTATTGCAGCAGCTCATATTTGTAGGACCGATGGCGTTGTTTTTCGTCTTAATTATGGTCATTCCGTTCCTGTTGGGGCTATATTATTCCATGACGAACTGGGATGGCGTATCTGAACATGTCCGATGGCTCGGACTAGGGAATTACATTCATATTTTTAAAGATGATCCGGACTTCCGTAATGCATTTTGGTTTACGGTCCGCTTTACCGTATGTGGTGTCATTCTAACTAACCTGGTGGGCTTTTTCCTGGCCTATGCGCTTACAAAGCCGTTGCGTACCCGCAATGCACTGCGAACTGTATTTTTTATGCCTAATATGATCGGCGGCTTGCTGCTCGGCTTCATCTGGCAATTTATATTTGTACGCGGCTTTTCGGCGGTGGGAGAGGCCACAGGGCTTTCTTTTTTCAAACTGCCGTGGTTAGGTGATGGGCCGACTGCATTTTGGGGAACTGTCATTGTGTTTGTTTGGCAATACGCAGGTTATCTCATGGTTATTTACATATCCTCTCTAAATAATGTCCCGCATGCTCTTATTGAATCAGCCCAAATTGATGGTGCGAGCCGAAGACAGGTTTTGCGTCATATCGTGGTGCCGCTTATTATGCCAGCAGTGACCGTCTGCTTGTTCCTGGCGATATCCTGGTCCTTTAAAGTATTTGAGCTGAATTTGGCTTTGACAAAGGGTGGACCATTCAAGGCGACAGAGTCTGTAGCGTTGGACATATATAATGAAGCGTTTACAAATAATCGACTTGGATTGGGGACTGCTAAGGCTATGATTTTCTTTGTGGTCGTTGCGATCATTACCAGCATTCAGGTGCGTCTCACGAAGAAAAAGGAGGTCGAAATGTAATGGAAAAAACATCGAACTATCGTTTAAGCACATGGGTAGCTGAAATATTGCTTATTGTGGTTGGGTTGATCTTTCTAGTACCGTTCTATTTTTTGCTCGTAAACTCGGTTAAATCTTTTGGAGACATTTTGGCTCATTCCGCTTCGTGGCCGACGACCTTCCGTTTTGAAAATTTTGCTAACGCCTGGAATAAAATAAACTTTCCCACAGCACTGGGGAATTCACTGATCGTCACCATCGTCAGCAATGCGCTTTTGCTGCTGATCAGCTCGATGGCCGCCTACCAAATGGTTCGGCATGATACTCTTTTTAATCGGTTCCTGTTCGGTTTACTTGTGGCTGCGATGGTCGTACCTTTTCAATCGATTATGTTGCCGCTTATGGAAGTGTCCAACGTATTGAGCCTGAACAACAGCATACCAGGACTGATTTTGTGCTATCTGGGTTTTGGAGCACCTTTATCAGTTTTTCTGTTTCATGGTTTTATTAAAACGGTGCCTATTGAGGTTGAGCAAGCGGCGAGAGTAGATGGTTCCTCTCGTTACGGGGTGTTCTTTCGCATCGTTTGTCCACTGTTGCTCCCGATGTTCGTGACCGTACTTATTTTGAATACGTTATGGATTTGGAATGATTATCTGCTGCCTTCGCTCATTTTGAATGATCCTGAGCTGCGTACGATTCCGATTGCGACCTATATGCTGTTTGGTCAATATACCAAGCAATGGGACTTGGCGTTGCCCGCACTGGTGCTCGGAATCACGCCAATCGTTGTGTTTTTTCTGGTGATGCAAAAATACATCGTTTCTGGCATTGCGGCCGGAGCGGTTAAAGGCTGATGGGAGGGTTATCGGATGAAAAAGACAGTGCTGCTTGTCATCTCCCTGATGTTGCTGCTTACGTGTATGCTTGCAGGTTGTGGTAATACAAAGGCTCAACAGAGTGGGACCAAAACGATACACATTTATCAATTCAAAGTGGAGATTTCGGAACCGTTGAACAAACTGAAGGCTGAGTATGAAAGAACGCACCCTGGTATCAAGCTGGATATTCAATCTGTCGGTGGGGGTACGGACTACGGTGCTTCGTTGAAGGCTAAATTCGCCTCAGGCGACCAGCCGGACATTTTCACGAATGAGGGTTACCAGGATCGCGATACGTGGTTTGAGTATCTGGAGGATTTGTCGGATCAGCCATGGGTGAAGGACCTGGACGATTTCGCCCGTAAGCCGATGACGGTTAACGGTAAGATTTATGGACAGCCTATGAACCTGGAGGGACTTGGTTTTGTTTATAATAAGGATTTGTTCAAAAAAGCGGGTATAACCAAATTGCCTCAGACGTTAGATGAATTGGAGCAAGCAGCCAAGCGACTGAAAGCAGCAGGGATTATCCCTTTTGCTAACGGCTATGCAGAATGGTGGGTTCTGGGAAACCATTTTATCAATATCCCCTTTGCCAGACAGCCGAACCCGGAGAGTTACGTTGCGGATTTAAACCAAGGAACTGCTCGCATTCCTGGTAACCCCGTGTTCGATCAGTGGGTGAAGTTGCTTGACCTGACTTTAAAATATGGAAACCCCAATCCGCTCACGACGGACTACAATACACAAGTGACACTGTTTTCAACAGGCAAGGCCGCTATGATGCACCAGGGGAACTGGACGCAGCCGCAAATAGATGGAATTAATCCTAACTTGAATTTGGGTATCCTTCCTACGCCTATAGACAATAATTCTTCCACTGGAGACAAACTGGCTGTGGGAGTGGCCTCGAACTGGGTTGTCAACAAAAACTCGCCTGTGAAGCAGGAGGCAAAGGAATTTCTCAACTGGCTGGTCACATCAGAAACAGGCAAGCATTATATTACCAAGGAGTTTAAGTTCGTTCCTGCTTTCAAAAGTATCACGTCCAGTGACGAGACCACAGGTGATTTGGGTGCGGAAATATCACGGCACGTGAAGGAAGGCAAGATATGGAGCTGGAACTTCCAGAGATTTCCGAAGGGGCTAAATCAGGATTTAAGCAGTAGTATGCAAGCCTATATCGCAGGCGTTATTACGAAGGATGAAATGCTTCAGCAATTTCAGGGAGCGTGGGACAATCTGAAGTATAGATAAAGAATATATGCGTGGGATAGCAGAGGTTATATCTCAGGCAGGAAGTTTAGAACTGGTAGGCTTTGACGGTCAAGGACCGTCAGAGCCTTTTTATTGATTTCATATGACAAAAGTCACACGTAAATGGGCCTTGCCAAGTATTTTGCCTATCATATCTTTCCCTTGACAAAAGGTTGCAGTGGCAGGTGTTAAATCAATCAAGGGAATGTTATAATAAACAGGATTTACAGGCACGCATTGCATCTGTGCTTATTTGGTTTGTACAAATAGGTTACATAGATCCTTTCGAATCAGGATGTTCGATATGCTGGTGCGGAAGAACGTGACGATAATACCGGAGGGAATATATTATGGCAAAACTGGTGGTTTGCGATCACCCTTTGATCCAACACAAACTTACATTTATCCGCGATGTGCGGACCAACACGAAAGATTTCCGTGAACTGGTTGATGAAGTAGCAACTTTGATGGCTTATGAAATTACAAGAGATATTCCGCTGGAGAGCATTACGGTACAGACTCCAGTTGCTGAAACTGAAGGTAAAGTGATTTCTGGTCGTATGTTGGGCCTTATCCCGATTTTGCGTGCAGGCCTGGGTATGCTGGATGGTGTCGTAAAGCTTTTGCCTGCTGCAAAAGTAGGACATGTGGGGTTGTTCCGTGATCCTGAGACATTGCAACCCGTAGAATATTATACGAAGCTGCCTACGGATGTAACTGAACGTGAATTGATCGTAATTGATCCGATGCTCGCAACGGGCGGATCGGCGATCGCAGCGATTGATGTGTTGAAAAAAAGAGGCTGTACTCAAATTAAAATGATGAATCTGATTGCCGCTCCTGAAGGAGTGAAAGCTGTGCAGGATGCGCATCCTGATGTAGACATTTATGTCGCTGCACTGGACGAGCGTTTGGATGATCATGGTTACATCATTCCGGGTCTCGGAGATGCTGGAGACCGTTTGTACGGGACTAAGTAGACTGCTTTTAGCGGTTCGGCACAATCTTTGGACGCTAAGACAGATCATCTATCTGAATCACGGAAGATCTGGGAAGCAGACGTTTATTATGAAAAGGGGTTCAACGGAAAATGTCTAAAATTAAAGTGATGACCATTTTCGGTGTGCGTCCGGAAGCGATTAAGATGGCTCCTCTCATTTTGGAGCTTCAGCGCCATCCGGAGCATATCGAGTCCGTAGTATGCGTAACAGCTCAACATCGCCAGATGCTTGATCAGGTTCTGGAAGTTTTTAATATCCACCCTGACTATGATCTGGATGTAATGAAGGATCGCCAGACACTCAATGAAATCTCCATACGTGTACTTCAAGGTCTGGAACCCGTATTGCGTGAAGCCAAGCCTGATATCGTGTTGGTTCACGGCGATACGCTGACGACTTTCTTGGCTAGCTATGCAGCCTTTATGCAGCAAATTGAAGTAGGGCATGTGGAAGCAGGTTTGCGGACATGGAACAAGCTTTCTCCATATCCTGAGGAAATGAATCGTCAGCTCACAGGTGTGCTGTCCGATCTGCATTTTTCGCCTACTTCTTTATCGGCTGGAAATTTGCGGAAGGAAAATAAACCTGAATCGCGAATATATGTAACAGGCAATACAGTAACTGACGTGTTTCAGTATACAGTTCGCCAGGACTACGAGCATCCGGTACTGGACTGGGCTCAGGGCAAGCGCCTGATTCTCATGACAGCACATCGCCGGGAGTCCCAAGGGGAACCGCATCGTCAGATTTTTAACGCGGTTAAGCGGATCGCAGACGAATTTGAGGATATTGCTATTGTGTACCCAGTTCACCCGAGCCCGGCTGTGAAGGAACCTGCATTTGAAATTTTGGGCAACCATCCGCGTATTAAGTTGATTGATCCGCTGGATGTAGTGGACCTGCACAATTTTTATCCGCACACACATCTGATTCTTACGGATTCCGGTGGTCTTCAGGAAGAAGCGCCTTCGTTCGGAGTACCTGTCCTGGTGCTGCGTGATACGACCGAAAGACCGGAAGGAATTGAAGCGGGTACCTTGGAACTGGTGGGTACAAGTGAAGAGAACGTGTACAATCGGACCAAGGCTCTTTTGACAGATTCCGCGTTGTATGAGTCTATGAGTCAGGCAGCGAATCCTTACGGTGATGGACAGGCATCTGTAAGAATTGTCAATGCGATTTTGCACCATTATGGTGTTCAAACAGAACGTCCTGAAGAATTTCACACAATGTTCACAAAAGGCGTCCGTTCGTAATAATTAATCTTTACAAGGTAAGCATACAGTTAAACTGTACGGTTACCAAGGGATACAGCATTTTTAGATGCTTTGTCGACTGATTTTTATACTTTAGGGCGCTAAAATATCTCAATTGACAAAGCATCTTATATTTAAGTAAAATGGACTGGAATTGCAGGGGTGACATGAGAAAAGTGGTCAAACCTTCCAAGCAAAACAACAACCGAAACAACACCGGAAATGCCTTTAAGGCTATAGGACTGGTGAGCGCGATCGGCATTGATTTGACGATATGCACACTGGGTGGTTTCTATGCCGGAAAATGGCTTGATACCAAACTTGGTGGCTCCGGAATTTGGATTGGCGTAAGCGTTCTCGCAGGCTTGGTTGTAGGCGCATTAAGTATTGCCCTTGTGATCGGAAAGGTATTGAGGGATAACCATGAATGAGATGACCCGTATGCAAAAAATGTTATGGATCGTGGCGCTTGGTATTATGGCTCTGTGTTTCCTGGTCTCCGCCTTCATGCCCCAACATCGTGACATTGCTCACGGAATCATTCTGGGAACGGGAGTAAGCTGTCTAAATGTGCTGTATATGGCCTACAAAATTCGACAGGTTGCGAGTGCGGCCGCCGGTGAAAGAAAGAAGAGAGTGTTTGGTATTGGCTTTGGCGTTCGATTAGGGACCTCAATTTTGGCAGTGGTGCTGGCTATAGAATTCCCGGCCTATTTCCATGAGATCGCTGTAATGGCAAGCTTGGTGACCGGACAATTCCTTCTGTTAATTATAGGCATCATATTCGCGCTTCAGGAAAAATGATAGCTCAACTGAGAAAGGGGTGAGAAAACATGTTGCATGAATCACCGATTATCCAATTGGGCGGGTTTAACATTGACTTGTCCGTCATTATTATGCTGGTTGTGACCTGCGCGATTGTATTTGGACTGGCATTTGCTGCAACGCGCAATTTGTCTGTGGACAATCCGAGCAAGTTGCAAAATTTTATGGAATGGGTCGTAGAATTCGTTCAAGGACTGATTTCCAGCACGATGGATTTGAAAAAAGGGAAGCCATTCCTCTCCTTGGGGATGACGCTGATCATGTTCATTTTCGTGGGCAATATGCTGGGTTTACCGTTCGGCATTGTGACTGAATTCGATAATGTGCAAAGTGCCCAAGTATTTGGACATGAAATCATTCCAGTCAAAGAAGCATTAGAACAAGCACAGGCGTCTCACCCGGGCGAAGCTGCCCATGTAGGTATCAGCTGGTGGAAATCACCTACCGCAGATGCAGGGGTATCCATTGGACTGGCATTGATGATCTTTGTCCTGGTTCATTTCCTGGGGATCTTCCGTAATACCAAAGCTTACTTCAAGCATTACGTTCAGCCATTTCCGTTCTTTTTGCCAATTAACTTGATTGAGCAGTTCTCAAAACTATTGACACACGGTATGCGTCTATTCGGTAATATTTTTGCCGGCGAAGTTTTGATTAGTGTTCTGCTGAAAATGACAGCACTTGGTGTGGGAGGTATGGTTGCTTCCGTATTGGGACTCGTAGTCTGGCAGGGATTCAGTATTTTTGTCGGCAGTATCCAAGCGTTCGTCTTTACGATTCTAACGTTTGTATATATTTCGCAGTCCATTGACACGCATGAAGAAGAGCATTAGACAAGCACGTTTTCCGGTTTTTAGTTAAGTTCAGGAGTACGCTTCGCGCTTAACTGCAAATACATGTAAAACACAAATACACATCACTAAGGAGGATTTTTTAAAATGGGAGTTTGGGCATATATCGCAGCTGCAATCGCAGTAGGTTTGGGCGCTTTGGGCGCAGGTATTGGTAACGGTCTGATCGTAAGTAAAACAGTTGAAGGTATTGCTCGTCAGCCTGAAGCTAAAGCAACATTGCAAACGGTAATGTTTATCGGTGTAGGTCTGGTCGAAGCCCTGCCAATCATCGGGGTCGTTCTGGCATTCATTTTCTACGCAGGTGCTTAATTGAATGGAAGCAAGGTTTGGCGGGGAAGGCACAGCCATCCGCGCCTTCTTTGTTCGTTTGAACATGAAAGACCCAGAACCGACGTTCACCGGAAAGGAGTGACTTCAATTGAGTTTAAATTGGACAAGTATCGTTTTCACTATCATTGCATTTTTGATCTTGTACTGGTTACTGACGCGCTATGCATTTGGCCCTCTCTTTTCCGTTATGGAAAAGCGGCGTCAACTCGTGTTACAGCAAATGAATGAGGCGGCACAAACACGTGAACAGGCTGTTGCTTATGTTGAGGAGCAAAAGCAGGCTCTCCAGCAGGCGCGTAAGGAAGCCTACGATATTATAGAGCAGTCAAAACAAACAGGTAACAAGCAAGCGGAACAAATTATTATTCAGGCCAAAGACGAAGCTGTCCGCCTGAAAGACGAAGCTGTTCGTGAAATCACAAGCGAGCGTAATAAGGCAGTTGCCGAATTGCGCAGCGAAGTGGGTAAAGCTTCGGTACAAATTGCTTCCAAACTGATTCAAAAGGAAATTAAGGAAGACCAAGTCCAGGGAGAGCTTGTCGACCAATACCTTAAAGAGGTAGGAGGCAAAGCATGAGCCGAGATACGGTAGTTGCCAAACGGTATGCGAAAGCTTTGTATGAAGTAGCAGAGCAGGAGCAAACCATTATGGAAACCGAACAGGAGCTACGTGCTTTTGTAGAAGCTGTATCGGGGGATGCTGAAATCCGTAAATTCATTAATTCTCCTAACATTACGGAAGCAGTCAAGCTTCAGGTTCTGGCTAGCAATTTTGAAGGCAAGTTGTCTGCGTCGCTGATTAACACGATTAAGCTGCTGATTCAGCGCAGTAGAGCAGATTTGTTCGAATCTCTCCTGGCCGGATATCTCGATATTCAGGAGTACAAGCTGGGGATTGCCCATGCTAAGGTGTATTCGACTTATGCTTTAAGTGATCAGGAAAAAACAGCGGTAGCCGAGGAATTCGGAACCCGTGAACATAAAACAATCCGTGTGGAAAATATAGTGGACCCGAGTCTGCTGGGCGGATTGAAAGTGGTTATCGGCGATACACTGTACGACGGCAGTCTGGCCGGCAAGCTGGATCGTCTCGAGAAATCCTTTAACAGACGAGTATAGAAGATAGGGGTGAACACACTTGAGTATCAAACCTGAGGAAATCAGTTCATTGATTAAAAGTCAGATTGAACAATATAAAAATGATATCGAGGTCGTTGAAGTCGGCACTGTTGTTGAAGTCGGCGACGGTATTGCCCGCGTCTACGGACTGGAAAAAGTTATGGCCGGTGAATTGGTCGAATTCGACACTGGCGTATTGGGCTTGGCGCTCAATGTGGAAGAGAGCAATGTCGGTGTTGTTATTTTGGGTCAATTCTCCGACATTCGCGAAGGTGGTCAAGTAAAACGTACAGGTCAGATCATGCAAGTCCCTGTAGGCGAAGCAATGATCGGACGTGTAGTTAACCCGCTGGGACAACCGGTAGACGGTAAAGGACCGATTGCTACAACAGAATTCCGTCCGGTTGAAAGTCAGGCTCCAGGCGTTATGGCCCGTAAATCGGTACATGAGCCTATGCAGACAGGGATTAAAGCTATTGATGCGATGGTTCCGATTGGTCGTGGTCAACGTGAGCTGATTATCGGTGACCGTCAAACAGGTAAAACTTCTATCGCAATCGATGCTATTTTGAACCAAAAAGGCAACGGCATGAAATGTATTTATGTTGCTATTGGTCAAAAACAATCCACGGTTGCTCAAGTTGTTGAAACATTGCGTCGTCATGGTGCGCTGGAATACACGATTGTCGTTACGGCATCTGCTTCCGAACCATCACCATTGCTGTACATTGCTCCTTACTCTGGCTGTGCCATGGGTGAGTACTTTATGTACAAAGGCGAGCACGTCCTCGTTGTTTATGATGACTTGACTAAACAAGCGTCTGCTTACCGGGAACTTTCCCTGTTGCTGCGTCGTCCACCGGGTCGTGAAGCATATCCGGGTGACGTTTTCTACCTGCACTCTCGCTTGCTGGAACGTGCAGCGAAGCTGAATGATGAGTTGGGTGGCGGATCACTTACCGCATTGCCGTTCATCGAGACACAGGCTTCCGACGTTTCTGCGTATATTCCAACTAACGTTATTTCCATCACGGATGGACAGATCTTCCTGGAAGCTGACTTGTTCTATGCAGGGCAACGTCCGGCGATCAACGTAGGTATTTCCGTATCTCGTGTAGGTGGCTCCGCTCAGATTAAAGCGATGAAAAAGGTTGCAGGTTCCCTGCGTCTGGATCTCGCTCAATATCGTGAGCTTCAAGCGTTCTCCCAATTCGGGTCCGACTTGGATAAATCCACTAAAGCCCGTCTCGATCGCGGTGCACGCATGATGGAAATTTTGAAACAAGGTGTTAACCAACCGCTTGCTGTAGAGCAACAAGTAGTGAGCTTGTATACTGCTGTAAAAGGCTTCCTCGATGATATTCCTGTAGCGGATGTAAAACGTTTTGAAAAAGACTTCCTGTCTTTCATGGAGTCCGATCATCAGGATGTGCTTCAATCTATCCGCGACACGAAAGACTTGGTTGCTGATAATGAAGCAGCTTTGAAGGCAGCTATCGAGAAATTCAAAAAATCATTCGCCACGTCGGTTTAATACATTGGAATTTGCCTGTTTATGATGAAAGATGTCCTAAGGAAGCGTACCCTCTGGGTTGTGGCTTCCTTGGCATGTTTTACCCTCACTAACAGGCCCTTTAACATATGTCCGGCTGGATTTGAATCTTACGAAGTTAGCTTTGGCTTTGTCAAAGCTTGAAGGTGGTGAAATCATGGCAAAAGGTATGCGCGAGATTAAACGTCAGATTAAAAGTGTGCAGAGTACGAAGCAGATCACGAAAGCAATGGAAATGGTCGCTGCATCCAAGCTGAGAAAAGCTCAGGAAAAAGCGGAATCGGCTCGTCCTTACTCGGAAAAGCTTAAAGAAGTTGTGAGTAGCATTGCTTCTGGAGCGAATAACATCAAGCATCCAATGCTAGAGACGCGTCCAGTTAAAAAGACGGCTTATCTCATCATTACATCTGATCGTGGTCTGGCTGGTGGTTATAACGCCAATATTTTGCGACAGGTTACGCAGACGATTGCTGAACGTCACCGTTCACAGGATGAATTTATGATTTTCATCATTGGGCGAAAAGGACGGGATTATTTCAGACGTCGTGAATTTCCTATCGCTGAATCGGTAACAGATCTGTCAGATACACCTGCATTTGCAGATATCAAAACGATTGCTAGCAAGGCAGTACAAGGCTTTGAACTTAAAGAATTTGATGAGCTTTATCTATGCTATAACCGCTTTGTCAACGCATTGACTCAAATTCCAACAGTTGATCGTTTGTTACCGATGGCAACACCGGATTCTGCTACGACTTCATCCTCAATTAACTATGAGTATGAACCTTCACCAGAAGGTGTGCTTGAAGTATTGCTACCGCGTTACGCGGAAACGCTCATTTACGGCGCTTTGCTGGATGGTAAAGCAAGTGAGCTGGGAGCGAAGATGACGGCAATGGGATCAGCTACGAAGAATGCTACCAAGTTGATTGGAGAGCTTTCCTTAACCTATAACCGTGCTCGTCAAGCGGCTATTACCCAGGAAATTACGGAAATTGTCGCAGGGGCTAACGCTCAGTCTTAATGCGACTTCTTGCGACTGTTTTATAACAGGGTCTACACTATTATGATAAATTGCGGGCGCAAAACAAATCAGAATGGTTCGGATTTGCGGCTGTGCAAGCTTGTAGGAGGGAAACCAAAAGATGAACAAAGGACGCGTAGTGAGCATCATGGGTCCGGTTGTCGACGTTGAGTTTGAACGTGGGCAGCTTCCGGAAATTCTGAATGCCATTCATATTGGGACTGTGCTGGAGAGCGGAGTCAAAATTGATCTGACGCTCGAAGCTTCAAAACATCTAGGTGACAACCGTGTGCGTTGTATTGCCATGTCTTCCACAGATGGTTTGGTTCGTGGAGCTGAAGCAATAGATCTGGGAGCGCCTATCTCGGTACCTGTCGGCGAAGCTACTCTTGGACGTGTATTTAACGTGCTTGGAACGCCAATTGATAATGGTGCTGATATGAGTGAAACGGCTAGAAATCCGATTCACCGTCAAGCGCCTTCTTTCGAAGAACTGACAACTCAAGCAGAGATGCTCGAAACTGGTATTAAGGTTATCGACTTGCTGGCTCCTTATGCCAAAGGTGGTAAAGTCGGATTGTTTGGTGGTGCTGGTGTAGGTAAAACCGTAACCATTCAAGAATTGATTAACAATATCGCTCAGGAGCATGGTGGTATTTCTGTATTCGCAGGTGTAGGTGAACGTACACGTGAAGGAAATGACTTGTACCATGAAATGAGAGATTCCGGCGTTATCAACAAAACAGCGATGGTGTTTGGACAAATGAACGAGCCTCCGGGTGCGCGTTTGCGTGTTGCCCTCACAGGTCTGACGATGGCTGAGTATTTCCGTGATCAAGAAGGCCGTGACGTGTTGCTCTTTATTGATAACATTTTCCGCTTTACCCAAGCAGGTTCTGAGGTTTCTGCCCTGTTGGGACGTATGCCTTCCGCAGTAGGTTACCAGCCTACGCTGGCAACTGAGATGGGTCAATTGCAAGAACGGATTACTTCTACTAAAAAAGGTTCGGTTACTTCCATTCAGGCAATCTACGTGCCTGCGGATGACTACACTGACCCGGCTCCTGCTACGACGTTTGCCCATTTGGATGCTACAACAAACCTGGAACGTAAAATTTCCGAAATGGGTATTTACCCAGCGGTTGATCCACTCGCATCAAGCTCCCGTATTTTGGCTCCAGACGTTGTGGGTGAAGAGCATTATAATGTAGCGCAAGGGGTAAAACAAATTTTGGCCCGCTACAATGAGCTTCAGGATATTATTGCGATCCTGGGTATGGACGAGTTGAGTGAAGAAGATAAAATGCTGGTAGCACGTGCCCGTAAAATCCAGCGTTTCCTTTCACAACCTTTCCATGTTGCCGAAGCATTTAACGGCTTCCCGGGTAAATATGTGCCGGTTAAAGAAACTGTACGAAGCTTCAAAGAAATTTTGGAGGGCAAGTATGACCACCTTCCAGAAGCGGCCTTCCTTTTTGTAGGAGCCATCGAAGAAGCAGTTGAAAAAGCTAAAACGTTGTAAACATACAGGCAGAGAATAGCCGAGCCTTACGAAGTGAGCTGTCTGTGGACAGCTTCCAGGAGGGATTCAAGTGAGCACGTATTTACTAGAGATTGTGACGCCGGAGCGCCTGGTCTATACGGAACAGGTAAACAGCATCAGTGTTCGCGGCTCGGAAGGCGATCTTGGGATTTTACCAGGACACCTTCCCTTGGTCACTCCCTTGAAGATTGCACCGATACGTATTAAAATCGGTGGTCAAACTGAAGTGATCGCTGTCAATGGGGGCTTTGTTGAAGTCCGCAAAGATAAAGTGGTCATTTTGGCTGAGAGTGCGGAACGTTCCGAAGATATTGATGTGGAGCGTGCCCGTGCGGCAAGGGAGCGGGCAGAACTGCGGCTCCAGAGCAAGCAGGAACAGATAGATCATCATCGGGCAGAAGTCGCTCTGCAACGGGCGCTTAACCGATTGAATGCTACAAGTATCAGAACCAATAAGAATTAATATTGGATTTTGAGTGGAATTTTAAAAGGGTTCGGCATAGTATACGGATGGAATGACAAAGAGACCACTTCATAACTTCTGCCCAAGAATGCCTGCAGAAGGTAAGTGACGCCTTTGCTTCCTTCGATCACTGTGATCGAGCCCTTTTTTAGCTGTCTTTTCCAAAAATATAGTCCTATTTCTTGTTTGATGGCTAGGTATTTAGTACCTTTTAAATTCGCGAAACAGAAGTGATTATTCACATTTTGTCGAAATAAATGTACTGGAAACAGAAATAGCACTGGCATATTAGGCGCTCGCCGAGTATTATAAAGAAGTCTGTGACGCAGATGGGAGGAATTACGGATGAACGGGAAGCAGCAGTTGGCTGAACAGTTAAGTCAATCGGCGAGTATGACCGCGCTGATCTCCATGATCGTATCGCTCGTCTGTATAGCGTTAGCTTGGTGGGCTTTGCAAAGCTTAAAGCTGGATTTGTTAATCCGGCAACCCAAAGGACCGCAGGGCAGATTGCTGCACTTGTTTCTTGCTATAATTTTGGGACAGTTGGTTTCTGGTTTCTTGTTGAACTACATCTCTTGGAGCCAGATGCTCTAGAATTTGTTTTAACATGAAGTAGGCGGGTTATATGATTTTATGACTGTGGATGTTGCAGGAATTGTCGAATAACATCGTGCCATATTGTTAACAATGGTAAACAAAAGAACCATACATGTATAACTGGCTCAATCAGTTAGAACGCAATGGTCGTCAAGTACAAAAAAACGCTTGTATACTTGTTTAAATCAGTGGTATGATGGCAGTTAGGGTATTAGTAAAATCTTGTTTTTTTATGTAATGAAAAAGCAAGGCATGAAAATAGCGGAATATGTTCTTTTTTTCAAAAATGGAAAAGAGAAATGACGCGCGGAGGGAACCATAGATGAGCAAATTTATCGTCCGCGGTGGCAACAGATTGACCGGGAGTGTCAAAGTCAGCGGAGCCAAAAACTCAGTTCTGCCGATCATCGCCGCTTCTCTGTTAGGAGAAGAAGGAGAAAGTGTTATTATGGATGCACCTCCTCTAGACGATGTGATGACCATTAACAAAGTGCTGGAGTCCTTAGGAGCAGGCGTTACATACCAAGACGAGGTCATTCGTGTTGACGCGCGGAAGATAATTTCCTGTGAAGCCCCTTACGAGTGGGTTAGGAAAATGCGCGCATCATTTTTGGTTATGGGGCCATTGCTTACACGTTTGGGACGTACAAGAATCTCGCTTCCAGGCGGATGCGCAATTGGAACAAGACCTATTGATCAGCATTTGAAGGGGTTCGAAGCGTTGGGCGCCGAGATAAGCTTGGGCCAGGGCTTTATTGAAGCTAAAAGTAACGGTCGTCTGCGCGGAGCTAAAGTTTATTTGGATGTAGCCAGCGTAGGAGCAACCGAGAATATTATGATGGCCGCTACTCTTGCTGAGGGCGTAACTACCATTGAGAATGCTGCTAAGGAACCTGAGATCGTTGATCTCGCCAACTTCCTGAATGGCATGGGAGCCAAAGTACGCGGTGCAGGCACAGGCGTAATTCGTATAGAAGGCGTCGAGAAGCTGCATGGTGTAAAACATACGGTCATTCCCGACCGGGTAGAAGCAGGTACTTATATGGTTGCTGCTGCGATCACAGGCGGGAACGTATATGTAGAAGGCGCGATATCCGATCATTTGGGACCGGTTATATCCAAGATGGAAGAAATGGGTGTAACGATTCAACCCGATGAAAATGGTATTCGTGTCATTGCGGATAAGCCGCTAAAGGCCGTTGATGTTAAAACGCTGCCTTATCCTGGGTTTCCGACCGATATGCAGTCTCAGATGATGGCACTTCAACTTGCCGCTGAAGGAACGAGCATCATTACGGAAACTGTGTTTGAAAATCGTTTCATGCATGTGGATGAATTTCATCTCATGAATGCGGAAATTAAGGTCGAAGGTCGTTCGGCGATTGTAACTGGCAATGCTAAGCTGACGGGTGCGAAAGTAACCTCGACAGATTTGCGTGCAGGAGCTGCGTTAATTCTGACCGGACTTATTGCAGAAGGTACAACGGAGGTATCTGGCGTTCATCACATCGATCGTGGTTACGTTCATTTGGCTGAGAAACTGACTGGATTGGGAGCGGATATTTACAGAGTGACTGTAGATGAATCCAAACTTGATCATTCGGCCAGCACAGAGCGCGTTGTGGCAGAAGAAACGTCAGGGAATCTGTTCAAGAAGATTCAACCTTCCCTCGCCTAACCTTTAACGTATTGGCATAGGTATTAACTTGAACCATTAGAACCAAGTCCGAAAGGACTTGGTTTTTTTGTGTTTTTGCTGCCTGTCTTTTTCATTCTTTCAGTTCTCTCAAAACGGTTCTATCAAAGTGGACGACCTCATATGATTGAGAATATCTGCTGGAGTATATGTGTACTTTAGCCGGACACTTAACCCTTTGATGGAGGTTTCAGCTTATGAAAGATTCACAGGTTCGCATCCGTATACCAATACATCATCCTAAGGAACATCGCCAGGCCTCACTTGCGAAGGAAAGCTCTGGCTCTATAGCAACTTCGTTGCAGAAAAATAAGCTTATGCAGCAGCAGCCAGGCACAACAGGCGCATTGCCGCCTATCGCCAAGACCCATCGGCGTACCACAGCGTTGACTTCCACTATACACACTGTCGGTGCGATGCTTCCTGACACTGGAACAGCTCCCGGTAACACATACGATGCAAGCAGGCGGCAGGGACCGCAGCCGCATCTGCGGCCTGTAGCCGGGCGAGCCCCACGTTGGGGGAGCCGCCGCCCATGGCTGCCCTTTGCAGCCATGGCAGGGGTGCTGGTGCTTGCCATGGCTGTGCCCGCACTAATGGCATGGCCTCGACAGGCAGTGCAGCCTTTGCCGTCTGGGAGCCGCACAGCCGCACCCGCGCAGCCTAATACGGCGGCAAAGAGCGAGGCGCCCGTTACGCGCCTGCCAGGTTTCCCGCCGATGCCAGCCGTACCGGCTGCTCCAGCGCGCAGCGTGCCGGCTGCGGCAGAGCCGGACGTGCGGGTATACGTCACGTCTACTGGCCGGACGGAGACACTGCCTTTGGAGCAATACATTGTCGGCGTAGTAGCAGCTGAAATGCCGCCCAGCTTTGAGGAAGAGGCATTGAAGGCACAGGCCATTGCCGCGCGTACCTTCATTACCCGGCGTTTGTTGGCTGATGATACCAGTGGTGCCCCGGCGGGCGCAGATGTGACAGATACCGTTAAACACCAGGCTTACATCTCCAAAGCTAAACTTACTAGAGAATGGGAGCATTCTGGCAAATCCGCAGATCTGACTAAAATTCGTCAGGCTGTACGCGACACCAAGGATACAATCATGGTATATGATGGCAAACCCATTACAGCTTCTTTTTTTTCTACCAGCAACGGCTATACCGAAAATTCAGAGGATGTATGGGCGAAGGCCGTGCCCTATTTACGAAGTGTGTCCAGTCCATGGGACAAGCAGTTGGCTCCTCGTTTTACAGAAACCGTTACACTGAGTCGTCAGAGCGTGTTCGATAGATTAGGATTGAGTCGTGCTGCGGTCACTGCTTCTACTGGAGGGGGGAGTATGCCAGAGATTCGTATACTCTCCAAAACAGAAGGGCATCGCATCAAAAAGATTGAAGTGGGAGGTTCGGTCTTTACGGGACCGGAGATTCGTAACAAACTAGGGCTACGATCGGCTGAATTTACGTGGAAGACCGAAGGGGATCGGATTGCTATAACGACCTACGGTTATGGCCATGGCGTCGGTATGAGTCAGTGGGGAGCCAACGGAATGGCCAAGGAAGGCCATACGGCCACTCAGATTCTTCTTCACTATTATACTGGCATTTCTTTTGCGAATGCCTCTCGTATTCTAAGTTAGTAAATTTTTCGTAACTTTGAAGTATAAAAGAGTTGCGCCCGGTAACACTGGTTACTGAGGTGATGAGCAAATGAGTGAACAAAATAAAAACCAGAACCAAAATCATGAAGATACACCCAAAACCTTTCAGGGTGGAAGAGCTTCACGGCCGTCTTCGTGGAAAAAGCTGTTGTCCAAAAGGTGGGCATACCCGGCAGCCTACATTGCCGCAGCAGCCATTATACTAACCTTAGTGTGGGTCTATCAGGATGCTAGCCATAAGTCTTTCAAACCTGACCCAGCTAGTCCATCGGTACAAAGCACAAGCGCAGTGAGTACCGATGTTAACGAACAACAACCAGAAAGTGTGGAGGTTGTTGCTCAGTCGGAAAATATCGCATGGCCGGTGGCAGATGCTAGCGCAGTGCAGGTCGTTAAGCCTTTCTTTGACGAAAACGCGACGGCTGATGAGCAAGCGGCAGCTATGGTAGAGTACGATAAAACATTTACCGCTAACACCGGGATTGACCTTTCTCGGTCCGACGATCAAGCGTTTGAAGTGAGAGCTGCACTGAGTGGGAAAGTATCCCGTGTGGAACAACATCCGCTGGTAGGTAACGTCGTAGAAATCACGCATGATAATAATCTCAAAACAGTGTACCAAAGCTTGAGCGATCTGAAAGTAAAAGAAGGCGATCAAGTGAAACAAAATGATGTGATTGCTTCAGCAGGTCGCAATGAGCTCGAAAAGGATTTGAAAACACATCTGCATTTTGAAGTGTACCAGGATGACAAGCCGGTGAATCCAACAGGTCTGCTTCCTAAAAAATAAATGGGTCATAGCTTTGCATGCAAAGCGGGGAATTCATATTCCCTGCTTTTTTCTTGTGTAGTTTTAGCGCATAAGGTAAACATAAGCTACTTTTGCCAAATAAATAGGCCTTCCGAAGCATGTCTTACCACCAAACCGCGAATATATAGGCACGCTCCTCATATAATGTACCAAACTATCCACAGTAGGGAGGCGGGAGCGTGCACGATTACATCAAGGAACGGACCATCAAAATCGGTCGCTGTATCGTGGAAACAAGGAATACGGTCCGTACGATTGCCAAGGAATTTGGTGTCTCCAAGAGCACGGTGCATAAAGATCTGACCGAACGGCTGCCTGAAATTAACCCGGATCTTGCCGATCAGGTGAAGCACATTCTCGAATACCATAAATCCATCCGCCATCTGCGGGGGGGTGAAGCGACGAAAATTAAATACAAAAAAACGAGTGGGAAAAGAAGGGGAATTCTTGTTTCTGGCAAGTCCTAAAAATATATAGTGAATTGGCTGGCAAAGCCATTGAATCAACCCCCTGAAGTATGATATGTTAAAAGATGGTACAAGACGAAAAATGACATGTAACCGTAGGTTTATACATATATTTGCCGCTTCTTGTCGAATCTTAGCTTTTTAAAATATCACTTTGGGGGCCTTTTTAATATGTTCAGTAATGATATCGGTATCGACCTCGGTACGGCCAACGTGCTTATCCACGTCAAAGGTAAGGGGGTTGTTCTTGACGAACCTTCCGTTGTTGCGATAGAAAGCGATACAAAAAGAGTTCTGGCTGTCGGAGAAGAAGCGCGCCGTATGGTAGGACGTACTCCTGGTAATATCATAGCCATCCGTCCATTGCGTGATGGTGTCATCGCCGATTTTGAAGTAACAGAAGCGATGTTGAAATATTTTATTAATCGGGTAGGGGGAAAAAGCTGGTACAGCCACCCTCGTATTTTGATTTGTGCGCCGACGAACATTACCTCAGTGGAGCAAAAAGCGATTCGTGAAGCGGCGGAGCGTAGCGGGGCGAAAGAAGTATTTTTGGAGGAAGAGCCAAAAGCGGCTGCCATCGGGGCCGGAATGGATATCTTTGAGCCTAGCGGCAACATGGTCGTAGATATTGGTGGCGGAACAACAGACGTTGCAGTCCTCTCTATGGGAGATGTTGTAACAGCTTCTTCTATTAAAATGGCAGGGGACAAATTTGATACAGCCATCATGAAATATGTGAAAACGAAGTACAAGCTTCTCATCGGGGAACGTACGGCTGAGGATATCAAGATTGCTATCGGAACCGTGCATCCGAGCGGACGACGTGCTGAGATGGACATCCGTGGACGGGATATGGTATCCGGATTGCCCAAAACGTTAAGTATTTCCGCGGAAGAAGTGCAGGACGCGCTGAGAGATCCCGTGTCAGCGATTGTAGCTGCAGCTAAGTTTGTACTGGAGCAGACGCCACCGGAGCTATCAGCCGATATTATTGACCGTGGTGTCATTTTGACTGGCGGTGGTGCGTTGCTTAGCGGTTTGGACGAGCTGCTTGCTGAAGAATTGCGTGTTCCAGTGCTGGTTGCTGAAGATCCGATGCATTGTGTCGTTAAAGGTACAGGAATTATGCTGGATAATTTGGATCATGTGGTTAAGAAAAAGTTCTAATCTGCCGATAGTGACTATAAGAGACTCGTGTGCGGTCAGGCAGGTTGCCTAGCATTTTGGCTTTAGTGCCTCCATGCGAGCATATAATTGATGAGCAGAGTATAGGATTGGGGTGCACGATACATGTTGAGAGGTTTATATACTGCGGCTGCCGGAATGATGACACAACAACGACGTCATGACACTGTGACGCAAAATATTGCTAATATGAATACCACGGGATATAAACAGGAGAATAGCGTTCAACGCTCATTCCCCGAAATGCTTATTTCCATGACGGGGGGAAACCCTGATAACCCGGACCGTACGGTCGGCAAGCTCAATACTGGCGTTTTTGCTGAGGAAAGCCTCTCTCCTTACATTCAGGGAGCGTTGAAGGATAGTGGACAAACTACGGATTTTGCGTTACAGTCCAATATTAATGTGAACGACCCGGCTACTGGTCGACCTATGGCTTTTGATCAGGCGGGGAAATTCATCAATGCTAACGGTGAAGTCACCTATCGTCCAGAAGCGTTTTTTACGGTACGGGACAATAATGGTAATGTCCGCTATACACGTGATGGACATTTTCAAGTAAATGGAACGGGAGCATTGCTTTCGTCGACTGGTTCAGCAGTGTTGGATACGAATGGAAACCCAATTCAATTGACGGGGCCTGTCTCAGCGCTTAAAGTAAATGAACGGGGTCAATTGGTGGACAGCCAATCTAACCAGTTGCTCGGAACGACGCTTGGAATTAGTGTTATTGATCGGCCATACCAGCTCGTTCGTGAGGGCAACGGTAATTTCCGTCTGAATGATACGGATGGTGCTACGGCTAGAATGATGACCGCTAACGATACTGTATCTGTTCGCCAGGGCTATCTGGAAGTATCTAATGTAGATGCTGCTCAGTCGATGGTGGATATGATGGCTGCGTTAAGAGCGTATGAAGCAAATCAGAAGGTTATTCAATTTTATGATAAAAGCTTGGACAAGGCCGTTAACGAAGTAGGCCGTGTATAACAGGGGGTAAGTGATGAACAACTCCATGATTGGCGCAATGGTGTCTATGGCCAGTGTGCAGCAGCGTTTGGATTTAATTGCCGATAATATCGCCAATGTCAATACAGTTGGTTATAAGAGTAAACAGGGTTCCTTTGAAGATGTATTGGCTAATGTGCAGCAACAGCCTTCGACGTATCTCCAAAATGGACGGGCGATGCCGCTCGGCTATAATTTGGGCTACGGAGTCAAAACGGCCGCAATTATGAAAAATATGGAGCAAGGTCCGCTCAAGGAGACGGGACTTCCTACCGATCTGGCGATCCAGGGGAATGCTTTGTTTGAAATCCAAGGAAATGGGCAAAAAGCTTGGACGCGTGATGGCAGCTTTCATTTTATTCCTGATCCGAATGATAATGAGACGATGATGTTGACCACTGCCGAAGGTTATTCTGTGCTGGATAATAACGATGTTCCTGTGACTGCACCAGCGGGTTCCAAAGTAGCTATTAACTCCGATGGCGAATTGCTGATTCGTGCTAATGGAACTGGCGCTCCGACAGTTGGTCAGCGAATTAAGCTAATGGATGTACAGCGTCCAGAAGGTTTGCAACAGCGGGATGATAACCTGTTTGTGTTAGCAAATGGCGTGACAGAAGCAGACGTATTCGGTGCAGCAGGGGTGGCAGGTGCTGTTCCAACGGACGTATCTGTGCGTTCCGGTTATCTTGAGGAGTCTAATGTGGATTTAGCGGGCGAAATGACGGATATGATGCAAGTCCAGCGGATGTATCAAATGGCGGCACGGGCATTAACCTCTAGCGATACCATGATGAACCTGGCTAACAATTTGAGGGCTTAAGGATTTGGTGATGAAGGAAGAACAATCTGATTCCCGTCCGATGCCTGAAAAGACTAAATCCCGCTGGCGTACTGTTCGTTATTTCGTAGTTCCGTTGTTGCTTCTGTTCTCGCTGTTAGGCGGCCTAATTGCAGGATATGTAATTGTAGGTAAGCAAGGGCTGGCAGGCGTATTTGAATGGAAAACCTGGCAGCATGTCATTGATCTTATATTTGCGCCTTAGTTTACTTAAAAAAGTGGCTGTGGTGGGAAAAGACCGCTCCGCGAATGATTTGATCTTACGATCGCTGTTGCAACGGAATTTTCATATTATTAAAGCTATTTAGATGTAAAAATCCCGTTGCAAAGGCGAACACTTACGCTTCTCCAGATTCAAATCCTTCGTTCCGCTGCTACCCGCCATTGTCCACTTTTGTAAAGGTAAATCAACCCGCAATTGTGTGGGGAGTATAGAAAGCAAAACCCTGTGCCAGTGGCGCAGGGTTTTGTTATGTCGCCGACGGCAAGAGCCGCCAGCGTAGCACGCATGGATTGCGGCCAATGTAGGCCATTCGCAGAGCCCTCCGATTGTTTCTCTGCCCTTCACGACAAGCGAGTATTATTGAAGCGAGCTTTCTTTATGAGCCAAAAATAACTTGGCGGAGGGGATGGAATCGTTCTGAAGAAGCGATAGCGTTCGCCTTTATCCTCGGATTTTAACCCTTTCGGGTTTTATATAATGGAAAATCTGAGGATAACAGCGATCGGAAGAATGATCCATCCCCCGTAGCCTGCTCACCTTGACTCAATTGAAACTTCGCTTCACTCCATAATAGGAGCAACAAATATGGTACTTCCGCATAATTTTCTTTTTGCACCTGATGAATGTATAATGATGGGGAGTTTATAACACTGCGGGGTAAAACCAAGCACGAGCAAAAGGGCTTCTTCTCGCCTCTGGTTGCGTAATCGGCGGAAAAAGCCCCTTATCTCAACCTTCACTTCTGCAGTAGGTGAAGGATATCTAACATTGTTGCCGTGATGAGCTGTTTTTATACAGCGTTAGCGGGGTAATATTATGCTTGCAGTAACTCTGGCTGAACAGAGTGAAATCTGCAAGCGGGAGGAGTTATTAAGCTAAATGGACAAATTGCAATTGGATGTTAATCAAATTCAGGAGATTATTCCGCATCGACCGCCATTTTTGTTGGTGGACCGTATTATTGAACTGGAGGAAGGGAAGAGAGCAGTAGGCATTAAAAATGTAACGATGACTGAGCCTCATTTCATTGGACATTTTCCGGGTTATCCCGTTATGCCTGGTGTGTTGATCACTGAAGCGTTGGCTCAAGTCGGAGCAGTCGCATTACTGCACCTAGAGAGCAATCGCGGCAAAATCGGCTTTTTGGCAGGGTTGGACGGTTTCCGTTTCCGTGGGCAGGTAGTCCCTGGGGATACGCTGACACTTGAAGTGGAAATTACTCGTTCCAAAGGCGCTTTTGGCAAAGGGAAAGCTACGGCGAAAGTGGGCGACACGGTAGTAGCTGAGGGCGAGATTATGTTTGCTTTATCAGACCCACCACAATAGACAAGCCCTGCCGACATAAGCACGACGTCTGAACCGAGTGCATGTGTACATAGAGATCCTGTTTTGACAACCCAAAAATGGAGAGGGGAAATTCCGTATGACGCAGTTGAGTAAAAAAGCATTAGAAGGCATTGAGAGCTGGCTGCAAGACCCTTATATTGATGAAGAAACCAAACAGGAGTTGCGCGCATTGCAAGGCAACGACCAGGAACTAGAGGATCGTTTTTACAAAGAACTGGAATTCGGTACAGGCGGTCTGCGTGGAGTGATCGGGGCAGGCAGTAACCGGATGAATCGTTATGTGATTGGACGTGCGACTCAAGGACTCGCTCGCTATATTTTAGAGCAGCATGCTGGCAAAGAAGGAAAACCTTCAGTTGTCATTGCACATGATTCGCGTCATTTTTCGCCAGAGTTTGCTTTGGATGCAGCTTTGGTGTTGGCGGGCAATGGTATCGTAGCTAAGTTGTTCCCTTCCTTGCGTCCAACGCCACAGCTTTCGTTTAGTGTACGTCATTTGGGAGCCAGTGGAGGAATCGTTGTAACGGCGAGCCACAATCCTCCCGAGTATAATGGTTACAAGGTATACAATAATGAAGGTGGTCAGCTTGTTCCTGATCAGGCTGAAAAGGTGATTGGCTATATTCGTGAGGTTCCTTCTTTTGCTGACATCAAAAGTCTGACACGTGAAGAAGCAGAGGCGCAGGGATTGTTGGTTTGGCTTGGAGAAGAGGAAGATGAAGCGTTTGTAGATACGGTAGCCAGTGTGAGTGTGAACCGAGAACTGATTGCAGCTGGACCGGGCAAGAACTTCAAAGTTGTGTTTACACCTCTTCATGGCACTGGAAATATACCTGTTCGTCGTGTACTGGAAAAAATTGGTTTTGAACAGGTGCATATTGTGCCTGAACAAGAGCAGCCAGATGCAGAATTTTCGACCGTTAAGTCGCCTAATCCGGAAGAACGTGATGCGTTCAAGCTGGCCATTGCGCTGGGTGAGAAAATTGGTGCAGATCTGTTGATCGGAACAGACCCTGATGCTGACCGTATGGGGGCAGTTGTGAAAAACCGTGATGGCGAATATGTGGTCTTGTCCGGTAATCAGTCCGGCGCCATTATGGTTTACTACTTGCTGAATCAACTGAAAGAAACCGGCAAGCTTCCGAATAATGGTGCAGTTATCAAAACCATCGTAACTAGCGAAATGGGTGCAGTTATTGCTGAGCATTTTGGAGCAACAGTGTTTAACACGCTAACTGGCTTCAAGTATATTGGCGAGAAAATGAACCAGTTTGACCAAACTGGCGAGTATACCTACCTGTTTGGCTATGAAGAGAGCTACGGCTATCTGGCAGGAAATTATGCTCGTGACAAGGATGCTGTTTTGGCGGCCATGCTGATCGCTGAAGCTGCTGCTTATTACAGCACGCAAGGCAAGACGCTCTATGATGTTTTACAAGAGCTGTACGAGCAGTTTGGCTACTTCCTTGAGAAGCTGGAGTCTCGTACACTCAAGGGGAAGAATGGAGTGGAGCAAATTCAGGGCAAAATGACGGATTGGCGCAGCAACGCACCTCAAGAGATTGCAGGTGTGAAGGTAGACAAAGTACTGGACTACTCACAAGGCCTGGACGGACTTCCGCAGGAAAACGTACTCAAGTTTTTATTGGAGGACGGTTCATGGTTCTGCCTGCGTCCTTCGGGCACAGAGCCTAAAATCAAAGTATATTTTGCAGTACGTGGTTCCTCGCTGTCAGACGCGGAGCAAAGAATCGGTCAGCTGGTCGATGCTGTTATGGCTCGCGTAGACGCTTGAGAAAATTCCCTTTATAATAGAATAGGTTAAGGTAATTAGAATATGAAATGGTAATCGGTGACCTCTCACGGCAAAGGGCAGTACGCCGTGGAGGTCATTTCTCTGTATTGCAGAATAACCTGGAAGAGGCTTTGGAAAAATAGGCTTATTCCGGCAACGGAGGATTTTGCAAAATTCAATGAGTGACCTACCTAAAGGGCAGAATGGCAAGTGGGCAGCATTGAATTTTGCAAAATCCCGAATATTAAGGAGGTTCTTTGGTGTATCAGAAATGGCAGTATTGGAATACGGCTTCTCGAAAATGGTTGTGGATTCTGGTCGCTGTTGGCTTGCTGGCTTCCATTCCAGTCATCGCCGATCGTGTAAAGACAGAATCCTCGAGTAAAAAAGTAGAGATTGTATTCGATTATCGGGATTTGACGGAGGCGGCTTCGTATCAGGCTCATCCGCAGGACTATCTGAATGAGCAGCTTGACCGCTTACAACAGGCTGGTGTGAACAGCATGGCGATGTATGAAAGTACGCTGGATGATTTCCGTAAAGCGGGCCGTATTGTAACATATACGACTCAGAATGTTGCGGATCTAGAAAAACGTCTTTCACCTGCAAATGAGAATTATACGTACGTTGTTTTCGCTGACAAAGAAAATGCTGAGGCACTAAAGCCGTTAATTTTACGTACGTTTACAAGTCTGGGCATCAACGTAAAGCCATGGAGTTATCAGGGACAGGAGGGGCTTGTTGTGGAAACATCCCCCGAGGATGCGTATCTCAAGCCTATGCAGCCTGACCCGATTGCTATGAAGCAGCTTCGGAGCAAAGGATTTTTTATTGTTCCACGCATGAGTGACAGCCTTCCCTATAACCAGGAGTTGACGGAAGAGATGCTGGCTTCCTTTCAGCAAAATGGTGTAAAACGCATTTTGTTTGAAGGTGATTCAGTCAAAGGCTTTACTGATAATGAGAAAGAGCATAGCTTAGCGGCATTTGCTAAATTGCTGAACAAATACGATATTGGCCTAGCTGCTATTGAAAACTTAAAAAAACCGCAGGCAGGCTTCAATAAGCTCGCTTACGATATCCATTATAATGTTGTGCGTCTCTACTCATTGAGTGATAAAGATGCAACACTCGATGTGGAAACGTTGGCCGATCGTTTTGCACTGGCCACCAAGGATCGGAATATTCGCATGTTGTATCTGAATACCGCGCCTAGTCGTAGTGTTGCCGAGGCCAAGGTGAAAGACTCGGTTGACAACCTGATTCACAGCTTAGACAAACCGGGCAACGCTGTACAACGAATGGAGAAAAAAGGGTTTGAACTTGGACAAGCTGAACCGTTCCAAGTGGTCGATTCTTCCATTCAGCGCTATCTCAAAATGATCGTCGTACTGGGTGCACTAGCTTTCTTCTCCATAATGGTGTCCTATTTCGTTCCGGCATTGACTCTGCTTGCATTTGCACTGGGGTTGGTAGGCTCTGCTGGGCTTTATGTTTTGAACTCCAGCTTAATGGAACAAGGTTTGGCGCTGCTCGCAGCGATTAGCGGACCTACGGTTGCAATGATCATTGTAGTGCGTACGATCAGAATTAAACGTGAACAGGGGCCTGAACTTTCTGTAGGTCAACGTTTGAGTCAAACGCTTATACTATACGTACAGACATCGATCTTGTCGCTGGCTGCAGTGCCTTTTGTTATTGCACTGTTGAACAGCATTGCCTACAGTCTGGTGTTAAACCAATTTAGAGGTGTAAGCTTGCTTCACATTCTGCCGATCTTCTTGGCTGCGATTTATATTTTCTTTTATCGTGGCGTTTCTATACGGGAGGAAATCTCCAAACTGTTACGTACGCCGATTACTGTATTGTGGGTTATCGCATTGGCTGTTATCGCAGCGGCAGGCTACTACTATTTGACTCGTACTGGAAACGCAGGTACGGTGTCGAACACAGAGCTGGTTTTCCGTAATTTCCTTGAGAATGCGTTTGGTGTACGCCCGCGTAATAAGGAATTTTTAATGGCTCACCCATTGTTTATTGCAGGGATATTCTTGGCTTTGAAATATCGCAAAGCAATCTATTTGCTGATCATAGCTGCTATTGGTCAAGCCTCGATGGTGGATACCTTCGCTCACATTCACTCTCCGGCTGCACTCTCGCTTAGTCGCGGGCTGTTGGGATTGGGATTGGGTCTGGTGCTGGGAATCATCGCAATTGTCGTGTGGCAAGTGCTGGAAGGATGTTGGAAGAAATGGTCACCACAGCTAAAACGATAATAATCTCGGGTTATTACGGGTTTCGCAATAGTGGGGATGAAGCGGTGCTCAAGTCGATTCTGACTGCTTTAGAAGAGGAGAGTCGTCAGGCGGGGATTACGGTCAAGCCTGTTGTTCTATCTTCTGACCCTGCTTGGACACAGAAAATGTACGGAGTAGAAGCTGTTCCGCGTATGAGCCTAGGAGAAGTGCGGAGAGCGATTAAAAACAGCGATGGGCTAATTAGTGGCGGCGGGAGTCTGCTCCAGGATACTACAAGCCCTAAAAGCATTCCTTATTATCTAGCGATTCTGAAACTGGCTCAATGGGCTGGAAAGCCTACGTTTGTATACGCTCAGGGCATGGGCCCGGTACAGCGGAAGATATTTTATCCTATGATCCGATCTGTGTTTCAACGCTGTGAATATGTTTCCGTCAGAGATGAGCAATCTGCTGCTTTGCTGGGTACCATGAAACTGAAACGCCCGGTTGTTCATGTTGTTCCTGACCCTGTAATGGGGCTTCCTTTGCCCTCAGGTTCCGAGCTGCATAATGCAGCAACTGAGACTGATGAGGATAAACTCCCGGTCGTTGGTGTGTCTGTACGCTACTGGGATAAGGAACAACGTGATTTAACGGCTATTGCAGACGGCTTAAAAAGATTAGCCGCGGAACGCCGTGTTCACTTGCGTTTCTTGCCATTCCATTTACCTGACGACGTACAGGCTTCAAGGATGGTAATGGATTTGTTGGGGGATATTAGGGGGACGGGAAGCCTTGTCAGCATGTGTGAACAAGTTACCGATCCGCAACAGATGCTTTTGGAAGTCAGCAGATGTAGTTTGATGATCGGGATGAGGCTGCACAGCTTAATTTATGCAGCGTCCCATCAGGTGCCCCCGTTGGGGATATCTTACGATCCCAAAATTGATCATTTCCTCAGCCGTGTTGGTAGCCAGCCTGTAGGTACTACAGATGCACTGGATGGGCAAAAGTTGGCTAATGAGTCCATACGACTGCTGGATCAGCGCAGTCAATGGATTGAGAGCCAGGGGGCAGCAATTGCTTTGTTAAAAAGTGAGGCTCGCTTACCAGCACAACATATCGTTAATTACTTGTGTCGCAAAGGATGATGGATACAGTGACAGTTGATAAGGTTACGAGTGTGCCTACCGTCCCGATTTTCGGTGTTCAGGTATCAAGGCTTAATATGAAAGATACATTAAATGTATTAATTCAGGCGGTGAAGTCTCGCCGCCCCCATCAAGTGATCACTGCCAATCCGATTATGGTCATGGCTGCATTGGAAGATCCAGTGTATATGAATGTGATGAAACAGGCAGAGTTGATTGTTCCGGATGGAACTGGTGTGGTCTGGGCTGCAAACTATGTTGGGCATCCTGTACCCGAGAGGGTGGCGGGTTTTGACTTGTTACATGAATTGCTCGCAGCTGGAGAAAACTATCATTGGAAAGTTTACTTACTTGGATCGACGCCTGAAGTGATTCAGGCGACCGCTCAGCGGGTACATGAGCTTTATCCTGGAATTACGGTTTGTGGCAAGCGCGATGGTTTTTTTGGTCCTAACGAGGACGAAGCAGTGATTGCGGCTATTCGTGAAGCGAACCCTGATTTGTTGTTTGTAGCACGTGGAGCGGACACACAGGAACCTTGGATTGGTAAATACAAGGATAAACTTGGTGTGCCGGTGATGATGGGGGTCGGCGGTAGTTTTGATGTTATATCAGGCAAAACAAAACGCGCACCTAAACTGTTTCAAAAGCTACGAGCCGAGTGGTTATATAGACTTCTAAAAGAGCCCACTCGTTACAAAAGAATGCTTGCGTTGCCGAAATTCGCAGTGAAAGTGATGCGTGAAAAAGAAAACGTCACAAAAGTGTGATAAATAGCTTGAATCTGCCTTTAAAACCCGCTAATTTGCCAGAATATGAGGCTTGGTATTTATTTTTGATCAGAGTATAATTCAATGCGGTTACATCTGAAAAGGCATTGCTTTAAAATTGGGGGTCGAATGATCAAATGTTATTGATCTATATTATTGGTTTCATCATGGCACTGGGACTTGCGCTGTTACTGACACCGCTCGTCAAGAGATTTGCTGTGAAGGTTGGAGCCGTCGATGTGCCGAATGCCCGAAAAGTACATACCCGAATTATGCCGCGTCTTGGCGGTCTGGGGATTTTCTTGGCATTTCTGTTGTCCTTATTGGCGATGTTACCTTTTGTGCCTGACGGAATGCTGTCCTCGCGGGATATTAACTTTATTGCAGCCTTTCTGATTGGCGGTACGTTGATTACATTGATCGGTGCTCTCGATGATCGTCTTGATCTTAATGCGAAATTGAAATTTTTAGCTCAAATTGCCGTGGCGTGTATGGTCGTGTTTGCTTTTGATATTCGTGTGGATTTTGTAAATGTACCTTTTCAAGATGCATACTCTTCTTTAGAAAGCTGGATTTCCATTCCGCTTACGATTTTTTGGATCGTAGGTGTGACCAATGCCATCAATTTGATTGACGGTCTGGATGGACTGGCTGCAGGTGTCTCAGGAATTGCGATTGGAACGATCGCTGTGATGTCACTACTAATGGGCAATTACATGGTAGCCATGCTTTGCCTTGTACTGTTGGGCAGTATTATCGGATTTTTGTTTTTCAACTTTCATCCTGCAAAAATATTTATGGGTGATACAGGGTCCTTATTTTTAGGTTTCTCTCTGGCTATGCTTTCAATGCTTGGGTTCAAGCAAATTGCTATCGTATCATTTATTACGCCATTGATTATTATCGGTGTGCCTTTGTCAGATACATTCTTTGCTATTATTCGTCGCAAGTTGCAGAAAAAACCGATATTCTCACCGGATAAAGGTCATTTGCATCACTGCTTACGCGAACTAGGCTTCAGCCACAGACAGACGGTGTTGATTATCTACGGTATTGCTGTATTTTTCGGTATATTAGCCGTGATTCAATCGTCGGCTGCGCTTAATGAAGCCAACTGGGTCACCTTTGTCGTGATATGTATCATGATGTTCTTCCTACAGATCGGGGCAGAAGTTATTGGGCTCGTTGGCAAAACCAAACGTCCTGTTCTTAACACACTAATTCGGTTGTTGGCTAAGCCAGATTCCCAGACGCGATCGAAATTATAATTTTAATTTAAATGTAAGCCTTCAAGCTTAGCGGTATACCGCGGGTTTGAAGGCTTTTTTGATGTTTGCTGTAAAAAAACTCCCTCCTTTTTTGAGAATTTACTAATTTTTTGTATGTTTGCTACCGATAAAAAAAGTAATGAATGATTACGTACCCCAAGGTGCGACAGAATCAAAGGAGGACAATGATTTGAAACGATTGCTATCCATGTTGCTGACGGTTGGTCTCATCATTGGCTTGGTGCCGGCGGCCCTGGTAGGTACGGCTCATGCTGCGACAGGAACTTATTTCATTTTTCCAAATGAAAAATATGATGCGGATTCGGCCAGAATGGTAAACACCGACCGTGTTACAGTTAACGGTACGATTAACGGAGTGAATGGAAGTACTATATCTTATAGTGTATTCCAACTCTCCAAAAATGGAACAAACCTTACAGTAGTTAATAAAAATGAGAGTCAAAAGGGCGGAATTACGGTCAATGGCTCTACAATTCAAATTTCAGATATTAAACTGTTCCCTGGTTTGAACCGAATTACATTCCAAAGCAGTCAAAATTCAGCCGAAATGAAGGATTCCATTTACATTGAGTATCAGGATGGACCCAAGCTATATGATCTGTCTGCTACGCTGAATGGTGAAACTCAGCAGTTGCTAGAGAATCAAACTGCGGTGCTGACAGATGCGCGAAATAGCGGTACAGATGACGTGAAAGTAGTCATTCAAGGTACAGCTCCTAATGCTGACAGTGTAACGCTCACTTCTACAAAAAGTAGTAACACGTATAATGTTTCCTCTTATACTAGCTATAAATTAACAGGTAGTGTTGTACTCACACCGGGTAAAAATATAGTGTCGATTAAAGTGAATAACGGAACTCAGGCTCTTACAGTTACGCGTGAAATTACGATATATACCGGTAAACCTGAATTTTCTGATTTGACCTTGAATAAGGACGGCAATGTGTCTGCTGATCTGACGACTTCGCCTGACTTTACCGTATCGTCTACAAGCGGTGTGGTTTTGAAAGGTAATGTTCTGGTTCCTTCCGGGGCAACTGATCCAGTAGTGAGCAAAATTAATGCCAGATTTACGGATGTAAGCAATAACGGTAGCGCCATTGGGGATACCAATGGAATTGATGCTACGATTGATACAGCGAATGTGGTTACATCTAGTGGTTACAAAGTATATCCGTTCCAGGTAACTGTGCCTGATGGTATCGTAACTGACCACTTGATTCGTGCATCCCTGAGTGTAGGGTTTGCAGATGGAACAAGCTCCAATGCATCTGCGGTTCAATTTACATTGCGCAGTAGCACTCAGCCTTATATTGACGACGTGAACTTTCTCCCTGATTTTAATAATCAGCTGTTAAGTAGAATTAATGGTAGCGGGTCTGATCAAGCTGCTGCCATAGATGAAGCTATGAAATTAACAGGAAGTTCTATGAAGAACAAGACTACAGATGCTCCATCTGTACCTGTAGGTATGGAGTTTATCATTGTTAATGGTACACCTAGTTCAATTAGCGAGCTTTCTGGTGTAACCGTCCATACCGTGGGCTCCCAAGATGTGATTCGGACAATCAATGGTAAGTCAACACAAGTGAAGAAAGTTGTTGCTTATGTAGATACTTTGCCTAAAGAAGGACAAAACGTCCTGAATTTCTACCTGAATGGTGACTCAAGCAAATTGATTAAGGCAACTGTAAACTTATTGCAGGGTCCATTCATGAAATACGATACGATTTATGATGGTCAACAAATTCCGTTGAATACATCGAGTGCAAACTTAAATACGTATAAACTGAATCAGTTGGGTTATTTTAAAGGTAAATTGCTGGATGTAAGTAATGCAGCTGATATTCACTACACTGGCAGTAACCGAAACGTATTTTTGTATGTGAACAACGTATTAGTTGACCTTGAAGGCTCAGGAGCGAACTTTAAGCTGGCTGCTTCTTCGTATGATGCGGCTGCCAACGCACTGGCAAACGGAAATAATGAAATCAAGTTTGTGTTCAAGCCAGGTATTGAGTATAGCAATACGGTAAAAGTAAACTTTACACAAACGAATATTCCAGTAATTCCTGTTCCAAACACACAAGGCATTATTCCTTTTACACCTGTTAGCGGCTTGAGCAATACGCCGAAATATAGCGAAATTGCGCCGAAAGCAAAAGATGCAAATTTCACTAAAGTAGATGACACTAACTACAATACATCGCTGAAAAATATCAATATCTTTGGTACTTTCAGTATTGCTGATTTGGGTAAAGCGGACCAGGTGAGTGGTTCTTTAAGTGATATTGCCAATAAAGATCAATACATTTTAGAAATTAAGGGATCAGACGACAGTGAGGTAAACTGGACGCTGAATAACGAGTTCTTCTCAGCAGAAGATGCCAAAACGGCATACAACTCTGGTGCTACTACGGATAAGTTTACAAGCAAAGATTTGAAAGACCTGCTCGTATACTACCATCCGGACAAAAAGTATTTCAGTTTTGTATTGAAAAACCAAACTATTTCGCAAGATGGAACGCCAGTAGCTTATAACATTACCTTGTACAATAGTGGCAAGAGCGGACCGTTTGCTACTTTCCGACTGCAAGTATCTGGTCAATCCACATCTTTTGATATCTTGCGTCCGCTTCCTGAAAAACGGATCGTAAATCAAAACTTTGTGCAAGTTGTTGTAAATGCAGGTAATGCAGATAGTGTTACAGTAGGTAAGGAAACAGCAGTTCAAGAAGGATTCGACTCTGATTATGATGGTACTGTGGATTACCCATCAACTTATAAAGCCATCGTTACAGGTCTAAAAGCCAACAAAGATAATAAAATTGATGTAGTGGTTACAGTGGGGAAGGAAAAATTAAAACAGACCATCACTGTTAAGTATGTGCCTACTAATATTCCTGGTGAGCAGTACATGGAAGCGATGAAAACATCGCACAAAGTGTTTGATGGTAATCTTACACTTGCTTTCGCGAAGGGAACGAGCCTGATCCGTCGGGATTACGATCAACCACAGCAATTCAAAAACCAGGTTTTCTCTGGTCATACTTTGTACTTTGCGATCGCGAATAGCGAAGATGGTGTGGTAGACCGTCATGAATTTGAAACTGAAAAAGCATTGTCCGACATGCAGAGTTTGATTGCTGATGGAAGTAGATACTTCAACAGAGATTTCCCAAGTCGTTTTACCAAGTCCAGTCCAGTATTCTGGATTGACCCAGGTACAGCTGATGATATCAAAACAGATGCTTACGATCCGGTAACATATGGTGCTGATCCATATCAATTGGCTAACAAATCGCAAAATGACAGCAGCAAAATCAAAAACTTCTACTGGCGTGACCCGTCTAACGAGCTAGTGCCTTCCAAGCGTGCTACATTGACGCTGACGTACGATAGCAGTATTGCTCAGGATGCAGGGAAACAAATGACGGTGTTCTTTTTTGATCCTGATTTGAAGGATTGGCAGAACATTGGTGGTGTGGTGGATCCGAAGAAACATACCATTAAAGTACCGTTTGATCGTTTTGGCTATTATGTAGTTGCTAAGGTTGGAGAAACATATAGTGATGTCATTAAGCACAAGTACGCCAGAGATTACATCGAAGCGATCTTGGCTAAAGGTGTTATGAACCCGATGGATCCAATCAATAGCTTTGGACCTGACAGCTACATTAAAAGAGGCGAATTCACGTCGATGATTGTCAAAGGTCTGCAAATTCCGCTTAATTTCAGCGGAGCGAAGCATTTCGACGACGTGTCTATTCCAAATACGATATCCGCAGATGCGCTCTACGATTATCGTTATATTGAAACAGCTGCACGTGCCGGTATTGTCAAAGGTTCGCAACCAAGAATCTTTATGCCGGAAGATGTAATCACACGTCAAGATGCAGCAGTCATTATCGCCAAGGCATTGAATTTGAAGCTGGAAACAGATCATGACAAGATCATGAAAAATCTGTCTAAAACCTTTAAAGATGCGGACAAGATCGATTACTATGCACAAGCATCTGTATTGGCTATCGCCAAGAAAGGCTTTATCACAGGGTCTCCTGTAGATGCAAGTGATCTGAAAAAAGGATATATGTTTAACCCTACATCCTTGACCTTGCGCGGAGATGCAGCGATTATTGTAGCTAAAGTTATGGCTGATAAAAAACTGCTTCCTAAAATTTAATCAATCAAAAACCTGAAATTATTAAACATCCCTCCATGCGAAATGGAAATTCCCTTTCATATACATGAGAGGGATGTTTTTTATAAATCAGCTATTTGACTGGAATTACGGGCCTATGCCATAATATCAAAGAGGTAAAAACTTTGGATAAGCACTAAGGCATTTTTCATTTTAGATTTGCCATAAAAAGCTGTAATTAATTGCTTTTTTTTAAGAATTTATCTCAAAATGTGTTTATTATTTTTCTATATGTTTTTTTTGCGCATTTATCTGAAACTTTACGCCTATTTCATCGTAGTAGAGGATGTGTGTGCTTAAATATTACATAGAGAAGTGAGTGGGGAGTGATGAGATGTCTCAGTTTTCAATACGCCGTCCTGTAACAGTATTTATGTTAATTGTTGCTTTGTTAATCGGGGGCGGTATTTTTGCGTTAAGGCTTCCTGTCGAGTATATGCCGGATATGAAGCTGCCTTACGCTGCAGTGGTGACCAGTATTCCAAATGCAACGCCTACTGAGGTTGAGGAATTGGTTACTAAACCTATTGAAAAGAGTTTGGCTTCTATCGAGAACGTGGATACAATCACGTCCGAGTCTTCAGAAGGATCATCTATGGTCATGATTCAATTTAACTGGGGAGTAGATATGAACCAGGCAACCCTCGATATGAGGGATAAAGTTGATACGATTAGAGGTTCTCTTCCAGATGCGGCCAATTCGCCGCGTGTCCTTAAAGTGGATCTCAATGCAACGCCAGTTATTACTCTCGCTTTTACAGGAGACCAGGATATTAACAAGCTAAAGCCGATTGCTGAAGATATTATCGAGCCACGGCTTGAAAGAATTGCGGGAGTAGCTGCAGCCAACATGTCAGGTGGACAAGAACGGCTTGTGAAGATTACCGTCGATCAGGCCAAGCTTCAAAGCTATGGTATTACGCTGGATCAAATTCGCCAAGCCTTGTCGGCTAATAATGTTGCTGGCTCTGCTGGTTCTGTATATCGTGGTAATACACAAATCCAACTTCGCGTTCAAGGTGAATATAAAGCTGTTTCAGAAATGGGCGAAACACCAATCCCTGTAGGCAAGGGAAGTGTAAAATTAAAGGATATCGCGACGGTTGAAGACTCCGTAGAAGAAGTCACTACTATCTCTACCTTTAATGGAAAGCCGAGTATCAATATATCTGTAACGAAAGCAACAGGAGGAAATACTCTTTCAATCGCCGATTCGGTGAAGGAAAGTTTAGAGGCAATACGGAAGGATCTGCCTCCGGGAACTCAACTGGAGATGGTAACTGATGCATCCAAACCCATTAGCGATTCCGTACACTCACTAATAGAGCATGCTATATTAGGGCTTATTATCGCAGCCATTGTGTTGCTGTTATTTTTGAATAGTGTACGTTCTACTATTATCGCTACGATTGTTATCCCAATTTCTTTCGTAGCAACGTTTATGATGATGTATTTCACCGGACAAACTATTAATATTATATCACTGAGCGGTTTGCTTCTGGGGCTAGGATCCTTTGTCGACTTTGCCGTTGTTATTATTGAAAATATATTTAGGCAACGACATGAAGGGAAAAGTATGCTACAAGGAGCTATTGATGGTTCCAAGCAAGTGGGCAATGCGGTTATGGCATCTGCACTTGCGCAGATTGTAGTATTTTTACCAGTTGTTTTTGTTGACGGAATTGCAGGAGTTATGTTTAAACCGTTGGCATTAACTGTTATCTTTTCTCATATAGCAGCCTTGCTGGTATCCCTTATGATTGTGCCAATGCTCGGCTCACGTTGGATGCCTACCGTACCGGATGAGTCCATATATTCTTCAGGTACTTATAAAGGTATTAACCCTATTGTGTGGTTTAATATCGGATTTGAGAAATTTAAGGGTGGCTATCGACGTATACTGAAGTGGGGAATTAATCATAGAAAATCTGTTCTAATCATTACGTTATTAATGTTTGTGGCAGCTGGGGCTCTGATTCCTATGGTTAAGGCTGAATTTATTCCAGAATCCGATACTGGGGAATTCTCAGTTACAGTGAAACTTCCTAACGGAACAATTCTGGAGGAAACTGAAAGTATTGTTCAAGGTATAGAAAAAGAAATTCTGAAAGTACCTGATCTGGACAAAATGACAGTGACTGTTGGTTCTGGTGGTCTTTCTGGTTATTCAGGGGCTGCTCCATCCAATTCGGCACAACTAAGTGTAACGCTGAAGGATGGGCATCAGCCAACAGATACTGTAGTTGAGGGCCTTCGGAAGAAATTCGATAGTATTCCGGATGCAGAGATTACACTGGCGTCTGCAACGGGTCTTTCGAGTGGATCGGCAGTGAACATTAATCTGAAAGGTGACGATATGGACGTCCTGAGGGAACTCTCAGACAATCTCGTTGCTGACGTAAAGAATATACCGGGAACGGTCAATGTAAAAAGTTCTTTGAATGCGGTTCGCGAAGAATATGAGATTACCGTTAATCGAGAACTTGCTAGTCAATATGGTTTATCTGCAACCCAAATTCTATCTGCTGTGAACACTTCCTTTAATGGATCAGTTGCAACAAGCTATCGCACTGGTGATGACCAAATCGATGTAAAAATATCTTTGCCAGAGCAGGATCGCCATGACTGGTCCTATTTGAATGCATTACGTATCACCACTTCACAAGGGATTGATGTACCTTTATCTTCGGTAGCAAGTATTGATAAACGTGCTGTACCGGATAGTGTTACCCGTGAAGATCAGACGCGTCAAGTACAGATTACTGCGGACATTGATGGATCAGGGGATATTTTAACTGTCAATCAAAAAATTGATGCTCTTTTGAAGAGCACTCACTTCCCGGAAGGTTATAGTGCAGATACGGGGGGCGGGCAAAATGAACAAATGATGGAGTCCTTTATAAACTTGGCCATAGCTATTCTGCTGTCTGTAGTTCTGATTTATATGGTTATGGCAGGACAGTTTGAATCGTTGCTCACACCGTTTGTTATTATGTTTTCGATTCCGCCTACGTTAATTGGTGTACTTATCGGTCTAGTTGTAACGGGAGCAAGCCTCAGTGTTTCGGCTTTTACAGGTTACATCATGCTAGTCGGTTTGGTCGTCAACAATGCGATTGTTATGATTGACTTTATAATTCAGCTTCGAAAAGAAGGTGAAGATCGAGATGAAGCTATTATTCATGGAGCATCTGAGCGGTTGCGTCCGATTTTGATGACAACACTCGCTACCGTACTTGCTTTGATTCCTATGGCATTTGCTACAGGTGATGGTAATGAGACACAAGCCCCAATGGCAGTTGTTGTTGTGTTCGGGTTGTCTTTCGCAGCATTGATTACACTGATTCTCATTCCGGTTGTTTACGTAATACTGGATAATATTATCCAGAAACGCAAAGATCGTAAACTGAAAAGGCAAGCAAAGAGACAACTGAAAAAAGAAGCGAAACTACAAAAAAGTGTTCATATATAAGGTGAGGTGGAGAAACATAATGAATAAAAAAAGTGCTCTGGTTGTCACAACTTTGCTTTTATCAGTTGCATTAGCAGGCTGCGGTGGGGGGGAGGTCCCTGCTGCGCCAGCTTCAGTGCAGAAGGCAATCCCAGTCCAAGTGGCAAAAGTGACGAAAGGTAGTATTAAGGATTCAACAGGTATTATTGGTAGTTTTACTCCGAAAGAGACGGCTCAGGTATCTCCAAAAATTAGTGGTAAGATTCAAAGTATTAATCTTACAGTGGGGCAAAAGGTAAGCAAAGGCGACACATTGTTTACTATAGATCAAAAGGATATACGGGACTCGATTAAGCAATCCCAGGAATCATATCAGGTTGCCTTGGCCAATTTAAAACAGGCTGAGTCAGGCGCAGAGCAATCTGTGCAACAGTCAGAGTCCAGTGTGGATCAAGCCAAAAGTGCGCTTGTACAGCAAGACAATTCCATTACTCAAGCTCAGACCAGCTTGGTTGATGCTCAAAATTCCGTACGTGATGCACAAAATACGCTTAATCGCAACCAACAGTTGTTTAGTGCGGGCGCTCTATCTCAATCCGAGTTAGAGCAGTCCCAAATAACGTATCGAAAGGCTCAAACTGCAGTGGAGAATGCACAGATCGCGCTGCACAATGCTCAAACATCCAAGGAAAGTGCGCAAACAACATATAATAATGCTCAGAAGTCATTACGTCTTGCTCAACAGAAAACGGGCATAGACGTAGCGCGTGCTTCTGTTAATCAAGCCAAAGCGAATTTAGACACAGCGCGTAGTCAACTGGTGGATGCTGTAGTCAAAGCTCCGATTTCCGGCACTATATCGGTAGTAACAGGAGTCCAAGGGCAAATGGTTAGTGCACAATCTGCAGTTGTTACAATTGCGAATACCAATCCTATCATTGCTAAGGTCAACGTTTCTGAATCAGAGCTTCTGAAGATGCAGGTGGGTTCATCTGTAACTGTAGGTGTGGACTCGTTAGACAAGCGCATTGAAGCCAGAGTGTCGGCCGTCAATCCGGTAATGGATAATGACCTCAAGGCATATCCTGTCGAGATTTCGGTTCCTAATGGTTCTGGCGAATTAAAATCAGGGATGGTTGTAACTGTATATATGAAGACAGAGGCTCCTAAAAACATTTTAGTATCGCAGGACGCCATTACGGAGCAGGCAGGAAAGAAGTATGCATATGTAGTGGAGGGTACTGTTGCTAAACGGGTAGAAGTGCAGACAGGCCAGGAAAGTGCCAAACAGGTTGAGATAACCAAGGGGCTTACTGAGGGACAAAATGTTGTCGTTAAGGGCGTAAGTCTGCTTTCTGATGGCGCGAAGATTAATGTAGTAAAATAATTTGTTTCATTATATTTACATTATATTCCTGTTTTCCGTCATTTCTACTATTTAAAGTGTATTAGAGTATTAGATTTCTTAGGAATCTATAGTCTTTATGTACTTTATGTATTCTATGGATTATTCGTTACGAATATACTCCATTAGAGGCCTGATTAATGTACAGAAAATAACCTTGTACATTTAAGGTTGAGAAGGTAAAAGTTGTAGGATGACGGAGGAACAGGTTCAATAGTATAATTATGACTGTGGAAAGCGAAATACATAATCAAAAAAAAATATTTTTTTTTGAAACAGACGCAACTTTTTGGACCCATGCTACGTCTAATTGGGTGAGTATGAAACAAAGGGGTACAAAAGCGTAAAGACAAAATTCGCTAAAAAAAATCTTTACTGCATTGTTATCACATTGTATAATACTGGAGTACGTCATAAATGGACGCTTTCTTTCAACTAGATTCCAAGCTTCTGTGATATTGTCACAGATATCATTTTATAAGGGTTCTCATAAAGCTCGGAAAGGAGGTGTAACGACTGATGAGTGACAAGATCCGACAAAAAGACAAAAATAATATTTCTGTTTATATTCAAGGAGGAGAAAAAAAGGTTATGACAAAGTTTAACAAAAAAATGATCAACGTGCTGGCAACAGCAACATTGGTTGCTGGTGTTGCAGCTCCAATCGCAGCATTGACTGCACCAACTGCAATCCATGCAGCTTCTAGCTATTCTGCTGTTAATACTCCAAGTATTGGTTCAAGTCAAACTTCTAACACTACTCTGGGTAGAGTAAAAGTTAACGTAAGCCAAGCTTCTGTTGGTAAAGGTGAATCTTTCACTGTTACTTTGCCTAAAGGCTTCGAATTCGCTACTGCCCCTGGTATTGTACCTACTGCTATTGATTCTACTTATGGTTTGGGTGTTTACATTGATCCAGGCGATAACAATGATAATGATGCAGCTCGTAAAGAAACTGGATACGTTCCAGGTGAAGGTTTGACTGTAGAGAAGCTCACTAATAACTCTGCAAGAGTGACTTTCAACTTTACTAACTCCAAAGATAGCGTTGATCTTTACATGAACTTTGGTAAAATCAATGTTAACGGACCTAGCAATGGACCTGTAAAAGCTACTTTCGATGCAGCTTCTGCAAGTGGTTTCACTAGCGGTGAAGCAACAATCGCAAACGTAGTTTCTTCCGGTCAAGTATCCTTGTCCGCAGCTGACACTGTTTCCAGCGAAGAAAACTTTACTGCAACTTTGAAAGTTAAAGAAGAAACTGCTGGTTCTTTGGGAACTAACAACATTAAATTGAAATTGCCTAGCGGTTTTAAATGGGATTCAGCTCCTAAATCTGCAGCAACAATTTTGTTTACTTCTAAAACAGACAAAGCAATTGCGCCAGGGGATGTAAATTATTCTGCTGATGGCGACACTCTTACTTTGTCTTTGAAAAAAGTAAGTGATGCTCAAACATCTTTCCAATTGCCTGTAGGATTCTATGTTGATGATGAAAACAGTGCTAAAGAAGGCGATGTAACTGTTAGCATCTCTGGTAATGCAACAACTGACGTTAGCTCCCTTGTAGTCGGTAGCTATGGTCAAATCGGTGGTGGCGTTTCCGTAGCTACTCCAACAACGATCCTTGCTGGTCATGACGAGCAAAAAATTGGTGATGTTGTAATTAAAGAAACTGTTGCTGGTTCTTTCGTAAAAGGACGTACTGTAACTTTGCGTCTGCCTGAAGGTGCTCGTTGGCAGTCAACTTTTGAAAGCAATAACCCAGGAAGCAACTTCTCCGGTTCTATGGAGAACACTAACGGTTTGGGTGGAGCAGAAGTTTCCTACACTGACTCTGACAAACGTACTTTGAAATTGACTTTCAACAATGCTAACAGCACAACTGATGCTGGTACTTTGAAACTGAAAAACGTTGAAGTTGCTACGCAACCAGGTTTCTCTGGCGATCTGAACGTTGATGTTGCTGGTAGCCAAGGTCTGAGCGGTACTGTTAAGGTTGCAACTGTGAAACAAGCAGTTACTCTGGCTGCTGCTTCCAAACCAACCCTGACAATCGGTCTGGGCGATCAACAAGTTGGCGATATCACAATCACTGAAGCTGCTAAAGAAGCTTTCGTTAAGAAAGACGGTAGCCGTGAAGTAATCTTGGAATTGCCAACAGGCGTACGTTTTGCTTCTACTCCAGAAGTAAAAGTTACAGCTGGTGACGTTAAAGTGAAGAGCGTATCTACTGATACTTACGGCGAAAGCAACAAAGGCCGTCTGAGCTTCTACATCGACAGCGAATCTGCTACTCCAAGTACAATCACAATCTCCGCTCCTAAGCTGACTGTTGACCGTACTGTAGCACAAGGCGACATCGTTGCTAAGCTGAAAGGTAGCGCAGTTTCTTACACTGCATACAAAGGCGCAACTGACAACACTCAAAACTGGAAAGACAACAACACTGCAGCTGCTGAAGTAGCAATCGCAACTGTTGGAACTCCAGCTCCAGGTGCTACTAAAACTAAAGCTGTCTTCACACTGGGAAGCACTTCCTACACTGTGAACGGCGAAACTAAAACAGCTGATGTAGCTGCTTATGCTGAAAACGGACGCACTTACTTGCCAGTACGTTATGCAGCTGAAGCTTTGGGTGTATCCCCACAAAACATCCTGTTTGACAAAGCAACTTCCACAGTTACCCTGATTAAAGGTGACCGCGTTGCTCAAATCAAACTGAACACTAACCTGTTGACTGTTAACGGTTCTGTGATTCGTATGGACGTTAAAGCTGTAACTAACAAAAACCGTACTGTACTGCCTATCTTCTGGGTGAGCAGAGCTTTGGATGCATCCATCAACTATGATGCAACTGCTAAAACAGTAACTGTTGAAAACAACAACTAATTTAAGAGCAACTCTTTTGAGTTAACTGAATTAGATGAGAAGAGGGTTCCTTTTGGAGCCCTTTTCTTTTATTAGTCTTATTGACAAAGGAGAGAAATTATGAAACGTTTTGGAGTGGCATTACTATCCACATTGGTTCTTACTTCTGCGTTTGCTAATCTTGCAGGAGCTCAGTCAGGTGATATAAAGGTTATTATTAACGGTGTAACTCAGCAATATACACAGTCTCCGATAGTCAGTCAAAATACAACCTTGGTGCCTCTTCGTGGCGTTTTTGAAAGCTTGGGAGCGCAAGTAGAGTGGGACAGCAAAGCCAAAAAAGTAATAGCATCTAAAAATGATGATACATTAACTTTGAATATTGGTTCTAAACTTGCTTATAAAAACAGTAATCCTGTACAGCTCGATGCAGCAACTCAAATTCAAAAGGGTCAGGTGCTCGTTCCTTTACGTTTTGTGAGCCAATCATTAGGCGCCAAAGTAAATTGGGATCAAGCTACACGAACAGTGACCATTTCGAATCAAGCTAATGGTAGCGCCACTGACACTAATAGCTTGTCCAGTAAGCCACTTACAGCTCCTGTGACCAAAGTTACTTATGATACTTACTATAATGACTCCTTAGCCTATGATGATGCAGTAAAACTGGCTATAGCTGATAGTACTTCAGTTAAAACAGGAGAAGTGAGTATCGATCAAGCAGGGAAAATCATGAAAGAAACTGGCAAAAATATTGATTTTGTTCCTGCTGAAGCGGGAGATGAGGCTCAAGATAAAGCTTTTAAAGGCTATGCCCAAACGAACCTTAATTATGAGGCTGCCAAAAAGAATCTGGAAATGACCAAAGAAAGTATTGAATATAATGTGAAGGATCTTTATAACAAGCTCCTTCAAAAGCAAAATGCCGTCAAACTGGCAGCATTAAATATTGAAGATGCTGAGCGCAAGCTTAAAGTTGCACAAATCAAGAGAGATAATCAAATGTCGAGTGATTATGAGGTTACCCAAGCGACTAATCAGTTGACTCAAAATCAAGCAGCTTTGGATAAAGCTAAAAAAGATTTGGATAGTGCATATGTATCTTTGAATCAATTGATTGGCTACAAACCAGAGCAACGTTATGAATTGAAGGATAAGCCTGTCTATTCTGAATTTAAAGATAATGTAGAGACAAAAGTAAGCCAAGTACTCACTAGCAGTACTGCCATTTGGTTGAGTGAGCAAAAAGTTGATTTGGCTGAATTGAGCTTGAAGCTTTATAACTTTAGTACTCCTGGAAATACCCCATATGAAGCTGAACAACTTAATGTTGAAAAAGCTCAGTATGCTACAGAAGGTACAAAGAGACAGTTGGAAGAAGCTGTGAGAACAATTTATAACAATATCAAGGCATTGGAAAGCCAATACTCACAGATCCAAGCTGGTTTGGTGAGTGCAAGAAGTGCGGCTGATATGGCTAAAAAGCAATTTGATGTTGGACTGGCTACTGAGCTTCAGGTTTACGAGGCTAATTTGAAAGTGACTACTGCTGAACAACAAGCGGAAGATATTGTGTCAAGTATTGATACTTTGAAGCTGGCTTTCAATAAGCCATGGGCTATGCAAGGTTCCGCTGGAGCAAGTGCGCAATAATTTAAGCTTACCTATACTTGTTATAACTGCAGTAGGAGGTTTTCATGAAATCACGCTATAAAGTATCGTTGGCTGCTGTTTTACTTGGAGGAGGAATTGTGGCTGGCTCTTTGATGAACAGTTCAGTTAATGGAGCCTCCAGTTCTGGACAACCTGGAACAGCTGATGATCCAGTCGTAACCAAAAGCTATGTTGACCAAAAAATTGCTCAGGCCATCAAAGGTGGGGGAACTGCAAGCAGCACTAGTAGTAAAACAACTAACTCGACTGCTCCAGCAACAAACACCACTGCTTCTAATACAACGTCTTCAGGAACCTCTAATGCTGCTAAAAGTTCAACGGTGGAGCAGACAGAGGCTTTGAAGGTTGTTGATGTAAAGCCTGGTCAGAAACTGATTGCCAAAGCTGGGGCAGAATTTATTTTACGTAATGGAAATGCTGTTGTGTACAGCATGGATGCCAGTGGTGCTATTGATATTACTTCTGGAACTGAAATCGTTCATAACCAGGCTGTCGAAAAAAATCATTTATTATCGTTTCCTAGAGAAGGAAGAGGTATTCAAGTAAAAGAAGGGCAGAAGTTTGGCCTAGTCGTTATGGTACGAGGCGGTTATACTGTTCAATAACTGGTGTCTATCTCTGTTTAAGGTACTCTTTTTCTTAAATACTGCTTGGGATAGCAAATTGTTCTTGGCTAAGTTGACTTTAAACACTGCACACTAACTTCATGAAAAATAATTCATTGAGTGGAGGGTGCATACGATGGCGTCAAGAAGTCAAAGACGATTAATTCCCGAAAGCCGTGCGAGGTTAGATGATTTGAAGTATGAAATTGCTGCCGAGTTTGGGTTACCTGTTTATAATCCTCAATATGCACATATACATCCGAATGCTGATAGTGAATTTGCTGCAGAATTGGGGGAGTTTACAAGGAATCAAAATGTAGAGTGGCGCGATTTAACTTCAAGACAAAATGGTTCCGTTGGTGGAGAAATTACTAAACGATTGATACAATCCGCTGAACGTAGCTTGTCTGAATTTGGTACATTATAAATTGTAATTATTGATATAGATTTTAAACAAATAGTAGGTATAAACTGGAGCTATTTACTTGTGGATCATAATGGTTCGCATGTAAACTCACTTCATTTTCGAATTTTGTTATTTGGATGACATGAATTGACACCTTGTTTTAAATAGGATATCATGGCATTTGAGGCTTGTACGCAACCTTTTCCTACCGGAAAAGGTTCATTTTTTGTTAATCAGGTGTAAAAGATATCTTCCGTCATTTGTTGAGTTGAAGGTAACTGAATAATGCCATGCCATGTTAGGATTTATTAAAAATCCTCATGTATTTTAATTGTGGGAGGTTGAAATTCATGTCTGTAAAAGGTCGTCATTTGTTCACGTCCGAGTCTGTAACAGAAGGCCATCCGGATAAAATTTGTGATCAGATATCCGATGCTGTATTGGACGCCTTTTTGGCTAATGACCCTAATGCACGTGTAGCATGTGAAGTATCGGTAGCTACCGGTCTCGTTCTCGTCATTGGTGAAATCAGCTCCAAATCGGAATACGTGGATATTCCATCCATTGTTCGTAATACGATTAAGGAAATTGGTTATACACGTGCAAAATACGGTTTTGACTATAATACTTGCGCTGTATTGACTTCTTTGAATGAACAGTCGCCAGACATTGCTCAAGGGGTTAACGCTGCCCTGGAAAGCCGTGATCCTGCTGAAGTAGATAAGGAAACAGAAAACATTGGGGCTGGTGACCAAGGATTAATGTTCGGTTTTGCTACGAACGAAACACCTGAGCTAATGCCTCTTCCTATCGCTATGTCTCACCGTATTGCACGACGCTTGTCTGAAGTGCGTAAGGATGGAACGCTGAATTACCTTCGTCCAGATGGTAAAACTCAAGTAACGGTAGAATATGAAAATGGAAAACCTGTTCGTATTGATGCTATTGTGGTTTCTACGCAGCATGCAGAAGATACCACTTTGGAACAGATTCAAGCAGACATCAAGGAAAAGGTTATTTTGCCAGTTGTTCCTGCCGAATTGCTGGATGAGCACACCAAGTACTACATTAATCCAACAGGGCGTTTCGTTATCGGTGGTCCTCAAGGGGATGCAGGTCTGACAGGCCGTAAAATTATTGTGGATACGTACGGTGGTTATGCACGTCATGGCGGGGGAGCATTCTCGGGTAAAGATCCAACCAAAGTGGACCGTTCTGCTGCTTATGCTGCTCGTTATGTAGCGAAAAACCTCGTGGCAGCTGGATTGGCTGACAAGGTGGAAATTCAGCTTGCTTATGCCATCGGTGTAGCTACGCCTGTTTCGATTAACGTCGATACATACGGCACAGGGAAAGTTAGTGATGAAAAACTCGTTGAACTGATCCGAAATAACTTCGATCTTCGCCCAGCAGGCATCATTCGCATGTTGGATCTGCGTCGTCCAATTTACAAGCAAACAGCTGCTTACGGCCACTTTGGACGTACAGATCTGGATGTACCGTGGGAGAGTGTAGATAAAGCGGAAATTCTGAGAGAGCAAGCGGGGTTATAATTCTCGTAAGTTATCAGAATAACGTATTAACCTAAAAAGACTGTTCATGCTATGCATGAGACAGTCTTTTTTTGATATGCTCTGCTATTAATTATGAACTTGCCATAGTGTACTTAATTTCACACCACTATTCGGATATCGGTGCGAGACCCAATAAATTTCTGAGTAAATGACACACCTTTTGTACTTCCTTATATTGCTCCAAATACGCAAAAAGAGCTTTTAAGAGACCTTTTTGAGGGTTCGATTTCAGAGCCTCTTCCTTTAATTGAGCGTAAATTTGCTGACACTCCTGTTTCTCCTCTGTGCTCCACGAAGAAAGCAGTATACTGTCTTCCAGGGAGTGGAGCAGGCCGTTAATTTGACGACCTTGGTCAAAGGGATTACTTAGTGCGCTCTCGGGTAACCAGCCTTTTTTGCTCCAGAACAAATGTGGAGCGGAATCAGCACTGCTCAGGCTGGTTGCCAAGGAACTGGATAAGAAGATGATAAACTGTGTTAGATGCTCAATCGTTTCATCATTCATCCGATCGGCAAAGAAGCGAATATATTCGAACACAATGCTTTTCAGTACAAAGGTTATATCCCATGCATGATCTTCAATGCCTGGTCCAAAAATATCAATTAGGCAGTCGTGAACCCATTTGTACAATTTGTATTCGTGCTGTTCAAACGCACCATTGAGTTGTTCATTCTGAAAAATAAGCATGGAAGGCTCAGGAAGATCCATCATGAGATACACTTTGTTTTCAACGAGATTTTTCAAATAAAGTACAATAAAACCGTGCAGTTTATCGTGCTTAGAAAGATCAGGTTTACTGTAGAGAGCCCGGATGTCTTGTTCAATGTTATTCTCCAGAATGATACACATTTCCAAAGGCAGTTCTTCTTTCCCTTGAAAGTATTTATAGAAGGATGCCTTTGCCATCCCACTTTCTTTGGCGATTTCCTCAACAGATGTTGAATAATAGCCTTTTCTGGAGAACAGCCGGATGGCTGCTTGTAAAATATCATTTTTTTTATTTTCCATACATACTCCCTTCAGGATCCAACTCGACAGCATGCGGAATTCACCACTTCATATATTACAAAGGTTGGTCACGTGTAATAACTGTGTGCTGCTGTTTCTTGAGTTGCCGGTGCATCTTGTACTTAGCCATGATCATATACAAAGACGGCACCACAAACAAAGTTAACAAGGTCGAAAATAACAAACCGAAAATGACAGTGAACGCCAGTGGCTTAAAGAGCAGGCTTCCCAATAGTGCTAACGGAATCATACCTACAATGGCAGCCAGGGAAGTCAATAAAATCGGTCTGAAACGGGCAGCGGCTGCTTGTATTACGGCTTCCTTTAATTCCATTCCTTCATGTCTTGCATCCTCGATAAATTCAATTAGGACAATCCCATTTCGCACAACAATACCCGCGAGTGCAATAATTCCCATGATGCTCATAAAACCGATAGGCATACCCGTCAGGAAAATACCAATAATCCCGCCGGCTGCTGCTAGGTACACGGTTGCCATAATAATAATAGGAATGGAGAGTGAATAAAACTGCATCGTGATCAAGAGTAGAATGAGTAAGACTACAACGATCGCCAGCTTCCCTAAGTCCGCGAATATGGTGGACTGATCGGATGTTTCACCGCCTACCTCCCATTTATATCCTTCAGGGAACTTCATCTGTGCCAGTTTACTCTCCACATCTACCATGGCTTCGCTCGCGGTTCGTCCGTTCAAATCGGCCTCGACCGTAATCGTCCGCTCCATATTGTAATGCTTGATTTGCTGAATAGCAAATGAAGGCTTAACCTGTACTAATTGGTTTAATGGAATTTGCCTTCCAGCTGCATTCACTACACTTAATTGTTGGAAAAGGTTACTTGGCTCTTCGTTACTATGATTCAAATACATTTTGATATCTACCAGACTGCTTCCAGTATCAAATTGACTTACTTGAGCCCCCTCTTTTAACAAAAGGAGGGTACGAGTCAAATCTGTGTAGCTTACTAGATACTGATCCATGGCTTGTTTGTTCACTTCAAGCTCGAGAGCATACCGTTCAATTCCTATGTCATCTACGATACCCGTTGCCCCCTCTACTGTCGCGATCTGCTCCTTTGCTTTTTGGGCAAGGGTTTGCAGTTCATTCAGATCCTGACCTGAAATACGAATAGAAACGGGTTTACCTACTGGAATCCCGAGACGAGGAACATACATGGTAACCGTAACGCCAGGGTAGGACTTCTTAACATGTTGTTCCCAAGCATCAACTGTTGAGTTAAGATTGAATACATTCTCTTTACCGACGACAGCAATCTGACCTACGGTTTCGTTATAAGTAATATTTCCGCCCATACTGTTAATGTCACTAAACAGTTGAGGAGCAGTCCCCCCAGCGCTGTAAACGACCTTGGAAGTTTCAGGTTGCTTCTTGATCCAATTTGCAAGATCTTTAACGACCTGGTCGGTTTCCGCAATGGAAGTGCCTACAGGCATTTTTACATTTAATGCAACATGAGGGTCTTCTGATTCAGGGAAAAGCTCAACGGATGTAAAGGGAACTAATCCATAAGCAGCTGTTCCAAGCATGAGTCCAACCATAGCCGTCAGCAAGGGACGCTGAATGACTTTAGGCATCAGCTTTTGTGAATAAAGCTTGTTTAAAGAGTGAATCTGCTGACCGAGCAAGCCTACTGGTTTTGATTTCCCCTGAGGATGACGAGTCTGTCTGCGCTTTTCATACCATTCTCGAAAAATAGGGATGATCGTGAGGGACATGATCATAGAGGCTAACATGGTCAGAGAAACAATGGCGGGAATGGGTCTAATAAAGGCACCTACATTTCCGGGAAGAAACAACAGTGGAGCGAAAGCTGAGATGGTGGCCAATGTTGCAACCAAAATAGACAGCATGACCTCTTTGGTACCTTTTATAGCTGCAACGGAGGGTGATTCTCCTAATTCCGTAAGTCTGCGCTCAATATTATCGTTTACCACTACAGCATCATCCACGAGTATGCCGAGTACAATGATCAGACCGACAACGGAAATCTGATTTAAAGTAATGCCGAACATAGGTAGAAAGATAATGGCAATCGAAACCGAAATAGGGATTGCCAGCGCGACAAAAGCAGAGGTGAGCAAATTCAAGCCCAACATACAAACGAGAATAACAGCCGCAATTGCCAGAATCGTTTCACGCTTTAAGTCGTCAAAGATATGGTTTACCTGATCCTTTTGTACAAAGAGAGTCTGTAAGTGAACACCTACGGGGAGTGTTTTCTCCAGCTCTTTGAGCTTGGTATTGACCTTTTCGCTCATAGAGGGGATGTCTGTGCCTGTTTCCGCTCCAATACTTAGCGTAATGGCCGGTTTACCCTCTACATAAGCGAAATATTCTGCCTCAGGATGTGCCAGCTCAGTTGTTCCAATATCTCTTAAATAAACAGGATTACCTTCCTTTGTACGTGTCAAAATGACCTGATTTAATTCGTCAGCTTTTTCGGTCTCACGAACAATGAGTTGATAGGTACGTCCGTTGTATTCAATATTACCGGTAGGAACTCGATCGATCTGAGATTGGATCGCTTGTGCCACTTGTCCCCACGACAACTGATATTGCTGGAGCTTCTGATTGTCGATACGGACACGTACTTCTTGGTCAGGAAGACCATTGAATTTGACACTGGATACGCCGGAAATCGTATTAAGTTGATCTTTCCAGGTGGTGGTCAAATCATTTAGTTTATACAGTGGTGCAGATGAGTCGGCGGTCAGAGCATAAGAGCCGATAAACGAGCTGGTCAGCTTGTCATTTACAACAGGCACCTCAGCACCTTGAGGAAGATCGGCTTGTGCATCTTGCACCTTTTTACGCATATTATCCCAAACTGTCTGAGGATCCACTCCATTTTTGGATTCGATTAGAATAGAGGAGAATCCGTTGCCAGAAGTCGAATTAATCGTTTTAACACCTTCAACCTCCTTGATGCGTTTCTCCAGCTCTTTAGTTACGGTTTGTTCTACCTTTTGTGGCGAAGCACCGGGATAAACGGTTGTGACCATAGCATTCTGTATGGTCACGTCTGGCATTTCCTGCTGTGGTAACTGGAAAAAACCGAAACCTCCAACTACAATCAGCATGACAAAAAACAGCAATGTTATTTTTCGCTTTTTTACGATGTACTCAATCATGGACGTCCGCCTTCCTCCGACTGAATCGCATTTCCATCAAATAGGGATTCTGCCCCTTTAATGACAATACGTTCTCCTTCACGAAGCCCGGATACAATTTGCAATTGATTATCTACAACCTGATTGCCAAGCTCCACAGGGGTTCTAACCGCTTTTCCTTGAATATCTTTGAAAATAAAAGGCTTGCTTCCCGTATTGATGACTGCTTCAGCAGGCACAAGAATACCATTCTTGTCTGTTACCTGATGCGCAGCTCTAATGATCTGGCCGGGTAACCAGTCTCGCTGTGGATTGGCAATGATAATCTCTACGTTAACCCGCCCCGTATCGGTGCTGGTTGAAGGATAGATGTTGGACACCATACCATGACGAGTCTCATCATAGAGTGCCACCTTCACCTGTTGTCCCTTTTTCCAATCCTTAATTTCACTGTCTGGTACGGGAAGGAGTACTTTAAGACGGTCGGTGGAGCCTATGCGATAGACGGCTTGGCCCGACGCGACCAAATCACCTGTATTCACGATTTTGTCTAAGATTACGCCGTTCACGGGAGAAGTTAAACGGGTGCGTGACAATGCCAGCTCCGCCTGGTCCTTGGCGACAAGGGCCTTTTCGTAGTTGGCACGTGCTTGTTTCTGGGAAGCCTCTGCTTGTTCGCTGGCTGCAAGAGCTTTAGTTTTACCTGCAATCGCATCCTGAAAGGAAGCTTGGACAGATTGATGCTCTTCGGCTGTGGCCCCTTCCAGCAAAAGAGATAAGGAAGCTTTTGCTTGCTCCAGATTTTGAAGAGCAGCAGTTGCATTCAGGCGGGCGTTCTCGTTATCCGACGCGGTAGCTGCACCTGCCTCAAACAGCTTTTGTGTCCGCTCGCTATCCGTCCTGGCCTTGTTATAGGCGCTTTGTGCCTTATCGACAGTGATTTGTGCTTGCTGTTTTTCCTGAGCGCGCGCACCCTTGTTGGCCTTGCTGACATTTGCACGAGCACTCGTAATACCTGCATCGGCGGATTGAATGGCAGAGGCAGCTGCCTGTAGGTTAGCCTGTGCGTTATCTATACCGGCTAAAGCTTCTTGGATAGAGGCCGTTGCCTGTGCAACCTGTAGCCTGTAGTCAGCATCATCTAGACGGGCAATGATTGCCCCTTTTTGGACTAGAGTGCCAGTAGTGACCTCTGCGCTGGCGACGGTACCTCCATTTTGAAAGGCCAGTGTACGTTCTTCATAAGCCTGAAGGGTGCCTGACAAGTCATAGGCGGTATGGAGTGGTGTATTCTTGACGATTGTAGTGCGCACAACGGTCGGCTGTGCGGATGAACCTGAAGCAGCATCTTTTTTTCCGGTAGAACATCCGGCAATTGCGAGGCTCATTGATAAGGTGAGCATGATGATGGCCCGTTGTTTATTCATGATTATCCTTCCTTCCGATAGGGTCATAAAATCGAGTTTAAACTAATTGGTTTAAAATGAACTCATTAGTTCATGTGTATTATAGTGCGCCTATATTGCATTCGTCAATTCACTGTTTTGGATTTTATGAATTAGTTGGCGGAATTTCGGAACTTTTGCCTTTATAATAAGTCTATTAACATAAGAGGATTTTTTTGTTTATTGGTAGAGTACATGCGCGGATTAATCCGTTTGAATACAAAGAAGATGGGAGCTATTATCCAAATGTTTTTAAGTAATAGAAAACAGAGCAAAGTGAAAGTAGATGGCAAAGGAATTGCTAAAAGATGGGCTGTTTTAACGCTGGCAGGAGTATTATGGGTCGGTCCGGTTGCCGGAACTGGGGTTCTAGTCCCGTTAAATAATTGGATATCTGCGCCAATCGCGAGTGCTGCCTCCGGTTCAACGGTAAAATTGGGTGAGGAGATCATTACTTCGGGTGCAACATTATTGAAATATCGTTTTAAAGGGTCCAAGGGAACAGCGCTGGCTGATATCGTTCGAGTAGACCTGCAAAATCCGTACGTAAAGCTGGATGTCATGACTGGGAAGAACGGACAGTTTACGACCCGTCAGAGTACAGGCGGTATGGCAAAAGAGACCGGTGCGGTTGCTGGCGTGAACGGGGATTATTTTAATACCTCTAGCGAGGGAGCACCGATCGGTGGACAGGTGTCCAAAGGGGTGTTGATGTCTACTCCCTCTGATTTAACAGGTATGTATGCCTTTGCTGTAACGAAGGATGGCTCACCGATGGTTGAGCAATTTACTTTTGAAGGTACAGTAAAAGCTGGTGATGGGTCTTCCTTCTCTTTGGCAGGGATGAATAAGGCTTCATACTCGCCTGAGACGAGTGGGAGCAGCTATAGTCACTCCAATGCTATGTATATTTATACATCTGCTTGGAAAGCAATTGAGCGACCTAAAAACAGTTCGACAACGCCTACTGAAATATTGGTACAAAATGGCGTGGTTACGCAAGTCTCCGAAAATGCTACATTGAATATGACTGTTCCGCAGGATGGCTATATTTTGCGTACACACGGTAAAGCAGCGGATTATGCCAAAGCGCATCTGACTGTGGGACAGACTGTAGAAACGAACTATCACCTTCGCGTCAAATCGACAGGGAGTGAAGTAGATCCTTCCAACCTACAAATGATGATCGGTGGACATACCATATTAGTAAATGACGGACAGAAGACTTCGTTCTCCCGAAGTACGACAAGTATAGGCGGGACGCGTGCGCGTACGGCTTTGGGATATTCCCGTGACAAGCGATATGCCTATGTCATCGCCGTTGAGAAGAATGGGAACAGCGTTGGTGTATCCTTGAGCGAGCTGCAAACATTGATGAAAGATATTGGTGTCTGGAAGGGGATGAACCTCGATGGTGGCGGCTCTACCACCATGGTAACTCGTGATTTGGGAGATACGACAGCAGGGCTTACATTCAATACAGAATATGGTACAGAGCAACGTAGCATCGTAAATGGAGTGGGAGTATATACCACTGCTCCTAAAGGAACGCTCAAAGGCTTTACCATCAAGGGCAATAAAACGCTGCTGATTGGTCAGAGCGGAAGCTACTCCTTCAAAGGCTACGACAACTACTACAATCCATTTGATACCTCGAAAGTACAAGTGACGTGGAAGTCCAGCAACCCAGCTGTTGTGTCCGTGAGCGGCGGTGTTGTGAAGGGGGCCAAACCGGGAACTGCTACTTTAACTGCATCCAGTGGCTCAGCCAGTGCGACAACCAAGGTCACCGTGCTTGGAGCAGATGAAATTTCATCACTTACTGCTGGAAGTGGGACAGGCTCGCTTACTGCAGGAGCTAAAATCGCAGTACCGATAACGGCCAAGACGAAAGATGGACAGAGTGTCAGCATTACATCAGATGCGCTCAAATGGGAGTTCATCGGCTTTAAGGGAAACGTTAAGGATAATCAGCTTACGGTAAATACAGTGGATGCGGGTGTAAAAACAGGCTATGCCATTGGTCGCTACGATGGTTTCAGTGCGGTTGTCTTCCTGTCCGCTGGCGGGGCAAGTACAAATAACTGGGAAAACTTCGAAAATGTTTCGTATCCGGTTGATTTCACTTCAAATGTGGAAGGTGTTACCGGTACAGCGGCTGTTGTACAAGGGGATGGAGACCATGCCAATTCCAAAGTGCTGGAGCTAAGCTACGACATGACGAACGGCACTGGCAAAATGTATGCTTACGCTCAATTAAATGGCACATCCGGGAAGACGTTGGAGCAGGCAGCTACATCCATCTCGATTGATGTCAAAGGGGATAAGAGTCTGAACTGGCTGCGTGCGGAGCTGGAGGATGCTCAAGGCAAAACGGCATACATTGATCTCGCCAAAGTGATTGACTGGAACGGCTGGAAAACGATTAACGCAGATATGAGCAGTTTGAATATTTCCTATCCGGCGAAGCTGAAACGTCTCTATGTGGTCAATGTAGCCGAGGGTCAGGATGAGCGCGCTAAGACAGGTAAGGTCGCTTTTGATAATATCTCTTTTAATACACCGGGGACGGTCGGCACAGAAGGACTTAAAAAGGGAACAGCTCAGATGACGATCGGTCAAAAATCAATGACGGTAAATGGAACGCCAACAACGATTGATGCAGCTCCGATGACTCGCAATGGTTCGACATATGTTCCAATTAAGTATGTGCTGGACGCATTTGGCGGACAAGCCAAATGGAATGCGGGCGATCAGCGGATCACCATTATGCGCGGTGGTGTGCTGATGGATTTGACTGTAGGAAAAAAAGAAGTGATTCTAAACGGAAAGCGTCAGAGCACTGAAGTTGCACCTATTGTACTGGGAGGCAGGACTTTAGTCCCATTAAGACTGGTGTCTGAACAGTTAGGAATGACTGTAAAATGGGAACAAGAAACGAAGACCATCACCCTCCAGTCATGATATGGTATGATATATACTTGAAATGCTAGGATTGGAGTAGAACATTTGTGGACTTTCAAGCCGATATCATAGACCGAGTCATTAAAAATGCCATCCAGGTGATGGAGAACAGCAAATATCAGATGTTCGAAATATTGGACACGGCCCGGACCGAACTGGTTACGTTAAATCAAGAGCTTCAGAGCGTATTAAAGGAAACGGCAGAAACGATCGAAAAAGTGGACCAGCTGGAAATGAACTATCGGCGGTCCCGAATTCGGTTGACTGAGGTCAGTCGTGATTTCGTCCGTTACTCGGAAGAGGATATCAAACAGGCTTATGAGAAGGCGACACAGCTTCAACTCGATGTGATGATTTTTCGCGAGAAGGAAATGTATCTCAAAGCCAGAAGAGATGATCTTCAAAAGCGGGCCAAAAGTGTCGAGGCTTCTGTCGAGCGGGCCGAAACTATCGGTTCGCAGATGGGGGTCGTGCTGGAATATTTATCGGGTGAATTGGGACAAGTGACGCGGATCATTGAATCGGCCAAGAATCGGCAGTTTATTGGTCTGAAAATTATTTTGGCTCAGGAAGAGGAGCGTAAGCGCATATCCCGTGAAATTCACGATGGACCTGCGCAACTCCTTGCGCATCTAGTGCTTAGGACGGAAATTGTGGAAAGAATGATCGCCAAGCAGGAATTTAAGATGGTTCAGGACGAAATAGTAGACTTGAAGAAACAAGTTCGCTCCAGTCTTGAAGAAATGCGAAAGGTCATTTTCAACTTGCGTCCCATGGCCCTGGATGACCTGGGGCTTATTCCGACGCTCCGGAAATATGTGCAGGATTTTGAAGAAAAAACGAAGATTAGAGCGCTTTTTGAAACAAGGGGCAAGGAACACCGTCTCTCTTCCGCGATGGAAGCAGCCATTTACCGTCTGATCCAGGAAGCTTTGACTAACGCTGCCAAGCATGCTTACCCTACCTATGTGCTTGTGGAGATTACCTACCAGGCACAGCTTGTAAAAATTGTTGTGCAGGATAATGGTCTGGGCTTTAAGCCAGAGCTTTTTCAGCAAAAAAGCAAAGACCATGGGCATTTTGGTCTGATTGGTATGCGGGAAAGGGTTGAACTGCTCGAGGGGAGAATGGAGATCGAATCAGCTGAGAATCAAGGCACCAAGATAGTGATTCATATCCCAACCAACGTGGAAAAGGGAAAGGAGTAACAACATGGAAAATCAGGAAATGAGTAATGCACCCATTAAAGTTCTCTTAGCGGACGACCATCAGTTGTTTCGTGAAGGACTTAAACGTATTTTGAATATGGAGGACGACATTGAGGTCATCGGAGAATGTGGCGATGGCATTCAAGTGTTGGAATTCTGCAACGTAGAGAAACCGGATATTGTTCTGATGGATATTAATATGCCAATTGAAAATGGTGTAGAGGCAACTGAAAAACTACGGGAGATGTTCCCGGATGTCAAAGTGATCATTTTATCCATTCATGATGATGAAAGCTATGTATTCGAGACGTTGCGCAAGGGAGCCAATGGCTATCTGTTAAAAGATATGGAAGCCGAGTCCCTCATTAATGCTATTCGTTCAGTACATGAAGGATATGCATTTATTCATCCGAAGGTAACGGGCAAGCTTATTCAGCAGCTTCGTCGGATGACTTACCTGAATGAAACAGGGGCTATGGCGGAAGGTCATACTAAGGAAGCAGGCGTGAAGTTTGTTGCAGGCGAAAATAATCCGCTGACTCGTCGTGAAGCAGAAGTGTTACGTCTGATGGCCGAAGGCAAGAGCAATAAGATGATTGGTGAATATTTATTCATTAGCGAGAAAACGGTCAAAAACCATGTCAGCAGTATTCTGCAAAAAATGGAAGTGGATGACCGTACACAAGCAGTTATTAACTCCATCAAATATGGATGGGTTACGCTGTAAAGTGTAGTCTTTTCATGTATTAGACGATGCAGCTGCCTAGATATGAATGCTGTACCGCCTCTCTTTTAGAGCGAGATATCCGCTCGTATGGAAGTCCAGTACATAACCGTGACACCTCTTCCTGTTATACGGCATATATTGTCGCTATAGGAGGAGGTGGAACCCTCGTGACGGCTCACTTGGTTTGGATATTGCTTATATACGGTGTGGGAGCTGCAGTCGTGCATCTCATGTATATACGACAGGCGGTTCAGGCTTATCACAATGGCGAAGATGCACACACGACATCGCTGAATCGTCGTGCGACTCGCTACATTGTGATTACATCCAATGATGGAGATCGTGTGGAATGGGTGATGCGTTCATTGAGTATCCTTGCCTGGCTACACCGGAGGCCGCTACATGTAACGGTACTGGATGATGAATCTATAGACGATACGCTACCGATTCTGACCCGGCTGGTGCGCTATAGTCATATGGATGTTTCAGTCATCTCATGTCGTTTTTCACCGGGGAACCCGGTTTTGCCGAAGTCAGGCGGTGAAAAACAGGTTGTTATTGATCTTAGAACAGCAAACCCGTTGGCGGGCGTCCCACTTGTTCCTTAGTGACAGGGATCTGTGGACATCGTGGTTAAAATCAGATATAAATATTTATAGACAGTTGCATATGCAAGACAATAGGGATTTCGTTGAAATCTGTTTGATGTGAAGCACACTTCAGGCTAATAGCCATGGAAGTGTGCTTTTTTGCTGTTCTCCAGGGTGATAAGAACTAGGAACAATGATGAATGAGAGGAGAGAACAAAGATGAAAATTGCAGTATATGCAGTCAGATATAAAGGGAATTGGAATCTTCGATTATCTGTGGATATTCGAGTAGATATGACATGGTGGCGGTGTCAAGATAAGCATCAGGAGAATGATGTCGAAAGGTGGGTGTTATTAGGAGACGAGCTTCCCTTGTCTTGGGGAGTAAGCCTGTGTGGAGGATTTAGGGAGTTAGCAGAGATGGAGCGGTGGGGGGATCGACAATGGTGGGCCTATACTCTTGCACAGCTAAAGAATGAGTTGGTTCTTGAATCTTCTAATGGAGAACGGGTCTTATCTAGAGGAGTAGACAATATTTACATTTGGGACCGGCACCAAGGATGGGTTTCACGCACTCAACATGGGAATGAGGAACAAGAAACAATAGGAACTGTACGTTCTATTCAAAACCGGAAGCTCGCCACGGGAGTAAATGGATTGGATATGGAATGTTTAACACGACAAGCGAACGAGCTGACTCATTTGTTGGCAGGACGCCAGTTGCTTGTTCCTGAAGCTGAAGCATTGCTAGCAGAGGCAGCCCCGGATTTGGAGCATACTTGGCGTTCAGCTGCGCAACTTGCATATCTGCAAGGCCGACTCAGCTTTGCTGCTGGTCTGGCTCCAGCACCACGTGCGCGCTGGTCTGCCGCGCGTAGACAGGAACTCCGCTGCAACCGTTGTGGCAGCGAAAAGATCCACCGCACAAGCTGCGCATCGTGCGGTCGTAAGGCGTGCGCCTACTGCGAGACATGTCTCACGCTTGGGCGCAGCCGTGAGTGCTCGCTGCTGCTGCGCGGTACAGCGAAACCTACCATACCGCGCACGGCAGAGGCAACCCCGGCGACGAATCTCGACCGCTGGGGGCTGAGCCCTGCGCAACGTGCCGCCGCCGAAGCAGCGCTGTGCTTTTTGGCCGCACCACCCGGAGGGGTGCGAAAATACTCTCGCCTGGTAGGCCAATGGCAACGAGCGCGCGAATTATTCCGGCGCAGCATGCGTGCGCGCCAGGAATTAGGTGCTGCCGCTGCGCATGGCAGCACTCTTGCCCTCAACGAGCAGTCATCGCCCAAATCTGGCGAGCGTGCTTGGGAGATTGCTGGCCGGCAAGTACCCGATTCTGTGGCCGAACGATTTCTGCTCTGGGCCGTGACTGGCGCGGGCAAGACGGAAATGATGTTTCCGCTTTTACAGCATGTGTTGGAGCGCGGAGGGACAGCGCTCGTAGCAACACCGCGCCGTGATGTGGTATTGGAATTGGCACCTCGCTTGGCAGTTGCGTTTCCCCAGGTTAGCATGGTGACGCTTTATGGAGGGAGTACAGAACGGTGGCAAAGGGGACAACTGACACTGGCAACAACACATCAGCTGTTGCGTTATCGCCACTCTTTTGATTTGGTTGTAATTGACGAGATTGATGCATTTCCTTATCACAATGATCCAATGCTTGCCTTTGCTGCCCAAGCAGTATGTAAGCGGGAAGGAAAGTTTATTTATTTGTCTGCTACGCCACCGCGCCCCTTGCAGAAAGAGGCTGCACGTGGTCAACTGCCACATGCCAAGGTTCCCGTTCGTTTTCATCGTCATCCCCTACCTGTCCCAATTCGTTTGGGGACTCCTCCAGTGCATCAGTGGCTGCAAAAAGGTCAGCTTCCTGCTTCATTTGTTCAGCGCCTAAACGTATCCATTCAACGAGGGGCGCAGGTCTTTCTATTTGTGACACGAATCTCACATATTCAAGGTCTTGTGGAACTGCTGATTAGACAATTTCCTGATATACCTATCGCCGGTACCTCATCGCAGGATGAAGAACGAACCACTAGAGTGCGTTTATTTCGGGCTACTGAAATACGTGTGCTGGTCACAACCACTATTTTGGAGCGAGGAGTGACTGTTCCGCGGAGTGATGTGTATGTGCTAGACGCGGACAGCAGTCTTTTTGATGAAGCATCCCTTGTCCAAATGGCTGGCCGATCTGGAAGATCTAAGGATGACCCATGTGGTAGTGTTATTTTTATATCCCCTCAATGGACTAGCGGTCAAAAGAGAGCGATTAAACAGATTAAACGTATGAATGCACTGGCTCGGAAAAAAGGATATCTGAAATTGGTGAAGCACTAAATGCATTAAATAAAAAAAGTTTTTTTGGAAATGTGAAACCTGAAACAATGTCGGTACGTAAACTACCAAGAAAGGTGCATTTTGGTATGGGGATGATTCCAAGAACCCGTTTGTTTTTGAATTGGTTATTCCATCGTCAGTCGCAAACATGTGTTGCTTGCGGCACTCTCACAGGTCATTTTTCCGAATTTACTGGGCTTTGTACTCATTGTTCGACCCAAATTCCTTGGGTTTACAACATTCGTTGTGCACATTGTGGACGTCCGACGTCTTGTCCAGATTGCGTCAGGCCCGACCGATTAGTGCGTTATTATGTATGTAATCGGAGTGCAACCAGTTATACGCCGAGGATGAAAGAATGGATTGGACAGTTTAAATACCGCGGCAATGAAAAGTTTGGCCCCCTGCTGGGCGAAATCATGAACCGTGCCTATCAGGCGATGAGACATGAGTTTGCAGGTCATAAATGTAATCGTTTCAAGCAATCTTTGTGGGATGTAGATATAGTGACCTGTGTCCCGGTAAGTGAAAAGAGGCTGACAGAGCGTGGCTTTAATCAGGCTGAAATTTTGGCAGAAGAGATTGCAAAGCGAAATAAGCTCCCCTTTCTACCTTTACTTGTTCGCCCGCAAGATACAGGCAAGCAAAGCTTTAAATCAAAAAATGAACGCATGAATACAATGAATAATGCATTTTTTGTTCACCCCAATATGATGAATTTGATGAAATCCTTTACTTTAAAAGCTGAATCTCAACGTGCAATGGAGCATATGCATTCCGTTACAATTTTGCTTGTAGATGATATTTATACAACGGGGAGTACATTGCAGGCGTGTGCACGTGTTTTGAGAGAAAAGGCATTAGAACGAGGAGTACATTTGGCTATCTTTTGCCTGACTCTAGCGAGATCGTGAGTCTAAATTTCTATTATATTCCATAATTTTATGCTTGAAACTATGAAAAAAAGGTTATAGTTCTTTTGAAAGAAGGATCAAATGATAGGGCCGAAGCCTTTTAATCCGTACAATCAGCAGAATTTGACAACAAGCTAGAGAGAGGTATATAATAAAAATATAGAGACGAACAAAAAGTTAGGAAGTGAGGGATGAAATCAGAATATTTCAATTTAGAGGTTGATTTTTTTGGAAAAGAGGAGTACAATTTCTATCTGTTGATAGCTAACATGATTGGTAATAAGTGATCAGCTAACGACAAAAGAGCGGACATTGGGAGTGTCTCGCTCAGTAGTAAAGCAGTTAATTAAAATTTAAAGCTAAAAAGAGGAGAGAACAAAATCATGAAAAACGTAATGAAAAAAGTAGCAGTTTCTAGCATGTTGGCAGTTAGCTTAGGTGCAGTATCTTTGTTGAGTCCACTTGCTACAGGTCAAGTATTGGCGAGATCCAACTCAGACCAAAATAAAGATCAATTTGAAGAACAACTGATCATTCAACAGCAAGAAGCAGCGCAAAAAGCATTCGAAGCAAAAGTTTACGGAACTGAAACTACTGAAAATACAACTACAGCACCGACTCAAACAACAACTGAGAACAACAACCAAACAACAACTACAAAACCAGCAACAACTACAACTGAAACACCAGCAACAACTGTAAAAACAATTACTGTTAATGTTCAAGATGGCGACACACTGGCTTCTATTGCTGAAAAATACGGTGTAACTGTTGAAGAACTGGTTAAAATCAACAATCTGGTAAAAGTTGGCCAAGAACTGCAAGTACCACAAACAAACACAAATAAATAATAAACATTATAAACTGTTGTATAAAATGTATTTATTAAACCAAGCTTTTGACTATAGTATACGGGAAGGCCTCTATTAAAACAATGCTTTTTTGAATAATTATTTGTAAAGTCGTTTGTTTTTTTGGGCTGCAAATTTCCAATGGTACATCTAGCTTAATTTCAGATAGCTTATAAGTTGAAATGATGTTAGGTGTATGAGATTTATGAATACCCACACTCCATGTGCGGAGCATTCGTATGGACGCCGATCCCCCGGATTTATAGCATTTTCTTGATTGTATTCGGGGCACAGGTGAACATGAATTCTTCTGAGGATTGTTTCGCCCGGTTTTTCCCTCATTTTATTTCTACATTTTAACCATATTCATATATAGCTGTTTAATGATAATGAAGCGCTATTCCCGAGAATAACTGGAATGGCGCTTATTTTATTTTTTTCTCTAAAGTACGGAGTAATGTTTGACGATAAATACTCACATGTAATAGGCTGGATTAGAAGGGCTTATTTGCCTCTGCATTTTATGTTGTTGCATATTAATGTACATAGAAATGGGAGGATTTTTGTCCGTTGAATCTTCCCCTATTATAACTTTTACTATGATAACGTACGAAATGTGGAGTTGTGTTAAATCTAAAAAACTTTTTTTGAAATATTTGATAGACGGGGCTCTTCGCTATAAGGTAATGTAAGGATAAAAGCAATTAAAAGACCGGAAATTGGAAAGGGGCGCTACAGAGGATGAACTTGGATAACTGTCCTCGCTGTGGAAAGCTGTTTATTATGAATGTTAGGGGAATCTGTCAGAACTGTATTAAAGAAATTGAGGTTGAATACGAACAGTGTGTCAAACATATACGTGAGAATAAAGGTATTCATATGCATGAACTTTCGGAAGCTACAGGTGTCTCTGTTAAACAGATCACGACATTTATACGTGAGGGACGTATTTCCATTGCTAATGCGCCCAATATGACGTATCCTTGCGAGGTATGCGGGATACCGATTCGTGAAGGGCATATGTGCGATTCTTGTCGAACACGTCTGACTAAAGACCTGAATCAGGCCATACGCGAAAGTAGTAATCAGGATCAAAGTAATAATATGGGCTCAGGTACCTACAGCGCGATTGATAAACTTCGCGGAAACTAGTACAGGGGAATTAAATACGCATTCAGCTATTCAAAAAGTTTCAAATACCGCCGATAATCTTTATAGAGCTTATCGGTTTTTTTATTTTAGCAACCATGCCCAAAATAAAGAAGTAAGGCATAATACGAACCATGTTCGACGCTATGTCGTCTGATACATTCTGACCATATCAAATAACTAAGGAAGGTGGAAGTTATGAAAATTAACGAGACCAACCGCATCGGAGCTATTAATCCATATCAGCGAAATATTGAAACAGGACGCCAGGAGGAGCTTAAGAAGTCGCGCCGTAAGGACGAGGTTTCCATTTCTCCAGAAGCAATGGAAATGCTGAACCGCAGCAGTGATGCAGACCGCGTTAAGAAAATTCAGGAGCTTAAGCAGCAAGTAGCTTCTGGAACCTATCGTGTGGATGCCGATAAAATTGCAGAGAAGCTATTACCTTTCTTTAAGCAGTCTTCCGAAAGCTAGGTGAAGGATATGCCTTTAGAGCGTTTGATTGACGTGCTGGAACAGCTTAGAGAGGCGCACGAGCAGTTAATTGCATTAGGAACTCAGAAAAAAGAAGCACTGATATCAAATAAGGTTGAGCAGCTCATACAAGTCATGAATCAGGAATCGAAGATGTCCAGACACATTGAACAGCTGGATGATCAACGCCAGCAGGCAGCGTATGAATTTTTGCAGGAACGTGGTATTAAATCCAAGTTGAATCTTAATATTACAGAGTTGTCTCGTCTTGTGTTCGATGTAGAAGATAAGCAGCGCCTCCTTCAAATTCAAAAAAATCTTGCAGATACGCTTGGAGAATTGAAAAAATTAAATGAGTTGAATCAACAGCTCATAAAACAGGCGCTTTCCTATATTGATTTTTCCATTGAGAGTATGTCATATTATGCGGAATCTGAAGCGGTTTATCAGCGTCCAGCTGACAAAAGCACATCAGCTGTACGGGCGGGACTATTTGATACACGCGCCTAATTGAAGGAGGAAAATATGGTCTCAACATTTCATGGTATAGAAACAGCAAAAAGAAGCTTGAATACACAAACGGCGGCATTAAATACAACTGGACACAATATCTCAAATGCCAACACAGCGGGTTACTCCAGACAAGTGGTTAGTATGAAGGCTTCAGAATCTATGGAAGCTTATGGTTTGAACCGTTCTGTTGTACGAGGTCAAATGGGCACAGGGGTAGAATTCACTGCTATTGAGCGTGTTCGTCAGACGTTTTTAGATGACCAATATCGTAATGAAAACTCCTCTTTAGGTGGATGGAGTATCCGCTACGATACTTTGAATAAGCTCGAGACGATTATGAATGAGCCTTCTGACACAGGTATGCGAAAAGTAATGGACAATTTTTGGAATGCTTGGTCGGATTTAAGCCAAGATCCTCAGGACGTAACTAACCGTAAGATTGTTAAAGAAACTACGTTGGCTTTAACGGATGCCTTGAATCAAACAAGTAAGCAGCTTGATGCGCTGGAGACAGATTTAACTAGTAATATTACTTTAAAAACAACAGAAATGAATTCTCTTCTGCAATCTGTAGCAGATTTAAACGGCAATATTACCAAGTTGGAGTCTTTAGGGGATAATCCAAATGATTTAAGAGACCAGCGAGATTATGCGATTGATAAGTTGTCTAAACTAGCTAACGTGCAAGTTACCCAATTAGATAACGGATATCAAGTAACGGTAGCCGGACAAATGGTTGTAACTGGTAGCGAACTTACTCCAGTAACTGCAGACGGCCTTCAGGCTGCTTTTACAGGTGGCACCTTGACTGGCGGCGAAGTTTACGGAATGGTATTGTCACGTGACAGATATGTTGCGGATTACAAAAATCAGATGAATCAATTGGCGAATACACTGGCTAATGGAAATATTGAAGTGACCCTTCCTAAAGGTACTGTGCTTCCTGAAGGAACGGTGTTGAATACAGGACCGAATAATACAGCGGTTACCTACTCTAATGCAAATAATAACCGGACTTTAACAAGCGATTTGAAAGTTACCGTCCAAGGGATCAATGGCCTTCATCAGTTGGGTTATACAATTAGTGGCACAACTCCTACTAAAGGGGATGCCTTTTTCACCTCTAAAGATGGTGCTGCGATTACAGCTGGTAATATTACGTTAAATCCTGACATACAAAATGACCCTAATAAAATTGCAACTTCAATGCGGGTAGACGGAACGGGTACGACCGGTGAGAAGGTGATACTCGGGAACAATGCTTTGGCTATGGCTATGGCTAACTTGAAGAATGTAAAGTTTGATTTTGGAGCGGCTTTATCCAATCCAACGTCAGTGGATGACTACTTTAGCTCTATTGTCGGGCAGCTTGGGGTTCAGACTCAGGAAGCGGAACGTCAATCACAGAATGCGCAGCTCCTGACGGAGCAAGTAGATTTAAGTAGACAATCTGTCAGCGGAGTGTCTCTGGATGAGGAGATGTCCAATCTGATCAAATTTCAGCATGCTTATAGTGCGTCTTCTCGTTTTATGACGACATTCGATCAGCTGTTGGACAAGCTAATTAATAGTACAGGCCGTGTAGGACTCTAATTCTATTTTTGTTAGTAGGAGGTAGCGTATGGCGATTCGAGTAACCTCGGGGATGATGAGCATGCAAACGCTCAATAACCTGAACCGTAACTACAGCAATATGAATAAAATGGAAAACCAAATCACAACCGGACGTAAGCTCAATAAACCTTCAGATGATCCTGTAGGTGTAACTTATGCCCTTCGGTATAGATCTGAGTTAGCTTCTAATGAGCAATACTCCAGCAATGCAGATGCAGCCGTGAGTTGGTTAGATTTTACCGACTCTACTATGCAGCAGGCTGGAGATGTCATGAAACGGTTAAAGGAACTGACGGTTCAAGCCTCGAGTGAAACGGTTCCTCAATCTGGACTCGATGCAATTAAGTTGGAGGTCGATCAGCTTAAGGAACAAATGACCAATATTGGAAACAGCCAAATCCGTGGTAAGTATATTTTTAATGGCCAAAAATATGATCAGGCCCCCTATGAACTCACCAGTACCACGACTAGTTATGACCAAATTGATACAGATCAAGGTGCTGTAAATTATGCAATAGGGGATCAATCCACATTTCAGGTAAATACACCTGGGAGTGAATTTTTTGGAGCTTCAACGGATGCGGATAATGTTTTTAAAGTTATGGACAACTTGAGCGCCGCTTTAACAACTGGTAACTATAGCGCTATTAGTGTCCAGTCTGCTAATATTGAATCGCGTTTTACAAAAATGCAGGCTAGTTTGTCTGAGGTTGGTGCACGGACAAACCGTGTACAACTTGTGCAATCTCGTTTGGATGATAGAAATCTGAATTTAACAACCTTGCAATCTAAAACTGAGGATGCTGATATTGCAAGTTTGATGATTCAGGCAACCTCGGCCCAAACTATTTATGAGGCAGCCTTGAAATCATCTGCTCAGATCGTGCAACCTTCTTTAATGGATTTTATGCGTTAGCCTTTAGAATCTTTGACATTAGTACTGTAGAGCTATGGATGGAAATCCGTAGCTCTTTTGTTGATTTTTAAGGAGGATAAGAAATGACCCGGAAATTGAATGGAATAAGATGTCGTGATGAAGAAGCGGTTTTTGTTTTTCCGAAGGGATTACCCGGTTTTGAGCATTTACATGAATATAAGCTACAAGAGCATAATGAATTATTCAGTATTTTGAGCGCCGTAGAAGAGGCGACAGTCACGTTTATTACAATCAATCCATTTGATTTTGTATCTGATTATGAGTTTGAACTATCCAATGATACACTTGCAGATATCGGTGTGACAGATCGAGAGCAGATTGAAGTTCGCTGTATTGTGACTTGGCATAGTAATAGGGAAAAAGTAACAGTCAACTTGCTTGCACCTTTAATTTTCAATGTAGAGAAGTCTATTGGCAAACAAATTGTTTTACAACATACTGATTATACTACAAGAGATGCATTGTGGCCGAAGCCAACACATGAAGAGCAGGGTGGTGAATCTTAGTGCTTGTTTTATCCCGTAAAAAAGGTGAGTCCGTTGTAATCCATAATGACATTGTTATAACTGTATTATCTGTTGAAGGTGATAACGTAAAGTTAGGTATATCAGCACCAAAAGATATAGATATATATCGCAAAGAAATTTTTGATGCAATTCAGGATAACAATCAAAACGCAGTTATGGACCTTGAAGCTCTTAAGAATGCCATGTTAGAAATGGGAGAGAGAAGCAAAAATTAGTGAAAAAATGAATATGTCCAATTAATATTGGAAGATTACTGAATAAAATTTTGAAATGCTATAAACAATTTTGTGCGAGAGGTCGATATATATTGTAGAACGGTAATTCTTCAGGGCGGCCGACCTGTGAAGACGTTCATACCACAAGGATGTGGGCATTAAACCATTTCAGGGAGGAAATTTACAATGATTATCAACCACAATATTCCGGCATTGAATACACACCGCAACATGGGTCTGAACACAAATGCAGCAAGTAAAAATATGGAGAAACTGTCTTCCGGTCTGCGCATCAACCGTGCTGCTGATGACGCTGCTGGCTTGTCCATCTCCGAATCCATGCGTGGTCAAATCCGTGGTCTGGAGCAAGCTCAACGTAATGCTCAAGACGGCATCTCTTTCGTACAAACTGCTGAGGGCGCAATGAATGAAGTATCCTCCATGCTGACTCGTATGAAAGAATTGAACGTTCAAAAAGCGAGCGGAACTTACAGTACTAACGATAAAGATAATATCGGTCAAGAGTTGGATCAATTGGGTGCCCAAATTGACGAAATCATGACTAAAACTACCTTCAATGGTATCACGATTACCGCTGGTGCAAGCATTACAGTTAATGATAAAGCTTCCAGTACTATTGTTATTGCTTCTATTACAACTACATCTTTCAGTGGTTTGGATTCTACAACAACACTGTCTGAAGTGGAGGATTCGATCAAAGCCGTTTCCACAGAACGTGCTAAACTGGGTGCTGTGCAAAACCGTCTGGAGTACACTTCCAACAACATTGGTACTACAGTAGAAAACCTGACTGCTGCTGAATCCCGTATCCGTGATACAGATATGGCTAAAGAAATGGTTTCCTTGTCCAAAAACAACATCTTGCTGCAAGCTTCCCAATCCATGCTGGCACAAGCAAACTCTGCTCCACAAGGTATTTTGTCTGTACTTCGTTAATCTATACTTTTTCCTTAGAAGAGACCTTGATTTTCAAGGTCTCTTTTTTGTTATTCCCTTCATAATTAGCACTTATTTTCCGATATAAAGAGTATTAAAACTAAAAACGTTCTTGATGATGCTTCAGCACGATAAGGGGGGTAAGTTGTGGATAATAGTATTTCTGGTCTTGGCCCAATACCAGGACAGGCGATATCTATCTCACCTAAGGGTGTCGCAGATGAACCATCAATTATAGCTATAAATCAGCAAAATGTTAATCAATCGGTCGAGAGATTGTCTAGTGAAGAAGAAAAAGCAATTCAGCAATTAGAAAAGGTAATTAGAGCTGTGCAGGGGCCGGAAAAAAAGTTTGAGATTTCCATTCACAAGGAGACCCACGCAATAATGATCAAGGTCTTTGATAAACAGACAGGTGATTTAATTCGGGAAGTCCCCCGAGAAAAGCTTCTTGATGTAGCGGCAAATTTAATGGAAATGAACGGGCTTATTATTGATAAAAAAGCTTAACATTCAGGAGGATTAGTTATGACAATGAGAATTAGTGGTTTGGCATCAGGAATGGATATTGATTCAATGGTCAAAAAGTTAATGACTGCTGAAAGTATTCCATTAAACAAACTGAACCAGCAAAAGCAACTGACAGAATGGAAGCGTGATGGATACCGCCAAGTAAGTACGAAATTAGTCACTTTTAATGAAAAATTAACAAATTTTAGTTTTAGTAGCGCTATCGATTCAAAAAAAGCAACCGTTACTGGAGCTTCTAATGTGCTCACTGCCACAGCAACTGGAGCATCTGTGAACTCTGTATTAAATGTCAAGGTTACTAATCTGGCGACTGCTTCTAATGTTGTATCTTCTGGAGGAACAGTAGTTGCCTCTCCTGGTACTACAAAGCTGTCAGATATATACACGGGTAATGAGAATAGTATTACTGTCGGATCCGATACTATAAATTTCACTTCAGACGATACAATCGATTCATTGATTTCCAAAATTAACGGGAGCACAAAAGCTGGTGTGACCGCTGTATATGATGCCTCATCTGGTAAAATTTCTTTGACTAATAAGAATACAGGAAATAATGATATTACATTAAGTGGAGAACTCCTTGAACAAAGCTTCGGACTCAAAACAGCTAATGTCGTAAAAGGAAAAAATGCAATTGTTGAAATTAATGGTCTAACAACAGAACAGACTTCAAATCGTTTCACAGTTAATGGTGTCGAAATCAGTTTAAATGGAACTACACCGACAGGACAGTCAACACAAATTGAAGTTTCACAGGATGTTGACGCAATGGTTAACACTATAAAATCTTTTGTTGAGGCGTATAATGATACACTTTCGACATTAAACCAAAAAACAAGTGAAGAACGTTATCGTAAATATTTACCGTTGACCAGTGACCAGAGAAAGGACATGAAGGAAGACGAGATTACACTCTGGGAAAGCAAAGCCAAGAGTGGTATGCTCAAAAATGATTCTATTGTAGACAAAACACTTAGTGATATGAGATCAGCGATTATTACAGATGTAGTTCTACCGAGTGGCGAGAAAATAAATTTGACTCAGATCGGAATTACAACCGGTACCTATAGTGAAAAAGGGAAACTATACGTAGACGAGAAGAAGTTACGTGCGGCTTTGGAAACCACTCCTGAAAACGTAACTGCTTTGTTTGGCCAGACGGATACTTCTTCTTCAACAAACTATACTGGTTCGGATGGTATATTCAGCCGGCTGAAGAAGACTAATCAAGGTGCTCTTCAAAGTTTGGCGGATAAGGCTGGAACCTCTAAAGTCAGTTCTGATTTAACAGCAGCTTTCCAGCCAAAGAGTCAAATAGGCGACCAGTTATCAGATTATGATAAGCGGATTGATGCTTTACAAGATAGGCTTACAATGATAGAAACACGTTATTATCAGCAATTCACTGCTATGGAAACGGCTATGAACAAATACAACAGCACGTCATCCAGTCTTTCAAGTATGTTTAGTTAACACCAAATTTTCCAAGGGAGAGATCTAGAATTGATTAATTCACCCTACCAAAAGTATCAACAAGCGCAATTGCAAACAGCTTCACCGGGCCAACTGTTGCTAATGCTGTATGATGGAGCGATTCGCTTTATACGAATGGGAATTAAAGGAATAGAGGAAACGGATCATGAAAAAGCCAATACGAACTTGTGTAAAGCACAGGCCGTTATCAATGAACTTATTGCTGCTTTAAATCATGATTATCCGATTTCCGCCACTCTTTACCAAGTGTACGAGTACATGCTTCACCAGCTCATCAATGCTAACTTGAAAAAGAATGTGATACCTGCGGAAGAAGTCATTTCCCATTTAACAGAATTAAGAGGCGCTTGGGATACAGCTATAAAATCACTAAATCATAATGTAGAGTCGATTGAATGAGTGCTGTTCAGGAATATGTAACCCAACTGGAAAGGGCCACAATAGAGCTGATTGAGCGAATTCACCGAGTCAGTTACATGGAATTAAGCCAGTATGCAGATCAAAGAGAAAAAATTTCCCTTAAAATCATTTCTAATCAACAAAAACTTACTGAGACAGATAAAAAACGAATACAGCAACTTACTGTTTTCGACGAAGCTATTCTTTCCAAGATGGAGAGTTTTAAAGTAGAAGCTAGTGAATGGCTTGCAAAAAAAGGGACAATTCAAGATCAACAGGCAGCATACAATGCCAAATATACACCAGACAGTTTGTTTTTTGACAAGAGGAATTAATTATAGGATCAGAATAGGGTTGGTAAAGATGAAGCGGCTTAGTGTGTGTATGATTGTAAAGGATGAGGAGGCATTGCTTTCGCGGTGCCTTGATAGTGTGCGAAATATCGCTGAGGAGATCATAATTGTAGACACAGGCTCGTCGGATCGGACTAAAGAGATAGCTCGTGAATATACAGATCTTATTTTTGATTACGAATGGTGTAATGATTTTGCAGCCGCTCGTAATGAATCCATTCGTTTTGCTACTGGCAAGTGGGTTTTAGTGCTGGATGCAGATGAATATCTATCTGCTGATGATGAATCCAAGTGGTTGGATTTTATAGCCCAACAAACTCCTAAGTCTAATGTAGGGTATACGATTACTGTAGTAAATTACTCAGGATCTTCTGAAAGTATGGAACAAGTATCTACTGCTCCTGTGACGCGATTGTTCCCTAACTTTATGGGGATACAGTTTTATCGTCCAATACACGAACAATTGTGCATCGGAGAGGAAGATGCAAAAGTATATACACAAATGACAGATCTTTGTATATACCATACAGGTTATCAGGAGCAAACTGTAGTAAAGAAAGATAAGCATACCCGAAATATGAAGATTTTTGAGGAAATGCAACGCCAAAAAGCCATGAGTGCCTATGACTGGTTTACTCTTGGAAATCAATACAGATTTGCAGATGATAGTGTAAATGCAATGCTGGCCTACGAAAAGTCTTTTGAAGAGGCAGATGAAACAAGTGCTTGGTACCCATATTGCTTAATGGCGCTTATCTCCCTATATATCGAAAATGACAAACTAAAAGACTCTTGGTTTTTGACGGAAGAAAAACTATCTAATTTTAGATCTTACCCAGAGTACTTTACTATAAAAGGAGCACATTACGAATCCTTTGGTCTTTATGAAAAAGCGATTGAGTGTTATAAAAAGGCTATTGAAAAAGCTGATTATAAGGCTCGGTTCGAGGCAACTGCTTGGCTTGTAAACCCTTCTTACGGGTATGATGTTCCAGTAAATCAATTAATAAAATTAAGTTTTCGGTTATGTCGTAATGAAGAGGCTGTATATTGGCTTGGAAAAAAGCTTCTTAGGGATAAAAAGAACGTGAATGTACTATTTAGCTTGCTTGAATGGTTAAGCCTAAACGACAATGAACAATCTATAAAAAGGTTTTTAGATGCTAATTATGACACTCAGGAAATGTCACATTGTCTTATTCTTTTTAAAGTGTTCCTTGCTTTAGGAAATCATCGTATGGTGAACCATTATTATGACCTACTCAGTGATGAAGTAACATTAACAGATCGAGATCAGCTTAGGTATGCTCTGATAAATAAAAATAAGAAATTGTGGGCGGAATCTGTTCGAAATTTATCCTCAGAGATAAAAAAAGATTCATTTTTACAACGTCAGTTAATCATTGGTTGTATGATTTTTAAACAAAAAGACAAGTTGGAGTTTTTCAAATCATCTGATTGCAGCGGTGAAAATGAGTTGTTAAATGCATTGTACAACTTCATGGAAAAAAAAGAAATAGTAAGTGATGATGTTGCTGAAAACTATTCGACTGAGTTGTTTTTATTAGCTAAAGACTTATTTTTGCTTGGCTATTATGAGGAGTTTGATAATTTAATAAATTATACGAATCATCCCAAGCTGATTAATGACGTTGGAAACTATTTCTTTAGCGTAAACCAAATGCAAGACGCAATGAATTACTATTCTTTGTTATTGTCACGTCAACAACTAGATGATAGAAGTTATGAAAATCTTGCTTTTTATCATGAGGCACAAGGTTACAGGGAAGATGCTTTAGAATTTTTTGCTGAGAGTTTAAAGCTATCACCAGAAAAAAAACATTTGTATTATCCAATTATTTGTATATCGGAACCAGAGGGGAAGAAGTCTTACTTTAATAAACTAGTTGATAATTACCCTTACGTCTCTGATATATCCTTCCTTATGGAGATGTGCAATAACTAAAAAATAGTATTGGAGTAAACTATGAAAACCAGCATAATCATTTTAACATATAACAAGTTAGAGTACACAAAACAATGTATCGAAAGTATACGGAAATACACCCATGAGAATGCATATGAAATCATTGTAGTTGATAATGCTTCTCAGGATGATACAGCCGAATGGTTAGCACAGCAAACAGATGTTGTAACGATCTTAAATAAGGAAAACCGTGGGTTTCCGGAAGGATGCAATCAAGGAATAGAGGTCGCTACTGGTACTGAAATCCTTCTTCTCAATAACGATACAATCGTGACTCAGCACTGGCTCTCAAATCTTCTAAAAGCATTATATAGCTCGGATGAGATTGGGGCAGTTGGATGTGTTACAAACAATTCTTCCTATTTTCAAGAAATTGATGTTCCATATGGAAATATCGATGACATGCATTCATTTGCTAAAGATTACAATATCTCTAATCCGTTATCTTGGGAAGAACGCTTGAAATTAGTTGGCTTTTGCATGCTTATCAAAAAAAGCGTCATTGAGCAAATAGGTTTGCTTGATGAAAGGTTTTCGCCAGGGAATTATGAAGATGACGATTATTCCATTCGCATGCGAAAAAATGGTTATAAGTTATTGCTATGCAAGGATACATTTATCCATCATTATGGCAGCACTTCATTTAAAGAGGATAAGTCCTATTTTAATTCTCTTTTAGAAAAAAACGCAAAAAAATTTGAAGAAAAATGGGGGTTTGACCCTATTTATTCGCAACATAAGCGAGATATCCTTATTAATCTTATTGAGGCTGATGCGTCTTCTCAAATAACTGTACTTGAGGTTGGATGTGCCTGTGGAGGAACTCTGCTCGGAATTAAGAATAAATTCAAAAATAGCCTACTCTATGGCATAGAGCTAAACGAAAATTCAGCTAGTATAGCTTCTCTAGTTGCTGATGTCATTCCACACAATGTAGAGAACGGAGATCTACCATACCCACCAAAAAGTTTTGATTACATCATTTTTGGGGATGTGTTGGAACATCTATATGATCCTTGGAAGACACTTGGAAATATGCGTCAATTTCTGAAACCTGACGGAAAAATATTAGCAAGTATACCTAACATAATGCACTATAGCGTTATTAATGAACTGTTGGATGGAAAATGGAAGTATGCTGATGCAGGGATTCTAGACCGTACACATGTGAGGTTTTTTACATTAGCATCTATACAAGAAATGTTTATTAATAGTGGGTTTGTTAACCTGGATTTCATGGGAGTTAATTTGCCAAGAGATAGTACTGCAGTCAAAGGACTTGAAAGACTATCTAAAGTTGTCCCAAATGAAATCTTAAATCAATTTGAAGTTTACCAATATATTATTTCTGCTTGTAACAATCAGCTTCTGGATATTATGAATGATATCAAGAATGGTCATATTAATAAGCAAGAAATATTTGAAGTTACTTCTTCCCAGACTAATGATGAAATATTAAGAAATGTCAAGTTCCTATCTTGTGTAGCGGATAAAGTAGAGGTTCTGAATACGATCGGAGTCATTCACTTTGAGCAGGGGGAAATTGCAAAAGTCCTTCCTTTATTTGATGAAGCACTGTCGCTTGATGAGACTCATTTAGAGGTTATATATAATATTGCTTATTTCCTTCATCATATAGGAGAAGAAGAATTATCTGAAGAGTACATGCTCAGACTTAAGAGCCTTGATTTTAACTGGTATCAGAAACTCATGGAAGTATTAGTTTAGCTAAAACTGGCATAAGGATAATTTTATGAAACCTACAATCTCTCTAGTTATGATTGTGAAAAATGAGGAAGCAGTACTCAAGCGTTGTTTGGATAGCGCAGTAGAAAATGTCGATGAAATAGTAATTGTAGATACTGGCTCAACGGATCGTACCAAACTTATTGCAGCTGATTATAAAGCGAAAATATTTGATTATCAATGGAATCATAATTTTGCGGATGCTCGCAATTTTGCATTAGAACAGTCTACAACAGACTGGTGTATGATTTTGGATGCAGATGAGTTCATCATCAATGAATGTAAGGATATTATTAACGCTTTTATAGCGGATGGCCCCCAAATTGGAAGGGTTAAACACACAAGCAAGTTTATTTCTGAAGACGGGCTAAATTATGAACATTGTTATATTTCTAGGATAATTCCATCGTATTGTCGGTATGTTGGGAATGTTCACGAACAAATCCAGTCCGATTTACCCAGAGTAAAATTAAATGTAGAGATTATGCATGATGGATATATGGAAACTCAGAAACATGATAGAAATATTCCATTATTGCAAAAAGCAATTGAAGAGCATCCTGATACTTCTTATTACTATTATCAAATTGCTAAAGAATATCGTGGCTTGGGAGATGCTGAGAAAGAATTCAATAATCTCAAGAAGGCATATAAGTTAATGGATCATAAAGAGACTATTTCGACTAGTATTATAGTCAACTATATGTATGCTATTATCTCTTCTGGGAACCTTAAGGAAGGTTTAGCAGTCTTTGATCATGAGGAAAAATTTATGGGGCATTCTTCTGATTTCTATTTTGTCTCCGCCCTATTTTTTTTGGAATTAATGATTAGCGATCCTCAAAATTACCAGAGTATTCTTCCTAATATTGAACAATTATATAAAAAGGCACTAGATGTAGGTGATACGGGCGAAGAAGGAAATGTAAGAGGGACTGGAAGCTTCGCAGCTCATCATAATCTAGGGGTTTTTTATGAATTAACAGGTAACATTCAGAGAGCTATTGAGCATTACCAAGCAGCAGTGGTCTATAACTATGAACCTTCTTTAATCAGATTATATGAATTAAAAGTTTAAAGGGTACTTGAATAAGAATGGGGAGATAGCGCATTGAATTGGAAACAAATTAAAAACGGTATAGTATTTACAAATCAAAACCCTATATATGCTAATTTTGAAATAGGAGATTGGACCTACGGAAATCCAAGTATTTACTGTCATACAATAAGTGAAAGTCTTAAAATAGGTAAGTTCTGCTCTATTGCTGATAATGTTACTATCATGCTTGGGGGAGAGCATAGGGTGGATTGGTTAACTACTTATCCATTTAGTGATATATTTACGGAAGCTCAGTATAAACTAGGGCACCCTGCAACTAAAGGTAATGTCACCATTGGAGATGATGTGTGGATCGGGAATAATGTGATGATTCTGTCAGGTGTTACTATTGGTGTGGGTGCTGTCATTGGTGCTGGAAGTATAGTTACTAAGGATGTCCCCCCGTATAGTATTGTAGGAGGAAATCCTGCGCGAATAATTCGATATAGATTCAAACCAGAGGAAATCGAGCAGTTGGTGAAAATCGCATGGTGGGAGTGGCCCATTTATAAAATTAAAGCTAATTGGGATCTTCTGTTAAATGATGATATTTCGGTATTTATTGAAAGACATACAACATAGGTAGGTATGAACAGTGAAGCGAAATTACTGATTCAAAATAATAGATTTGTTGTTTAGTGTGAATTGCAAAACAATACATTTAAACGCTAAAACAGGAAGCGCAAAATTAGCTTGTCCAAAGAATCTAACTATACACCTGATAGCGTTCTAATGGATCGTATGAAATAAATTCAAGAAGCTCTCGTCTAACATGCTTTATTGCGTGGACGAGAGCTTCTTGAACATTTAAATAGTTTCTAAATAAAGAAAAGAACCCTCAAAAGCAAAAAAAAGTCTATCAATTTATCGTTTCAGACTCTAAAATGTAGTTTAAAACATGATTAGGAAGTCTGCTTTGGTTCAAGTTCTAATGAACAAGGAACAAAGTTGTTGACTATTTACCCATTGTATTATATATGGAATAACTATACATGAAAACATTATCAATTCCAATTGACAATGGATAACTTTGGGTGGTATAGTCAAAAATGTGGGCGAGAGCTTCACTTCATTTGATGACGAAGGGAATGTTAGTGCATGCAAGGTAAAGTAAAATGGTTTAACGCAGAAAAAGGTTATGGTTTCATCGAAACGGCTGACGGCGGCGACGTATTTGTACATTTTTCCGCAATTCAAACAGAAGGCTTCAAAACACTTGAAGAAGGACAAGACGTGGAGTTCGACATCGTCGAAGGCGCACGTGGACCACAAGCCGCTAACGTAACCAAATTATAATCATCCCCGGCATAGCCGACCTACATAATTGGTAAGATGGTTAGCAATGGATAACGCGCTAGCAACTGCCCTGGAATATATTCCAGGGCTTTTTTATGTTTTCTACATACATAAAAGAGCCCCTTACAAGGTGGTAAGGGGCTCAACATAACAGAACCTTTACTCTAGAGAACCGTCAAAGTCAGCCATTTCCACAAAAATGGTATTGGAGGAGGCAGATTGTTTCTCTATGCGGCCGTCTGGATAACGGAATTGATAGCGCAGGATGGCCTGAGCGATCAGATACGCACGGAGCGCAGATTCGATATCGAAGGAGAAGACGATGACGGCTTTATGGTCAGGATCAAGCTGGCCTAAAGGAATACCTTGGAGCAGATTAGGATGCGGAATTGGCACAGAGTTCACGGTGACGGTTCTCAGTACAAGGAAATCTTCGGCTGAAAACGGTGCAGTGAGCAATAGCTCCTCCAGCGGAGTGTTGCCGATGTTTTCCACCTGGGCGGTGAAGGACAGGGTATCTTCTTGCCCGACACGCAGAGCGCTGGAGCTAAGTGTAAGTTTAGGAATGGCTGCAATGACGGCCACGCCTACAGTGTTGGTTTGAGCGGTTTCCTGCAGGGTCTCTCCACCACTACGACGCGAGGTATATTCGATGGTGGCCTGGTTGCTGAATGTTCCATCTGCAGGTGCTTCACGGATTTGTGCCTGGAGCGTAAGGGTGAGCGTCTCTCCTGGTGCAATATCCGGGAGCGTAATACCAGTGCCAGGATTTGCGCCTGGCTGTGCTTTCTCTTGGACAGTTAGGCTGTTGGGTACATAAACAAGTCCATGCGGCAACGGGTCCGTGAACAACGGATACTGCGCCGAGATTCCCCCTTTATTTGTGATCTGAATGGTGAAGGTCAGTGTGTCTCCTACAGAGGCGTCATGGGTGTTCACCTGTTTCACTAATTCGAGCAGTGGGAATACCACTGGGATCGTCACGGTATTTGTAGTCAATGTGCCCGGTACGATTCTTCCTCCAGGCAATGTAAATGAGTAGGTAAAGGCAGCTTGATTTACGATGTAGCCAGATGGAGGTGCCTCGGATACGGTTACCTGATAAGTCAGGGTCAATGACTGTCCAGGTTCCACAGACCCTAGACTAACTCCAACAGCAGGATCGGCTTCAGCCAACGATTGGCCGTCCAGCTGGATGCTGCCAGGAATGTATAGGGTTCCGGCAGGAATAAAATTCTGCAGAATAACTTCTGAAGTAATGTTGCCAAAGTTATGGAGTAGTACCGTGTAGGTCAGGGTTTCTCCTGCTAGGGCTTCCTTATTTTCTGTGGAGATGTTTGCGGCAAGCTGCGGATCAAAAACAGCTACAGTCACGGTATTGCTGGTGACCTCGCTCGCACCGCCACTATCAGCATACTGAAGTCGCACATTATTATTTAGACGTCCTCCGACCGGCAGAGATTGAACATTTACGGTGAAGGATACGTTAATTGTCTGTCCCGCCTGTAAGCTGCCGATAAAGAGTGGTTCACCCGGCTTGCTAGAGGCAGATGGAGAACCGTTAATTTTCAAGCTGTCCGGATTTATGATGGTGCCACTTGGTACGTAATCGGCTAACACGATGTCGGTAACGACGGAGCCTCCATCATTAACAAGGGTCAGCTGATAAGGCACAGCATCGCCCAATGCGACAGTAGATACCGTCGTGTGCAGCACAGCTGACAAGGCTCCTTGATCGGCAGCGGCTACTTTAACCGAGACGGAAGGCGAAGTGGTTTGCTGATCTAGGCTTCGCCCATCCGGCAGCTGGTAGGAGTAAGTCAGCGAAGCTTGATTCTCTAGTAAGCCCGACTCAGGGACACGAACGACAAGTGCGGAGAAGACAGTAGTCGTTTTTTCTCCTGGTGCAATAGCGCCTAGCGTAATACCTTGTTCTGGACTGGCACCATATTGAGCAATTCCATTAACCGAAACAGAGCCGGGAACAAAGGAGAGATCAGGTGGCAATAAGTCAGCCAACAAGCCGAAGGCCCCAATATTTCCGGTGTTTTCCGCGATGATGGAATAGGTGACGCTTTGACCCGGATGTGCGATCTCTGTATTGGTTAATTTCGTAAGGTTCACTACAGGCTGGAGTATAGCAACCGTCACAGGATTGGACAAAATGGCACTCGATTCTTCACCATTTGTGAGCAACAAGCGGGCCTGGTTGGTACGCGGTCCCGGCTGTTCGGTAGCTGCGATACGGACTTCAAAGGATATAAGGGTCTTGGTATTCGCTTCTAATGAAGGCAACGGTATGCCATCACTAGGATCAATTCCAGCCACGGTAGACCCGTTAATCTGAACTGAGTCTGTAATAAACTCGATATCCTTTGGCAATGTATCCAGCAAACGGGCATTTTGCACGGTGTCCGCATCCTCGTTATGAATCACGAGTTCATACGTCAGGGTATCGCCAGTAGTGGCGAAAGGTGAGCTTACGCTTTTACTTAAGGTGATATCTAGCGGTGACACGGCAACCTCAACGATGTTGGATAAATGGAATCCGCCAGCCTCTCGGCCATCTGGAGCATTAAAGCGATAGCCTACCTCAGCCTGATCTACCAGTAGTACAGCTGTAGGGATGGAGGATACCAGCACTTGGAAAGTAACGGTTGCCGATTGTCCTGGTGCTATAGCTGGAGTCGGGATGCCGGAAACTGGGCTTGCACCAGGAGCAGCGATGCCGTTAATCGTCACTGTATTTGGAAGAAATACGGAGCCGTCTGGAATATTGTCGCTTACCGTAGTCGAGGCAGCAATGTTTCCGGTGTTGGATACGACAATCGTGTAGGTGATGATGTCCCCTATGGTGGCATTGTTGGTACTGCTTGTTTTGACTGCTGTCAGGATCGGCTGGAAGACTGGAATAGTTACCACATTAGATGTTGAGCTGCCAGTTAATGCCCCGCTGGTAAAGCTAACTGATGCCTGATTGGTTAATTGTGCAGGTGCGGGTAAGAAATCAACTCGAACCTGGAATGTAACGGTAGTAACGGCTCCAGGAGTGAGTGTACCGATGGCAATACCGAATCCCGGATTTCCATCAGGGAAGGAGGTTCCGTTTACAGTAACACTGCCATTCACAAAGGAGCTTCCCGCTGCAATGACATCTGAAACCACTATATTATTGGCGGTACTGATTCCATTGTTGGAGACAGCCAAGGTATAGGTGATGATATCGCCGACAATGGCGTCTGTAGCTGCTGTTCCTTTGACAATGCTCACATCTGGCGAAGATACAGAGATACTAACTGTGTTGGATACAACTGATCCTGATACGGTTCTGCCATCCGGCGGTTGGAAAGTGAATGAGCCTGATGCTTGATCGACCAGTACCTGTGGATTAGGCAGAGCATTGATAACGGTTTGGAAAGTTACGGATACCGTTCCGCCCGGCAGCACAGATCCAACCGGGACGCCCGTTTCGATGGACACACCAGGTTGTGGACTGCCAGCGATACTGACACTGTTGGCAAGGAATGATGATCCGGCAGGGATATTATCACTGATCGTAAGGGCAGCTGCAATATTACCGTTATTCACAGCTGTAATCGTATAGGTTAGTGTATCGCCGACGGAGGCGTTAACAGTGCTCGATGCTTTAGTAAGTGTAATTAACGGCTGGAACACAGGGACGATGAGTGGATCGGAAAAGGCAGTGCCGGTGAACGTTCCGCTGGTAAATGTGACGGATGCAATATCGGTGAGCAGTGGTGGTTGCGGCAAGCTTTGGACAGAAGTTTGGAAACTCACGATAAATGTATTTCCAGGTGCGACGTTTCCAATGACAATTCCAGCAATGGGCGAGGCGTTAGGGAAAGGTACCCCGTCGATAAGGACACTACCCGGAACGAATGAAGTACCTGCTGGGATTGTATCGGTTACAACGGTATCTGTGACGGAATCCACACCGCTATTCGTAATACTCAGTGTATATCTGATCGTATCTCCAACTACAGCGGCTGCCAGACTGGATGTTTTAGTCACCTGAATATTAGGTGCAGACACAGCGACATTAACTGTATTGGATGTGACAGTACCGCTCAGCACTCTACCATCCGGTGGTGAGTACGTAAAGTTCACTTGCCCTTGGTCGGTCAGTATAGGCGGAGTTGGCAGAGACGAGACGATGGTTTGGAAACTTACTGTGATACTGCCTGAAGGGGCCAGTGATCCGAGTGTTATGCCTGTAACTGGCGAAGCTCCTGGCACCAGGATGCCGTTAACGACTACGCTGTTAGGTAATAGTTCAGAACCTACAGGAATGTTATCCGACAGAACAGGTAAAACGGCGATATTTCCAGTATTGGTTAACGTCAAGGTGTAGACCAATGTCGATCCGATCTGTGTGTTGATGGTATTAGCGGTTTTGGTCAGGCCGATGATCGGCTGATAAACGGGCAAGGTCACCGGATCGGATTGCGAAGACGAGGTCAACGCGCCTGAAGTAAAGCTGACAGTCGCTTGGTTGGTTATTTGCGGCTGCTGAGGCAGACTGGCAACGGAGACCTGGAATGTAACGGCTGCTGAGCCACCTACTGCAATGGTGCCTACAGGGATACCTGAGATTGGTGACGCAGCAGGCACAGATGTGCTATTCACGGTCACACTGCCGGGGACAAAGCTGGTGCCTGGCGGCAGTGGATCAGATACGACAGCATTCACGACTGGGCTGATTCCGTTATTCGTAGCGACCACGGTATAAGTAATGGTATCTCCGACTACGGCAACTGTGGCAGAGGCTGTCTTGATAACGTCCACATCCGGCGAAGAGACGGAGACGGTCACGGCCGGAGATACTGCACTTCCGGTCAGGACACGGCCATCTGGTGGCTGATAGCTGAAAGCAGCGGTCGCCTGATTGACCAGTGTACCCGACGCGGGCAGTGAGGTAATAACTGCCTGGAAGGTCAGTGCGACGGTCGTAGCGGCGCCTATAATACCTAAGGGAATCCCGACGGTTGGATCTGAGCCAGGTGCGGCCGTGCCGTTGATCACTACACTATTAGGGATAAAGGCAGCCCCGGCTGGAATCGGATCAGTAAGGACGGTATCGGCGCCAATGTTCCCAGAGTTAGTAACAGAGAATGTGTAGGTCACAGTATCTCCAACCGTAGCTCTTCCCGTTCCTGCACTTTTTGATACAGTGACGATGGGTTGGTACACAGGGATGGTAACGGGATTGGATACAGAAAATCCATTAAATGCACCTGAAGTAAAGCTGACGGTCGCTTCATTGGTAATGGACGCTGGTGACGGCAGCGATTGTACGTTAAGCAAGAAGCGAATAGTGGCTCCGCCACCGGCTCCAAGCGTCCCGACAGGAATGCCATTTTGCGGGTTGGCCGTAACAGCAGGAGTACCATTGATTGTAACGCTGCCTGGTACAAAGACGGTTCCGAAAGGAATGGTGTCTGTGACGATTACGCCAGTAACAGGATCGAGTCCGTTATTGAACGCAGTTATGACGTAGGGAACCGAATCACCTACGACAGCGACTGCCACATCAGCAGCCTTCGTGACTGTAACATTCGGTGATGAGATCGGAATGGATACGGGCAAGGCTGCACCGCTGCCGGTCAATGTTCGTCCATCCGGCAGTTGGAACGTGTAGTTCACAGTGGCTTGGTTGGTTAGTATAGAGCCAGGTGGTACCGATATGACCACGGCGCTAAATGAGACGGTTACCGTCGCACCTGGGGCGACCGAGCCGATATTAATACCTGTAATCGGGTCTGCCCCGGGAATAGGCGCACCGTTGACCAACACGCTATTTTGATTCAGGCTAAGCGAGCTGGATAACAGATCAAGCACGACTGTCTCTGCGGGCGCATTGCCTGTATTCGTGACAGTGATGACAAAACCAAGCGTATTCCCTACGGTTGCACGATCTGCGCTCAGAGTATTGGTCACATTCAAAATCGGCTGAAATACAGGCAGGCTGACTTGATTCGAGACGGATTGGCCTGCGAAAGCCCCCGAATTAAAGGAGACCGTTGCCTGATCCGTTGACAAACCTGATGCTGGCAAGGAGGTTACTGTGGCCTGGAAAGTGACCGTTGCCGAGCTGGCAGAAGGGACAGTGCCCACGGACACGCCTGTGGCAATGTTGGCTCCCGGTATAGTGACACCGTTGACTTGTACGGAGTTAGGTACAAAAGTAGTACCGTCAGCAATCGGGTCGATAAAGACCGTTCCTGTCACCGGTGTAATGCCATTGTTTGCTGCGGTAATGGTGTACGTAATTGTATCTCCAAAGGCTACAGATGTCTGATTGACTGTTTTGGTCACGGTGACATCTGGATTGGATACAGGAATAAACACCGGAGTGGATTGGACGCTTCCGTTTAATGTTCGACCGTCTGGAGGCTGGAAAGTGAATGTGGCTGAACCTTGATTTAACAGCCCCAAGCCTGTAGGGACAGCATTAATGACCACTTGAAAGGTTAGAGCGACAGAGGCTCCTGCTGCAATATTTCCGACCACCACACCCGTTTGGGGGTTAGCCCCAGCAACAGGTAAACCATTTACGGTGACGCTGTTGGGTATAAAGGAGGAGCCTGATGGAATGGCATCGGTAAAGGTAGCTGTTGCTGCTAAATTACCTGTATTTTGGGCGGTCAGTGTATAGACTACGGTATCGCCTACGGTTGCTTGACTCATATTAGCAGTTTTAACGAGATTGATAATAGGTTGGTAAACGGGAACGACAACGGTGTTGGAGAGTGATGTGAAATTCAGTGTGCCACTGGTAAAAGAAACCGTTGCCTGGTCACTCAGTTGGGGTGGATCAGGTAGACTGTTAACAGATACGGAAAAGGTGACCGTTGCTGACGCCCCAGCAGCGATAGAACCGATTGGAATCCCGGTCACGGGGCTGGCTGACGGCAGCGTTGTTCCATTTACGATAACGGAGCCAGGAACAAAAGAGGAGCCTGTCGGAATGGTATCGGTCACGCGGACATCTGTTACGATTGCGATCCCACTATTGGTAGCTGTAATAGTATAGGTTATCGTATCACCAGGAACGGCATCAGTTGCCGAGGTGCTTTTACTGACCTGCACATTGGGCGATGAAACAGGAATTGTGACGATATTGGACGAAACATTGCCGTTAACAATCCGGCCATCGGGCGGTTGAAAGGAAAAGCTGATATTCGCCTGGTCGGTGAGTTGGGGAGGTAAAGGCACGGAAGTAATCACCACCTGAAAAGTTGTTTGAGTTGTGGCTCCTGGTGCAATGGAGCCAATAGACAGACCTGTTGCGGGACTGGCACCCGGAGCAGGAGTACCGTTAACGACCACACTGTTCGGCACCAGTGCCGAGCCTGTGGGGATATTGTCTGTTAATGTGGCAGCAGCAGCAATGTTTCCATTGTTGGTCACTGCCACAGAATACGTAACGATATCGCCAACCGTTGCCTGTAGGGGGTCAGCAATTTTACTTACAGTTAGCACTGGAGCATTGACGGCTACTGTCACCGGATTAGATACTGAAACACCTGAAAAAGCGCCGCTGGTATAGCTAACACGCGCTTGATTGGTGAGCTGCGGTGGGCTCGGCAATGGAGAGGATACCGTGACCCTGAACGTGATCGTCGCCCCTCCTCCTGGGGCAATGCTTCCAACCGGGATACCTAATGCCGGATCTCCGTTAGCCACTGCGATGCCATTCAGTGTTACGCTGCCCGCAGTGAATTGGGAGCCAGGCGGGATCGGATCGGAAACGACCATATTGTTCACTGCCTGGATACCGTTGTTGAGTACTGTCAGCGTGTATAACACTGAATCACCTGGAATGGCAGTGGAACGGTCTGTGGTCTTTGAAATGGACACATTTGGCGCAGACACAGGAATGGATAACACGTTGGATGATGAGCTATCTGTTCGCACTCGCCCATCAGGCAGCGTAAAGGAAATGGCGGCGTTGGCCTGGTCTGTCAGCACAGATGGCGTTGGAAGAGAGGTCACTACAGTTTGAAATGTCAGTGTGATCGGGCTTTGCGGTGACACGGTTCCGATAAAAATACCTGCTGCTGGACTGGCTCCCGGCTGACTAACACCATTGATTACCACGCTGTTCTCTATAAAAGTAGACCCGGAAGGAATAGCATCAGTCAGCGTGACAGAAGCATTATAGTTGCCGCTATTTGTGACCGACAAGGTATACAAAATCGTGTCGCCAATCGTAGCTGCTGTTGTGCTTGCAGATTTGGCGACGCTGATACGCGGCTGATAAACGGGCACAGTAACCGTATTCGTCTGGGAGGTTCCGGTAAAGGTGCCACTGGTAAAACTGACACTGGCCGTGTTTTGCAGCGGCTGTACGGACGGGACGGCATTGACCAGCACGGCATAGGACACTAGAACAGATGCGCCTGCGCTGATGTTGCCGACAGGAATACCGCTTCTGGGGTCAGCCGTGCTCACAGGTGAACCGCCAACGGTTACGCTCCCGGGTACAAATGACACACTACTAGGGAGCGGATCGGTAATCACGGCGTTGGTGATGGGATCAATTCCGTTATTAACGGCATTTACACTGTAGGTTAGCGTTTCGCCTACACTAACGGATGTAAATCCGGCAGACTTGGTTACTGCTACGTTGGGGAGCGATATGGATACGGAAACGATATTTGAAAGAAGTGTGCCCGACAGGGTTCTCCCGTCTTGCAATTGATAGGAATACTGGAGCTGTCCCTGATCGTTTAATCCACCTCCGGGTGGGAGAGAGTCTACTGTGGTGCGAAACGAGACTGTAATTTGTGCTCCAGGATTCACTGTGCCTACTGGAATTCCGGTATTGGGGTTGGCCCCCGGAACCGAAGATCCGCCAACAATGACGCTCCCTGGAATAAAGGTGGAGCCTGCCGGTACAGTTTCCGTTAAGGTCGTATTTAACACGGCTGTACCGGTGTTGGCGATGAGAAATGAATAAGTAATCGTTCCACCGACGCTGGCACGGTTGGAGCTTGCGCTTTTAGTAATCGTTGGCGCTGCAATCACGACAGGTATAGCTACAAGATTGGACAACGATGATCCGGTAAAGGCACCGGAGGTAAAGCTGACAGTTGCGCGATTGTTGATTTGCGAGGGAGAAGGCAATGAATTAATGGCTGCTCGAAAAACAACTGTTACCGATGCGCCTGGAGCCAAAGTGCCAATTGGAATCCCGTTTACAGGCGAAGCTGTCGTAGCTGGTGTTCCGTTTACAGTGACACTGCCAGGTACGAAGGCAACTCCGCTAGGTAGCGGATCAGTCACCACGACATTGGTCACATTTGCAATGCCGTTGTTTGTGGCGGTTATCGTAAACTGAATGGTTTCTCCAACAGCAGCAGCCGCTAAGGAAGAGGCTTTGGTCACGGTCACATTCGGTGAGGATACAGGAATGGTGAGCGTGTTGGATGTGCCGTTTCCATTCAATACACGTCCGTCAGGTGGTATAAAGGTGTACGTGTAAGTCGCCTGATCTGTCAAGTTGCCAGAGGCAGGAACAGCATTGACGAGGGTCTGGAAGGTCACCGGTATAGTAGACCCCGTATTAATCGTTCCTACTGAAAAGCCAGCAGCAGGATTGGCAGCAGGCACGGAAGAACCGCCAATGGTCACACTGCCCGGAACAAAGGATGAGCCCGCCGGGATGCTCTCTGTAAAGTTGAGATTCGCAGCAATGCTACCCGTGTTGGATATTTGAAACGTGTACGTAATGGTGTCTCCTACTGTAGCAGCCGATGTATTGGCACTTTTAACAATCCCGATAACGGGTTGATAGATCGGTGTACTCGCAGTATTGGACGGAACGCTACCAGAGATGACAGGCCCGCCAGGCACGGTTTGAAAGGAAAAGGCTGCCGATGCCTGATTGCCTAGCTGCGCATTGGCTGGCAATGAGGTGACTGTTGCTCGGAATGTAATGGTTACCGTGGAAGAAGGAGCTACGCTGCCCACTGTAATACCTGTTGCAGGATTGGCTGTGGGCTGGGCAGTGCCCGCGACAATAACGCTGCCGGGTACAAAGGTAGCTCCGGCTGGGATGATATCGGTAAGTACTGTGTTAGACGCGCTGACAAGCCCCGTATTTGAAATGTTAACCGTGTAAGTAACTGTATCGCCAATAACCAACCCCGTAGAGCTAGCAGTTTTGGTTAGGGTCACCAGCGGAGCATTGATATCAATTTGAATGGCATTGGCATTAACGGTATAAATATCGCCATTAGTGGTTAGTTGAAGGACACCGCTGGTTTGGCTGTTTAGCAGCGTGGAGGAGATATCGACGTTGGTAATGTCCCAGCCTTGCCGTCCACCCGTAACCTGCGTCCCAGGTGTCCCATTCACCGCATTAGTGGTACCGAAGGTCCCCGTCGTGACCAATGTGCCGTCATCCCCGTTAATTTGTGACGCAAAAAAATTAGTCGAAAAATTGTTGGGCCCAGACAGCGCAGTTAAGCTGGATGCGGTAGGTCCAAATAACGCACGATCCCCGGTGATATCCACGTCACCCTCTTGGGCGCTAATTAACGCCCTGCCGCGCAAAGTTCCCTGTACAGGCGTGGCAAACCCGCTCACTACCACGTTGACCGAGCCAGTAGCGCTGCTGACCCCTTCACCGCCAACACGCAGCGATAGGTTACGGAAGGGGAGGGACGGGTTATTGTATACCACTGCCAGTGTCCATCCAGCGTGGTTGGTGTTGGTAGAATCGGGAACCGTGATGGTGCCGGTTACATTCCCGACCGTGTATGCCCCTGGGCCGCCTTGAATGACCAAATTTGTTACATTTGCGGTTCTCACATAGGTACTGAGGCTGGTGACGTTGACCGATGTTGCAGATTCAGGACTGACTGTAGTAGATAAAGCAGGCGTCTGAAATGTGATCGGATTGCTGGCGCTGGACAATACATTGGTACTGCCGTTGGCATAGCTTCCTCCCCAAATAAGTTCAGCATATAGCACGGTACTGCCCGCAGGGAGCACAAGGAATGCCGTCGATGAGTTACTGGCAAAAGCAGAAGTCGTGCCGAATGGATATGTGCCGAAGCGAGAGGCTGTATTGGTTGTGATGAAAGCGCCAATGCTGGTCACTGTACCTGGCACCCCCGCCGAAGCAGAACGTGCCAGCCCGAGTGTATTTCCTATAAAGGTAATAGCCCCGGTCTGGTTCGTTGCATAACGCTGAATAAAAGCCATGGATTAACTTCCTACTTTCCATCTCTCCCCAATTAGCTGTCTTAGGATTTTTGCAGGGGAAGAGCCAGCTGGGCTGGGTGTAATGATCCTTTCGTATAAATTGCCTGCATGATAGTCAGGTCTTGCTTTTAGCATAGGTTCTATACCGGATTCAGTCTGACAAATAACCCCCTCCCCAGTCGATAAAATACATAGCATGAACTCGAAATAGTGGATTTGTCATGACACCAGCAGAGTAACTTTTTAAATTTCTCTTCATTATTCACATATGTATGCGAGCTGAATTTAAACATGACCCTTTTCATAGAATGGCGTTATGGGAAGTGTTTTGTCGAATCATGAGGAAAATTGTAAAAAAATCTTCGAAATGTTGATCTCCTTTTTTACTTGGCGTTAACATATGTGTTATACTGAAGAGGCAAAGGAGGCGTGCCCTATGAACTTAACAGTACGAGGTCAACAGATCGAGGTTACCGACGCTTTGAAGGACTACGTTGAAAAGAAATTCAGCAGACTTGAAAAGTATTTCGATGCACCCCCGACGTCTGATGGAAGTGTAACGTTAAGCACAACCAGAGATTTGCACACTGTAGAAGTAACCATTCCTTTGCCGGGGCTTGTACTCCGTGCCGAAGACGAAAGCGATGACATGTATGCATCCATTGATGCCGTGGTAGACAAGCTAGAACGGCAAATTCGCAAGCACAAGACCAAACTAAACCGAAAATTCCGGCAGGAAGGCAGTTTGAAAACCCTTTTTGTGGAAGATCCGGCTGGTGGTGTGGCTGTTGCTGAAGATGAGGATGCAGAATTGGATGAGCTGGAAGTCGTCCGCACCAAGCGCTTCTTATTGAAACCTATGGATGTGGAAGAAGCTATTCTGCAAATGAACATGATTGGACATAATTTCTTCGTATTTGCTAACATTGATAACGAAGAAGTTAACGTAGTTTACAAACGCAATGATGGTAAATACGGTCTGATCGAACGGGAATAGCCTGTAAAGCAAGAACTTATTGCATTTTAAAATGAATAGAACTTTTTGATTGAAGCATGCTTCATGGATATCAGGAAAATGATAATAACACGAGCCTTATCCTTGCGAACCTGGCGGGATAGGGCTCTTTTATATGTTTATTGTAAACATGATTGAAAATTTCAGCTTGGACAGGTGTAACCAATTGTGTATTTCGTGCGTCAATTGTTTTGGTATCTTTAACCGGATGCAAATCTGGAGGCTGCTTGTGTTGCGGCATGTCCTACAAACTGTTACAATTTATGCAAAGAACATCGCACGATGGGCTGGTATAGCCGGGCCTGTCAAACATATCGGGAATCAATTTCATCATGGACCCTTTCTTATTGTGAAATTGATTCTATTAATTGTTTTGCGCGAAAGGGGTAAACCATGCTAGGAATTGTCAAAAAAATTTTTGGGGATACAAATGAACGTGACGTCAAACGTTTAATGAAGACGGTTGAACTGATCAATAAAATAGAGCCTGATTTTGAGAAGCTCTCGGATGAGGAACTGAAAGCCAAGACGGCGGAGTTTAGAGAGCGGATTGAACAAGGTGCTACGGCTGAAGAAGTGCTGCCGGAAGCTTTTGCAACGGTTCGTGAAGCGTCCAAGCGGGTGCTGGGCAAACGTCACTATGACGTACAGATGCTCGGCGGTATTGCGTTGCACGAAGGAAAAATCGCAGAAATGAAAACCGGTGAAGGTAAAACACTGGTGGGAACATTGCCGGTTTATTTGAACGCTCTGTTGGGCAAAGGTGTGCACGTGGTTACAGTCAATGACTATTTGGCACAACGCGACAGCGGAGAAATGGGACAAATCTACAATTTCTTGGGAATGAGCGTAGGTCTGAACCTGGCCAATATGGATCATGCTGCCAAACAGGAAGCTTATGCTTGTGATATTACGTATGGTACAAACAATGAGTTCGGGTTCGATTATCTGCGCGATAATATGGTGCTTTACAAAGAACAGATGGTACAGCGTCCGTTGTACTTCTGTATCATTGATGAAGTGGATTCCATTCTCGTCGATGAAGCTCGTACACCATTGATCATTTCAGGACAAGCTCAAAAATCGACCGAGCTGTATTTTGCGGCTGATCGTTTTGTGAAGAGCCTGAATGTTGAAGAAGATTACACGCTGGATATTAAGGTGAAGTCAGTTGCTTTGACCGAAAACGGCGTATCCAAGGCTGAAAATTTCTTTGGTCTTGAAAACCTGTACGATCAGGAAAGTGTTACAATCAATCACCACATCGTACAAGCCTTGAAAGCTAACGCTATTATGCGTTTGGATGTGGACTATGTCGTGGCTGATGGTGAGGTCCTGATTGTCGATGAGTTTACAGGTCGTCTGATGGCTGGACGTCGTTACAGTGATGGTTTGCACCAAGCTATTGAAGCGAAGGAAAACATCATTGTACAAAATGAAAGCATGACACTGGCGACAATTACATTCCAAAACTATTTCCGTATGTACCGCAAATTGGCGGGGATGACGGGTACAGCTAAAACAGAAGAAGAAGAATTCAAAAAAATCTACGGTCTGGAAGTGCTCCAAATTCCGACGAACAAGCCTAACCAGCGTGTAGATATGCCTGACGTAGTATACAAGAGCGTGAAGGGCAAATTCCATGCTGTAGTAGACGAAATTCTGGAGCGTAACAAAAAGAACCAGCCGATATTGGTAGGTACGGTTTCTATTGAAAACTCGGAGCTTCTTTCTGAAATGTTGAAACGCAAAGGCGTTCGTCATAAAGTACTTAACGCCAAATATCATGCGGAAGAAGCTGAGATTATTTCCCGTGCAGGTGAAGCTGGCGCGGTTACCATCGCTACTAACATGGCTGGACGTGGTACTGACATCGTACTGGGCGAAGGCGTTGCAGAACTCGGTGGTTTGCACATCATCGGTACAGAACGTCATGAATCCCGTCGTATTGATAATCAGCTTCGCGGACGTGCAGGACGTCAGGGTGATCCGGGCTCCACACAGTTTTACTTATCGCTGGGCGATGAGTTAATGAAGCGTTTTGGTGCAGATAACGTACTGAATATGATGGAGCGCTTGGGCTTCGAGGAAGATCAGCCTATCGAGAGCCGTATGATTTCGCGTGCTATCGAATCAGCTCAAAAACGTGTCGAAGGGAATAACTTTGATCAGCGTAAAGTCGTTCTTCAATATGATGACGTGATGAATCAGCAGCGTGCTATTATCTACAAACAACGCCGTGAGGTGCTGGAATCAGAGAACATCAAGGAAATTGTGTTCGACATGATCAAGCCTGTCATTGAGCGTGTAGTGGAAGCTCACTGTGGTGATGATATCCCTGAAAACTGGGAACTGGAAGAAGTTGCAGAGTATGTGAACAACAACCTGCTTGAGGAAAACACACTTTCACGCGACGATCTGTGGGGTAAGGAAAAAGAAGAGATGGTCGATATGATCTTCGAAAAAGTTACCAACAGATACCACAGCCGTGAAGAGATGATCGGCGAAGAAATGGTACGTGAGTTCGAGAAGGTTATCGTATTGCGTGCAGTTGACAGCAAATGGATGGATCATATTGATGCTATGGATCAATTGCGTCAAGGTATTCACTTGCGTGCTTATGGTGGTACTGATCCTTTGCGTGAATACCAATTTGAAGGCTTCGAAATGTTCCATGCTATGATCGCCAGCATCCAAGAGGAAGTTGCGACCTACATTATGAAAGCACAAATCGAATCCAACCAAGAGCGTCAGGCTGTCGTTGATGAAGATAAAATCTCGACGAGTGGCGAACCTGCGGCTCCCAAAAAGAAATCCGCTCCTTCGCGTCCGCGTAGAAAATAACGGATTAAAATTAAGGGATAGGTCTTGATATACACTATCCCTCTGCAACGCATATAATGGCAGGCGGCAGTTCAACCACTGACCGTCGGCCATTTTGTGCCATCAGGGGACGACACTGATGTCTTCAACTTATAGCTTTTCTGTTGGAGGATCAGTCTGAACATTGGTGAATGGCTAGATTGCTCTCAATTCTTTTTAAACAATTATGACAAATAAGCAAGTCTCTGCTTATTTGTCAGTCAATTCCGCAGTTGATCTGGCTCACATACCAGAGCCAGTTATGTAAAAGCAGTTTGACTTTACGGTGGTCGGTAGGGAAGCGAAGGATTTGAATCTGGAGAAGCATCAGCGATCGTAAGATCAAATCATTCGCGCAGCGCCTACCCACCAGCCGTAACTCAAAACGCTTTTACTCCCCCTAACCCTATATTAAAAGGAGAATGACATCATGATTGATCCAAGTGTAAAACATGATTTACGAGAAATAGGCAAGAAACTAACAAACCTTAGGGGGTCTCTTTGACTTAGATCTCAAACAGGAAATGATCGCGAACTTTGAGGAAAAGATGGCAGCGCCTGATTTTTGGGATGATAACGAAAAGGCCCAAGGCGTAATTGCTGAAATGAATGCTGTGAAATCTTCTGTGGACAGCTATGAACAGCTGCGTCAGGAATATGAAGATGCAGGTATGATGGTTGAGCTGGCTGAAGAGGAAGGCGATGAAGCGCTGGCTGGAGAAGTTGAAAACAGTATCAAATCCCTGCTGAGCAAGCTGGAGGAATTTGAGCTGCAATTGCTTTTAAATCAGCCCTATGACAAGCTTAATGCTATTCTGGAGCTGCACCCGGGGGCAGGCGGTACCGAGTCGCAGGACTGGGGTCAAATGCTGCTGCGCATGTATACACGTTGGGGAGAAAAACGGGGCTTCAAGGTGGAGACTCTGGATTACTTAGCGGGTGATGAAGCAGGGATAAAGAGTGTAACCCTGTTGATCAAAGGCTATAATGCCTACGGTTATCTCAAGGCGGAGAAAGGCGTACATCGGTTGGTTCGCATCTCTCCATTTGATTCCTCCGGTCGTCGACATACATCGTTCGTGTCTTGTGATGTAGTACCGGAAATTGCGGATGATGTAGATATTGAGATCCGCACGGAAGATCTTAAAATTGATACGTACCGGGCCAGCGGTGCAGGTGGTCAGCATATTAATACGACCGACTCGGCTGTTCGAATTACGCATTTGCCTACCGGTATTGTCGTGACTTGCCAAAATGAGCGTTCCCAGATTAAAAACCGTGAACGTGCGATGACGATGCTCCGTTCCAAGCTCTACGAGCGCAAGATCGAAGAACAACAGCAGCAATTGGACGAAATCCGTGGTGAACAGTCCGACATTGCATGGGGCAGCCAAATTCGCTCCTACGTGTTCCATCCATATAGCATGGTTAAGGATCACCGTACCAGCGTGGAAACTGGCAACGTCGGGGCTGTGATGGATGGCGATCTCGATCCGTTCATCGATGGTTACCTGCGCAGCCAAATTAAGCTGGACGCAGAATAATTGTCTGTACGTTTTCCTACAGAACCGCAGTCTACGTGCCTGCGGCCTGTAGGAATTTTTGTGTGACGGTATTTTTATTAAAGGAGAACGTGAATGATGTCTCAATTGAACCCTCCCACTGCCCGCCGAAGAAGGCGTAAGCCTCTGATTGCCGCCAGTGGACCAGCGCGTAACGTGACCGATGTTTTGCTAATTATACTCGGCTCCTTCATTACAGCGTTGACCTTTAACATGTTCTTGCTGCCCAACCGGATTGCATCCGGGGGTGTATCTGGCCTGTCTATCTTGGGCGAGGAACTGTTTGGCCTGGAACCGGCCTATACGCAATGGGGAATGAACATTCCGTTATTTATAGCAGGAGTACTGCTATTAGGGAAAAAGTATGGCTTGCGTTCCCTGCTGGGCAGCATCATGCTGCCACTATTCGTTTATGTGACGAAGGATTGGGCAGTCCCCACAACCAATCCGTTGCTGGCTTCGCTGTATGGTGGAATCGGAGTAGGATTGGGCTTGGGTACTGTGTTTCGGGGCAGAGGCTCGACGGGTGGACTGGCTATTTTGGCGCAGATTATTCAAAAGTATACCGGTTTTAGCCTTTCCCTTTGTGTCATGCTGATGGATGGCACGGTAATCACGCTAGCTGGTTTCGCCCTATCGCCGGAGCGAGCTCTGTATGCATTGATTGGCTTGTTTGTAACCGGCAAGGTTATTGATGCTGTAGAAATGGGATTAGGCTACTCCAAAGTGGCTTACATCATATCCAATCAAAAGGAAAAGATCACGCAAACTATTTTACAGGATTTGGATCGGGGTTTGACAGAGCTTGCAGGACGGGGGGGTTACACGAACGAAGAACGTCCTGTACTTATGGTTGTAGTCGGGCAAAACGAGGTAACCCGCCTCAAAACGCTCGTTCGCTTGGTAGACCCGGAAGCTTTTGTGATTATTAGTAATACACGTGAGGTATTGGGTGAAGGGTTCAAAAGGGAAGGCTAGCATGATATGGTCTTCTGGACGCTTGCTCTTAACTGAATCAATGCAGAAGAGCCCACTGATGTAGTGGGCTTTTCTCTTTTCAGAACAGCTTTATCAAGCCTTTTTTGGTAACAGATCAAGCCAATCTGCTGCTTGTCCTTGATTAAAATATGAGGTCGGTACTCCTTTTACTCCGGTTTTGACCATAAATAAACCGCCTGCTAGTGGTTGATCGGTATTATCGCCATCTTGAGCAGTTGTAATATATAGCTCATCCAGATGTTCACCGCCAAAAGCACATGAAGTCACACAATTGACGGGGAGCGACACCTCAGCAATTACTTCTCCCTGAGCAGGATGGATACGAGAAACACGTTTACCGCCCCAACGCGCGATCCACAACATGCCCTCTGCATCGATGGTCATGCCATCTGGATATCCTTCACTTTCATCCAATCTAGCTACCACTTGCTTATTCTTAATGGTGCCTTGTGTCACATCGTAATCGAAGGAGACCACTTCCAAGGTCGGAGTATCAATATAGTACATGGTACGATGATCTGGGCTCCAGGCTAAGCCATTAGATATGGAAGCTTTATCAACCAGTAAGGAGACGCTTCCTTTTGTGCTCAGACTATACAACGCTCCTTGTGCGCGTTCGCCATTTAAACTCATAGTTCCTGCCAAAAAACGTCCGGCAGGATCACATTTACCATCATTAAATCGATTTCCTGATCTACCTTCCTCAGGATCGTGGATCAATACTTTGGCTCCTGTTTCAATATCCAAACAGTATAGACCGCTGATCATGGCCACGATTACTTTATTTTTAAGATAAGGGACGACTGCACTAATATGTTCGCCTACATCTATAATACGATCTGTGCCAGTAGATGGATCGTAGATGTGTAATTGAAAGCCTTCAATATCGACCCAAAATAAACGTTTCGACTGATGATCCCAACTGGGACCCTCGCCTAACTTGGCTTTAGCATCTATCACTAAATTCGCTGTATATGTTTTGATGTGTAGCACCCCTAACGTATAGGTTTATTTTCGTACATACTCACTCTTTATACCCTATTCAATGTCCAACGAATACATAAGTGCAGCAAATGGATAAACCGGATGAATACCAATATACAAGATAATATATAAAGGGAACGCTCCTTTTCTTATGCAAAATAGAAGACTAGATTCGCAAGGGGGTCTGTCTTTTTTGTTTTCCTTAATTGTAGCCTGTACAGCTTGGCGGCCAAAAGAATGGGCAAGAGTGCATATTTTAAATTTGGAGGAATAACATGACATGAGGTGTTGTATTTATATGAATAGAGTCGTATAATAATACATATTTCATAGGGACGGAATGGAGGAAGGTCTGTGAGCAGCAAGCTAAAGGTAGCAATTGTCGGTTCCACTGGATATGGCGGAGTGGAGCTGATTCGATTTTTGGTTCATCATCCGCAGGTGGAGATTGTATCTGTTATTTCTTCGTCCAGCGCGGGTGTCCCGATTAGTGATGGGTTTCCACATCTGACGGATATTGTGGTGCAGGATTTGGACGGTGTTGATATCCATGAAATTGCTGCCAAGGCTGATCTGGTTTTCACAGCTACGCCATCAGGCGTTAGCACCAAATTAGTGCCACAGCTTCTGGATGCCGGACTGAAGGTGATTGACCTTTCCGGGGACTTTAGGCTCCGAAGCGGGGAAGCGTATGAAGCATGGTACAAAAAGCCTGCGGCTTCACCCGAGTATCTCAAGCAAGCCGTTTACGGACTCAGCGAGGTGTATGCAGAAAAGCTTGCTGGTGTTTCTTTTATTTCGAATCCAGGCTGCTATCCCACGGCAACACTATTGGGAATTATTCCTGCCTTAAAGGCGGATTGGATTGACCATCGGTCACTAATTGTGGATGCCAAATCCGGGGTATCCGGCTCCGGTCGGGGAACAAGTCTTGTTTCACATTATGCGGAGATGAATGAGAATTTTAAGGCTTATAAGGTGAATAAGCACCAACATATCCCTGAGATCGAACAGGTATTGGGTGATGTTGCGGGCGAGGACGTTACAATTACGTTTACGACACAGCTGGTGCCTATGACGCGAGGAATCATGAGTACAATTTATGTCACGTTGAAAGGTGATCATACGGATCAGGATCTTATCGGGTTATACCGGGATTATTATAAAGGCCATCCTTTTGTCCGTGTACGTGGCGAAGGTATATGGCCGGCAACAAAAGAAGTATTTGGTTCGAACTACTGCGACATCGGTTTTGCAGCAGATGCCCGTACTGGGCGTCTTACGATTATTTCTGTCATTGATAATGTTGTGAAGGGTGCCGCTGGGCAGGCGATTCAGAATTTAAATTTAATGATGGGATGGGAGGAGAACCTCGGGCTGGGCTTCATACCGGTATATCCGTAAGTAGCACGTAAACGCAACAGGTACAGGAGAACGACAGCGGGCAGGTTTGAGAACGCAAGCGTCCAGCTGCCATTCATTCCTTATAATGCGGGCGAGGGCACATAATTATGGGCAAATTAGGATTTACAGTCGTACATGGGGGCAACATCGTAACTCCGCGTGGCTTTACAGCCGGGGGATTGCACTGTGGATTGAAAAATACGAACCGCAACGATATCGGCGCGATTCGCTGTGAGGTAGAGGCGACAGCTGCTGCGGTGTATACCACTAATGTGTTTCAGGCTGCACCGCTGAAGGTGACCCGCGAGAGCCTGACAAACGGTCGATTACAGGCGATAGTAGTGAACAGCGGGAACGCCAATGCCTGTACAGGACAGCAAGGGGAGCAGGACGCTTACGCTATGCGTTCGGCCGCTGCTCGTGAACTGGGTGTGGCAGAGAGCAATGTAGCTGTTGCTTCGACGGGTGTAATTGGCGAGCATCTGAAAATGGATCGTGTGCTTGGCGGTATATCGTCACTACCTAAGCGGATGAGCGAGGCAAACGATGGAGCGGAGCAATTTAGCCAAGCCATTCTGACAACGGATTTGGTGAAAAAGGAAGCATGCGTGTCAGTTGAAGTGGACGGTGTGACCGTGCACATCGCCGGGGCGGCAAAAGGATCGGGTATGATTCATCCGAATATGGCAACCATGCTCGCTTTTATAACTTGTGATGCGGTCATCGGGCAGACGGCTCTTCATCAACTATTAAAGCAGGCCACGGATACTAGCTTTAATATGATTACGGTCGATGGGGATACCAGTACGAACGATATGCTAATCGCTATGGCAAGCGGACTGGCAGGCAACAGCGAGTTGAACGCAGAGCATCCTGATTGGGGGGCTTTTGCCGAGGCATTCACTTATATTTGCCGGGAGCTGGCGAAGGCGATTGCCCGTGACGGGGAAGGTGCTACGAAGCTGGTAGAGGTGTCCGTAAGCGGAGCGGTAAGCGATGCTTCTGCCCAGGCGATAGCCAAGACCGTAATTGGGTCCAGTCTGGTGAAGTCAGCCGTTTTTGGCGCAGACGCCAACTGGGGACGGATTATTGCAGCCGTCGGACGTGCTGGAGAGCCGGTGAATCCCGATACGGTAGACATCCGCTTAGGTGACATTATCGTGCTGAACCAATCAAGTCCAGTTGCTTTTGATGAAGCCGAGGCACTTTCCTATTTGCGTGGAGATATGGTGCAAATTATCGTTGACTTGCATCACGGGAACGGAATGGCTACAGCATGGGGCTGTGATCTAACCTACGATTATGTGCGGATTAATGCGGCTTATCGGACATAGATACCAGATTTAAATACAGATGGATATTTAATAGTTAATAGAAGAAGCGAGCGGATATAGTTTTTCGCATCATTTGAAAGTCGCACAAAATTGTGCAGAGGAGAAAAGGAGAGATGATATGCAATCGGCAGTGGGACACGCGGATCAAGCGAAACAAGCGGGACTGGCACGTCGTAATTTTGTGATGAAATGCGGAGGAAGTACGCTGGCTGCGTTGCCTGATTCCTTTTTTGACGACTTGGCCCGTCTGCAGTCGGAAGGCCTTCAACCAGTCATTGTACATGGCGGCGGGCCTGCGATCTCTGACAATTTGGCGAAGCTGGGAATCGAAACGGAGTTCATCCATGGATTGCGTAAAACGACTGAACCCGTGTTGGATGTCGTGGAAATGGTGCTGGCAGGCAGCATTAACAAGCAGATTGTTCGCCGAATAGGGATGCACGGAGGGCGAGCGCTGGGCTTGTCGGGCAGTGATGGCTATTTAATTGAAGCAAAGCCTGTGCCAAATGCTGCCGAGGTCGGCTGGGTCGGAGAGGTAACATCTGTTCAAGCTTCGATTATTACCGGTGTGCTGGACATGAGCTATATGCCAGTTATTGCGCCTATTGGCATTGATCGATCCGGTCAGCGTTATAACATTAATGCCGATACAGCAGCGGGCGCGGTTGCTTCTCATCTTGGCGTCAGTCGAATGATTGTTGTGACGGATGTACCCGGTATTTTGAAAAAGAATGGTGTAGAGAAAAAGGTGCTGGAATCGATCACCATACAGGAAATTGAAGATATGATCAGCACGGGTGAAATCTACGGTGGTATGATCCCGAAAGTGAGAGCGGCTATTGCCTGCATTCACGGAAAAGTGAAGGAAGTCGTCATCGTTGACGGCAGCGAACCGCAGGTACTCAGCCGTGTGCTGAGCGGAGAATCGATTGGAACACGCATTGTGCGTATGCAGTAATTGCAATATATGCTCAACCTATATAACCAAACGATAAAGGGGCGTGAACGACATGAGTAAGGAACCGAATACGCTGGTGAGCGAGGAAATGCCAAGTACGAATGGAAGCGGAGCGCAAAAGGGGACGGCAAAAATGCAGGCAGATAGCTCTCTTTTTCCAAACTACGCGAGATACCCGCTTACACTGGTGAAAGGACAAGGAAGCTGGCTGTGGGATGATCAGGGCAAACGTTATCTGGATTTCATGTCAGGTATTGCCGTTACCAATCTAGGCCATGCGCCTCAAGCTGTAGCGGAGCGTTTGAAAAAGCAGATCGATGAACTGTGGCATGTATCCAATCTGTTTCATATTCCTGGGCAGGAACGGGCTGCGGCCTTGCTGACAGCTAATAGTAGCGCAGATGCGGTGTTCTTCTGCAATAGCGGAGCTGAAGCGAACGAAGCTGCCATTAAGCTGGCTCGTCGTTACCACCAGAAGGTGAAGCAGACCGGTTGCTATGAAATCATTACGTTCACGCAATCCTTCCACGGACGGACGCTGGCAACCTTGACTGCTACGGGTCAGGACAAAGTAAAAGAAGGCTTTTTACCGCTTCCCGCCGGATTCAAAAGCGTTCCGCTTCATGATCAGGCTGCGCTCGAAGCAGCGATCAATGAGAATACAGCGGCAATTATGCTGGAAATGGTGCAGGCCGAAGGTGGCATGTATCCGGTAGACCCTGCTTTCGTAAACGTGATTACCAAGCTGTGCCAGGAGCATGGCTTGCTGCTGATCATTGACGAGGTGCAAACAGGTATGGGACGGACAGGTAAGCTGTTTTCCTTTGAGCATTATGGGATTGAGCCGGATATTTTTACATTGGCGAAAGGACTGGGCAGTGGCTTTTCGGTCGGTGCAATGCTAGGCAAAGAATATTTGCGTGAAGCGTTCACAGCGGGCAGTCATGGTTCTACGTTCGGGGGTACACCGCTTGCTATGGCAGCAGTTCAAGCGACCGTTGAAACGATTATTGATGACAAGCTGCCAGAACGCGCTGCCGAAATGGGAGATTATCTCTTCCAGAGTCTGCAAAAGCAGCTTGCAGATATTCCTTTTGTCCAGGATATCCGCGGAAAAGGTCTGATGGTCGGGATTGAGTGTGCGGAGCCGGTAGCAGAGCTTGTTTTGGCAGGACAGAAGAAGGGCATTCTGTTCATTACAGCAGGACCGAACGTGATTCGCTTGTTGCCTAACCTGTATGTAACGAAAGAAGAAATAGATCAGGCTGTAGCATGGATTGCTGAATTGATTCGGGAGCACGTAGCTTAGTGTAAAGACAGAAGCATCCGAGATTAGAGCGTAAAAGGAGAGGATCGCATGAGCCAGGGCGGCGCACTGCAACAGGTGAATTTGAAAGGACGGGACTTTCTAGAGCTGGACGACTACTCGCCAGAGGAGATCCAGTATTTAATTGATCTCGCCATTGAAATTAAGCGTAAGCACAAAAACGGAGAAGCTTATCAGCCGCTGAAGGGGAAAACACTTGGACTGATTTTCGAAAAATCCTCCACACGCACACGGGTATCCTTTGAAGTCGGTATGTATCAATTGGGCGGGCATGCCCTTTTCCTCAGCAAAAATGACATTCAACTGGGACGCGGAGAGCCGATTAGCGACATGGCCCAAGTGATGTCACGTTATCTGGATGGCATTATGATTCGGACCTTTGGGCACGATAATGTCGTAGAGTTGGCGCGTTATGCATCCGTTCCTGTGATTAATGGTTTGAGCGATTTGGCGCATCCGTGTCAGGTGCTGGCTGATTATCAAACCTTATATGAGCAAAAGGGTAAGCTGAAAGGACTCAAACTGGCTTACGTCGGAGACGGTAACAATATGGCGCATTCCCTCTTAATTGGTGGAGCGAAGCTCGGAGTGCATGTCTCCATTGCAAGTCCAGCTGGATACGAGCCTGACCCGAGTGTGGTCGCGGTTTCCCGTGAGATTGCCAAACAGACAGGTAGTGAAATTGTTATCACGCAAAGTCCGCAGGAAGCAGTAAAAGATGCCGATGCGATCTACACAGACGTGTGGGCAAGCATGGGCTTTGAGGAAGAGCAGAAGGAGCGTGAGCTTGCTTTTGCCGACTTCCAGGTGAATGAGGAGCTGGTTAAGCTCGCCAAGCCAGATTATTTATTCCTGCACTGTCTACCTGCGCATCGTGGGGAAGAAGTGAGTGCAGGAGTAATCGACGGTCCCAATTCGGTCATTTTTGATGAAGCGGAAAACCGCCTACATGCACAAAAAGCGTTGCTAGTTGCTTTAATTGGATAAAGTTGATCGTAAAGAAGATAGAGGTATAAGCATTCGGGGAGGACTTCAACAATGGCAAAAGAAAAAATCGTACTCGCATATTCCGGCGGTCTGGATACGTCGGTCATTCTGAAATGGCTCAAGGAAACCTATGATGCTGAGATTATCGCATTTACCGCAGATATCGGACAAAAGGAAGAACTGGACGGTTTGGAGGAAAAAGCACTCGCTACGGGAGCTTCCAAAGTGTACATCGATGATCTGCGTGATGAATTCGCCAAGGATTTTATTTACCCGATGTTTCAGGCGGGTGCTTTATATGAAGGGCAATATTTGCTCGGAACGAGTATTGCACGTCCATTGATCGCTAAGCGGATGGTCGATATTGCGATTGCTGAGGGAGCAACAGCCATTGCCCACGGCGCAACAGGCAAAGGCAACGATCAGGTGCGCTTCGAGCTGAACGCGGCGGCGCTAACGCCGGACATCCAAGTCATTGCACCTTGGCGGCTGGAAGAGTTCCGCAACCAGTTCCCGGGCCGGGCAGAAATGATTGCCTATGCGGAAAAACACGGTATTCCGGTAACCGCTTCTGCAGCCAAGCCGTACTCCATGGACCGCAACCTGCTGCATATCAGCTATGAAAGCGGCGTGCTGGAGGACCCTTGGTTTGATCCGAGCGCTCCTGAAAATAAAGAAATGTTCTTGCTCAGCAACGCGCCTGAGGACGCCCCTGATGAAGCAGAATATTTGGAGCTGGAATTTAAAGCAGGCAACTGCGTCGCTTTGAACGGTGAACAGCTAACTCCGCTGCAAGTGATGGAAAAGCTGAACGAACTGGGCGGCAAGCATGGAATCGGACGCGTAGATATGGTGGAGAACCGTTTTGTGGGTATGAAGAGCCGCGGAGTCTATGAGACGCCAGGGGGTACAATCTTGTTCGCAGCTCACCGCAAAATGGAGTCCATCACAATGGATCGCGAGGTTATGAATCTGCGTGATAGCCTGATTACCCGTTATGCTACCTTGGTGTACAATGGATTTTGGTTTGCGCCGGAACGTGTCGCTTTACAGGCACTGGTTCATGAGAGTCAGAAAAATGTCAGTGGTACGGTGCGCGTGAAGCTGTACAAGGGCAATATTATCGGTGCAGGCGTTAAAAGTCCGGTTAGCTTGTACAACCCAGACATTGCAACCATGGAAGCTGATCCGACGCAAGCCTACGATCAAGGCGATGCCACAGGCTTTATCCGCTTGAATGCTTTGCGTTTGAAGGTAAATGCGGGCGTAACACAAAATCATAAATAAGATGTAATCAAAAAAATGTACGGAATGCGGGCCGTTCTTGTCCAAACGACGAGGGCGGCTTGTTATTGCAGAGAGGGGATCATGCAATGAGTAAGCTATGGGGCGGACGGTTTACAAAGCAAACGAACAAGCTGGTAGAGGAATATACGGCTTCTATCGGATTTGATCAGGCGTTGGCGGAAGAAGATATTCAAGGCAGTTTAGCTCATGTGGCCATGCTAGGAAAATGCGGTATTATTCCGCAGGAGGATGCGGACACGATCAAGGGAGGACTGCACACCGTTCTGGAGCGTATCCGCCGTGGGGAAATTGAATTTTCCGTTTCGGATGAGGATATTCACATGAATATTGAAAAAAACCTGATCGAGGCCATTGGTCCGGTCGGCGGTAAGCTGCACACTGGACGCAGTCGTAACGATCAGGTAGCAACGGATATGCACTTGTATTTGCGCGGACGTGTGGTATCGCTGGTAGGTATGCTGCATGATGTACAAGTTGCATTAATTGGGCAGGCCAAGGACAATCTGGACACAATAGTGCCTGGATACACACACTTGCAGCGTGCGCAGCCTATTTTGTTCGCGCATCACTTGCTAGCGTATGTGTCTATGCTAGAGCGTGATATTGACCGACTCAAGGACAGCTACAAGCGCATCAATGTGTTGCCGCTCGGGGCTGGCGCTTTGGCTGGAACCACTTTCCCGATTGATCGTCATTTTGTAGCTGAGCAGCTCGGTTTTGATGGCGTCTATGAAAATAGCCTGGACGCTGTTAGTGATCGGGACTTTATCGTAGAGTTTTTGGCCGGGGCCTCGCTGATTATGACACATTTGTCTCGTCTGAGCGAAGAACTGGTGCTATGGAGCAGCACGGAGTTTGGTTTTGTCGAGCTGGATGATGCTTTCTGCACAGGCAGCAGCATTATGCCACAGAAGAAAAACCCGGATGTACCGGAGCTTGTACGTGGCAAAACCGGGCGTGTCTATGGAAACCTCGTCGGTCTGCTGACAGTACTGAAGTCCTTGCCACTGGCATACAACAAGGACATGCAGGAAGATAAGGAAGGGATGTTCGATACGGTTGCTACGCTGGAGGGAGCCCTGCAATTATTCGCCCCAATGATCGCTACAATGAAGGTGAACAAGGATCGCATGCGTCAAGCGGTCAACCAGGATTTCTCCAACGCAACGGATATTGCGGACTTTCTGGTCGGCAAAGGTCTTCCGTTCCGGCAGGCTCATGAGGTCATTGGCAAAACGGTGCTGTATTGCATCCAGCAGGGCAAGTATTTGCTTGATCTGAAACTGGATGAATTCCAGCAGTTTTCGGATCTGTTCGACGAGCGGATTTATGAGGTGCTTCAACCAGAAGCGGTAGTCAATGCTCGAAATGTGTATGGTGGAACCGCCACCGGTCAGGTGCAGGCAGCCATTGAACGCAGTGAACAGCTTCTAGTGAACACGTCAACATGGTTTGAAAATCATAAGCCAAAAAATTAATCTGTGAAGAAATAATTATTCTCTTGCACAGCAACGGGATGCTGTGTAAAATCAGATTTTAAGAATATTTGCCAGCTATGTTCTCAAAGGCACCGTTCGCGGTGTCTTTTGTGTTTTCCGAGAGGGTTGAAAGATTTATGCTCGGAATAACCATGAACTACATAGATGTATTGAAAGAATATCATCCACGAGGCTTAATAACTGGTTCTATATACCTATCCATACATTAGTGTGAAAGTTTCTAGAATTTACATTTTTGTATACTACGCCTACTATGATTATGGTAGAATAGCACTAAGTTTTTCATTGAATTACCAATTTAGTAGAACGAGAAGCATATGCGATAAATCATTGTCAAGTGTTTAATGGCTTTTTCGACCAGGAAAATTGCATAAATGTGTAAAGGAAGGGCCTGAATGAGAAAACAGGTGTGCCCTGGTTTCGAAAGAATAGCCGTTAAAAATATTGAAGTAGCGACATAGCAAAAGGCAGAGTCGGGACGATCCAGGGAGGTATTATGAGAACTAAACGAACGACGCGTCAGCTAAAGAGCGCTTGGATCGGTTATCGCGCTTCTGACGCCGATGGATTGGTATCCTCATTGCATGAGGAGCGAATCCAGGCAGAGAAGTTGCTACGTGAGGAGCGGGAGCTTTTCCACGCGGCGCTGGAGCGGAAAAAGCAGCGGGATACCGAGTTAAAGCAACTGCTTGCGGACGCGCTTGCGGAAGAGCGGCGCTGGATTGAAAGGGCGGGAATTCATGGGTGACAAGCTTAGGTGGCAGGTTGGAGGAGTTTCAATTCGCCAAACCAAGAGAAGAATAAAAGAAGAGCGTCAGCGAATCGAACAACTGCAACAACAGCTAGAGGCTCAGCGTGCAGAGCAGGCTCCGATACTGTACAAGCTTGATTTTCATATCGAAGAGTTGGAACGGCGACTTCAGGATACAGAACTTCGTATTCAGGCTTTACAGAATGCCAATGATACAGCAGCAGCTGTGGAACAATTGCTGGATGAAGGAATACAGGATGGACAGGTGCAGGAGGCGCAAGTCCAATATGCATCTGGGCAGGAACAAGCAGCGGCAGGAGCAGCTATAGGTCTTGCTTCCAGTATCCCTGGTGCAGAAGGCGGAGAGGCGGCAGCAGGAACGCAGACCGGACGAAACGGCAAGGCCCGTCTGGGAGATCAGCTGGTGGAGAACGGGATGATTACCCGGGATCAGCTGACAGATGCTATCCGCAACCAGAAGCGTTACGGTGGCAGACTGGGCGATATTCTTGTAGAGATGGGTTTCATTACAGCTGAGCAGCTACAAGAGCAAATTGATGGTGATGAGTCCAAGGAGAGACTGGGCGATATGCTGGTTCGTTCCGGCTATATTACACCGGAGCAGCTAGAGCGTGCGCTCGAGTTCCAGGCGAAGAGCGGCGGACTGCTCGGCGACATCTTGCTATCATTGCAAATGTTGGAGCCAGCGGATTTGTACCGCGCGATTGCTACACAGAACCGAATCGGGCGTATTGGTGAGGAGTTGGCGCTGGATGCGGCGTACAAGCTACCCGAGCAAGTGGCCATGGCTTATGGCGTGGTCGTCATCCACCAATATATGAACCGCTATATTGTAGCGGTCAGTGATCCACTGCCAGAGGAGCGACGCTTGAAGCTGGAAGAAATTCTGGGTATGCCGGTAGAGCAAGTACTTGCAACGAAGGAAGAGATGGAGCAGCTCTGGGGTAAAATCTACGGTGAGGAAATGATGCAAGAGAGCACGACCGGGCTATTGGAAAAAGAACCGCATAATTCGGCGCGGACCACCTTTACCAAGGGACAGCTCTGGGTGTTTGCAGCTATGGGAATGATCACACTGCTTGGCCTCCTCTGGAACAGTTGGAAAACGGTGCTGATCATTAATATGATGATTCAGCTGTTTTATTTTGCTATGACGCTATTCAAATTTGGTATTATCTATCTCGGTTCCCGGCGTGGGGCGCAGCTTCGCTTCACGAAGGAAGAGGTAGACGCCATGGATGAAAAAAGACTGCCGATCTATACGATTCTTGTTCCGATGTATAAGGAAGCGGGCGTGCTTCCAATGTTGTTGCGGAATTTGGAACAGCTGGATTATCCAAAGTCCAAGCTGGATGTACGGCTGCTGATCGAAGAGGACGACATTGAGACGATTGAGCTGCTACGGGAAATGAAGCTGCCAGCGTATTACACGACACTGGTCGTGCCCGACGGCTTGCCGAAAACTAAGCCGAAGGCATGTAATTATGGACTTATTCGGGCCCGCGGCGAATTTGTCGTCATTTACGATGCTGAGGATCGTCCCGATGCTGACCAACTTAAAAAGGTCATTGCAGCGTTTGATTCACTGCCTGAGAATTATGCGTGTATTCAAGCGAAGCTCAATTATTTTAACAGCACACAAAATTTGCTGACCCGCTGGTTCACACAAGAATACAGTATGTGGTTCGAATTGCTGCTGCCAGGAATTATGCAGTTAGACACCCCCATTCCGTTGGGCGGTACGTCCAATCATTTCCGGGTATCTGTATTGAAAGATATCAATGCGTGGGACCCCTATAATGTAACCGAGGATGCCGATCTGGGCATTCGTCTGTATAAAGGTGGTTATAAAACGGCCATTGTCGATTCCCGCACATGGGAGGAAGCGAACAGCCGCGTGGGCAACTGGATTCGTCAGCGTTCGCGTTGGATCAAGGGATATATGCAGACATGGCTGGTTCATATGCGCAATCCGGTTAAGCTGGTGCGCGAAGTGGGCTGGAAAGGATTTTTCGGTTTTCAGGTGATGATTCTGGCGACTCCGATGTTGCCATTGCTAAACCCGATTTTTTGGGGCTTGCTTATTTTATGGTTTGGCTGGGAGTTGTCCTTTATTCCCAAGCTGTTCCCGGGTTATGTGTACTACTTGGCCAGCGCGGAATTTTATATCGGTAACTTTCTGTTCGTATTCAGTAATGTGGCCGGCATGTATTGGGTCATCGGTGAGCTGGAAGAACGCGGTGAACGAACATTTTCATACGCGATGGTCAAATATGGGCTACTCTCGCCGTTATATTGGGTACTTATGAGTATAGCTGCGATAAAAGCAGCTTGGCAGCTTATAACCAAGCCGTTCTATTGGGAGAAGACGACGCATGGTCTGACCGATATGCATGACTTGGATGATACCCCGGCACAGTCCTCCTGAATATGAAGAAAGAAGGAGCAAGAATGGAGACCAAAAATCCTTTTTTATCCGTCGTCATTCCCATGTACAATGAAGGCTCACATCTTGAGCGTTCACTTAAGGTGATTGATGGGGTGCTGTCTGTTGTCACCTCACGTTATGAGCTTATTATTGTAGATGATGGTTCCAAAGACGATACGTGGCTCAAGTTGTCCGAATTGTCCCGCCGTATGCCCTCTTTGCTCGCACTCCGGCTGAGTCGGAATTTTGGTAAGGAGCTGGCGTTGTGCGCAGGTTTGGAAAATGCATCTGGCGATGCGATCATTGTCATGGACGGTGATCTGCAGCATCCTCCTGAGATGATCGGGGAAATGGTGCGTTTATGGCAGAATGAAGGTTATGATTTAGTTGAATGTGTGAAAGAATTTCGGGGAGAAGAGTCTGTAGGCAAAAAGCTCGGAGCTTCTTTGTTCTATGCAACCTTGAATCGTTTGACGGGCTTTAATCTAAAGGATGCCTCCGATTATAAGCTGCTGGATCGAAGAGTGGTGGATGCCTGGATGGCGATGCCAGAGCGTATGCCGTTTTTTCGCGGGATGACCGCCTGGCTCGGTTTTCGTAAAACCCAGATTACATTCCGGGTGGCTCCACGAGAAGAGGGTCCAAGCCGCTGGAGTCCGTTAGGCCTATTTCGATTGGCTGCGGAAGCGATCGTTTCGTTTTCGACGGTACCTTTGCGGGTAGTGAGTTTAATGGGTCTCATTTTCATGCTGATTTCGGTCGTGTTGGGGATTCAAACCTTAATGCACAAAATAACGGGTGACGCTGTGACCGGGTTTACCACTGTCATTTTACTGCTTTTGATTATCGGTAGTGTACTTATGCTGTCGATTGGAGTGGTAGGAGAATATATTGCCGCCATATATCACGAAGTCAAAGCCAGACCCCGTTATCTAATTGCAGATAAACGGGCGAATGCTGACCGACTGTGGGTGGATAGGGAGTTTAATCAACATGATCAGACGTTCGTATCTAAAGTATCCAATCATTAAATACGGTATTGTCGGACTGCTGGGTACAGGCATTCACGTCGGTGTACTTGTGCTGCTGGTGGAGCTGTTTGCAATACCTGCAGTAACGGCTACTACCATAGGCTTTATCGTTACGTTGCTCGTTTCGTATGTGCTGAATCGTAACTGGACGTTCGAGCCTACCGGCGAAGGGAGCCGCACTCAGTTTCTTAAATATTTATTGGTCTGCACCTGCGGCTTGCTCCTGAATGCCGCTCTGATGTACGTAACCATTCACTGGATTGGTTGGTCGTATCTGATCGGTGAAGTCTTAACTACCATCATCGTGCCAGTTCATAATTATATCTGGAACCGCTATTGGATCTTCTCCGTTCCGCAACAGCGTCAGAAAGAGGTTTCATGATCGTAAGGAAACATGGAAAGTTGTTGTCATTGTTTGCTTGTATTGCTGCTCTAGAATTAGCCGTGGGTGTTTATTTTGCATGGCATCTTGGCTATATGCATACCGATGCGCTCAGTCGAGTAGCAAATGCATTTTATGTACTGTATAGTCGTGACCCGCATTTGGGTGCTATTGGGTTTGTGTGGAATCCACTACCGAGTTTGATGGAACTCATTGTACTGTTGTTCTATCCATTGTTTCCCGCACTCGCTTCCCACGGGCTGGCAGCAGTGATTGTGAGCAGCCTGTTTGCTGGGGCGAGTGCAGCATTATTGTACGGGACGGGAAAAGAACTAGAGCTTCACGGTGTAACTAGTTTGCTAATTGCGCTGTTATTTTCACTGAATCCGTTTATGTTTCTGTTTGGCTTCAACGGCTTGAGTGACTCGCCCTATATCTTTTTTATCCTGTTGACAGTGAGTCGATTCTGTATGTGGCTTAAGGATCGCAAGGCGGCGAATTTGATCGTATCCGGTTTTGCGCTTGCATTGGCATTTTGGGTTCGCTACGAAGCAGTCCCACTGGGGGTTGCGCTGGCTTTGGGCGTATTACTGACGATTTTTTTTCTGCATCGGTGGCGTACAAACAGAGAGAACGTTAAAACGCAATTGTCTTTAAAAGAGCGCCTGTACAAGGTAGAAGCGACATGGCTTCTATTGTTGCTGCCGCTTGTCTTTTCCGGTTTGTTGTGGCTCTTTTTTAACTGGATTATCATGGGCGACCCGCTTTACTTTTTACGCTCGCAATATTCCAATTCCACACAATCAGCGGCTTTGCTGGAGGATCAACGCTTTGTAGAAATGTTTGCTCACCCTATGCTGATGCTAAAGTTTGTCGGGCAACGGACCTTATGGTATGCGGCTCCGTTGATTGCCGTTTTGCTTATACGCCTATTGGACAAACGTCTGTGGAGTTGGAGCACATTAACGCTGCTGGCTATTTTTTTATCAGTACCTGGGCTCCAGCTTTTACTGATGCTTAAGCATTCTTCGTTTGGCTGGTTCCGATATTTTATGTATGTATTCCCGATTACGGTTGCTTGGCTGCCGTATGAGCTTAGTCTGTTGAAGGGGAAAATGCGGGGGATCGGAATCTCACTGGTAACGGCAGGAATGTTGGCAACAGCAGGCTTGTTATCCTACGCACTGACGAATCCCGCGATTGCGGCGGATGAGCATAGCTATCTGACGCATAGTGGCAATGAAAGCTATACTCGACAAATTGTTGAACGGAAAATAGGGTCATGGCTGGATGAACATTATGGTTCATCTCTCATTTTGACAGATTCTTATACGGCCTATCCGATCATTTTGAGCAGTAAAATGCCGAAGAAGTTTATGATAACGAGTGATTATGATTTTGGGAAATCTTTAACGGATCTGCCCGCTTCCAAGGTGGATTATGTTTTGGTTACGCGCTTGGTAGAAGGGGTACCACTGGATCAGGTGAACCGGAACTATCCTAATCTGTTTGAAAAGGGGGCGCCATGGGCCACGTTGGTGCATGATTTTGACGGGGAGTGGCGATTGTACAAGATAGAGCATGAAGAACTGCAATAATTTTATTGTATTTTAGTGCATCGTAGCGGAGGGAAGGATACAGCTGGAGGGCGTAAGCTCCCTACAGCTGCACCACCGCAAGAAGTTTGAGGGGGAACGAGAGGAATGTCCTTTCGCAAATGGTCTGCAAGCAGATGGATGGCTATAGGTCTGTTTGTGTTTATACTTGCATTGGAGCTATCTGCGGGCATCTATTTCAGCTATGTTCTGGGATATATGCACACAGACGCGCTCAGTCGGGTAGCTAACGCATTTTATGTGCTGTACAGCCGCGACCCGCATCTGGGCGCTATCGGATTTATCTGGAATCCACTACCCAGTCTTCTGGAAATGGTGATTCTATTGCTGTATCCAATCTTTCCGGCATTAGCCTCCTATGGATTGGCTGCTGTTATTCTGAGTGCTACCTTTTCTGCTTTGACCGCTATGCTGCTATATCGGGCGGGTGTCAGAACAGGGATTAGCTCTAGGATGAGCTTGCTGCTGGCTTTGTTGTATGCACTGAATCCGTTTATTTTACTATTTGGTGCCAACGGTCTAAGCGATTCGTTATACATATATTTCATTATGATGACGGTGATTGAATTTGCGCTGTGGCTCAAGGACCGCATGACGGCAAGTCTGATTGTTTCTGGGTTAGCACTTGCCATGGCGTTCTGGACTCGTTATGAAGCGGTGCCTCTGGGCGTGGCCATGGCTGTTGGCGTGGTCTTGGCGATTTTATTTCTTCATCGCAACTTGGGTAGACGTGAACTGGCCCTGCGGGAAAAGCTGCATAAAGTCGAGGCAACCTGGTTGCTTCTTCTGCTCCCCGTGGTCTTTTCCGGGCTGTTGTGGATTTTCTTTAACTATCTTATTATGGGGAACGCTTTTTATTTCCTGAATTCAGAGTACTCGAACACGGCCCAATCGGCAGAGCTGCTGAATGATGATAAATTTGTAGAGATTTTCTCCAATCCGCTGGTGGCTTTGAAGTTTATTGCATCCAAAACTATCTGGTATTCTGTACCGTTGTTTGCTATTTTGTTCATTCGTCTGTTGAGTGGACGCTTGTTCCGGTGGGGAACCTTGATTATTTTGTTATTGTTCCTGTCTGTACCAGGCTTGCAGTTTTTACTTATGATGCGGCAATCCTCGTACGGTTGGTTCCGCTACTTTATGTATGTATTCCCAATTACCGTAGCCTGGTTGCCTTATGAGTTGAGCCAGCTTCAGGGACGTTGGCGGAGGGCGGCCTTTGGTCTAGTGTCCGTCAGTCTGCTACTTACCGCTGGATTACTCTCCTATGCGTTGACTCGCCCGGATATTGCACCGGATGAGAATAGCTTTCTCACACGCACGGGGAATGTAAACTATGTGAGACAAGAATCAGATCGTAAGATTGCCGTTTGGCTGGATGAGCATCTGCCGAAGTCTACCATTATGACAGATTCGGCTTCAGCCTACACGATGATCGTCTACAGCCAATATCCCAAACGTTTTCTGATCACCAGTGATTATGCGTTCAATAAAGCATTAAGTTATCCGCAGGACAATCATGTGGACTATATCCTTGTACCTAAGATTATGTCAGGCATGCCGCTGAGTAAGATTAATATGGTATATCCGAATTTATATGAGCATGGTGCCCCATGGGTTCAGCTTGAACGTGAGTTTAACGGCGAGTGGCGTCTGTATAAAGTGTTGCCTAAGGCACTAACTAATGGATCTCCAACGACGGAGACAACGACTAATCCCTGATGATAGGCATAACAACAATCCCTGGAGCCTATTCCCTTCGCATGGTGCGAGGAGGAAGGCTGCGGGGATTTTTTTGCCTGTTTAGTGCCCTTTAAGCGGTAGCCATGCCAGTACATCCTGAATTTTCGCGTCCCAGTATCCCCATTCATGAGTTCCAGGACCTTCTTCGTAGGTCAGCGGAACTCCAAGAGAGGTGCATGTTTCACGAAAAGTCTGATTTCCCTTATATAAGAAATCTTCCGTACCGCAGCATTGGTAGAGTCGGGGGAGTGAGGTCCCCGCGGTGGTATGACGTTGTAGCAGCTCCAGCAAATCGTGATCTGTTCCGCGTATTTCATCTGGCCCGAAAATGTTAAGCCATTCCGCTGGACTCATGGCATTTTGCATAGGATCGGTACGGGATGCGTGTAAATCCATAACCCCCGAAAGACTGGCAGCGGCTGCAAAGCGTTCTGGGTGCTGGAGTGCCAGTTTGAAGGCACCATACCCCCCCATAGAAAGACCAGCTACAAAATTGTCTTCACGTTTGTCCGACAGAGGAAAGAATGAACGTGCCAAAGCCGGCAATTCTTCACTAATAAAGGTCCAATAAGCCGCTCCTTGCTCCATATTCGTATAGAAACTCCGATGTACCTGGGGCATGACGACGGCTAGGCCCATAGAGGCGACGTAGCGTTCAATCGAGGTTCGACGCAGCCAGGTTGAATCATCGTCCGACAGGCCATGCAGTAAATACAGTGTCGGATGTGGCCCTGTTCCTTGCTTGCCCTCCATTCCAATCTGTGAGTGGGTTGCCTGCGGAAGAATAACATTCATGGATGTGCTTAGACCAAGAACTTCCGAATAAAACTGACATTGAATAAGAGCCATAAGAAAACCTCTTTTCCTAGGGGGTTGCAATCTCTTTGACCTGTCCCAGCCTACAACTGATTATTCATTAAGTATACTTTAACCTGTCCAAATATACATATCCAAGTGAATGACTAGGCATTAAGTCCTGTTTCTTATTTATCCTACATTAGGAGGGGGCATGGTTATATGGGACGATTTTTTTAATTTAGGGGTTATTTGGGTTTGATTTCTGGTAAAGTGTTTAAAAAAGATTGATGAATCCAATCTGAGGGAGGAATTTATAGCATGGGGAAAAAGTTAAGAACCACAATTACAGGTGTACTGAGTACAGGTCTTATTCTTAGCGCATTCAGCGCAGCGGCAGCTGCTCCTCAAACTACAAGCGGCCATTGGGCAGGAGATCAGGTGCAACGCTGGTCAGCTACAGGGCAATTGGATGGGGCGGTAAAACCGGATGCGGCGATCACACGCGCAGAATTTATCGTTCTTCTGAACCGCAGCTTGGGAACGTTCACACAGGAACTTCCAGCAGTGACAGACGTAACGTATGCAGGTGGTGTGAAAATCAACGGTAATGGAAGCAGAACGTTCACAGATGTTCCGGCATCCCACTGGGCATACAACGAACTGACTAGTGCCGTAAATGCAGGCTACATAAGCGGCTATGCAGGTAACAAGCTCAAACCAAATGGTAAGGTAACACGTCAGGAAGCAGCTGCGATTATTGGCAAAGCTATTGGGCTGACTGCGGGTAACGCAGCAGATGTTACTAAATTCATTGACTCCGATAAAATTGGATCTTGGGCGAAGAAAAGTGTAGCGGCTGTTGCGGAGCAAAAAATCATCAACGGTTATCCGGATGGTAAATTCCAGCCACTGAAGCCGCTGACTCGTGCAGAGGCGGTTGCTATTCTGGATGCTGCATCCGGTTACAACCTGAGCCCTGTTGATAATCTGACGACGACTCCTGGTGGAACGGTAACGGATTCCACATACAGTAACGTGACAAATTCCACTTATGGTAATACGTCGACTACTTCTGGCAGTGAAACAGAAGATAGCAGCACAAGTACTAGCACAGATAGTACAACTACTACGGACAACTCTACAACAACAGAGACAAGCACAGAGACAACTACAAATACCGATACGACTACAGACACAGCTACTGACGCGGATGCTACTTCGAATGCACTGAAAGTCAACGATGTGTACGATGGTGAAGGTACAATTACAGGAACAGCAAAAGCGGGTTCCACAGTAACTGCCTATTCCAACGATCTGCCTATCGGCAGTGCAGTAGCCAAAGATGACGGCACATTTAGCATCAGTGTGCTTACTCAAAAAGCGACAGTTAGACTGGTGATCAAAGCTAAAGATACAGACGGCCATGAAAGTGAGCCTGTAGAAATCTCGGTTTTGAGTAAACGCAGCGAGTAATTTAGAAACAAAAAAACCCCCTTTCACTCTGTCTGGAACCAATCCAGCCAGTAGTGAAGGGGGATTTTTTCGTTTATTCGCTTATGCCATCTTCCACAATAGGTTTCTCCAGTTCGCGTGTTTGTGGCTCAGACGATGTGCTACCGCCATAACTAGCTATAATGCGCTGCTGCGCCCGGTACGTATCGCGGCTGATTCGGGTGCGCTCGACGGGTTTTCCATCTACCTTTTTTATTCGAAAGGTCTCTACCACATACCCTTCTTTCCCCTGCCGAATGACTTGATAGAAGCCGGAGGGGAGTGAGTCGTTACGTATTCTCTTTACGGGTATGGGGAGTACGCGAACGGTGTGAGATTCAAGCTCATACGCAATATTGGATGGGAATGTACCAAAAATTTTGACGGTAAGCGTTCGATTTTGGACCGCGGCACGTAGGAGCAAATGTTTGCCGGTATTATTTCTAAAACGAAAATTAATGGATCCTGTAGCAAAGGTCGCATCCTGGCCTTTGGGCAGATAGCTGACTGGCAGGGAATGGTTGCGGCGTTCGACAATGTCCAAGCCGACTCGCAGCGCTGCATTATAGACCGTGCTGGATACCTGACAAATCCCACCGCCAATGCCGGACTCCAGCCGTCCGTTCACGATTACTGGAGCCTCACGAAAACCATGGGTGCGCTCAGCCTTGGCAATCACCTGGCTGTAGTCAAATATGTCACCTGGTTTGAGAATTAAACCATCAACGGTGCTTGCCGCCGAATTAACGTTATACACACGTCCTTCCGAACTGCTGCCGAGACTGGTGGAAAATTGGGTGATTTTTCGCTCTATACCTTCGCTGCGCAGACTGTCGACCGTAATTTTCGGCTCCAACTGGTGGAACGGTAATTCCACTAGGATCGGCTCCTCGAAAGCCGTAAAATCCTTGGGGAGTGCCTGCTTCATTACGACGTCCAGTTTGGGCCAATCCAAGCGCCGGGCAGAACGCCCCGGAATATAACGAACCTGATCGTTTGCATCAATCTGACGCACCGCATTGATAGGCATGCCGTATCGTTGTTCCTCCCAATCAGCTCCAAATTGGGATTTTAAGATCTTCTCTTGCTGGAAAGGTGTGATAGACCATTCCTTCTCGAAGCTAAAACGTGTCTGTACGCGAGTCCATAGATGCTTCGCGCTGAGTGCCTTTACCGCATTTCGGAATGCCTCCGCTTTATAACTGAACCCTGCTTCCCCGAGTGTTAGCTTTATATCCTGTGCACTGCTGTCACTGTCCGTGAAGAGCAGAGGGCGCTGCTTCAATGCATCCAGTTTTTTCTCCACCAGTCGAAGAGCGTCCGTTTTATCCATGCCGCCTACGTTGACTCCTCCGATCCGCACTCCCTCTGGTAGTGTTTGTCTATCGGCGTACAGATGAAGTCCTCCCCACAACATAGCGAGCGCCAGAACACCAGACCATATCCAAATGACAGATAAATGAATTTTTTTCATAATGCAGATGTCTCCTGTCTGATAAGCTTGATAGCATTTCGTGTGCCATAATATTCATATATATGTGCCAAAAGCAGAAAACTTTCGGTACTATTTAGGTAACAAATTTGTTACAATGATAAACGGTATGATGAAATACAGAAGTTTTTAAAGGAAATGCATGGAATATGTCGAATGGATACTAGGTTATACGTAACATGATTAAGCAGCGGGAAGTGATCGAGTGATTGAAATGCAGGATGTGTGGAAGACCTATACGAACGGGACCCACGCACTTCAAGGAGTATCGGTCAGAATTGACCGTAATGAATTCGTATACGTAGTCGGCCCGTCTGGAGCGGGGAAATCGACTTTTATGAAGCTTATTTATAGAGAAGAAGTACCGACCAAGGGACAAATTTCAGTCAATGGTTTTAATATTGGGAAGCTCAAGCAGCGCAAAATTCCCTACGTTCGTCGTAACATCGGAGTCATTTTTCAGGATTTCCGGCTTTTGCCGCGTTTGACAGCCTATGAAAATGTGGCTTTTGCTATGGAAGTTATAGAGGCTCCCAAGAAGCTGATCCGCAAGCGGGTTCCAGAAGTGCTCGAATTGGTTGGCTTGAAAGAAAAAATGAATCGTGAGCCTGCCCAGCTTTCTGGTGGGGAGCAACAGCGTGTAGCAATTGCACGGGCCATCGTGAACAATCCCTCGGTCATCATTGCTGATGAACCGACGGGGAATCTGGACCCCGAAACATCGTGGGAGATCATGCAGTTGCTGGATGAAATTAATTTTCGGGGTACGACCATTGTGATGGCGACACACAATAAGGACATCGTGAACTCCATGCGTAAACGCGTCATTGCCATCGAAAATGGCAATATCGTAAGAGACCAGGTAAGAGGGGAGTACGGATATGACTTTTAATACCTTCTTGCGTCATATGCGGGAAGGTTTCAAAAACATATTCCGCAATGGCTGGATGTCCGTAGCATCCGTCACCTCAATTATTGTGTCACTGCTCATACTGGGCGTGTTTATTATGCTGGTGCTTAACGTCAACTCCTTGGCTGATCAAGCAGATAGTCAGGTGGAAGTTAACGTATTTCTGGAGCTCAATGTCGATCAGAGCATGCGTGAAACACTGCAAAAGGAAATCGCGGCAATGCCGGAGATCAGCAAAACGACCTTTGTGACGAAAGCTCAAGGTTTGGAGGAGCTTCGCAAAGATTTGGGAGACAGTGGCAAGGATCTGCTGGAGGGTTTTGACAAGGACAGCAATCCACTGCCGGACAAAATCGTGGTAGAGGTTATTGAACCAACGACGGTTCCATTTGTGGCCGAGAAGATTGAGAAGCTGAATACATTGCATCCCGAAAAACCGATCTTAAAGGTTCGTTACGGCAAAGGCACTGTAGAGACGCTCTTTACCATTACTAAGCTGATCCGCAATGTTGGTTTTATATTCGTCGCCGGACTGGCGATCATGTCTATGTTCTTGATATCGAATACCATTCGAGTAACGATATTGGCACGACGCAGAGAAATCAGCATTATGAAGCTGGTCGGTGCGACCAACTTTTTCATACGATGGCCGTTTTTTATCGAAGGCGCGCTTATTGGTCTTATTGGTTCTCTTATTACTGTAGGAATTTTATTTACAGGCTATCAGCGTTTGCTGACAGCCGTTCAGGGAGATATCGCTCTCAATATGTTGAAGCTTATGCCGCTTGAAGGCATTTGGATTCAGCTGAGTGCATTGCTGGTTATTTTGGGGATGCTGGTCGGAATTATTGGCAGTACCCTGTCCATGCGCAAGTTCTTGAAAGTCTAAGAAGCATTTGGTGGAACGTCGTAGTCATTCAATAGAACGGGGAAGCCCGGTGTTATTTTGCGATAAAGGATGGGGAGTGCAAGTTGAAAAAAATAGGATCTGTGTTGGCTGCTACGTTGGTAGCTGCATTGCTAATCCAGCCTTCTGACGGATATGCCAAAAGCGTGAGTGAGATCAATTCGCAACTGAACCAATTAGAAAAGCAAGCCAAATCTGCCAAGCAACAGCAGCAAAAGGCTGCTCAAGATAAACAGTATGCTCAACATTACAAAAATAAAACCGTACAAAACCTGAAAACGGTACTTGCTCAAATTAACAGCGTCAGTGATCAGCTGACTCGTGTAGCGGTTCAGATCGATCAAACGGAAGATAATCTGCGTGCGACTAAAAAAGATTTGGCCGAAGCAATTGATCGCATTAATTCGCGGGAAAAAATGCTGGAAACTCGTGTGCGTCTCATGTATACGGATGGAACGGTCTCCTATATGGACGTGCTTATGTCTTCGACCAGCTTTAGTGATTTTCTCAGTCGGGTAGATTCCCTGAAAACGATCGTGGAGCAGGACCAAATTCTGTTGGACGAGCATAAAAAGGACAAGGCTCTGGTCGTTAGCAAGAAAAAGCAGCTTGATACGGAATATAAAAATGCCAAGAAGCTGTATGCGCTCAAGCAGGACGCCAAAGCTCAATTGAATTCGAAGGAAAAAGAGAAGCAAAGACTGATTGCCAACTACGATCATGATATTGCTGAATCGGATGAAATTAGTGAAGAGCAAAACGATATGCTGGTAGCCCTCGCGAACAAACGTGTGGCGCTGGTGCAGGAGAAGAACAAGCTCAGAGCGGAGCAGGCTGCCAAAGCAGCACGCGCTAGAGCAGCTGCACGTGCTGCTGCAGCCAAGCGAATTGCGTCTTCATCCTCAGGCGCAGCCTCGAATTCCAGCCATACGGCAGCCAGTACGTATACGGGCGGATCCGGTACTTTGGCTACGCCTGTAGCCCATTACCGACTCTCATCTACTTTTGGCATGCGGGTACATCCGATAACCGGCAAGCTTAAAGGCCATACAGGTATTGATCTGGCGGCTCCGCAGGGAACCGACATTCATGCAGCCGAGGACGGGGTTGTCATTGTTGCTGAATGGTGGAGCGGATATGGGAACACGGTTGTCATTGACCACGGAGACGGACTATGGACCCTATACGGACATATTCGCAACGGCGGTACGGTGGTTCATACGGGGCAAACCGTGAAACGCGGTCAAAAAATTGCGGAAGTGGGTTCGACGGGGAATTCCACAGGACCTCACTGTCATTTCGAAGTGCGCGAGAATAACAAACCTGTAAATCCGATGAACTATTTATAATAGATAAGGTAAGCCCTATTTGTAACCAATCCGGTTGTAGATAGGGTTTTGCTTTAATGGTTCATATCCAATGAAGAACATGTGCATTGAAACACGGAGTAGGATACAATTAACATATTCCGTACAAGCTAGACGTATACTTCGTGAATGGATGCGTTGTGAGGAAATAGGATACAAGATAAAGAGAAGGCGGTGGACGATTAGATGTTGAAGAAAAGTACAGCGGTACTCTTGATGGTGATCGGGCTGCTTGGCGGCAGTCTGCTCACTTTTGCTTATACTGGAACAACCACAGTAGGGAATAGCGCTCTGGGCGAAGGACTGCTGGCGAGTGTAACGGGGAGTAGTTCCTCCTCCAGAAGTGATATCCGCAAAATTGAGACAGCGATGGACCTAATCCAGGGACAATATTATCAGGATGTGGATCGCACCAAGCTGGTGGATGGCGCCATCAATGGAATGATGGAGTCGCTTGGCGATCCGTATTCCTCTTATATGGGTAAAGAAACTGCACAACAGTTCGAGCAATCCATAGAAGGCTCTTTTACCGGGATTGGAGCCGAAGTAGCGGCTGAAAATGGGAAAGTAGTCGTAGTCACACCAATTAAAGGATCTCCGGCTGAAAAAGCGGGTCTACGCGCTAAGGATATTATATTGTCTGTTAACGGTGAAACACTGGACGGATTGGATCTGAACAAGGCCGTTTCCAAAATTCGTGGACCAAAGGGCAGTCAGGCAAAAGTCAAAATTCAGCGTAACGGTTCTCCTGATCCACTCGAATACACGATTACCCGTGACAACATTGATATGGAAACTGTAACGGCTCATATGGAAAGTGATGGAGTAGGCGTCATTACGATCACCCAGTTCTCCTTAAATACGGCAGAACGTTTCAAGGAAGAGTTAGCCAAGCTGGAAAAACAAGGGCTTAAGGGACTCGTCATTGACGTGCGTAATAACCCAGGTGGGGTACTTTCTGTTGTCATTGATATTGCACAGCAATTTGTACCTTCCGGTAAAACGATTGTACAAGTGGAAGACAAAAATCAGAAGCGTGAGGAAGAGAAGTCCAAAGGTTCACGCAAAAATTATCCGGTGACTTTGCTCATGAATAAAGGTAGCGCAAGTGCGTCCGAAATTCTGGCAGGAGCTCTCCAGCAATCCGCTGGCGCAGTGTTGATCGGAGAAAACTCCTTTGGTAAAGGTACTGTACAAACCAGCTATGACAAGCAAATGGGTGACGGTAGCCTGCTCAAAATCACGATTGCCAAATGGCTAACGCCAAATGGAACATGGATTCATAAAAAAGGGATTAAGCCGGACATCGCGGTGGACCAGCCTGAATACTTTACGGCAGCACCGCTGAACAAGGAAAAGTCCTTGAAATACAATATGAATAGCAGCGATGTGAAAAATGCACAAATCATTCTGCAAGGCTTGGGCTACAAACCAGGTCGCGAGGACGGCTATTTTGACAAAGTGACTGAAAGCTCTGTTATGGCTTTCCAAAAAGAGGCGAAGCTGACGGCTAACGGCATCATTGATGCCAAGACAGCATCAGCGATGGAAGCCAAGCTGATTGAAAAAATTCGTGATCCGAAAAATGATAATCAACTCAAGCAGGGGATTGAAGAGATTCGGAAGGAAATGAAGACAGGCGTAGCGAAATAATAGTGAGGCTACAACAAGGGGGCTGGAAACAGCCTCCTTTTTTATTGGGATTTATTTGCAGTCTGTCGGTTTGTCTTCCCTACATTGGCAATTTCATATAAAATAAATGGATATGAAATGTACGTGCTCCGCTATACAGCGGACCAGGGGCATAAGGAGTGTGAATGGACTTGGAATGGGCATTACAATGGGGATGGAGCGTCTTGAATGCTTGCTTGTACCTGCTTTTGCAGCCGTTTTATTATATCTCGATACTCATTGTCGCGCTTGGCTATCGTCGGCAAATGCTACTGGAGCGCAAGCTATTTCATACTAGAATGCATAGCTGGGCTGCAGAGACCTGGCGTGTCGTATGGAGTGGCTTGCTTGCCGGGATGGCACTATCCGTTCTAGGAATGTTCATCAGCGTGCATCTGAACCCGACTTCCATCGTGTGCCTGTGGATAGCCACATTACTGCTCATGCTGGTACGCGTCCGTTACCTGTGTCTTGCTTATTCGGTTGGTCTGCTAGGTGTAGTTCAATTTTTTCTGAACATAGCGAGTGGCTGGCAGCCTGGGGGAGTGCTCGGGACATCGGTAGCAGCTATCCGTGGATTGGATATTCCAGCACTCTTAGTGTTGGTTGCTGTACTGCATGTGGCTGAAGCGCTGTTGGTTCGCTGGCAAGGAGGAAAGGCAGCTACTCCGCTGTTCGTCGAGGGCAAACGGGGGAGATTGGTTGGTGGCTATCGTATGGAAGATCTCTGGCCCATTCCATTACTGTTACTGGTACCCGCTCAGGGAGGATTCATGCTTCCCTGGACACCTTTGTTCGGCGGCGATGCCGGAACAGGGTATATGCTAGCAGCTCTGCCAGTCCTGATGGGCTTTAGCAGTGTGACGCTCGGCCAGCTACCCCGACAGAAGGCAGTACTTACTTCGAACCGATTGCTCCTGTACAGTGTGGCTTTGCTTCTGCTAAGCCTGTTGGCGGCCTGGTGGAGTCCGCTAATCTTGCTGGCAGCGTTATTCTCCTTCTTGGCCCATGAAGCGCTGATTTGGTACGGAAATATAGAGGAAAGCCGTCTTAGTCCGATGTTTGTACATCCCGAGCAAGGGATGCGTGTTCTCGCTGTGCTGCCAGATAGTCCGGCGACAGCTATGGGCATACTGCCGGGTGAGGCCATATACCGTGTGAATGGCATGGTTGTGAACAGCCGTGCCGAGCTGCATCAGGCCTTGCGGATCAACTCTGCTTTTTGTAAGCTGGAGGTACGCAATCTGCAAGGGGAGAGCAAGTTTGTACAGCGAGGCATGTACGATGGCGATCATCATCAGTTAGGGGTCGTGCTTGCACCGGATGCAGACGCAGGCTGGGCCGTATCCATACAGCCGGCCTCCATCTACCGAATTGTGGCCATGCACATAGGTGCACGACGACGCAAAGCGGGACAAGCATCCAAGGCAGAGGGTACGCATTTGGACACCATGGACCAATAGATATTACAACAAGAGGGTGGTCATTATTTGATTAGAATCGAATAAGGCTACCCTCTTTTGTATATGGCGACAGCAGCCTGCTTGAAATGAATATTCTCATCGGTATACAATGAATAATGTAATGGGAAACATTGATGAACCGAATGCCTATCATGTGTGTCAAGCAGGGAGAGGAAAAGATGAACGCGATTCACTTTATTCGAGAGTACATCAGGCACCCACGCAGCGTAGGCGCTGTAATACCCAGTTCAAGACAGCTGGCCAAGCAAATAGCGACACCGATTTACTTTGACAAAGCCTCGTGCATTATTGAATATGGGGCAGGAACCGGTGTGTTTACGCAAGAGCTGATTTTGAACAAGCGTCCAGAAACGTTACTGTTAGTGATTGAGGCAAATGAATCGTTTTATAAAAAATTACAAAGCAAATATGGTCACCTGGAGAGGGTACACATCATTCATGGATCGGCCGAGCATGTAGCGCGGTATATGGAACAGTACCAAGTCTCGAAGGTGGATTATATCGTATCGGGGCTTCCTTTCACCAGCTTACCCGCCGCGTTATCCAGCCTCATTTTGGGACAAACGGCCGAGGTGTTAGGCCAAGAAGGCAAGTTTATTACGTTCCAGTATAGCAAAGTTAAGCACAATTTCTTCCGTACTTTCTTTGCAGATATCCAGATTAAAAAGGTAAATTATAATGTGCCGCCAGCCTATGTGTTTACTTGCAGCCTGTGACCCTTCAGCTATGTAGGAGATTAGAATAAATACGAATATCCATACACGGATGATTATGAGAAGATTGGGTCAGCATCATTAAGATGTTGAAACGGTCTTTTTTGTTGTCCACTTTTATGGAAATATAAGATAAGGGATATGTTAAATGGCAAAATTCATTTAAGGAATCATATTTTAAAATGGGGCTTAACCTATATATTACATAAGTTGGAACCTGTTAGACTTTTGTAGGATTCATAATAAATCTGAACTTTTGTTAAAGGAGATTTATATATGGTAAAACCGCTGATGTTCATGCGCTGGTGTGAGTATTATGGGTTAAGCGACCGTGAGACAGATTTTGTATCCTTTTTTATGATGAATTTTTCGGCTGCACGATCAGGCAATCAACCCAAACTTAAGGATCAATTTGTTGAGATTCAAAAAAAAGCCTTTCCAGAATACCCCTTTGATATTAGCCCGGAAGAACTGGATTATAACAAATTTGAAGAGCTGATGAAACGAGTGTTGAACATTCATTTTGACACAGCCGAACTGTTGTATTCCTTCTATCTCCAAAAGCTGTGTGCACCTTTGGCAGAATACATTTTATCTACTGGAGATGCCGATCCAGCACGGATCTACTATGAGCTTATTCAAAAGGACAAAGTACGGTAGAGATAAAAAAAGCCCCTTAGCTAAGGGGCTTTTTTATATTCAGGCTATAAAGTTATTTAATAAGTTAACTCTAGTCAATGTTCTGCTATATAGGCATTTGGAATAATCTAAGAATATGGACATTACGTCCCATAAATGGTTCGATATGAAGATTTGATCGGTGGAACATATAGCAAAGCTGTATTACAACATTTGAAGATCCGAGCAATTCTGAATTTCGGACGGAGAGGAGAGTGTAATCAACCAGATACTTGGAGCTTCGATGGGTGGAATTTAAGCACGAATCTATAAAAAATGAATCTATGGATTAGAGTAAGGCGATGTTGTTCCGGAGCGGTAAACCCGTTTGGATTTAGGAGCCTTAAACCCTGCCGGAGCGGTACTTGTATGGGGCTGCTCTTTTCAAATGTAAAGGAGGAAAGTGGTATGAGAGCGAAAAATAGTAGTAGTATTCTGTTCAAACGTTCCAAATGGCTGCCTGTCGTCATGGCCTGCACGATGATAGTAGGGGGGGCTTTACCTGCTCCAGCTGTGGTTCACGGTCAAACGGCAAAGACTATTACTATTAAAGTAGATACATCCAAGGATCGTAAGCCTATTAGCCCTTATATATACGGTACAAATCAGGATTTGGCAGGCGATGAAAATATGGCTGCCAGACGACTTGGTGGCAACCGAATGACCGGATACAACTGGGAAAACAATATGTCCAATGCAGGAAGTGACTGGCAGCAATCTAGCGATAACTATTTATGCAGTAATGGTGGCCTGACACAAGCCGAATGTGAAAAGCCAGGAGCGGTGACGACTTCGTTTCATGATCAATCGCTGAAGCTTGGCACTTATTCTTTAGTTACGTTGCCGATGGCCGGTTATGTGGCTAAGGATGGAAACGGAAGTGTGCAGGAAAGCGAAAAGGCCCCTTCCGCTCGTTGGAATCAGGTCGTAAACGCCAAAAATGCACCGTTCCAACTACAGCCTGATCTGAATGACAATCGGGTCTATGTGGATGAGTTCGTCCATTTTTTAGTGAACAAGTACGGCACTGCTTCAACAAAGGCGGGGGTGAAAGGATATGCCCTCGACAATGAACCCGCTCTCTGGTCGCATACGCACCCACGCATTCATGGTGAAAAAGTCGGAGCGAAAGAGTTGGTAGACCGGTCAGTCAGTTTATCCAAAGCTGTGAAAGCGATTGACGCGGGGGCAGAGGTTTTTGGCCCGGTTCTTTACGGATTTGGCGCCTATAAAGATCTTCAAACTGCACCTGATTGGGACTCTGTAAAAGGCAATTATAGCTGGTTCGTAGACTATTACCTGGATCAAATGCGCCTTAGCTCGCAAGCCGAAGGCAAGAGATTGCTGGATGTATTCGACGTACACTGGTATCCCGAAGCGATGGGCGGAGGCATACGAATTACGAATGAGGTAGGCAATGACGAAACGAAGAAAGCCAGAATGCAGGCACCTCGCACCTTGTGGGACCCGACCTATAAGGAAGATAGTTGGATCGCTCAATGGAGCAGCGAGTTTTTGCCCATACTACCTCGAATGAAGCAGTCGGTGGATAAATATTATCCGGGAACCAAGCTGGCAATGACCGAGTATAGCTATGGCGGCGAAAATGATATTTCCGGCGGGATTGCGATGACCGATGTGCTGGGTATCTTGGGCAAAAATGATGTTTATATGGCAAACTACTGGAAGCTAAAGGATGGTGTCAACAACTACGTTAGTGCCGCTTACAAGCTTTATCGCAATTATGACGGAAAAAACTCTACTTTCGGTGATACCAGTGTTAGTGCGCAAACATCGGATATTGTCAATAGCTCGGTCCACGCTTCCGTAACGAATGCATCCGACAAAGAACTGCACCTCGTTGTCATGAATAAAAGCATGGACAGCGCATTCGACGCCCAATTTGATCTTTCCGGCGCGAAGACTTACAGTTCCGGTAAAGTATGGGGGTTCGATAAAAACAGCTCGCAAATTAAAGAAGCAGCGCCAATCACGCAAATTTCAGGCAACCGTTTTACTTATACCGTACCGCCTTTGACGGCATATCACATTGTGCTGACTACTGGCAATGACACGTCTCCAGTGGAAGGTCCTGAAAGCTTTAAGCTGAAAGCTGAGGCTGGTGATGGGAAAGTCCATTTGTCCTGGGACGCTTCCAGCGGAGTTGTAGGATACAGCGTACAGCGGGCAACAGATGAAAACGGCCCTTTCACTGATGTAGCATCCAACTTGACCGAAACGTCTTATACGGATACTAACGTAACAAACGGTACTTCATACTATTACAAAGTAACCGCCAAAACCAATAAGGGATCGAGCGAATCCAATATTGTGAAAGCGGTTCCGAAGACGCCTGTAAACGGTCCCGCTCGCTATGAAGCCGAAGAAGGCACGCTGAAAGGAACCATTGTGGAATCCAGCGGGACCGGCTACTCCGGTACTGGTTATGTAACGAATTTCCACAATCCAGGGGATTCCCTGACGATGACGATCCAGGCTCCCACGGCAGGTCTGTACAATCTTACAATCGGCTATCGTTCTCCTCATGATGACAAACGCACGAATTTCTCATTAAACGGCAAAGCGTTTGGAGAACTGGTGCTCGGGAAAACGGCTGATTTCAAAGAAACTTCCGGAGGCAAGGTGCTGTTGAATGCAGGCGCGAATACGATCAGTTTTGAAAAAGGCTGGGGCTGGTACGATATCGACTACGTCAGACTGGAGCCTGCTGCTGACCGCCCACCTCATGCGGTAACTAAAACGCTTACCAATCCGAATGCGACGGTAGAAGCAAAAGCATTGATGAACTATCTGGTTGATCAATACGGGAAGAATATGCTCTCTGGTCAAGAGGAAATAAACGAAATTGATTGGCTTCAAGCCAATGTAGGTAAAAAGCCAGCCATTGCAGCGCTTGATCTGATCGACTATTCGCCAAGCAGAGCGGAACACGGTCTTAATTCCACAGAGGTAGAAAAGGCGATTGCATGGGATAAGCAAGGGGGGATCGTTACCTTTGCATGGCACTGGAACGCACCGAAAGGTCTGATCGATACGCAGGGAAAAGAATGGTGGAGAGGCTTCTATGCCGATTCGACCACATTCGATATAGAATATGCGATGAATCATCCAGAGTCCGAAGATTATAAATTACTTATTCGCGACATCGATGTGATTGCAGGGCAATTGAAGAAGTTGCAGGATGCGAAGGCTCCTGTCCTGTTCCGTCCTTTGCACGAGGCGGAGGGCAAATGGTTCTGGTGGGGCGCCAAAGGTCCTGAGCCTGTTAAAAAGCTGTATATTTTAATGCACGACCGTTTGACGAATGTGCACAAATTGAACAATCTGATTTGGGTATGGAATTCTGTTGCTCCGGATTGGTATCCGGGAGACGAGTATGTGGATATTTTGAGCTTTGACTCTTATCCGCAAGCAGGTGATTACAGCCCGCAAATTTCAAAATACGAAGACCTTGTTGCATTGGGCAAGGACAAAAAGCTAGTTGCCATGAGCGAAAATGGACCTATTCCAGACCCAGATTTGATGAAGGCGTATCAAGCTCATTGGAGTTGGTTCGCTACATGGTATGGAGATTTTGTGAGAGACGGCAAACAAAACAGCCTTGAGCATCTGAAAAAAGTGTATAATCATCCGAACGTCATTACGCTGGATGAGCTCCCAACGAACTTAAAAACGTATGGCATTACTGAGCAGCCGTCCGTACCGGGCAGCTTCACGCTGAACGCTGCGGGTGAAACGGCGAAAGTATCGCTAAGCTGGACAGCATCGGCGAATGCGAAAAGCTATGAAGTGAAGCGTTCGACGACTGAAAACGGCGCGTTCGCCACCGTAGCGAGCGATGTGTACGGAAGCAGCTACGCCGACACAGCCGTAACAGCAGACACGACGTATTACTACCAGGTCGTAGCGAAGAACGATACAGGACAGACGCTGTCGAACACGGCTAGCGCAATGCCGAAAGCGGATACTCAGCAGCCGACGACGGGACTGCTGCTCCAATATCGCACAGCAGATACTAAGGTGAACGATAATCACCTCAATCCGCAATTCCAAATTGTAAACAAAGGCACAACCTCCATACCGATCAACGAGTTGAAAATTCGCTACTACTACACAATCGACGGTGACCGTGAGCAGACTTTCAACTGCGACTATGCGACGCTGAGCTGCTCAAAGCTGAACGGTAAACTGGTTAAAATGGAGAAGGCTGCAACCGGTGCCGATTATTATTTGGAAGTCAGTTTCAATTCGGATGCAGGCGTGTTAGCACCTGGAGGAAGCACGGGCGATATCCAAACCCGTATTCATAAGACAGACTGGTCGAACTATAACGAAAGTGACGATTATTCGTATAAAGGCACGCAAACCTCATATGCCGATCATCCTAAAGTTACCTTGTTTCATAACGGCGTACTTGTTTGGGGAACCGAGCCGACAGCTAATTAAGATAAATGTTCGATCTATAACATTGCTGAAATGAGCAGGGGAATTGTATCCTCTGCTCATTTTTTGTACAAAAACCCACTAGTTCGTTTATCGAGTTAAATTGCCTGAAAAAATTGATGTGTATTCTGTGTGAGGATTTTTATACACATTAAATTCCATAATATATTAAAATCGTGTAGAAAAAGGAGTTGACCACCATCCAATTTATTCATATAATTTCTAGTATATTGTAATTGATTGTCGAGGAGGGTGATTTTTTAAAATCATCTGAATACGCCGGGGGTGTTTTTATTGGAAAATGCAACCACGATTCGTTCGGAAATTGAGAAAGAATTAAAACTTGGTGGCTATACTTTTAATAGTTTTGGACAAGCTACAGGGCTTAACCGAGGCATATTTAGTGCTATGCTTAATGGGAATCCGCCTAAGCCTATCTCCGTACGACAAATGGACTTGATCACTAAAGCGCTTAATTATCCAGAGGGCTGGTTGTATGACCTGTATGTGGATGAATGTTTTTATGATGGAAGACCACATTGGAAAAGGGTTAAACCGTTCCTGATTCGTTGTGTTGAGATAGGAAACCTGCGATGCGTGGAGAAAGTACTTTCGCGTTTAATGGAAGATCTCAATCACATCCCCACAATCTTTGCTTTGGCAGAGGAACTTTATGAAGAAGGAAAACTCAGAGAAGCTGTTCCTTTCTATGAGTGTGTCATCGAAAATGAAAAGTATCAACATTCTGAGAGGTTGGCAATTAGTCATTATAGAATTTTTTCAATCTCTGTTAGTGAAACTATGAAAATAGATGTAGAAGCTGCGCTAAGATTTGTGCCCTTTAGAAATCGGGTACCTTTAGATTATCATTTAGATGGTCTGCTTAAACTGTCAAATCTTTATTACAATTTGCATCAATGGAAAGAAGCAGAGCGTTATGCAGATGAATTAAGGGATCTTGCAACTATTGTTTGTAAAAGCAGAAAAACTAATAAAAAGAATTCCACGTTGAAAACTGAGAGACATTTAGTCGTATACTATGGTCAAGGTTACTTGACGAAGGGAAATGCTCTGGAAAAGCAAGGAAGATACGAAGAGGCCATGAAGTATATTCCTGGCTATGCCGATTTGAGTTGGTTTGCAGATTTAGGGGAAATTGGTCAGCAGGAGGTGCAAAGGTTTACTCTTTGGGCCAATGCTAATCAACTTAACTTGAATATTCTTATGGGTGATACAAGTAGTTTGCCAACGTATATTCAATTTCTTAAAAATAACCCACCCGAAATATTATTGGGGTTATTAACAATAGTAGAGTCGGCTAACAAGCATGGTTTTATGATAGAACATATTTTACAGCAGTTTTCTAACGAACTGACTTCCTTTAATAATGAATTATCTGTTGGTACCAGTTATTATAAGCAGTCATTTAGTTACAATACTTATGCTGATTTGTGTTACCAACTGGCTATATATATGTTTAATAACCATTTTCATGAGAAAGGTGTTTATTATGTTTTAAAAAGCTTAAGAAAATATCTTGAAATCAATAACAAAGAAAAGTGCATGGTCTGTACAGCCTTATTTGAAAGATTTAGAAATAAGGCCATAAAAGATCAAAAATTAGAATATGAAAGAATCATGGAGGAGGTTTTAGTCAATGCAATTTAAAAACCTTAAATACATGCTAATTATAGGGCTTTTTGGTTTCTTGGAACTGTCCCATACTATTACTGTTTTTGGGCATGGAACTGGAGCTTAATAGTTATCAAAAAACCAGTCTTGGTAAGGCTGGTTTTTTGATGTATTCCGTTAAAGGGATGAAATGGGTTTTATTATATTTTTAACCTGTGGGGAAGGTATCAGCCTGTAAACTAATGTAAATACCACACCGAACAGGAGGTTTATTGATGTGAAATGGAAACAATTGGAGGAGTGCATCGAAGAAAAGCGAAAAGAATTAAATGAATTGGCGAAAGAGGTGGGATTGAAGGATCGACGGGTGTTGACCAAGTCTATGGAGTTGGATCGGCTCCTTAATAAGTACAGTGATTGGAAATATAGCTATCGTAGACAACAGAGCGTACCCCAAAGTTCACAGATCCAAGAGAAGCAACACGAGCTCGTCCTATCTTATTAACATCAAGCATTATGACAAGATAAAACCTAACTTCACCTTGGCTTCTATACATAGTGAGATATAGCATAAACAAAATAATCTCTATTACATCTCGTACGCCGCCCTTATCCACGTTGTTCGTACAGTTTATTGTTCTGCGTCTACATCAGAGCGGAAGCCATGTAACATGAGGATACAGCTCAAAAAAACCTCCCCATTCACGTTATGGCGTGACTCGGGAGGTTTTTGGGTTTTACTGCTGGAGCTGACGCAGCACAGTGATTTCGACACGGCGGTTTTTTTGTCGCCCTGCTTCGGTGCTATTGTCACCAACCGGACGGGTATCTGCATAACCCGCATACTGGAATCCTGAGGGGGATAGCTGCTCTCGGTCGATAAAGAACCGGAGTACAGACAGTGCCCGAGCGCCGGAAAGCTCCCAGTTGTCCTTGTAGGTCGATGAGTTAGAGGAACGCGTGAATGGAATGTTGTCCGTATGCCCCTCAATACTAATCGGTGTTTTCAAATCTCGAAATAGACTAGCTAATTTGGATAACGTGTTTGCAGAACCCTGCTTGAGTGCCGCTCTGCCTTGGTCGAATAGAAAGCGGTCATTCAGCGTAATGACAATGCCACGTGGTTGATCGGATACGAAAATCTGATTTTGTAGCTTGTTGTCCGTAATATATTCCTGGATGACACCCATTAGGTTTTGCAGCTCTTTTTCCTGCTTGCGAAATGCTTGTTCACGCTCGGTGAGCTTGGTTGATCCCGCTTCTTTTTTATTAGAGGCCGGTTGCTTGGTCGCGGGTGGATTCTTGCTGGTGTAACGATCGGCAGTCCCCGTAATGCCCGAGCCTTGCTCCAAAATAGAATCTCCCTTGTGGAACGTATCCTGAAGGGATTGAACAACGACGTCGTATTTCTTAGCATCCAGACTGCTCATGGCATACATCACGACGAAGAAAATGAGCAGCAGGGTGATCAGATCGGCATAAGTAATCATCCACCGATCCCGTTGGTCTCCGCCGCCACCTTGACGCCCACGGCGCTTAGCGCGCGCTCTCATGGAAGTCCTCCTTTGGAGTAGCGCTCTCTGTACGTGAGCGACGAGGCGGTTTGCGATCTATATTTTGCTCTGAGCGGATAAAGAACTCCAACTTCTTGCGTACAAGCTTAGGGTTCTCTCCGTTTTGGATAGCCAGGATACCTTGCAGCAGCAAATCCATCGTAATAATTTCACTTTCACTGGCTGCTCTTATTTTGGACGCGATGGGCAGAAAGATCAGATTGGCGCTAGCAACGCCGTATAATGTTGCGATAAAAGCTACAGCAATCGACGGTCCGAGCGCAGTAGGCTCGGTTAGGCTGCCAAGTACATGGATCAGACCCATGACCGTACCGATAATCCCCATCGTAGGGGCATAGCCGCCTGCCGATTCAAATATTTTGGCGTACCCTTCATGTTTGTGCCCAATAGCATCTAACTCTAGTTCTAAAATTTGCTTGATCTGTTCCTGTTCAGTGCCGTCAATGACTAGTTGAAGACCTTCCCGCAAAAATGCATTCGGATGCTCTGATGATATACGTTCTAGCGCAAGCACACCGGATCGGCGGGAGGTGGCTGCCATGGAAACCAAATCTTCTAAATATTGCTCCGTTGGATTGTCCTCACGACTAAAAGCCATCCGCAGAGCGGTGGGTATAGTCTTCAGCTTGGAGGCAGGGTAGCTGATCACAACGGCGGCGAAAGTTCCGCCGAATACGATCAGAGCTGATGTACCTTGAAGCAGCCCTGTGAATTCTCCGCCTTCCCACAAGAAGCCACCGATTAATGCTATGATTCCGGCGATGATGCCCAATACGATGGTGATATCCAAAATTCAATTCACTCCTATTCAAGACTTATCGTTTGCATCCGCGGTAAGAAAGAGGTATAATACGGGAACAAACATTCTTATTCAACCATATTTCCCAAGTATCATTGCGCGGGAAATATCGACATAGAATTACAGGTAAAGACGTTAAAGCTCGATTGGTGTAAAAACATGATGTTTCCATTTTAGACGATAAGGGTGATGCAGGGCAATGAGTGATATCGTTGTTAGCGATAAGACTTTTGAAATTCAGTCGGAATTCCAACCTCAAGGCGATCAACCCCAGGCCATTTTTGAATTGGTAGAGGGAATTGCAGAAGGAAAGAAGCATCAAACTCTATTGGGTGCTACGGGAACAGGTAAGACGTATACCATCGCTCAGACTATTGCCAAGCTGAATCGGCCTACACTGGTTATTGCGCATAACAAGACTTTGGCTGCTCAACTGGCAAGTGAGTTTAAAGAATTCTTTCCAAACAACTCAGTCGATTATTTTGTCAGCTACTATGATTACTACCAACCGGAAGCGTACATCCCTTCTTCCGATACGTATATTGAGAAGGATTCCAGCATCAATGAGGAGATTGATAAACTTCGCCACTCAGCCACAAGCTCTCTGTTTGAGCGTCGTGACGTTATTATTGTAGCGAGTGTCTCTTGCATTTATGGTTTGGGTTCCCCGAAAGAATATTCAAGCTTGCTGCTCTCGCTTAGAGTCGGCATGGAGAAACCCCGCAATCAGATTTTGTCCCGCTTGGTCGATATTCAATATCAGCGGAACGATATCAACTTCGTGCGGGGTACTTTCCGTGTACGGGGGGATGTTGTTGAAATATTCCCGGCTTCCCATGGAGAAAACGCGATCCGGGTAGAACTGTTCGGAGATGAAATTGAACGGATTACCGAAATTAATGTGCTTACAGGTGAATTGATCGGTGAACGTGAGCATATCGCCATTTTCCCGGCATCTCACTTCGTTACTCATGAGGATACGATGAGGGTAGCACTGGTCAACATCGAACGTGAACTGGAAGAGCGCTTAGCAGAGCTGAAGGAGCAAGGGAAGCTGTTAGAGGCGCAACGTTTGGAGCAACGTACCCGCTATGATATCGAGATGATGAGAGAGGTTGGCTTTTGTTCCGGTGTCGAAAACTACTCGGGTCCACTGACATTCCGTGAGCGTGGAGCAACACCATATACACTGTTGGACTATTTTCCAGATGATATGCTGATCGTCATCGACGAATCTCATGTTACATTGCCGCAGATTCGTGCGATGTATAACGGGGACCAGGCGCGTAAAAATGTTCTCGTTGAACATGGTTTTCGTTTGCCATCTGCCTTGGATAACCGGCCGCTGAAGTTCGAAGAGTTCGAGGACAAAGTGAATCAAATTATCTATGTATCGGCTACTCCAGGCCCGTATGAGATGGAAAAATGCGATACGATGGTGCAGCAGATTATCCGTCCTACCGGTCTCCTTGATCCTATAATTGAGGTGCGTCCAAGCAAAGGTCAGATTGACGATCTCATTAATGAAATACGGCAGCGCATAGAACGTGAAGAACGGGTACTGGTCACCACACTCACGAAGAAAATGGCTGAAGATTTGACAGACTACTTAAAAGAAGTGGGCATCAAGGTTCGGTATATGCACTCCGAGATTAAGACTTTGGAACGGATGGCCATTTTGCGGGATCTTCGTCTGGGAACCTTCGATGTGCTGATCGGGATCAACTTGTTGCGGGAAGGTCTCGATTTGCCGGAAGTATCGCTGGTTGCGATTTTGGATGCGGACAAAGAAGGCTTCCTGCGTTCTGAGCGCTCTCTGATTCAGACGATCGGACGGGCAGCGCGGAATAGTGACGGACGTGTTATTATGTATGGCGATAAGATTACCGATTCTATGGATAAAGCGATTAAGGAAACGGAACGTCGCCGTGCGATTCAAATTCAATACAATGAAGAGCATGGGATTACCCCGCAAACCATCCGTAAAAAGATACGTGATGTCATTGAAGCAACCAAGACGGCAGAGTCCAAGAATGATTACCTTCCTAATGAGACGGGTAAACTTTCCAAGAAGGAGCGTCAATCCCTCATTCAGCGCCTAGAAGCAGAAATGAAGGATGCGGCCAAGAATCTACAGTTCGAACGGGCCGCCGAGTTGCGTGATGCTTTGCTGGAATTGCGGGCTGATTAAACATTGGGAATAAGCTAGAAGCACAACATATTGATAATAAAATGTTTGATTGCTTTTAAGAAATAGCGAGGACGGCCGATGTGGTCGTTCTCTTTGCGATATATCACTTCCATCGGATCATCCGATGCGATATAGGATAACGTGAATTACGGCTAAGGAGATGAAACATTTGGCGAATGAAAGCATCATCATCAAAGGCGCACGCGCGCATAATCTCAAAAATATTGACGTGACGATTCCGCGGGACAAGTTCGTTGTCCTGACAGGGCTTAGCGGCTCAGGTAAATCATCACTGGCTTTCGATACGATCTATGCGGAAGGACAGCGGCGGTATGTGGAATCATTATCTGCGTATGCCCGTCAATTCCTCGGGCAAATGGAGAAACCGGACGTCGATTCGATTGACGGCCTGTCACCTGCCATTTCCATTGACCAAAAAACGACAAGTCGGAATCCTCGTTCTACGGTCGGAACAGTTACAGAAATCTATGATTACCTGCGGTTGTTATTTGCCCGAGTGGGTCATCCTCATTGTCCTGAACATGGCATTGAAATCACTTCACAGACCGTCGAACAGATGGTAGACCGCATTTTGCAGTATCCTGAAAAGACACGGCTACAAATCCTGGCTCCATTGGTATCCGGCCGCAAAGGTGAGCATAAGACACTGTTCACTGATATAGCCAAGCAGGGCTTTGTACGGGTACGTGTGAATGGCGAACTGCGTGAATTGTCCGAGAAGATTGAATTGGAGAAGAACAAGAAGCACTCGATTGAAGTGGTCGTAGACCGGATCGTAGTCAAGGAAGATGTACGTGCGCGTCTGTCCGACTCTATCGAGACGGCACTGAATCTTTCAGGCGGACAGTTGCTTGTAGATATTATAGGGCAAGAGGAGTTGCGATTTAGCTCCAACTTTGCGTGCCCGATTTGCGGTTTTAGCATAGATGAGCTGTCTCCCCGAATGTTCTCCTTTAATAGTCCGTTTGGTGCTTGTCCAGATTGTGATGGGCTAGGAGTTAAAATGGTGGTTGACCCTGATCTGCTCATACCCGATCCAGAAAAAAGTGTAGAAGATGGGGCATTCCAGGCATGGAGTGGAGGAACTTCCACTTATTATCCTCAATTTTTACAGTCCGTATGCGAACACTACGGTATTCCGCAGGACGTTCCTGTAAGCCAATTGACGTCAGAACAAATGAATCTTATTTTGCACGGAACAGGTGACCAGAAGATCCGTTTCCGCTATGAAAATGATTTTGGTCAACGTAAGGAAGCCTATGTGACCTTTGAGGGCATTATCCCGAACCTGGAGCGTCGCTACCGTGATACGGCTTCTGAGGGAATACGTGAATTTATTGAAGGCTTTATGAGTGCAAAGCCATGTAACACCTGTAAGGGGCACCGACTGAAAAAAGAAAGCCTGTCGGTAACCATTCAAGAGCGTAATATCGCTTATGTGACAGCTTTGTCTGTCGGGGAGGCTTCTCAATTTTTCCATACACTGGAGCTGAGTGAGAAAGAGCAGTCGATTGCCAACCTCATTTTAAAGGAAATTAACAGCCGACTGGGATTCCTCGTTAACGTTGGTTTGGAATACCTGACTTTAAGCCGTGCGGCAGGTACATTGTCCGGCGGGGAGGCACAGCGTATCCGATTGGCGACACAGATCGGGTCCAGTCTGATGGGTGTGCTTTATATTTTGGACGAGCCAAGTATCGGGTTGCATCAGCGAGATAATGACCGCCTGATTAGTGCTTTGGAACATATGCGGAACCTAGGCAATACGTTGATCGTGGTGGAGCATGACGAAGATACGATGATGGCGGCAGACTATATCATTGACATTGGGCCAGGAGCCGGAATCCATGGCGGGATGATCATGTCACAGGGGACCCCACAGGAAGTTATGGAAGATCCGAATTCCCTGACCGGTCAATATTTGAGCGGGCGTAAGTTTATTCCGGTCAATAGCGAGCGGCGCAAGCCTGCAGATAAGTGGCTGGAGATTCGCGGAGCCAAGGAGAACAATCTCAAAAATGTGAATGTCAAAATTCCATTGGGTGTTTTCACGGCTGTCACTGGTGTATCCGGGTCTGGGAAATCGACGCTAGTCAACGAAATTTTGTACAAAACGCTGGCGCGTGATCTGAACCGTGCGAGAGTACGTCCAGGTCAACATAAAGAAATTCGCGGGCTAGAGCATATCGAAAAGGTGGTTGAGATCGATCAATCGCCAATCGGCCGTACACCGCGTTCCAATCCTGCGACTTATACCGGTGTGTTCGATGATATCCGTGATTTATTCTCGCAGACGAACGAGGCTAAGGTTCGAGGCTACAAGAAAGGCCGGTTTAGCTTTAACGTTAAGGGAGGCCGATGTGAATCTTGCAGAGGCGACGGCATCATCAAGATTGAGATGCACTTTCTGCCCGATGTGTACGTACCCTGCGAAGTGTGCAAAGGCAAACGCTATAATCGGGAGACCCTCGAGGTTAAGTATAAAGGGAAGAGTATTGCTGATGTGCTGGAGATGACGGTAGAGGATGCAACAGCATTTTTTGAAAATATCCCGAAGATTCACCGCAAGATTCAGACGCTGATGGATGTAGGTTTGGGGTATATCAAGTTGGGTCAACCAGCGACTACCTTGTCCGGTGGTGAAGCACAGCGTGTGAAGCTGGCTTCCGAACTGTATCGTCGCAGCACAGGTAAAACCATTTATATTTTGGATGAGCCGACAACGGGTCTACATGTTCACGATATTGACCGTTTATTGACGGTGCTGCATCGTTTGGTTGATTCGGGAGAAACGGTACTGGTTATTGAACATAATCTAGATGTAATTAAAACAGCCGATTTCCTGATTGATCTGGGGCCTGAAGGCGGAAGCGGCGGTGGAACGATCTTGGCTACCGGGACACCAGAACAACTCGTAAAAGTTGAAGAATCCTATACAGGCCGATACTTAAAGCCGATCCTTGAACGGGATACACAGCGCAGCCAAGCGCTTCAGACCGTCGATCTATAGATACTGTTTAGTGTATGTTTTAGAAACCCTGCACATGCAGGAAGGCAGAATACGAATTAGCGTATTTATGCTTTCCCGTTGGCAGGGTTTATTTTTTTTGTAAAAAAAGAAAACTTTTATCAAATTCCTGCGTTAAAGCATGTGACACATAGTTTACCAAGCGCTGGAATAATAAATCTATATGTATATTCATCGACAGAAAGTCTCTGAGTAATCTCTAAATTTTTGGAGTTTTGGATGTTTAGGCTCGGGCTTGAAGAGGTTAATATATAACTTATGATTATCTAGCATCATACGAAGTTCCGTGCCCCGTGACAACCATTACTAGTTGAAGCGAAACCGTCTATAGTTATATCACATCTAAGATTTATACCACATCTCTGAGGAAGTCATGAAGGGAGCTGGAACGTTTGAAGATTAAGCAAAGTAGAGATCTACGTACACGTGTATACTCATGGGCAGCAGGAGTCACTATAGCGGCATGGTTATTGGGTTATAGTGCTGCACCGTCCTATGCCTCCGAGGTGTCCGAGGCGTATGCGCCCATACAAGCCGAGATCGAAACCAGTGCAGTGATTGGAACTATTAAAGATTCAGAAAACGCTCACAATTATATTCAGCCCGCAGCAAAGGGTGGGTTTGTAATGCTGAACGTCGAGGACATTACAGAAGCAAGTGTGGTACACGTCACGTACGGCAAGCTGGACAGTTCTCTAGAGACTGTATGGAAACACCAGCAGGACCTGAACGTACAACCGGGAACAAGTAGCAGGGGAGTCCAGCGGGAGACGTCAGATGGTGGGTTGTTGTTTCTGATTGATTATACCCAAGCGAACGGAATGCGGGATTTGCAGGCTTCACGATTGGACGCGGATGGAAACCCCTTGTGGTCCAAAACATTACCGACTGATGGCTTGATATCTCAAGGGCAGGGTTCTCAGGTAGGACTGGAGCCACTTGAGGATGGCAGTTTTCTAGTCTCCTCACTGAACCTTGCGGAGCAGTCCTTCACTGTACTCAAATACACAGAAGATGGCGATATACAATGGCATCGAACGACGGCCGGGGTGACCTCAGGTTGGCTGGTTGGCAGTCACAATGGATATTATGCGCTTTTGAACAGCTCAGATGGTCCCGTGGGGGTACAAGCCGATGTGTATGGTCGTAATATCCGTGATGTCCATCTAGACTTAGGATCAGGTAAGGAAATTGCCGCGGTACGTGAGTTGTCCAGCGGTCATATTGCTGTAACAGGGCTTAAAGGAAACAGCAAGCGTACCCAGGTGTTAAGTAATGGTCTGCAATTGTTTAGTAATACAGAGGACTATGCCGCTGACCGGGTGTATCTGCCTGAGGAGCAGTTGTACGTCCAGTTCAGTGATCAATATGATCCACTGGGTAAAACCACGAAGATGCATGGCATTACTATCACAGGCTTAAAAGGAAATGGCACGAAGGTGTGGGAAACGAAGACTCATTATAAGGAAGATAACTCCTTCGGCATCCGATATGATACGGGATTGATATATAAGATTCCTTCAGGCTACGCGGTGGTGACATCTACAACAGGCGCTCAGAAGCCAATAGTACTCGATTTTGCGAAAATATTGATACCGGAGTAATCCGGTGTCTTTTTTTATGAAATCGAAGAAATAGCAAGTAGGTATGGCACTGTGGTGTGGCATAAGAAACAGCCTGCTTGTATATAAAATACAAGCAGGCTGTTAATGGGCTTTATGTCTAGGATGCAACGTGGTTGGACTGTAAAATGGCAGACAACTTCTCTTGGAAAGACGGAATGCCTACACGCTGTACATACGCATAAAAGCTTTCGCCAGCAATCCTATTTTCTTTGTAAAACAGAATAAGCTCTGCCAATACAGGACCAACCTGATCGCCACGCACGCGGCCTTTGAGTGCCTTGTTGAACTGGGCATCTGCTCCAAGTGCCCCGCCGACAGCGATGTCGAACGCGTCAACCATGCCTTCAGGTGTCTTAAGGAGCGAGCCTTGCAGTCCAATGTCGGCAATATGCTTTTGACCGCAGGAATTCGGGCAACCAATAAAATGGATGCGCACCTTTTCATCCAATTGTACGTGCTGATCCAAATACTCGGCAACGTCAATCGCTCGCTTTTTCGTTTCCACAATCGCCAGATTGCAAAACTCATTTCCTGTGCAAGATACTGTACGGCTCATAAAATGCTTGGGCTGTGGTGTCAGGCGTTGCAGCACGGGAGCTTTTAGTAGCTCATCTACTTGATCATCCGGCACACCGCTCAGCAAAATATTTTGCGACATCGTGGTACGAATCTGCCCATCACCGTAGCGGTCAGCCAGGTCGGCCAGTTCATGCAACTCGTCAGCACTGAGGCGACCAACAGGTACGTTCAGACCGACATAGTTCAGACCTTCTTGGGCTTGGGGATGTATACCGTCAAAATAGGCGGCTTGCCAGCCAATGGTTTTATCTTCACCTCGTCCCGGCATTTCGCCAGTGTACTCAGTCAGCTTGGCCAGGAATTTGTCTGGGCCCCAATCGGCAACAAGGAATTTCAGACGGGCATGGTGCCGTTTTTCCCGATAGCCGTAATCACGGAAGATGGTGGTGACAGCAATAGCAACCTTCAGTACTTCCTCAGGACGGACAAACAAATCCAGCGGATGTGCCAAATGCGGCTTGGCGGATAGTCCTCCGCCAACCATCACATGGAAGCCAACCACTTCTTTTCCGTTAAGGATCTTGGTTGCCGGTGTGAAGGACAGGTCGTTAATTTCAGCCTGTGCATTATTGTACGTATTACTGGAGATGGACATTTTGTATTTGCGCGGAAGATTGGAAAAGTCGCGATTCAATAAGAAAAAGCGGTTTACTTCATCTACAATCTCCTGAGTATCCACCAGCTCATTAGGATCAATGCCAGCCAGAGGATTGCCGACAATGGTACGAGGGCAGTCCCCACAGGCTTCAAAGGAATACAAACCAACCTTTTCCAGCCGTTCGAAAATATCCGGCAAGCTTTCAACGGTCAGCCAGTGAAATTGAATCGCCTGACGGGTGGTGACATCCACAAGATCGCGCCCGTACAGTGCGGAGATGTCCGCTAAGGCACGTGCCTGGGCTGAAGTCATGATCCCTGTATTGATGCGGACGCGCATCATGAAATGACCATCCTTGGGTTTTTGCTGGTAAACCCCAGCCCATTTGAATCGGTCCATATCGTCCGCAGAGATCGAGTCATACCCTTTGTGTGCATAGCTTTCGATGATGGTACGTATAACGTCGAGACCATCCTTTTCCAGCTTGACTAACTCAAACTTGTTAAGCTTATCGGGATGAGCAATCCAGATGGGTTCATAGGCCATCTTTTTAACCTCCTTCATGTGTCTTATTTATACTTGAGATTTTAGATATAGAACTCACGATTTTTTATTTCCGACAATATAACTAAGATATAATGTGATGGTATCATAGTTGGTTATGCCCGTAAACGAAGGAATGGTCCAAAGGGTATAACGATTTTTTATTGTTTTTGCTTATTTTTTTGATATAAGGATTTGGAAAATTTATAATATAAATAGTATGAGAGGATAGGGATGTGGCAAACGGCGCTTTTTTAGAAAAAGATAGGGCTTAAAGCGATTGTATGCGTGTCCCCTCTATGGTAGATTTGGACTAACTGATAGAACAGGGTCATGTTAGAGAGGAAATGGTGAGTATATGCGTAAGATGGGGAAAAGGGTAGCTGTGCTGGCTTTGGGCAGCGCTCTATGTGTTTCTGGAACGGCAGGTGCAGCCAGCAGTGGAGCTGCGTTGAAGGCCAAGGTCATTAATGGCGGGGTCTATGTTAACGTAAGAGATATGAATAAAGCATTAGGAACCAGCGGCGCGTATAACAGCGCAAATGGTACATATACGTTATCGGCCGATCGTGTGCCGCAGGTCGTTAAAAATGTATCTCCTTCGGTAGTCGGCATCATTGGCCGTTCTGCGACAGGAGAGACCGTAGCAGGGGGAGACCGATACAACCTGGCTCACGGCACGGGTGTCATCATTCGGGCAGATGGATGGATTGTTACGAACGCGCATGTAATCGAAGGATTAGGTGATGCCGTAGTTGTAACCTCGGACGGAAAATCTTACGGAATCATCGACAGCTACAGCGATCCGATCAGTGACTTGGCGTTGATTAAAATTAAGGCAAGCGGTCTTAAACCTGCTACCTTTGCAGCTTCTACGAATAGTTTACAGGTAGGCGAGCAGGTAGTAGCTATCGGTACGCCGATCTCCTTTTCACTTCGTAACTCGGCAACCTCAGGGGTTGTTAGCGGACTGAACCGTGGTGTCAACGCTGCGTATCGTCTCATTCAAAGTGATACCGCGATCAACCCTGGTAACAGCGGTGGTCCGCTGGTCAATCTCAAGGGCGAGGTTATCGGGATCAATACAATGAAGTTCTCAGCGGTCGGAATTGAAAATATGGGCTTTTCGATTCCGGCGGATACAGTGAAATATGTCATCAATCAATTTTTCAAATATGGTGAGGTTCGACGTGCTAGTCTTGGTCTAGGGCTTGAAGAGAGCTGGTCGGCTATCGTGGGGTTGCCTACCGAGGACCCTTTGAAAGTCACTAAAGTCACCTCAGCCAGTGCCGTACAGGTTAAAATCAAGGAAGGCGATGAGTTGTATAGTATTAACGGCAAGCGTGTAGCTTCCGCCATTGATGTCAATGAGCTGCTTAAAAACTATCAACCGGGCCAAACGGTGAGTGTACTTATGCAGTCGGACGGTGATATTGTGAAGCGCAAGCTGGTACTGACACAGGATACTGGTGAAATTTATGATTCCATTCAGTCTGGAGAAGATCTTGAAGACTCGAATGAATCAGGAGCTGCTGTAGATGACGGTATAGCGCCTCCGAAGGAAGCGTCAGATTCAGCTACGGGAAAGTGAACGATAACGGCTCATCAATCTATAAAATAAAGCTAAAGGGAGATTTACTGTGAAGCATATGCAAAGAAAAATGATGCGTAAGCTGGGGGTCGGCGCTGTCGCATTGTCCCTTCTGCTTACCGCTTTACCAGCAGTTGCAGCAGATCAAGATAAAAACATATTGGAATTGCGTCTGCAAAGTGGCAGCAATACAGCCATCGTGAACGGCCAAAATGCGAATATTACGAAACCCTATTCCAAAAGTGGAGCACTGATGGTTCCGGCTGGTGTGTTTAAAAAGGCATTTAACAGCAAAATTCGCCTAGCTGAAGATAATGTGGTTAAGATCACCAGCGGCACTCACGTTGTATCGCTGACAATTGGTAGTCGTACAGCCTGGGTGAGAGGACACAAGGTGACACTTCCGGCTCCACCGGAAATGTCGTCAGGAATCCTCATGGTGCCTTTGCGTCAAGTAGCAGAAGGACTGGGCGGTAAGATGGAGAAGAATGGCGCAGGAATCATCATTCGGATGGAAGCCCAAGAAGAGGCGGGCACGGTAGCAGAAGAATCACCGAACATTGATAATGATGAGGGCAAGACGCAGATCGGGAATAGTTACTACGATTGGTCCATGAACTATCCAACAGGACTCGTTATCGGTCAGGGGGGTGGAGATGAGAGTATTTCCACATTTATGGACGAGAACAGTGCATACTACATGGAAGTACACACAGCATTACAGCCGGTTCCACTGAATGCAGACGATTTGTTGCAACAATTGGTGCAGGCAGCCAAGGAAACGGGAGAAACTGTAGTGGACCGAAAATCCTTCCCGAAAGCGAAAGTGCCTTATGCTCGTGTTATTACGAAGGATGGGGACGGCGTACTGTGGGAAAATCGTCAGTACTATGACAACGGACGACTGTATGTAATTTATTTTTCCGATGCTAAAGCAACGAACTATAAAGATCTGGCCCAGTATGCTGGACTGTTGAACTCCTTTAAAACCTCTTTTAATGCACAGGATAAAAGTATTAAAGACTTGTCCACTGTTGTAGGAGGCACACGAGAGGCTGGGAATCAAGACTACGGTATGTCACTCAAAATACCTGCAGGCTGGAAAATGGACGACCAGCGGATGCAATATGAAAGCAATGACGGATCAAGCTTCCACATGAAAGTCACCTCTGCTCCAGCAGATGGAAAATTGGAAAACTGGGGTCAGCAACTGCAAAAATGGCTGAGCGATTCATTTGTGTCCACAGCATACGAGGCACAAAAGACATACCCGCTAGAGGTTGCAGGTGTTCAGGGATTAGTGCAGGAGTACCGCTATAATTTTGGGGATGAATGGGTCAAGGAGTACAATGTGCTAATTCAGCAAAATGGATATCGCTACCTGGCTGAATACGCAGTGCCTGAAAAGGTAAGCAAGGGAAATGACCAGTTCAACGCGCTCATTTCTTCGCTTCAAATCGATTTTCAAACAGTAGCGAATAACTTTGGACAATTGGAAGAGGATGACTACCTGGCGGACAAAACGAAAACGATCAAAAAGACTTCTAAAGCATATGAATATACAGTAAATATCCCACGGTATTGGACTGCGGTTAGTGATCAATTTGAATTGGGCGATATAGAGTATCAATTTACCGGAGGACGTTTTTCCATTAAAATCGACAACGACCAATCCTTTGAATTAACGGTGTCCCAGCTTAAGGACTTCTATGATAAGCAAGCCAAGAACTATAAAAACCTCAAAGTAGAGGAAGTTAAGGATGTAACGTTTGCCGGTGTGCCGGCAGTGTCCTTTACATTCCACCGTGTGGACGAAGGTATCGGCTATACAGGTCGCCAAATCGTTCTGGAGCATAACGGTAAAACATATACCGTAACAACGACATTAAACGATGCAAACAACACGGGTGTACAGTCCAACGCACTGGATTCGACGCTGAATTCGTTTAGTTTTGTGAAGTAAGAAGGTGTGGGTAAAAGATCAGTGAGTTGTAGTGGGAAGAGGCTACACGTGCCATTTGATCCTACGATCGCTGTTGATCCGGGATTCTTGGATTGTGTAAGGATTGAATAGTAAGAATCCCAGGTCAAAGGCGAACGCTCGCGCTTCTTCGGATTCAAATGGCCCGCTTCGCTGGCCACCGCCAAATATTCCTAATCTTTTAGAGAGTGAAGTAAGCAGGGAAGTGCGAAGGCTGCATACTTTTACGAGGCCTTATTTCGCCTTTTTGCTATAATACGACCACCAAGCTTCATCATTGAGCTTTTTCTTACGGCAAGGTCAGTAAGCTTTGGTAATATAAAAAATGGAAGGCGATATATAGGAGGAATCCGAAAATAATTACGCTAAAGGCAGTCGACAAAAGTAATTGGGAAGAATGTGCTGAACTTCAACCGAGCCCTGAGCAACAAAGGTTTATGGTATCTAACCTTTACTCAATTGCTGAATGTCAGTTTTTGGATGGGTTTTTATCTAGAGCGATTTATAATAATGACGTATTGATTGGTTTTACGATGTTTGGTTTAGACCCGGATGACGGGAATTACTGGATTTACCGATTTATGATTGACGAAAGATTTCAAGGCCAAGGCCATGGTTACCATGCAATGTTGCTGGTTATTGACGAAATAAGGAAAGCCAGTAATCGGACTGATATGATCATGATTGGATATAAACCAGACAATGAACTTGCTAGAAAGCTATACAGAAAATCTGGTTTCAGGGAGGAAGGAATATCACCCTGGGGAGAAATGCTTGCGAAGTATAGCTTTGCCTAGTTAATGGTATGATGACGCACCTCCAATGCACCGCTGACCGGGATTGGAGGTGTTTTTGTATTTCAGTATTATATTTTTAAAGGAATCGCTTGGAAAGTATAGAAGCTTGGGGCGCAGTCTGGTACACTAGATTAGTTACAAGATAAGAATAATTTCTGCCGCAGATGTTTGTGATGCGGATTTTTTGAGTTGGATGCGATTCATGCGGAGGACCGATGGTTCAGCGTGTGAATGATCGGACAAGATGATAGAGACAGATAGGACTTAATAATATGATTCTTAGTAAGTTTCCATTCCCCTGACTGAACATAACCAGCTTTGGAATGAGTGGATGGAACGTTCTTGAGATGACCAAGTAAGCAGCATAGCTGCCCTGAAAACAACGAGATTCAATGAGGGGTCATTCGTTTTCAGCATATAGGGAGGGCAATAATGAAATCAGCAGTACGAAGAGAAGATGTCGAGCTTCTGGCACCAGCAGGTGACTGGGATTGTATGCGTGCGGCGGTAGCAAACGGAGCCGATGCGATCTTTTTTGGGGTGGAAAAATTCAACGCACGAGCACGGGCGAATAATTTTCGCATGGATGAACTGCCCGAGATTATGGCCTTTTTGCATAGCTACGGGGTTAAGGGCTTTTTGACATTCAATATACTGGTATTTGAAAACGAGCTGGAGGACGCTAAAGAGCTGGTTGATGCCTGTATTGATGCCGGAGTCGATGCCCTAATTGTTCAGGATATGGGTTTGGTGAAAATGATCCGCGACATTTCACCGGATTTCCCGATCCATGGTTCTACCCAAATGACGATCACCTCGCCGGAGGCTGTAGAATTTACAAAGCCGTACAACATGGAACGGGTTGTGCTGGGTCGTGAAAATAATCTAAAACAAATTCAAAAAATTGGCGATCAAGCGAGACTTCCGATGGAAGTATTCGTGCATGGAGCTTTGTGCGTATCTTATTCAGGCCAATGCCTGACTTCAGAAATGTGGGGCGGACGCTCTGCAAACCGTGGTGAATGTGCACAGGCATGCCGTTTGCCTTACGATCTGATGGTGGATGGAGAGCAAAAGCCGATGGCCGATGTGACATACCTGCTATCCCCTAAGGATTTGGCAGCCATTGATTTGATGCCAGAACTGATCGATGCAGGTGTGGTTTCCTTTAAAATCGAAGGGCGACTGAAAACGCCTGAATATGTAGCGAATGTGGTTAGCAAATATCGTAAAGCCATTGACAAGTATTTTGATGGCGATACGTCCAAGACGAGCAAAGAAGATATCCGCGAGCTGCAGCAGAGCTTTTCACGCGGCTTTACGCACGGTTTTCTGGAAGGAACGAATAACAAAAAGCTGGTGGACGGTACGTTCCCGAAAAGCCGGGGTGTGTATTTGGGTCGAGTGGAGCAAATCCTTCGTGATGGCGTAGTGTGCCGTATCGATGCACCGCTCAAGCGTGGCGATGGTATTGTATTTGATGCAGGAGATCCTACGCAAAAAGAAGAAGGCGGACGTGTATACGATATCCGCCGCAAGGGCGTGAAGATTGAAGGCGAAGCTGGAGAAGGATGGATCGTTGACATCGTAGCGGGACGCAACGATGTGGATCTGCGCCGTGTGCACGTGGGCGACCGTATTTGGAAGACCAACGACCCGGCGCTGGACAAGCGTCTGCGCCAGTCGTACGAAACCGAAAAGCCGTACCGTGTCTTCCCGGTACATGTGCGGGTCAGCGGCTCCCCAGGACAGCCGCTGTCGACATGGTGGACCGACGTGCAGAAAGGCACAACGGTCCGTGTGGACTCTGAGCTGGAGCTTGAAATCGCCCAGAAGCGTCCGATGACGCACGAACTGCTCGAAGAGCAGTTCGGCCGACTGGGCGGAACAGTGTTCCAGCTGGAGGAGTTGGACGTCCATCTGCATGGGGACGTCATCGTACCTATGCGCGAGCTGAACAGTATCCGCCGTCAGGCGGTGGAACTGCTCGCGGGCGAGCGCCCCAAACCGCCCGTATACACGAAGCGGGCGGTAGAGGTGTATGGCGATGCATCGGCTCCAGCATCGTCTGTGGCGCACGGTCAGGCAGAGCTGACCGCGCTGTGCCGCAGCCTCCCTCAGGTAGAGGCTGCGCTTGAGGCCGGCGTGGAGTTCATCTACGCCGACTTCGAGTTCATCAAGCAATTTCCGGCAGCTGTAGAGGCTGTGCACGGCGCTGGGCGCCGAATTGCGCTGGTGACTCCGCGTATTCACATGCCAGGCGAAAACGGATATCACAACAATATCCTGCGCCTGCAACCGGATGCTGTGCTGGTACGCAATCCGGGAGCATTGTATTTTTACATGCGTCACCGCTTGGAGAACCCGGATGCACATCATCCGCAATTGATTGGCGACTTCTCGCTGAATATCGCCAACCATAAAGCGGCTGACCTGTTCCTGGATTCCGGCTGCGACCTGGTGACACCGTCATATGATTTGAACATCCAACAGATGGTCGATATGCTGGGACGTACACGTACCGACAAGCTGGAGATCGTCATCCAGCAGCATTTGCCGATGTTCCATACCGAACACTGCGTGTATTGTACTTTTATGAGTGAAGGCACAGACTACACCAACTGTGGTCGTCCATGTGAGGATCATCGCGCATCCCTGCGTGATCGTATTGGGATGTCTCACCCGGTTCGTGTGGACGAAGGATGCCGTAATACGGTGTACAACGCGATTGAGCAATCAGGCGCGGAATACCTGTCTAACTTCCTAGAACTAGGCGTGTCCCGTTACCGCGTGGAATTTTTGGAGGAGACACCAGAGCAAGTTCATGAGGTTATTGATCTCTATAACCGTGCTTTGCGCGGTGAAATCAGCGGAACACAAGTATGGAAGACGCTGAAAGCGACGAATCAGCTAGGGGTTACACGTGGGCAACTGGTGAAGTAAATATGAATAACTGTATATTTGTTCAGGAGCCAAATATATTTTAGAAACATAATATAATCATATAGTAAGTAGAGATTGAAGACATGTTCTCTTTAAGGGAAGATGTCTTCTTCTTTAACCTATTAAATTTATCTATCTACCTGTTATAATCATAGACAGTATACCTAACCGTTATATTGAAGACAAAGGAGTCTTAACCTATGAAAATCCGTAAAGCAATTATTCCTGCTGCGGGACTAGGAACCCGGTTCCTTCCTGCGACGAAAGCCATGCCTAAAGAGATGCTTCCCATTGTAGACAAACCAACCATTCAATATATCATTGAAGAAGCTGTTGCATCTGGTATAGAAGATATCATTATCGTTACTGGTAAAGGCAAAAGGGCGATAGAGGATCATTTTGACTACTCCTTTGAGCTGGAGCATAATTTGACTTCGAAGGAAAAATGGAACCTGCTCAATGAAGTACGCAAACCATCAGAGATGGCAGATATCCACTATATTCGTCAAAAGGAACCTAAAGGCTTGGGGCATGCCATCTGGTGTGCACGTAAGTTTATTGGTGATGAACCATTCGCCGTACTTTTAGGAGATGACATCGTTGAATCTGAGAATCCTTGTCTCAAACAGATGATTGACGTGTTCGATGAGTATCAGCGTTCTGTAGTAGGTGTAAAGCAAGTCGATTGGAACGAGGTGCATCGTTACGGAATTGTGGAAGGCCATGCACTTACTTCCAAAATCTCTGAGGCGGAACGATTAGTGGAAAAGCCAAAGAAGGAAGAAGCCAAATCCAACTTGGCGATCATGGGACGTTATATCTTGACGCCTGACATTTTCGATATCCTGGGTCAGCAATCCGCAGGAGTAGGCGGGGAAATTCAACTGACGGACGCATTGTCCAAGCTGGGAGAAAAGAACCCTATTCTGGCTTATGAATTTGATGGCAATCGCCACGATGTTGGCGAGAAGCTGGGATTCATTGAAACGACCATTCATTATGCTCTACAGCATAACGAAATCAAGGATGAAGTACTGGCTTATATGAGACAGGTTATTGAAGAGATTGACCAACAAAAATAAACATCTCGCTAAACACAATATGCTTCCTTAATATAAAAAAGAGACTATCAGGTGTTGTTACATCATCTGATAGTCTCTTTTTTCTTAACTATTTCTCCGCTTTCAACTGTTCGATCTGCTCCTTCTCCTTCGGATCAGCCTTAATCAGCTTGTCGTACAATGCTTCATCGTTTTGGCCTTGCTGTTGTAGGGCAGCAATGTAATAGCGAGCGACCTCACGATTTGTAGCATCACTCAGGTCGTCCTTCAAGCCGCTTTTGAGGATGCTTGCAGCCTCAGCAGGCTTACCTGACATGAACTCAATTTTGCCCGTACTGAGCGCAATGCCTGGAGTTACTTCAAAAGTACGTGTCAACTCGATTTCAGGTGGAACCGTCTTAAGATGAGCTACCCCATCCAGAACCTTCTGATAAGCAGTAAGACCTGCTTGGAAATACTTCTGTTCCTTGGCGGTGTCCTTCTGCTCGCGTGCCTTATTACCAATAGTGTAGGCTTGAGTAATCAACATGTTGTACCAGTCATTGTCCCAGTTGAAGTTGGAAATGTTATTTTCCAAAATGCTGAAGGCCTGCTCATTTTCACCTTTTGCTTTTAAAAGGTTGACTTTGGAGCTATACATGATTTTATTATACGGTTCTGCCTTCAGGCCCGTATTAAGTACCTCTATTGCAGCGTTATAAAATTCCTCTTTTTTCGTTTGATCATACACACTCTTGTACAGTGCAGCCAATCTTATAACCGAATCCGGGTGCGTAGGACGAAGTTCAAGATCCTTATTAATGGCACTTTGCATTTCCTCAAATGATGAGCTTACCGCCATAATTTGTTTGGCAGTTGTGGCAGCATTGGCTGATTGCACGAAGCGAAGACCTGAAAAAAGCACTACGATGCTTAGAACGCCAATGATGGCACTATACATGATTCGGAATCCCGAAGCATTCATAGACAGACGTTTAAGCGACTTGCTGTCCATAGCAGCGGCCATACCACCGAGACTCACAAATACCAATATGCCCATGAACACGTAACTAAGATTAAAGTCCAGCAAGCTATGAAGTAAGATCGAAAGTGCCAAAATGAGATATAGGAAGTGAGAATCCCGTTCTTCATCATTTTGTCTAATATAGTTGCGGATATATTTATAGAAAATATATAAGATGAATGACATGAAAATTACGAAACCGATAATACCTACTTCAACTAAATACTGCATGAAAAAGTTATGGGCCTGACGGCTTGTATAAGGATAATCTTGATATTTCTCGTATAAAGTTGCCCAACCGCCACCGCCGCTTCCGATAATCGGGTGGTCTTTAATCGATTTGGCAGCATCCTGATAGAATACCAGTCGTTCCAGCACACTATGCTGGCGGAAATTGATGTTTTCTAACCGGACCTGTACGTTCTCCGGCAGTACGCTACGCAGGCCAGTTCCCATCAACAGAAAACCCAGCAAGCCAATCACCACAACTGACCCGACAGGCAACCACAAATTGGATAACTTGCGTGAAGTCCATCCTTTGAGAGCATTCTCCAGCTTTGGAGCCAAATAACGTTCAACAAGCCACAGTACGACAGCTACAGCCAGGGAGACACCAATAAGTAATCCCCAAGCCTCGGCAGCCTCTCCGCCGTTGTAAGTCTTATTGAGTTGTAATCCCATATTTGTAATCGGCGCCAAGATAGATATTGACGCTACACCAGCAATGGCGCAATGCAAAATCCATATAATTTGGCGTGCTGGTTTAAAGAAAAGCAAAAGAATCACGAACACGACAGGTAGCATAACCAGACCGCCCCGTGACAAAGTCAGGAATAGCGAGACTAGAATAGGCACCAACATGAAGCCGTGGATAGCCTTGCCATACCATAGTTTTGATTTCATCAGACAGAAAACGGCAGCGAATAGGAAAGCCATTAGAAAGGCCGCATATGTATTCGCATATTGAAACACTGATGTCAGCCGGAGACCATTTGTATCTGTCATAACTGCATTGGTATAGCGATATTGATACACATATTGGGTAAACCAGCCTACCATTTTGCCGGCAAGCACCCACTGTCCGAACCAGTTAATGAAGCCAAAGCCTACGATGATATAAGCAATAGTCATAATCAGGTTGTGAATAATCTTATTGCCTAAGCGATCCTGTAGTAGATAGATTGAGATAATAAACAGAGCGGCATAGATGCACTGTACCACAACCATATTCATGGCCAGGTAATGTGAAGCTGCTGAAGTCAGTGAAAGCACATAAGTTAGGGGAAGCAATAATACTAATACAGTCAGCCAATCCCTTTGCTCTTCTAACTTGAATTTTTTAAAATAGGTTACGATTCCTAAAATTAATAGAATCGTGCTGATGATCAAAGCCCAATAGAGTGGCTTTTCAAAATCGAGCATTTGCCCATTGAAAAGTGCAGCCTGGAAGGGAGACCAAGTTAAAAACAGAATCATGCCAACAATTAACACCCAAAACATAGCCGGCCTTTTATCGTCACGGGTCGACGTTTTGGCCTGTTTCCCGTATACTGGATTCGACAAGGTTTACAATCTCCTTTTTTTGAAGTTAATGCTAGTATTTTAACATAACAATTATTACAACTGTACAGTTAATAGTTTTTATCAGTGCAAGGCGAATTTTAATTGAATTATGTGTACACACATTCACATAAAGAAATCCAACATGAGCTACACTTATCTTACCATAGTCTAACACAGCGAGCTAGAAAGCCTACACCAGTAGGGGAACATGCCAGAGCCTTCGTCAAGTAGCGTGGCAGACATTCTGCCATGACTAAGCCGAGAGCTTTGTCGGAATGCAGAGCAGGTAAATCTATCAAGCGAAACGATTTCAGGAAAGTTATGCCCAGCGCTGTTGCTCCTTGACTGCAGAAAAAAATACCTGAAGAGGCTTAGGCTCATCGAAGAGGAGCTTTAGACCTCATGGCTTCCGAACAGATTGTGTGAAAGGCTCTGTCAACCAGGACAGCATGCGTGTAACGTTGGGGAATTTGACGAAGAAATAATAGGGATCTACATTGTGAATCAATTTTGTTAGGAAAAGAGCGGGTTTTCAAAGTGAAGATGAGTTTTAGGAAAAATAACTTTGTTGAAGGAAATGCTTTGTGATCGTATTTGTATCTAATGAGTTATCTTTGTTTTATTACTAGCAAAAATTGTACAGCCAATTTTTATATAGATACAAAAGGAATAGAATCGATATTCAGTTGAATATGGAATTGATGGGGAGTAATATTCATGAAATTATTAAATTGGTTTTATAAAATTTCGAAAAAGGAAAGAATATACTATTTTGATTACAAAAAAATTAAAAATTACAAGCTCTTAGCAATGTTGCGGATAAGAAATGAATCCCTAATTCTCCAAGATACATTAGATCATTTGAGTGAATTTGCTGATGGGATTATATGTTATGATGACGCCAGTACGGATAATACTTTTGAAATTTTAAAAAACCATAAGAAAGTTATAGCAATAATTAGAAACTTTCATTGGGAGACAACATCTGAGGAACGGTTAAAAAGTGAAACAGAACATCGTGATAATCTTCTTCGGTTATCTTCGCGTTATTCTCCTGAATGGATATTTTGTGCCGACGCTGATGAGCGGTATATAGGAGAAATTAGAGAATTTATAAACTCAGATGATTCTCAAAACGTTGATATAGTTAAAATTCAACTGTTTGATGCCTATATAACCAAGGAAGATCAGCAGTCTTATGCACCTACGAGCAAACTCCTCAACTTCAGGAAATATTTCGGGCCTGAAAGACGAGATATTGTTATGTTATGGAGACCAAATGCGAGTATTAAATATATTGGATTGGATTCGAGAGAGCCTTCATATACTGAGGACAGTAGTATAGTTACCATGTTTTATTGTCAACATTATGGGAAATCTCTGTCAATTCAGCATTGGGAAGAAACTTGCGATTATTATGCTAATTATTTTCCATATGAGCCATATGGAAAAAAGTGGACTGAAAGAAAAGGAAAGGCGGTTCATGAAAAGTCAGACTTTGATCGTGCTTTGTATAAATGGGGATATGAGCTTTTCAGTAATGCAGTTAATATTAAGCCATAATTTAATTGTACAGGACGAGTTCTAAATCGTCTTTTAAACGGTTTCTGTTTTCCATAAGGGATCGGGAAATACTTTGCTACAGAGGAAAGAGAATAAAACAATAGGAGACTTTTTACGCAACGGCGGGAAACTTGACTGAGGAATGATACGGAATTGCATTATGAGTCGAATCGGCAAAGAGCTACATTTTCAAGACAAGGGCGATTTTTGGTTAAAGTTGAAGTACTATTAGAGCGAATGCTCTTTCAGAAGAGCTTCAGTCATACGAAACGATTTTTAGCATCGACATTAATGTAGTTGTATAATCCTATCTGCCTTGGGCAGATGTCGTTTAATTAAATATTTCGGTTAATCGGCAGACCTGAAATACAGATGTTAATGACCTAGAAGGAGCATGCCATTATGTTTGTCGTCTAAGGTGAGACACTTTTATCTAAAGGGTGAAATAAATATTATGTCAAAAAAGTACGTTTGGGTCTCAGGTATAACTGGGATCTTGTTACTCGCTTATTTTTATGCATTAAATGTGATGGAACCGTTGTTTGCGGATGATTTTGCGTATAGCTTTATTTTCGCAACAGATACCAAAGTAACGAGTTTATTGGATATCTTCCAATCCTTGCATGTACATTATTTTACCTGGGGTGGTCGGTTAGTTGCACATTTTTTCGGCCAGCTTTTTTTGCTACTGGGAAAACCCATCTTTAATATCATGAATGCCATCATGATGGTGTTGCTGATTGGAACAATTTTGTGTTTTGTGCGTTTAAGAATGATGAACCGTGTACAAGATGTTGGATCTTTGCTTGCGGTAGTAATTTTGTGCTGGTTCGGTCTGCCAAACTTCGGGGAAACTTCAATCTGGTTAATTGGCTCTGTCAACTACTTATGGACTACTGTATTTATTATGCTTTTTTTATTCCCTTACCGCTATCTGGCCGTAGAAAAGCCAATGCTGAAAGATAATTATCTGATTGGTGTGTGTATGGCCTTGCTTGGTTTTTTGGCCGGTATGACTAATGAAAATACTGGTTCAATTGCATGTATGCTGGTGGCAATTTTATATGTGTATTTAAAATGGATCAAGTCAAAAAAATTACCCAATTGGTTCTATACAGGCGGTATAGGCGTTTTTCTCGGATTTGCAACTATGATTGTTGCTCCGGGCAATAATAAACGATCTGAAGCGATCAATTATCATGCACCATTACTGCAGAGATTGAAAGATTATGCGCATAATCTTGAAGGGGCATTGATCGAGCAAAAGTATTTGCTGCTTGTTCTGGCTATTCTGCTTGTTATTAACATTTTTGCACTGATCTATTTCAAAGCTTGGAAATTGAAAAAGGAAAATGTCTATTTTGCGATCCTTTTTATGTTTGCTGGCTTTATGAGCTTTTTTATTATGATTGCTTCCCCTATTTTCCCTATCAGAGCCTCTTATGGGGGAGCGGCCTTTTTAATCGTGGCTTGCTTGTTTTTAATCGAAAACCTGAATATTGAATTGAAATTCTCAAGAGTACAAGCGGCGATAGTTGTTGTTTTTACGGTAGTGATGCTAATATCCATGTTTTCGGCTTTCAAAGGCTATGTGCAATTAAATCGGGAGAATACAGCTCGAATTGCGACCGTGAACGAAAACAAAAACAAAAACAATTACGACATTATTCTACCGCTGTTTACAGATGGCAATAGATACGTATTTGTCAGAGATATTGAGGATCAGCAATTTGCGTACTATTTCAATAAGTATTACGGTTTAAGCAGCGTAATTGCCGAGGATCAGGCCGTGTTGGATGCTTTGGAAAACAAGGATACTCTTTATGGCTTACCGTCCATTCTTGACCACAAAAACTTTTATTTTTACAAAAGCATAACCATTAATGACATCAAGCTGATTAAAGGGGATAATAAAGAATACTTATTGTTCATTTTTAGAAACGATACTAATGTTAATGATATGAGCAACTTAAGATTTTTTATTAATGCTTTTCCTTTAAATAATGATATTTCGCTGCTGCAGGAGGATCGCCAAAAGTTTGGATATGATAATTGGGATATGGCACCTGTAGCAAAAAAAATTAATGGAACCACATTTTTCGTTCGTGAGATTAATGGGAATCTTGGGAATTATCAAAATGTAGAAATGGGATTTTATTCAGTCGCTGACGGGCGCAAAGGAAACGTGCTTGGTTTAAACAAAGAAGAGCTTGCAGGAAAAATTGAGCCGAGCCATGATATCAAAACAAGCGGCAAGGCTTTAATGAAAGAACCATTTAAGTTGAGTGACAATATTACGATGGATGAGTTCAAACTTAATCAATTCAGTCCTGAGGAACTTCAGGTAATAACACGCCTTGCGATTTCAGACTATCAAATGCTGCATGGAATGTATCTGTTTATACACGCATATCCTGCAGATTCAGAGATCAATAATTTGCCTGCAGAGCGTGTTAAGTTCGGTTACGCCAATTGGGACTTTGAATTGGGCGCTGCAACACAAGATGGATTTTGGACTCACACAGCTAAATCCCGAATAAGGTCCTTCAAAAAAATAGATATTGGTCTTTATAATGAAAAAGGCAATATTGGCAAGGTTCTTACATTATATAATGTCCAACTATAAGATAATTGGATGATATCATGCGAAAGAAGTGATAAAGATTCTAACTCTTTTTAAAGAATTTTATAATTCCAAAGGCCTTATTTTAAAACTGGCTAAAAATGATTTTTGGGCTAAATATGCCAGTTCTCAACTTGGGATTTTGTGGGCTTTTGTCCAGCCTTTGATGACTATTATTGTATATTGGTTCATTTTCGAAATAGGATTCCGTGTAGTTCCGCTTAACAATATCCCATATATTTTATGGCTGATGTGTGGTCTTATTCCATGGTTCTTTTTTTCTGAAGCCCTTGGCAACTCGACCAACAGCTTAATTGAATACAGTTATCTGGTAAAAAAAGTTGTGTTTAAAGTCAGCATTTTGCCAAGCATCAAAATTATTTCGGCACTGTTTGTACACGTATTTTTTATGGCTTTTTTATTGTATGTGTATTTCTTGCATGGTTATGAGCCCACAATTTATATGTTGCAACTTTTTTATTATCTTTTTGCGCTGTGCTTTTTATTGCTGGGTTTGTCTTACATTACGGCTTCATGCGTCATTTTTTTTCGGGATTTGAATCAAATCGTGGCTATCATCTTGCAATTTGGAATATGGCTGTCACCTATTTTGTGGCAACCCTCTTTGTTTCCGGCCAAATATTTAACTTTATTGAAACTGAACCCTATGTATTACATTGTTGAAGGATACAGGGACTCGCTGGTGAGTGAGGTCTGGTTCTGGCAAAAGCCCGAGATGACGCTGTACTTCTGGTGTGTTTCCTTTATTGTTTTTCTGGTTGGAGCATTGTTCTACAAAAAATTAAAACCTCATTTTGCTGACGTTTTATAAGGATGGAGTGTTAAGATGAGTGCTGAAGTTGTAATTGATGTAAAAAATGTCAGCAAAATATACAAGTTATATGCCAAGCCAGCTGACCGGCTTAAAGAAGCATTGCATCCGATGAAAAAAAAATATCATAACGATTACGCTGCTCTTGACAATGTCTCATTTCAAGTTAGAAAAAAGGAAATTGTAGGAATACTCGGTACAAATGGTTCCGGTAAATCCACCATTCTGAAAATTATTACCGGTCTATTGAATCCAACGAGTGGTACAGTGAGCGTTCATGGTAAAATATCCGCGCTTTTGGAACTGGGTGCAGGGTTTAACCAGGAGCTTACTGGCATTGAAAATATTTATTTAAATGGAACTATGATGAATCTGAGCAAGGATGAAATTGATGAGAAGTTGCAGCAAATTCTCGATTTTGCTGATATTGGGGATTTTGTTTACCAGCCCGTAAAAACTTATTCAAGCGGTATGTTTGCCAGATTAGCTTTTGCAGTAGCCATCAATGTTGAGCCGGATATATTGATTGTGGACGAGGCGCTGGCTGTTGGGGATATGTTTTTTCAGGAGAAGTGTTATGAGAAAATGAAGGAAATGGTGCAAAGCGGAGCTACCATTCTGTTTGTGAGTCATAGCCTAAGCGCAATCCGTAACTTTTGCAGTCATGCAGTCTGGATTGAAAAGGGCATACTGAGAGAAGAGGGACCGGCAGATGAAATTTGCGAAAAATATAAATATTTTATCGAACAAAAAGAAGCAAAAGAAATTGTAATGGCCACTGATGCAGAAGAACTTACCGATGAGCTTGCCGGTAAAGCTAAAAATAAGATTTTTGTAAAAAAAATTCAAATTAATAAAAACGTAGTGGTTACCGGAGAGGATATTGTATTCACAATTGAACTCGGTTTCAGAGAATCCGGCTTGAAATACGGTGTGGGATTGATCGTTTATAATGAGAAAGGCGACATTGTCACTCTGTTTAATACTGTTCGTGATGATGTGAAATTAGACCAGCCTTATTCCGTATTTAAAATCAAAGTGGAGAATAATGACTTTTTAGATGGACGATATTTCATTTCCGTTCATATCTCTGATGAAATGGCTATGTATCCTTATGATCGTAATGACTATGTGTCCGAATTTAGAGTATTGCCCAAGAAAAATCTGCGCGGATTGCCTGTTGGGGAAGGATATTTTAGATGTAAGCATGAATGGGAGATACTAGAGTGATATACATTGTTGGAATAATTTGGTGAGTTTGGGTGGTGTATGATGATTAGAAAGATGTTGCGCTTTATTATTGTAATAATCGTCACGTTTGCTTTTGTATCTTCAGTATCTGCTATCAAAAATAGCAATCTTTTTGCCCCGGAGGTGTATAAACTCAAGACGATCAATCTGGGCACAAATCTGAATGCAAACTTTGGAGAGATTACAAATGCTAAAGTAATTGAACAGTCCTTTTCTGCCAAACAGGATGGTCTTGCTAAAGTCGAACTGTTTTTTTCTACATTTAACAGGCAAAATGACAGTGAAACGCTGTTATCTCTATATGAAGCAGATACAAACCAATTAATAAGACAGGCAAAATTCAATAACATTCAGGCCAAAGATAATGCCTATAGCGAGTTGTCCTTCGATCCTGTTGAGAATTCAAAAGGCAAGATGTATATTTTGAGGATAAGCTCTAATACAAGTGATCCTTCCCAGGCAGTAACCCTCTGGAAGGACAACACCAGCCTGGCGGACGGAAATCTGTCATTTGCGGGGCAGCACCAGGAAGGCAGTCTGGTAGGCAAACTTATTTACCAGAACCAATTTACTATTAAGGATATTATAATTAACGGTCTTTTCTTTAGTTTTTTGAATATTATTCTGTTTGAATTATTGCGATTTATAAAAAATAAGTAGGGGACAATTATGATTAATAAGTTCCGAGTAATCATGCGTGCAATTCACCTGGTTCGCGATAAAGGCATAAAAAGCTTTATCAACAAGGCTCATGAAAAATGGTTTCAACTTTCTTTTTCAGAGCCTCCTTTTGTGCCGTTGGCTGAACAGCAGCTTGAAGAGCAGAAAAACAGAATATTCGACATCCAACCCAAAATCAGTATTGTCGTCCCTGTTTACAATACAAACCCCCTGTTTTTAAAGCAGATGGTTGACTCTGTACTGAACCAGACCTATTCCAATTTTGAATTGTGCTTATTTAATGGCGGGAGTACAGAGGGCGATGTCGAGAAAGTAATAAACCATTTTATATCCAAAAGTGATAAAATAGTCTATGCATGCTCGGAAACTAATTATGGAATCTCTGAAAATACAAATCGCGCACTGGCACTGGCAACGGGAGAATATATTGGGTTGCTTGATCATGACGATTTGTTGACGCATGACGCATTATATGAATGCGTAGACGCTATTAACAGACACGGTGCAGACGTCATTTATTCCGATGAAGATAAAATTATCGGTAATACAGGGAAACATATCAGTGTCCACAAAAAACCAGACTGGTCTCCAGATACATTGCTGAGCTACAACTATATCTGTCATTTTTTGGTTTTTAAAGCTTCCTTGCTTCAAAGCACGGGACTATTTAATAGTCAATTCGATGGAAGCCAGGACTACGATTTTATTTTAAGATTGACTGAACGAGCAATCTGTGTCCATCATATCCCAAAGGTTTTGTATCATTGGCGAATTAGCGAGAATTCCACAGCTGCCAGCTATTCAGCCAAGTCTTACGCCCTGCAGGCTGGAAAAAATGCCCTGCAGAACTATGTGTCAAACCGAAACGAATCATTGACAGTGAATGAAGGCGCATTTCATGGCGCTTTTAATATAACTCCAGTTTTAAATGAGATACAGACAGCAGCTTTGTTTTGCCTGGGCAATTGGGGAAGTACACAGTCTATAAAAGAGTACTATGCCAGTCTTAATATCTCTTCCGAATACCGACCGTTTGATGTAGTGATGATGAATTTTACTCCATTTCATAAAGATGCATACAGCATTGCCGAGCAGTCTTCATACTATAAAGTGTATGACTGCAGTGATAAAAATGTTGCTGAAGCATTAAATGGTTTGTTAAAAAAAAGTAATGCTGATCATGCCATCGTTATAAATGCGGATATTCACTCTTTGGCTGATAATTGGTACAAGATTTTAATAGCGGAAGCTGTCTCAACCGAGTCAGCTGTTATAGCTCCCAAAGTTTTGAACAAAAAAAATAAAATCAGCAGTTATGGACTTGCGGTTAGCCAAAAAGGAATTATAAATCTATATCATAATATCAATTCTAGCTTTTTTGGTTATTTCGGTCGACTTAAAATCGCACAAAATATTACGGCAATCAGCCCTGAATTGTTCCTGTTGAAAAAAGATGCCTACAAATATTATGGGGATTTTGATGAAACCTATACTACCGATTTGACCATTGTGGATTATTGCCTGCGTGTCAATTTTCTTTCTGGTCACGTTAAGCTAGTGAATCATGAGCTTTTATATACTCGACAATCCCATTCCTATTCATGGCCTAAAAATGAACGGGAAGTTATGCTAGAGAAATATAAAGATTATTTGCAAGATAGGGATCATTATTATCCACTTGATTTTTTATATAAACCTGAAGGACTTTGAATATAATCTTTTATTTTGATAGGAGCGCCTGGTCAAATGAGAATTTTATTTACTCTTCATGATTTACAATACAGTGGGGGGACGGAAACCTTTACTTATAGTCTCGTCAAAGAATTTTTGCGACAAAACCATGAAATCTTTCTTTATTCCACTCGAATTGGTCAGTTAGCAGACAAATATACCGAGATCGGTGTACTTGTCACAGACGAAATCGCTTCTTTGCCTGATGATGTTGACATTATACATGCCCAGCATCGTGCAGAAGCAATCTCCGTTTATTATAAATATCCTTCTGTACCTATGGTATTCACATCGCATGGCATTATTCCATGGCAAGAGAAGCCAGTCTTTATTCCCTCAATTGTCAAGTATGTAGCTGTTAGTGAAGAGGTACAACAACATTTGATTCAAAACTGGAGCATTCATGAAGATCAAATATCCATTATCCGTAATGGAATCGATCAAACCCGGTTTCATCCTAGGACCCCGGCTCATGAAAAACCCGAGACCATTTTGTTATTGTCTAACCGTTATACTTCATATGTTAAAGAGGTTTTGGAAGAAGTAGCCAACAAAGCAAGCATGAAGCTTAACATTGTTGGGCAATCGCACAACAATGTGTGGGAAGTAGAAGAGGAAATTTTGAATGCCGATGTGGTTGTTTCATTGGGACGAGGCATACTGGAAGCCATGAGTTGTGGAAGACTTCCGCTTGTATTTGATTATAATGGCGGCGATGGTATTGTAACACCCGATACTTATTATGAATTCCGTCAGAAGAATTTTTCTGGAAGGAAAAACAGTGAAAAGTACAATGCCGATCAAATTATTGAATTAATTCAAAAATTCTATACGCGTGAGATTATTGAAGCCAATTTGGAACTTGCTGTTCAATTCCATGACATTAGAACGATTGCGGAACAGTATTTTGAGCTATACAAGCTTGGCGAGCAAAAAAGAGATAGTATCGTTACGATCGATCCGCAAATTATGGAGTATCTCATAGAAGGATATTCTTTTGCTGGAAAAGAGATTGTACAAAAAGAGAAGAACTTAAAATATTTGCTGGAAGTTAAAAAAGTCAATGAGGCCAATGAAGTCAGATTGAGTGAAAGCCTGACAGAGATGCAAGCTGAGCAAGCAAAACTTATGCAAGATCGAGATGAAGCAGTGAAGCAGCAGGCACAATTAAAATCTGAACTGGAAAAGACGGAAGCAACTTTGAATCGCGAAATTGTTACTTTGACGCAGATGGCAACCAGTAAAGACATTCAAATTCAAGATCTGGAATTTGAAAAAGAAGGGGTTCTTAATCAGCTGGAATTTGAAAGAGAAAGATTTCTTAACCAACTGGATCAAAAAGAAAACAATACAAGATACTTGCTCGAACTCACAAGGGAAAAAGATAAGGAACTGGAAAGTATTTATAGTTCTCGCTCCTGGAAATTGATTGCCAAAGTCAAAAAATATAGAAGATGGGTCAAAAAAGGCATAGCTAATCCAAAATTGGCGATCAAGAAACTGGCTAATCGGAATCATTCCCTTCCCGCCCCTATTCCTGTGAAAAAATATGCGGAACAACAAGTGAATGGAGATATTCCTCGCATCAGTGTAGTCATTCCTGTATATGACCGAACAGATGTGTTGCGACAAAGTATAGATTCGATTTTGAATCAAACGTATCAAAACTTTGAACTGATCATCGTTTGCGATGGTTCTCCGGATGAAACGCTAAAAATCGTAGATGAGTATAAAGATCATGAGAAAGTTCGCATTTTTAAATATTATAACAACAGTGGTAACGCGGTACGTGGACGAAACAAAGCCATTCGTGAGGCGCGCGGAGAATTTCTGGCTTTTCAAGATAGTGATGATATTGCAGAACCAAATCGCCTGGAAATTTCGTTGAATTATATTAATGAATTTAAAGCGGATGTTGTTTATGGAGGCTGGCGAGCTCTTGTGGACGGATCACGCATGATTGATATTAAGAATGGGCAGGAAGTATTAAGTCCAGATTGCGGATATGATGAATTGCTCAAAATGTGTGTCCCTTGCCAAAGTACCGTAATGTTGCGGTTGGATGCTGTCAGAGCCGTAGGTGGACTAAAAACAAATATGCGCTATCGCGAGGACCACGAATTATGGCTCAGAATGGCGTATAAAGGATATAAGTTCAAATCAATACCTTTGATGTTAACTAATCTTAGATTACATGGCAACAACCTGGAACTTTCGTTTAAAGACGACGATAATCACTGGTTTGATCTGATGCTGGAGGAGCACAAAAACATTGTAGTAATGAAGCCTAAGATTGCCTATCTTATTCCAGGATGCGGCATATCAGGTGGTATCGCAGTAGTGTGTCAGCACGCAAACCGTTTGTTAAATCGTGGATATGATGTGCTGCTTATTACTGAGGATATTCATCGAGAGATCAACTGGTTTCCGAACCAAAAAGTTGAGATAATCGGTATTGATGAAGCACCGACTAATTTGGATATTCTTGTTGCAACAGGTTGGAGCACTGCTTATACCATTGCTGATATTCCTGCAAAGAGAAAAGTATATTTTGTTCAATCCGATGAGAGCCGCTTTTATCCTGCAGGGTCTTTTGAAAGTCAAAAGGCATGGGATTCATATAAATTCGATTATGAATATATGACGGAAGCAAAATGGATTCAAAAATGGTTGAAAGAAAAGTTTGGTCACGACTCTACCTATGTTCCTAATGGATTGGATGAGAATATTATTTTCCAAACAGATCCAATTACCAAAAAAGGCGATAAAGTAAGGGTACTGCTTGAAGGACCGATCGATATTCCATTTAAAGGGATGGAAGATGCCTTTAATGCTATTAATGATCTGGATTGTGAAGTGTGGTGTGTAAGTTCAGCGGGGAAACCGAAAAAAGAATGGAAATGCGATGTATTCTTTGAAAAGGTGCCAATGGGCCAGATGAATCAAATCTATTCCAGCTGTGATATCCTCGTTAAACTGAGTAGGGTCGAAGGATTTTTTGGTCCGCCTCTAGAAATGATGGCTTGTGGAGGAACTTGCGTAGTTGCAGATGTAACTGGTTATGATGAGTATATTGTCGATAATTATAACGCACTGGTCGTGGAGATCGGGGATGTTGAAGGCGCAAAGCAAGCTGTTAAAAAGCTTATCGAAGATACTGAGCTTAGACAGCGTCTGACTGCGAATGGTAGAAAGACAGCAGAAGAATGGAGATGGGAGCCGAGCATTGACACATTGGAAGAACTGTATTACAAAAATCTTAGTACTGGAAAGGTAGAGGTATGAGAATATTAGTAACCGGAGGAGCTGGATTTATCGCTTCTCATATTGTTGACAGATTGATTGCTGAACAACATGAAGTATGCATTGTTGATAATTTGTCCACTGGAAAGCAAGAAAATATTAATCCTTCGGCTATTTTTTATAATGTGGATATTCGCAGTGAAGAGTTATTGGAAGTGTTTGAGAACTTCAAGCCGCAGATTCTAATACATCATGCTGCCCAGATTAGTGTGTCGCATTCGGTTGCTGATCCTTCACAGGACGCATCGATCAATATTAGCGGGACGATTAATATCTTGGATTGTTGCTATAAAACCGGAGTACAAAAAATTATCTATGCTTCTTCAGCAGCAGTGTATGGCTATCCAGAAGAACTTCCTGTAAAGGAGAGTGCCAAGCTTTCTCCGCTGTCACCCTATGGACTGTCCAAGTTAACACCTGAATTTTATATTCAGTTGTACTCCAATCTTCATGGTCTTAAATATACGATTTTGCGTTACAGCAATGCTTACGGCGAACGGCAGGATCCTAAAGGAGAAGGCGGTGTGATCTCAATTTTCCTGGATAACCTTCTTGCTGGCAAGGAGATTCAAATTCACGGTGATGGTGCTCAAACTCGTGATTTCATTTATGTCAAAGATATCGTTAACGCCAATATTGCGGCTCTTACCAAAGGGGAAAATTGCATTACTAATATCAGCACACAAACAGAAATTTCGGTGAAAGAATTGTTTGAAATGATGCGTAATATACTGGGAATCGATGTTTCCGCTTATTATATGCAGGAGCGTATAGGCGATATTAAATACAGCTCATTAAGCAATCAACAGGCGCAGCTCATCCTTGGCTGGACAAGTCAATTCACTTTATATCAAGGCTTGAAAGAGACAATCAACTACTATCAGAATATTTCTGTTAAATAAACGATATAACTAATAGAAATCGGAGGATTTTTGATGAAAGGTATAATTCTTGCAGGAGGTACAGGCTCTCGCCTCTATCCCTTAACCAAAGTAACGAATAAGCATCTGTTACCTGTGGGGAAATATCCAATGATTTTCCATTCCGTATCCAAGCTCAAGCAAGCTGACATACACGATATACTTATCGTTACAGGTAAAGAGCATATGGGAGATGTCGTTAACCTTCTTGGTAGTGGCCGTGAAATGGGCGTAACATTCACTTATAAAGTTCAAGATGAGGCAGGTGGGATCGCACAAGCCCTTGATTTGGCTGAACAATTTGTAGGTGATGATCAGATGGTTGTTATTTTGGGTGATAATGTATTTGAAGATGACATTGCACCATTTGTGGACAATTTCCGCAATCAAATCACGGGTGCGAAGATTCTTCTTCAGCAGGTACAAGATCCACACCGTTTTGGAGTAGCTGAGCTTGAAGGGGAACGGATTGTATCTATTGAAGAAAAACCTAAAGACCCAAAAAGTAACTACGCTGTAACAGGTATTTATATGTTCGATCATAGCGTGTTTGAAATTGTAAAAACGCTTGAACCTTCAGCTCGTGGAGAACTTGAGATCACTGACGTCAACAATGCATATATTGCTAAGGGAACATTGACATATGATGTTCTCCAAGGATGGTGGACAGATGCGGGAACTCATTCATCTCTTGCGCGTGCTAATGAATTAGCCAAAGATATAGTGTTTGGTGAAGAGTTTGGAAAGCTAAAGATTTAGAATAAAGGGAGGATATGAACGAAATGAAAGTAATCCCTTTGAAACTAGAAGGTGCAAAAATTATTGAACCCGTGGTCCATGGTGATCACCGTGGTTTTTTTATGGAAAGCTACAATGAACAAATCATGAAGCAGCATGGAATCAACTATGCTTTTATTCAGGATAATCAGTCCTTATCTGCAGAAGCTGGCGTGATCCGAGGGCTGCATTACCAGCTTCATCCTAAAGCCCAGACCAAACTTATCCGAGTGCTTTCTGGAGCCATCTATGATGTTATTGTGGATATTCGTAAAAGTTCCCCAACATTCGGTCAATGGGTCGGGGTGATCTTAAGCGAGCATAATAGACGTCAGTTACTGGTGCCTAAAGGATTTGCTCATGGGTTCTGTACGCTCGTTCCAAATACTCAAGTGTTGTATAAGGTAGACGAGTATTACTCACCCGAAAATGATCGGGGAATTCTGTGGAATGACCCTGCGCTGGGGATTGATTGGCCAACTTCTCATGCTATTCTTTCAGAGAAGGATCAGAAGCATCCGACATTAAGGGATGCAGACATTAACTTTGATTAGAGTGATAATAGGCGGCTGTTTTGTCGTTCTGTTTCAAAATAACATGTTAAATGTATTGAAGCACGTTTGAGGAGGTATTTATGAAACTTCTTGTCACCGGCGGTGCCGGATTTATTGGCAGTAACTTTGTATTGTATATGTTAAAGCAGCATCCAGACTATGAAATTGTGAATGTGGATGCCCTCACTTATGCAGGCAACTTGGAGAATTTGAAATCGATCGAAGATCATCCCAAGCATACCTTTGTGAAAGCGGATATTACTGATGCACAAGCGATGGATCAGCTGATGCAGCAGGGAATAGATGTGGTGGTGAATTTTGCGGCAGAGTCGCATGTGGATCGGAGTATTTTGGAGCCGGAAGTGTTTGTGAAAACAAACGTACTGGGCACACAGGTGTTACTGGATGTCGCCAAGAAATATAATGTGACCAAATTTGTGCAGGTATCGACAGATGAGGTGTATGGCTCTCTGGGTGAAACCGGATTGTTCACAGAGGAAACTCCGTTGCAGCCTAATAGTCCCTATTCTGCTTCCAAGGCAGGCGGTGACCTGTTAGTTCGTGCATATCATGAAACCTTCGGTTTGCCAGTGAATATCACACGTTGTTCTAATAATTACGGTCCATATCAATTCCCAGAAAAACTGATTCCGTTAATGATCTCACGTGCATTGAGCGACCAACAGCTTCCTGTGTATGGGGATGGCTTGAACATTCGCGATTGGTTGTATGTAGAGGATCACTGCAGCGCTATTGACCTGGTCATTCATCAGGGTAAGCTGGGTGAAGTGTACAATATCGGGGGAAATAACGAGCGGACGAATGTGCATATCGTCAAAACGGTATTGGAGGAGCTAGGTAAGCCAGAATCTCTAATCTCTTATGTGCAGGATCGTCCGGGTCATGACCGCCGTTACGGTATTGATCCGACCAAAACCATGAACGAACTGGGCTGGAAGCCCAAGCACTCTTTTGAGACCGGCATTAAAGAAACGATTCGCTGGTACTTGGACAACGAGGAGTGGTGGACTCGCATTCAATCTGGCGAATATCAGCAATATTATACCAAGCAGTATGGTTCCCGCTTAGGGGATGTGTAAAATGAGAATATTGGTTACTGGAGCATCTGGTCAACTCGGCAAGGATGTGGTAAAGGTCTTCCAAGAGCAAGGACATGATGTTGTTGGCTACGATCGGGACCAGCTGGATATTACGGATTTGGACCAGGCGATGAAAATAGTAGGGCAATATCAGCCAGAAGCGGTAATCCACTGTGCAGCGTATACAGCGGTGGATGCGGCGGAGACTGATCTTGATACAGCTTATCAAGTAAATGCGGCAGGAACACGTAATATGGTACTGGCTGCAGAAAAAGCAGGAGCTAAACTGGTTTATATCAGTACAGATTATGTTTTTGATGGGACAGCCGAGCAGCCTTATCACGAATATGACAATACGAATCCGCAGAGTATCTATGGAAAGTCCAAACGGGCGGGAGAGGTGTTAACCCAGACGCTTTCCTCAAGGTACTTTATTGTTCGGACGTCATGGGTGTATGGGCTGTATGGGAACAATTTTGTAAAAACAATGCTAAAGCTTGGGCAGGAAAAGCCGCATCTTCAGGTTGTGAACGACCAGAAAGGCTCGCCTACTTATACGGTGGATTTGGTTCGTTTTTTGGCAGAGTTGGTTCAAACCGAGAAGTACGGCGTATATCATGCCTCCAATAGTGGTTCTTGCACCTGGTATGAGTTTACGCAAGCTATTTTTAAAGAAGCGGTAGACATATTGGATGCTACGATAACTGCCACACTTGAGCCATGCTCGACTGATCAGTTTCCAAGACCAGCAGCACGTCCAAAAAATTCGGTCATGGAGCATATCGCAATTCGTACCAACGGTCTGAACAATCTTCGTCATTGGCGGGAAGGTTTACATTGTTTTATAAAAGAACTAGCTGATTTTCGAAATATTAATTAGAATGTTAGAAAGATCCCCCTGTAAGCTAGAGTTTGGGGGATTTTTTCTTGTGCTTAGTAAGAAGGACAGTCTATAGTGTATATAGTGCCATGAAGTATCTTCATTTAGTAAGAGCACGAGAGTGTTTTACAAGGGGGGGATCATCTGCACACTTTCAGAGTTCAGATCCTATTATCTACTTATAACGGAGAACAGTATATTGAGGAGCAAATTTTAAGTTTGATTAGACAAGAAGGCGTGTCGGTTCAAATATTGATTCGTGATGATGGTTCAACCGATAATACCTTGGAAAAACTAGAGCATCTTAAAAAACTATATTCACAACAAATTGTTATATTTAAGGGTGAGAATAGAGGGGTTGTGCAAAGTTTTTTTGATCTCATACTAATGTCCTCCAATGAGTTTGATGTTTATGCATTCTGTGATCAAGATGATGTTTGGAATAAGGATAAGTTAATAACTGCGGTATCCTCTCTGAATAAATTTGCTAATAACGTTCCTTTAATGTACTGTTCTGCAACCCAAATGGTGGATCAGTGGCTAACTCCTATGAAAAAATGGCCTGTAGCTCTGCGAAGACCCTTATCTCATTACAATGCATTAATTGAGAACGTATGTGTCGGTTGTACGATGGTATTCAATAAAACCACAATGGAATTGGTGAAAAATAATATTCCGTTAAATGTTAAAAACGTTATCATGCACGATTGGTGGATATATCTGTGTGTTTCATCTTTTGGAAGGGTCGTGTTCGATCCACAGCCGAGTATCCTCTATCGTCAACACCACAATAATGTTCTGGGAGGAGCAGCGGATGGCTGGAAAAGCAAGTGGAGCAAGAGGTGGAATAGATTTATAAACGGAAAAAACCATTATATTTTAAGTAAACAGGCTATAGAGTTTGCGCAAACGTTTCAGCAGAAGCTTGATGATCAGAAACAACAGGAAATTTCTAGGTTTATTAGTTTTCAAAGCAAAAATATAATTAAGCGTGCCATATATATTTTTAGTGCACCATTTTATAGGCAGTCTGTAATTGACAATTTGATTTACAAGTTTGTTTTTATAATAGGTAGATTATAAAATAATTGATGCTTATTTTTTTAGTGGGGTATTAAACAGTTAATCTGGTTGGTAATACAAAGATCACTATTTTTGAGCGTATTATAGAGTTGAAATTTCAAAAACTTACTCTGGATTGCCTAATGTTGAAGTTAGGTTAATACCGGATAAAATAGCAATTCATCCTGGAGAAACAAACGATTCTAAAGTGTCTCCTATATAGAAGTAGATTCACAAAAATCTCTTAAAAGACTCGCCTGTACTGCTTCTATGGAATCCCAAGTATTCGATATAGATATTTCTCGATATGAAAAAGTGGTAATTTAGGTTGATAAAGAGGATTATTCGAATAATGGAGATATTACATTACTCAGATTAATAATCAGTTGGCTTTTTTTGCGTCGAAAGGTTTTTATAAATTATAAAGGTTTCAATTTGAATAAATATGCTATAAAGAAGGGGCTTCTATGTTTAAAACTATAACAATTCTTATACCTGCATATAATGAAGAAGAAGTTATTTACCAACTTTATTCTCGCTTAACTAAAGTAATTGATTCTATTACTGGTTATAATTTTGAATTATTATTCGTAAATGATGGAAGTAAGGATAACACGGCTGAAATTCTTAAAAATTTAGGTAAGAAAGATAGAAGAATTTCATTAGTGGACCTTTCACGTAACTTCGGAAAGGAGGTTGCGATGATTGCTGGATTGGATTTTTCCGTGGGGGATGCTGTTGTGATTATCGATGCAGATCTTCAGGACCCTCCTGAATTGATTGTTGAGATGATTAAATACTGGGAGCAGGGCTATGACGATGTATATGCGAAGCGGGCAACCAGAGCGGGGGAAACCTGGTTTAAAAAATGGACAGCATCCAGCTTTTATAAATTGCTTCAAAAAATGAGCAGAATTCCTATCCAAGAAAACACAGGGGATTTCCGATTGCTCGACAGGCGTTGTATCGAGGCATTAAAACAGTTGAGAGAAACACAAAGGTATACAAAAGGTATGTTTAGTTGGATTGGATTTAACAAGAAAGAGATTTTATTTAATCGTGATTCTCGTGCGGCAGGAGAAACAAAATGGAATTATTATAAGCTTTTAGATCTGGCTATTGAAGGAATTACTTCTTTCACAACGGCACCCTTAAGATTCTCTGCAATGCTGGGGGTATTTATTTCGATAGGAGCATTTTTCTACATGATTTTTATCATAACTAGGACTCTTATTTTTGGAGGTTCTGTTGCTGGTTATGCTTCACTTATGACAGTAATTTTATTTCTTGGAGGAATACAATTGTTGTCTCTCGGTATTATTGGTGAATATCTAGGCAGAGTATTTAATGAAACCAAAAGTAGACCACTGTATTTTGTCAAAGAGTATAACAATGGTAAGGGTGCTATCTCGGAACAAAAATATATGGAAAATAGATTCTCTCGGGGTCGGATATGAAATTAGGTAAGGAACTTGTCAATTACGTTGTTTTTGGAGTTCTTACAACTATTATAAATTTGATTATTTATGCCCTCTTTACAAAAGTATTGGGTGCAGATTATAAGCTTTCTATCACTGTAGCTTGGTTGATATCTATGATATTTGCTTTTGTAACGAACAAGCTATATGTATTTAAAAAAAATGACTCTCGATTAACTTCGTTGCCTAAAGAGTTCTCTTTATTCTTCCTGATCAGATTGTCATCTCTTTGCCTGGACTTCATTTTAATGATTGTGCTTATCCAAAATGTAAGGATGGATGATTTTCTAGCAAAAATTATTGTTAACTTTATAGTTATAGCAGTGAATTACTTGGCAAGCAAATATTTGGTATTTATGAAAAGAACAAGTGACTAAATTATTGGGAATTGTCACGCTTTCCGATTAATTACAGGATTTTCTGAATACAATTAAGATGAACTAATTTCCATATAAATATGGCAAGCGCTCTGTCTGCACATGGCTTTCTAATTAACTACGTTAAATTAGAATGCTGATAGCTCATGATGGTTTATTGCGTAATGGTGTATATTATCATTTTACGTGAAATCAGCATGGGCTTTTCTTTTCTATTAACATACTCCATATGTCATACTACTACAATCTACATTGGAAACATAAGTAAATATTTTCTGCATAATGATAAACAAGTTCTGAAGTTCAATACTTATGGCAAATCGTAATTCATCGATGGTTTTTTGTTAATTCAGTGGGGATTAAATGAAAATATAAAGCTTCATTTTGATAATTGTTCAAGCTTATACTTTTTTATTAGACATAACTATTTTATTGAAATACCATCGAATGCGTGTTCCTTTTTGGAAATATATAGTATAATTGAAACGTGCAACCGATAGAGCTGACAAGGGCGGTCGGCTAACTCTCCCGAGGAGGGGGGTGAAGCCTGTGACAGTGTTTGAGGCGCTCAGTTTAATGCTGACGTTCGGGGCGTTAATCGTCACACTGTTAGAGTTTAACAAACGAAAATAGACCGCCCCCGCAAGGAAGGGTCTATTTTCGGCCTGATTGTTCCAAAACCGTCCGCTCTTGGAGCGTTGGTTGCGCGGGGCTGGCTGGCACCAGCCCTTTTTCCATGTATATCTTACCACGATGAAATTTAGACCTCAACCGAGGATTTTACAAAAATCTAATAATCGACTTCCAATGAACAATATATAGTTCCAAATGGTTTCGTTTGTCTATATTTGCACTTTGGAGCAGTTGGAATCGAATTTTGCGAAATTTTACTAACTATGCAAGGTTACAAGTTATGTGCTTTTTTGCGCCCAGTGGTCTGCACGGTATGCTATAATAGGCGATAGTAGAATAGATTACTGAATTTGTCAGGAGCGTTTTAAATATGGATGTAAGCATACTGGTCGTCAACTATAATACATGTCAATTGACGCTGGATTGTTTGCAGTCGGTGTATGCGTCAAAGACGCAGTATCGATATGAAGTGATTGTTATCGATAATCACTCCAGTGACGGGTCTGTTGAGGCTATTCGTGCTGCATACCCGGAAATTATGTTGATAGCCAATCAGGATAATACAGGGTTTGCCAAGGCGAACAACCAGGGCATGGAAGTAGCTAGCGGGCGTTATGTATTGCTGTTGAACTCCGATACGTTGGTGCAGCCGGATACGCTGGATACAATGATTCAATTTATGGATACACATCCGGAGATGGGGGCATCGGGTTGTAAGGTCATCCTGCCGGATGGCTCGCTAGATAAGGCTTGTAAGCGAGGGTTTCCAACGCCGTCGGCGTCTTTTTACTATGCTTTCGGCTGGTCGAAGCGTTACCCGGATAACCCAAAGTACAACCAATATCAGCTTGGGCATCTAAGCCCAGATGATGAGTATCCTGTGGATGTACTGGTTGGGGCTTTTATGCTGGTGCGTCGGGAGACGATTGACCAGGTCGGCGGATTGGATGAAACCTTTTTTATGTATGGTGAAGACATAGACTGGTGTTACCGGATTAAACAAGCTGGTTGGGGCATTTACTACTACCCACGCACATATATTATTCATATCAAAGGAGGCAGTGCTCGCCGTCGCCCTTTGAAAATTATTTATGAGTTTCATAGAGCGATGTGGGTATTTCATCGTAAGCATTATAAGCAGCAATACAGCTGGATCACCAACATGGCTGTATATGCGGGAATTACGGTGAAGTTTGGAATGGCTTTTCTAAAAAATAAGTTGTCTGCACCGGTTAAGCCGGACGGCGGAGAACAATCTCATACTGAGGTGAAAGCATGATACGCAGAAATCAGCGTTTTTTAACCCAATTATATATTGTGGCGGATTTCGCGGTCATTCAGTTATCCTTTCTGATCGCTTGGTTTTTTAAATTTGAAAGTGAATGGATCACTTATAAAGAGCCACTTCCTATTCAAGTATATGGAGGGTGGAGCTTAATATACGGTCTAATTGCCGTAGTGCTGGGGATGTTATTCTCACTCTATTCACCAAAACGAAAAAAACGGTTTGCAGATGACGTGTTTCGTGTCACACAGATTCATATTGTTGGCCTGTTTGTGCTGTTGAGTGTGATGTTCTTCGTGAAGCAAATCGACATTTCGCGGTCTTATCTGGCGATCTATATGATTGGTAATGTACTGATTATTTTGTTTTATCGATATTTTTTGAAGCAAGTTCTTAAAGTCCTCCGTCAAAAAGGATACAATAAGCAATTCATGCTCATACTTGGAGCGGGTTCTTTGGGCCAACGATTTTATCATAATCTTGGACAGTATCCTGATTTAGGCTATGAAGTAGTGGGATTTCTAGATGATAAACGGCATTGGAGTGAAGAGGAAGAGGCACATTTTCGCCCGATTCTTGGAGGATTAGATCAGTTGGAGGCAACGCTGTCGCGCCTGATGATTGATGAGGTCATTCTGGCGCTGCCGCTGGATGCTCATGATAAGTATCCCAAGATTATCAACATGTGTGAAAAGGCTGGAGTGCGCACGCTTATTATTCCCGATTTCTTTGATTATTTGCCGGCACGACCTTACTTTGACAACTTTGCAGGTATGCCGATGATTAATGTACGGGATATTCCACTGGATGTAGCAGGGAATCGATTGTTTAAGCGTCTGTTCGATATTTTATTTTCTTTATTTGCGATTATTCTGACCTCTCCGATTATGCTGGCTGTGGCGATTGGTGTGAAGGTCACGTCGAGAGGCCCCATTATTTTTAAGCAGGAGCGAGTAGGCTTGAACCGTCGCACCTTCCGGATGTACAAATTTCGCTCCATGAAGGTACTGCCGCCTGGAACTGAAGATACGGGCTGGACGACTGCTAATGACCCAAGACGCACACGTTTTGGTACGTTTATTCGTAAAACAAGCCTCGACGAGCTGCCACAGTTTTTCAACGTACTGTTGGGTGATATGAGCGTCGTTGGCCCACGTCCGGAACGGCCCTATTATGTGGATCAGTTCCGTGAGGAAATTCCAAAATACATGGTGAAGCATCATGTTCGTCCTGGAATTACAGGCTGGGCACAGAGTAACGGCTTGCGCGGAGATACATCTATTGAGGAACGGATTAAGCATGACATCTTCTATATTGAGAACTGGTCGCTCTTATTCGATATTAAAATTATTTTTCGCACGATTCGCAATGGTTTCAAAAACGCATATTAATCCAGAGTCACCCTTCGGCTTAGTCGGAGGGTGTTTTTGTGTCTATATAGCTGATTTTTTAGTTCAGCTGATATAGGGCTGTTTTGAGTAGGTGTATGTAGGGTATTGACCTGTACGAAAAGGATGTGACACCCTATGAAACGAGTGATTGCTGCAGTTATTCTTTTAATGATAATCGGTACATTTTTACTGGCTTACAAAGGACAATCTACAGAAGAACATACTGGCTTTACCACACACCGTGTGATTTCCCATGCCATGGGAGCCGTTGATGGTTTGGCCTATACCAATGCGCGTGAAGCGTTTGTGGAAAATTATAAAAAAGGCAGCCGTGTATTCGAGGTCGACCTGATGTTTACTTCGGATGGACATTTGGTGGCGCGCCATGAATGGACAGAATCCTTTACCAAACAAATGCAACAGGAATACGCAGTTGCTACAGAGCAGGGCGGAAAGCCTTGGAGCTATCATCAGTTTAAAAACACCCCCATACACGGTTCTTATACTCCACTTGATTGGAAGGATGTATTGGATTTATTGGAAAACTACCCGGATGCCTATATTGTGACCGATACGAAAGAGCAGGACCCTGCCCAAATCAAACAGTTATTTGCACAACTGACCCATCAGGCCCAGGAGAAAAATCCCGAACTTTTGTCTCGTATTGTCCCTCAAATTTATAATGAAGAAATGTTGCAAACGTTGCGGAGTATCTATCCTTATACATCCATCATTTATACGCTATATGCTACAGAAGACACGGATGACCAGATCATTCAATTTGTCCAACAGCATGATATAACAGCAGTAACTTTACCAGAAAATCGCGTGAGTGGTGCCTTAGTGGAAAGTTTGCGTCAGGCAGGGGCAGTGTGCTACGTAAATACGATTAACGAGTTGAAGGACGCCACTGAGTACGAACAGATGGGTGTAAGAGGTTTTTATACTGACGTTTTAACGGAAAAAGAACTTCGTAGACGCAGTTGGTTGTATGCGCTGAGACCATGAGCTGTCTGAACTCGGTGTTCCCATTTGATACGAACATTGACACCTTTTAAGCACTGTCATAGACTTAGCATAGAACGCTTTTGGATATTGGAATTCGGCTCGTCTGGATGATGACAAAAGCAATGGATGCTGGAGGAATGTGTGTTGGCAGATTCAATTCAATCATGGAGGCATGTATTTAAGCTTGATCCTGACAAGGAACTGAATGATGAGGCGCTTGATGCCGTGTGTATGTCTGGTACAGACGCTATTATGGTGGGAGGTTCATCAGGCGTAACCTATGAAAATACGGTGGATTTGCTGTCGCGGGTTCGGCGTTATGAGGTGCCGTGTGTGCTTGAGGTATCCGATCTGGAAGCTGTGGTGCCGGGGTTTGATCTATATATGATTCCCATGGTGCTGAATACCGCTGACAGTAATTGGATTATGGGGCAGCACCAACGTGCGATTGAGCAATTTGGTTATATGATCCCTTGGGATTTGCTTGTGACGGAAGGATATATTGTTTTGAACGGTGATTCCACCGTCGCTAAGCTTACTGGTGCGGAAACTTCGCTGAGTGCTTCTGCTGCCGCTTCATATGCACAGATTGCTGACAAGCTTATGCATCTACCGATTGTATATGTGGAATATAGCGGTGTCTTTGGAGATATGGAACTGGTACAACAAATACATCGCGGTACGGAGCGATCTCGTGTTTTATACGGAGGAGGGATCGTGGATAAAACTACCGCGTTACAAGCAGCAGCTGTTTGTGACACCATTGTAGTAGGAAACATTATTTATCTTGATTTGGCGAAAGCGTTGGAGACGATAGCTGTGAAATTGGAAGTATAGAGCGTGAATATATGAAAGCTTAGGGAAAGGAGCATGCACGCATGCAATCAATAGATATACACGAGGCGGTAGCTCGCCTTAATCAGCCTCAGCGTCAGGCCGTGGAGGCGGTAGATGGTCCTCTGCTAATTATGGCTGGCGCAGGCAGTGGTAAGACACGGGTGCTCACGCACCGAATAGCTTACCTCATTGCGACCCGCAAGACGGCTCCATGGGGGATTTTGGCGATTACCTTTACGAACAAGGCCGCGCGTGAAATGCAGGATCGCGTATCCAAGCTGATTGGTCCGCAGGGGAAAGATGTGTGGGTATCCACCTTTCACTCCATGTGTGTGCGTATTTTACGCCGGGATATCGAGCGGATCGGATTTACCTCCAATTTCAGCATCTTGGATTCTACGGATCAATTGTCTGTCATCCGAAGCTGTATGAAGGACCTGAATATAGATACCAAAAAGTTTGAACCCAAAGCGGTTCAGTCTATGATGAGTACGGCTAAAAATGAACTGGTCACTCCCGAAATGTATGAGCGCAAGATTGGCGATTATTTTGAAGGAATTGTGGCGAAGGTATATACCAAGTACCAACAACGGCTCAGAAACAACAACTCTCTTGATTTTGATGATTTGATTATGGCAACGATTCAGCTCTTTAAAGAAGTGCCCGAGGTACTTGATTTCTACCAGAAGAAATTTCAATACATTCATGTTGATGAATATCAGGATACGAACCGTGCGCAGTATATGCTGTGCAAAATGCTGGCTGACAAGCATCATCGGCTATGTGTTGTAGGTGACAGCGACCAATCCATCTATCGGTGGCGGGGTGCGGATATTAGCAACATTTTGAACTTTGAAGAGGATTACCCGGAAGCACGCACGATTTTGCTGGAGCAGAATTATCGTTCAACTTCAAATATCCTTAATGCAGCTAACGAAGTCATTGGCCAAAACACAGGCCGCAAGCCAAAAAAACTATGGACCGACAAAGAAGGCGGCGCCAAGATTAAGGTTTATCGTGCTGACTCCGAGCATGACGAAGGCTATTTTATCGCCTCAGAAATTCATAAGAATATTAAGGCGGGCAAAACCTATAGCCATCATGCCATTTTGTACCGTACGAATGCCCAGTCTCGGGTGGTCGAGGAAATTTTGATCAAATCGGATATCCCTTACCAAATCGTGGGCGGAATCAAGTTCTATGATCGTAAAGAGATTAAGGATTTGCTGGCGTATCTTCGCCTACTGTCCAATCCTGACGACGATATCAGCCTGATCCGAATCATTAATGTACCCAAACGAAGCATCGGCGACACAACGGTTGGCAAATTACAGGCAGCCGCGGCGGAACGTGGGGTTTCGATTTTCCGTGTGCTTCAAGTGGTTGATGATTTGGGCTTTGCTGGACGCACGCGCAATGCGCTTGTTGAGTTTTACGATATGATTGAAGGTTTAAGTCGGATGGTGGATTACCTGTCAGTTACTGAGTTGACCGAAAAAATGCTGGAAACCACCCAATATCGATTGGAACTACAAAATGAGAATACTCTCGAGTCACGCTCGCGTTTGGAGAATATTGATGAGTTTCTGTCGGTAACTATGGAATTTGAAAAAGGGACGGAAGACAAGTCGCTTGTCTCCTTCCTGACCGATCTTGCTCTCATTGCCGATATTGATTCCATGAATGACGATGAAGAGGAGCAGAGTGATGCGGTTGTATTAATGACCATGCATAGCGCCAAAGGACTGGAGTTTCCTATCGTATTTATCGTTGGTATGGAGGAAGGGGTATTCCCTCACAGCAGGGCCTTTTTGGATAATGAAGAGCTGGAGGAAGAGCGTAGATTGGCGTATGTCGGGATTACCCGTGCTGAGGAGCAGTTGTTCCTCACATGCGCTCAGATGCGCACTTTATTTGGACGCACCACAGCTAACCCGCCTTCCCGCTTTCTCGAAGAGATTCCGGATGAGTTAAAAGAGGATACGGTCATCAAGCGTGATCGTTACCGTCGTTCAGGCAATGTAGGCGGTTCTTATGGTGGTCGCGGACTGGGCAAAAGCAGTGGCAGCAACTTTGGTGGAGAGCGCTCGTTTGATACGATGAGCCGTAGTGGCTCGTCTGCTTCCGCGTCGCCCCGCGTAACAGTGACCACTTCCTCACCTGCAAAACCAACTCCGTCTGTTGCGACAGGGGGGGCATCCATTTTTGCTGCCGGAGACAAGGTACAGCATGGCAAGTGGGGAATTGGAACCATTGTAGCTGTAAAAGGAACGGGCAATGATATGGAGCTTCAGATTGCTTTCCCGGCTCCAGTAGGGGTTAAACGACTGTTAGCTGGCTTTGCACCGATTACAAAAGTAGAATAATCTTAAATATTATTAAATCTCGAACCTCATAGGGCAGCTTGGCTAAAGCCTCTGCCCTAATGAAGTTCCCGGAGGGATACGCCTGCATGAACCCAATGCACAGGATGGAGCAGCTTGTTGCTGAACTGAACACATATAACTATCACTACTATACATTGGATGATCCCCAGATCAGCGACAAAGAATATGATGTGCTTTATGACGAACTGGTAGCGCTTGAACAGACAAGCGGTCTTGTACTGCCGGATTCGCCAACACAGCGTGTGGGCGGGGAGATCCTCAAGGGCTTCACACCGCATCGCCATCTCGCTCCATTATGGAGCCTTGATAAAGCTCAGAATATGGAGCAGCTGCGTGCATGGAATGCGCGTGTCGTGAAGCTAGTCAATGATTACAATACCAAGAACCCAGAGCAACCTTTGCCATCCCCCGGCTATGCGATAGAACTAAAATTTGATGGACTGACGCTGAACCTGACATACACGGATGGACAACTGGTGCAGGCTTCCACACGTGGTAATGGTGTGGTAGGTGAGGGGATACTGGCACAGGTCAAGACGATTAAATCCGTGCCACTTACAATTCCTTTTCGAAATGGAACAATTGAAGTGCAGGGAGAAGGAATCATGAATCTTTCTGTACTGTCCAAATATAATGAGACTGCCGCGGACCCTCTTAAAAATGCACGCAACGCCGCAGCTGGTGCTTTGCGCAACTTGAATCCCAAAGTGACAGCAGAACGCCGACTGAATGCATTTTTCTACAACGTGGGATATGCAGACGGTATCCAGTTTAACAGCCACCAGGAGATGATGACCTTCCTGCGTGAAAATCATTTCAAGGTAAACCCATACCTGACTTACTTTGATAATTTTGATGATGTAATGGAGCAACTGATTGAGATTGAGGAATCCCGTGCGGGATTGGACTATCTTATTGATGGGGCAGTATTGAAAATTACAGATATGCGCACACGTGAGGTTCTCGGATATACTGATAAATTCCCACGCTGGGCGGTGGCCTATAAGTTCGAAGCAGAGGAAACGACTACGGTGCTTAACTCGGTCGAGTGGAATGTAGGAAGAACCGGGAAGATCACTCCACTGGCTAGGGTAGAACCGGTAGAGCTGGCGGGAGTCACTGTACAAAATTGTACGCTGAACAATGCTGGTGACATCGAGCGTAAAAACTTGAAGTTTGCTTTGGGGGCACGTGTGTTTATTCGTCGCTCAAACGATGTTATTCCTGAGATTTTGGGAAAAGTAACATCTGAGAACGATGGAGAGGAAATTGTGGTTCCAGATCATTGTCCAGCTTGTGGGTTTCCGCTGCAGCAGCGAGGCGCTCATTTATTTTGTGACAATAAGCTAGGTTGTAAACCCCAAATTGTGGCCCGCATTTCCCATTTTGCATCACGTGATGCCATGGACATTGAGACGTTCAGTGATAAAACAGCTATCCAACTGCATGATGAACTGGGAGTTCGTGAACCTGCGGATCTGTATACACTGCAATATGATGATCTTGTGAAGCTGGAGCGGTTTGGTGAGAAAAAGGCCAATAACCTCTTGGCGGCACTCGAAAAGAGTAAGGAGAGAGACCTGGCTTCTTTCCTTTATGCTCTGGGCATACCGAATACCGGTAAAGCGACGACACGCATGTTGGCTGAACACTATCGTGATTTGCACAAGACGATGTCCGCTACGGTGGATGAACTGATAGAACTCCCAGATGTAGGTGGGATTGTAGCTGAAAGCATTGTTGCATTCTTTGCCGATCCATTTACTCAAGCAGGGATTGAAAAGATGCTGTCTCTAGGGGTAAAAGCTCAGGCTCCCGAAGCTCCACAGGTGAAAAAGATAGACAGCTTTTTCAGTGGGAAAACGGTTGTGCTTACAGGTACCTTGCATCAGCTTACGCGTGATGAAGCTGCGTCAAGGCTGGAGGCGCTGGGAGCCAAAGTTGCCGGATCTGTATCGAAAAAGACGGATCTAGTCATAGCTGGTGAAAAGGCTGGGAGCAAGCTGGCTAAGGCACAACAGCTCGGAATCGACACCATAGAAGATGAGGATGAATTTATCAGACTGTTAGAACAAGAATAATAGTTTTTGTAATGAGGGCAGTCATTCCGTTCCAGAGCGGAGTGGCTGCCTTATTATCTGTTATATAGTAAAGAACAAGAGTATAAAAAAGTGCTTGCTAAATAACTTCAGGCATGATATATTATTAGACGTTGCTTTGAGAATAACATTTCTTGAAGCAAAGTTGCTGAAAAGATAATCAAAAAAAAGATTTGACAAGAAAGCAACTGACATGATATGATCTAATTCCTGACTTGTTAAACAAACGAGGTCAGACAAGTTCTTTGAAAACTGAACAAATGGATGATGAAATAAAGATTACTTCTTTTATGAAGAAGAATCGCTAGCATTAAAAATGAGCTAATCGCTCTTTCTATAACCAACTTCGGTTGGTCTTTAATGGAGAGTTTGATCCTGGCTCAGGACGAA
>NZ_JAALET010000029.1:0-4145 GCF_011800655.1 Paenibacillus sp. EKM10P | reverse complement strand
CTGATCGTACCGTTTATGCAGCATGTGCATGAACACGGGCTGGACATGAGCAGTCTGGAACTGCTGATCACGAGCTCAGATAGCTGTAGCGTGACGGACTACCGAGTGCTGCAAGAACGGTTTGGTGCGGACATCCGCATCATCAACAGCTATGGCGTCACGGAAGCGGCGATTGACTCCAGCTTCTACGACGAAGAGCTGTCGAAGCTACCAAGCAGCGGGAATGTGCCGATTGGTCAGGCATGGCTGAACGCCCGTTTCTACATCGTGGACAGCCAGCTGAATCCGGTGCCGATCGGCGTACTGGGCGAGCTATGCATCGGCGGCATCGGGGTCGCACGGGGATACCTGAACCGTGCGGACCTGACGGCGGAGAAATTCGTAGCGAACCCGTACGTACCGGGTGAACATTTGTATCGCACCGGCGATTTGGCACGGTGGATGCCAGACAGCAATGTGGACTTTATCGGCCGGATGGACTATCAGGTCAAAATCCGGGGCTACCGGATTGAACTAGGCGAGATTGAAACGGCGATCCAGCGGGTACCGGGTGTGCGTCAAGCCGTAGTCATCGACCGGACGGACGAGCGTGGACACAAGTATTTGTGTGGATACATCACGGGAGAAGCCGAGCTGCGGATCGAGGAAGTACAGGCAGCACTGGAAGCCGGACTGCCAGCGCACATGGTGCCTGCACGCCTGATGCGACTGGAGACGATCCCGCTGACCAGCAACGGCAAAATCGACCGCAAGGCTTTGCCGGAACCGGAAGGCAGCATTCATACCGGAGCAGCCTATGTGGCACCGCGTACTACGGTGGAGCAGGTACTGGCTGCGGTATGGGCCGCAGTGCTTGGCATGGATGCCGTAGGCACGCAGGATAACTTCTTCGAGCTGGGCGGCGATTCGATCAAAGCCTTGCAAGTATCCTCCCGCTTGCTGCAGGCAGGTTATCGACTGAACATGAAAGACCTCTTCAGCCATCCGACGGTAGCGGCACTCAGTGCGTTGCTTCGTACAGATGGCAAGATGGCCAGTCAGGAAGAGGCAGTAGGCCAGGTGGAACTGACACCTATTCAGCGCTGGTTCTTCGAGCAGCAGCCGGCTGATCTGCACCACAGCAACCAGGCGATGATGCTGTACCGAGCTGGGGGCTTTGACGTTGACGCGCTGCGCCGTACGATGGACCGTATGGTCCAGCATCATGACGCACTGCGCACGGTATTCCGTGAGACGGAGCAGGGCTATGTCGCTTGGAACCGCAGTGTAGAGGAAGGCGAGCTATACACGCTGGACATTGTAGATTTCAGCGGAGTGGAAGACGAATCTACCGCTGTTGAAGCTAAGGCGAGTGAAATTCAAGCCAGCATTCATTTGAGCGCGGGTCCGCTGGTGAAGCTCGGTCTGTTCCATTGCGCTGAGGGCGACCATGTATTAATCGTCATTCATCATTTGGTGGTGGACGGTGTATCTTGGCGTATTTTGCTGGAGGATTTGGCATCTGGTTATGAGCAGGCAGTTGCAGGTCAGACAGGCACAGCTATTCGGCTGCCGCATAAAACAGATTCGTTCAAGGTATGGGCCAAACAACTGTCAGCCTATGCCAACAGTGCAACGATGGAGCAGGAGCTGGCTTACTGGCAGCATATCGAACAAGCAGAAGCAAGCCTCGCGAAGCCTTTGCCGAAGGATTTTGCAAATGATAATGCACGGCTCGGAGACAGTGAGGTGGTGACGGTTCGCTGGACGAAGCAGGAGACGGAGCAGCTGCTCAAACAAGCTCATCGCGCATACAACACGGAAATGAATGACCTGTTGCTAGCCGCGCTCGGAAAAGCGGTGTATGACTGGTCGGGTTCCGAGCGGATCTTGGTCAACCTGGAGGGTCATGGACGGGAAGCCATTGTACCGGATGTGGATATTACGCGCACGGTCGGCTGGTTTACGAGCCAATTCCCGGTTGTACTGGAGGGAAGTCTGGGAGAAGGGGGACATACTGCTCACCTGATCAAGCGGACCAAGGAAGGGTTGCGTCATATTCCGCAAAAAGGCATCGGCTATGGCATTTTACGCTACCTGACGGATAGGAATGTTTTGAAGAAAGCAGGCGTACAGTTACAGGCTCAGCCTGAGATCAGTTTTAACTATTTGGGGCAATTCGATCAGGATTATAAAGGCAACGATCTACAGCCTTCATCCTATTCCATCGGTGTGCCTGTCAGCACGAACGCGATTATGGATTTTGCACTGGATATCAACGGATTAATCGAGGATGGCGAGTTGGTGTTCACGATTCGCTACGGTACAACGCAGTTCCGTCATGAAACGATTGCACGGCTGGGAGAACTGCTGGCATCCGGCTTGCGTGAAGTCATTCATCATTGTGTCACCCAAGAAAGAACAGTGCTGACTCCAAGTGATGTTCTGTTAAACCATGTAACGCTGGACGAGTTGGAGCAATTGGTGGAAGATACGCGGGATCTGGGCGAGCTGGAAAATGTATATGCTTTGACACCGATGCAAAAGGGTATGCTCTTTTTCAGCCTGATGGATGAGAATTCGGCGGCTTATTTTGAGCAGGCATCCTTTGAGTTGAATGGGCGCTTCGATGTGGTTACTTTCGGTAAGAGCTTGGATCTGCTCGTACAGCGTCATGAGGCCCTGCGGACGAACTTTATCAACTCATGGAAGGATGAGCCTGTACAGGTCGTCTTCCGCAATCGCAGCGGACAATTATACTATGAAGACCTGCGCGGACTAGAAAAAGAGGAACGAAAGGCGCGTGTGGAGGCTTTTACCCTTGCCGATAAAGCGAAGGGATTTAATCTCGCAGAGGATGCACTCCTTCGTATCTCGATCCTGCAAACTGGGGATGAAACGTATCACTTTATCTGGAGCTTCCATCACATTTTGATGGATGGCTGGTGCTTGTCCTTTATGACCCAGGAAGTATTCGGTAGCTATCTGGCACTGCGTGCGGGTGATGAGCCCGTGCTGGAGCCTGTCACGCCGTTCAGCCGATTTATCGAATGGCTGGAACGTCAGGATCGTGAGGCAGCCCTGCAATACTGGCGTGGGTATCTGGCGGACTACGAGCAGCAAATTACGCTTCCGCAGCAAAAAGCACAGCCGAAATCGATGCAAGCCGGGGAATATATCGCTGAAGATCTGGATTGCGAATTCCAGCCAGAGCTGGTTGCCCAGATCGAACGGGTGGCGAAGCAAAATCAGGTCACGATCAACACGCTGATTCAGACCGTATGGGGCGTTCTGTTGCAGAAGTATAACAACAGTACGGATGTCGTGTTCGGCAGTGTTGTATCCGGCCGTCCAGGGGATATTCCAGGTGTGGAGCACATGATCGGGCTATTTATCAATACAATTCCAGTGCGTGTGCAGTCTGAACCAGGCGAAAGCTTTGTTGAGCTGATGAAACGAACACAGCGGCAGGCGCTGGCTTCCAATGCTTACGATGCGTTCCCTCTGTATGAAATCCAGGCACTGACCGAGCAGAAGCAGGATTTAATCAACCATATTATGATATTTGAGAATTATCCGGTGGAGCAGCAGGTAGAGCAACTGGGCAGTGATGGACAGGATCCCTTCACAATTTCAAACGTGGTGTCTACAGAGGAAACCAACTACGATCTGAACGTTGTCGTGATGCCAGGTGAAGGCATCAAGATTCGTTTTATGTATAACACGCTCAGCTTTGATCAAGCAGGTATTGAACGTCTGTATGGACATTTTGCGCGTCTCTTGGAGCAAATTTCGCTCAACCCGCATGTTCGAGTGGAAGAGCTGGAACTACTCACAGCAGCGGAAAAACAGCAAATTACAGCGGCCTTTAATGATACCGCTTGTGCATTTCCGTCTCATCAGACGATCCATCAGCTGTTCGAGGCTCAGGTGGAGTGTACACCAGATCAGGTGGCATTGGTATTTGGACATCAGCGTCTGACGTATCAGGAGCTAAATGAACGGGCGAATTCGCTGGCACGAGTGCTTCAAGCACAGGGAGTAGGACCTGACAAACTGGTCGGTCTGATGGTACAGCGCTCCGTGGAAATGATCGTAGGTCTGCTGGCCGTGCTAAAAGCAGGTGGTGCTTATGTGCCGATTGATCCCGAATTTCCGTCCTCACG
>NZ_JAALET010000028.1:0-4298 GCF_011800655.1 Paenibacillus sp. EKM10P | reverse complement strand
GTTTGGGACCAGGGGGTCGCATGTTCAAATCGTGTCATCCCGATACTGATTTGCGGGTGTAGTTCAATGGTAGAACTCCAGCCTTCCAAGCTGGTAGCGTGGGTTCGATTCCCATCACCCGCTTTTTGCTATAGCGGATTCTTGTTGCCTCAGTGGTGACACCTTATAAATAAAGAGAGCCTGTCTGGGGACAGAGCTCTCTCTTTTTTTGTATGTTTATCTTCCATAGATTCTACAAAGTGTTGACTATCGATAATCCTTGCTATCGGTGTATTCCTTCTGCTCCTGCAGTGAGTATACACCGACAACTGATCTAGTACACAGGTTTTACACTGGTATGGTCAGCTGTATGGAGGTTCCCTGATTTGGAGCAGAGGTCATGCTCAAGAAGCCGCCTACTCCTCTAGCTCGTTCTTCCATGCTGAACAGTCCAACTCCTTCTCCTCGGGACTTTCCAGAAAAGCCAATACCTTCATCCCGAATAGTCACTTGTATCGTTTTATCTTGATCCTCTACCTCAACGTAAGCCTCTGCTACATCTGCGTATTTGGCTACATTCGTCAATGCTTCCTGTACAATTCTATAGATTGCTATTTCTTTTCGGATATCAAGGCGTTTACGTAAAGTACATTGAAAATGCACTTCGATTCCGTAATGCGAACAGAAATTTTCAATATAAGTTCTTAGGGCCGGTACGACACCCAAATCATCCAGAACTGAGGGACGAAGTTCCCACGCTAAGCCACGAACATCTTTAATGATATCAGTTACCTGTGTACGCAGATTTTCCAAAGTAGCGCTGGGTTGTTCGGCTAGTTGGCTATCTAATTGAATAATAAGTGAAAAAAGGCTTTGTCCAATCCCATCATGAAGCTCTCTTGAAAAGCGTTTACGCTCTTCCTCCTGTATTTGCATGACTTGCGTCATCATGGTCTGAAGCTCTGCCTCTACTTTTTTTAATTTAGTTACTTCATTACGGATCGCTAAGTACTGATAGGGTTTACCTTCCTCGTCCATAAATGGAACAATCGTAGTATTCACCCAGTAGTAGCTGTTATCTTTAGCACGATTTCGTATTTCTCCCTGCCATACCTCACCAGAACGGATCGTAGTCCACAGGTTCTTCATGAAGGCTCGAGTATGATAGCCCGAATTAATGAGACGATGATCCTGCCCGATCAATTCTTCACGACTATATTGCGAAATCTCACAGAACTTATCGTTTACGTACTGAATAATTCCTCGATGATCGGTCAGAGCAACGATGGAAGATGTATCTAGAGCAAATTTTAGATTGGATAGCTGGTGGAGAGAACTACGCAGTACATGGAGAAAAGGAGAATCTGGTATATGAATTTCCAAATCATTCAGTAGTTTATCGGTTGACTCCCCAAAGGCGGGCTGCAGTAAAGGGTTAGAAGGTTCATTCATAATGGAGCAACCCCTTTTTCAGTGCAAATTTGACCAACTCAGGCCGTGTTTTCAAGTTAAGCTTCTCCATAAGGTTGCTTTTGTGGGACTCTACGGTTTTGACGCTAATCACCAGGTGTTCGGCAATTTCCTTGTTGGCATATCCTTTGGCTACCCATGATAGGATCTCTTTTTCCCGCTCAGACAGGGATTCATACGGCCCGGCTATGCCCTCTTGTTTGATTTTGTCCAGATATTCACTCATCAGGCGTTTGGTTGCATTGGGATACAGATAGGCACTGCCTTCGGCTACAGACTGGATGGCAGCGAGTAATTCCTCATGAGGTGCACTTTTTAAAATATATCCAGATGCTCCGGCTTGAATGGCTCGGAACAGATATTCCTCATCATCATGCATCGTTAAAATAAGCACTTCTGTATCCGGCAACTGTTTTTTTAATTCGGTGGTTGCCGTGAGGCCATCTTTGCCAGGTGGCATACTAAAATCCATGAGCACGACATCAGGTTGTAGCTCCACCGCTTTGCGGATTGCTTCATCCCCGTCTGCTGCATCTCCTACTACCTTAATACCGTTTTTGCCGTCCAATAGGGCCATGAGGCCAGAACGTACGACAACATGATCATCCACTACTAGTATACGAATCAATTAGTCATCCCCTCGAACGGTAAAAAAACCGTGCGTTTTGTCATAATCATAGCAAATTTTAGGGATTTCAATCAACAGAGATAGTTAGATGAGCTGTTCATGTTCACTTATATTTATAATTTTATTTTTCTTCAAATATCAATCTATGGAGTGAGAGGGAGGGCACATAGCTGGCCAAGGCGATGAGCGACTTGAGTGGCCTTGGCTACATCAGATTCGGTGAAAGTTCTCACTTCACGGTTACCGACAAGTAGCACACCGTTTGGCAAGTCTCCTGTACTGGAAAAGGGAATGGCCACTGCAGAATGTAACTGTTCGGCCAGCATAAGCGCACATTCTTGACGTAAACGTATACTGCCTGATATTAAAGCACTAACGGTCACAGTACGTCCAAGACGAACAGCCATCCCGGCGATCCCATGCCCAACTTTAAAAGAAATAAGGCGATAGCGATTGTTTCGGCTGCCGGAGGCATAATACCAATGCAACTTACCCCCTGACCTGGACATAAATGCAAGTGCAGTGAGATCCCCATAAACATGATCTCGCAACTGGTTCAGTTCATTTCGCATTTCATCCGTTATTTGTAGCATAGAAGACACATCCTTTATCTTAACCAACTGTAGCTCTAATTTATTGTAATTCTGACAGGTACAAAAGTAATTCAGGGAACCCCCTGATCTATAGGCGCAGGAAACACTGACTTTTCATTAGACTGGGTAATCAATAAGAGGTGGGGCGATAAATGGGGCGTTAGATAATCCTGGAAGTGATATTTATCACTGCAAATCAGGGAGTAGGGAGGTGCAAAATCAGGTGTTCTCCCGATAACAACCCAGGCATCAAAACATTATGATTAAGATATTAGGTAAACACGAGGAGGACGCTAATATGCAAGCCACTTGTATGGAACGGTTTGGGGACGAAGCGCAGCGCACGGGGATTCAGCTTTTTCTGACGGAAGAGCATTTTGAACTGTTAAAAGATATCATGTCCTGGAAGAAGGTAAAGGCAGGCGTTATGCTTTTCCGAGAGGGGGATGATGCGGAGCAGCTTTATTATATACATTCGGGTCATGTTAAACTCCGTAAGTCGACAGAAGACGGTAAAGAATTGATTCTGACTATTCAGCACCAAGGCGATTTAATCGGGGAGTTTAGTGGGATAGATGGGGAAGAGTATAGTTGCACTGCAGAAACAGCCGATGTGTGTGAATTAGGTGTCGTGCTTGTTAAGGATCTGGAGTCGCTCCTGTCTAAGCATGGGGAAATGGCGCTTCAGTTTATACAGTGGATGGCAATGAAGCAACGAATTATGCAATCACGGTTTCGGGACTTATTGTTGTATGGTAAAACGGGGGCACTAGCGTCTACCTTAATCCGTGCAAGTAATACATGTGGCGTAGCTGTGAAGGATGGCATTTTACTGAATATGAAGTTAAGTCACTCCGAACTGGGTGAGATGATTGGAGCAACGCGCGAGAGTGTGAATCGGATGCTGAGCTCGCTGAAAGAGCAGGGTACCTTGGATACGAGAGACGGAAAAATCGTCATTCACGATCTCAAGGTGTTGCGTGCTATGTGCTGTTGCCCTTCGTATGGTCAATGTGCCCATGAGATTTGCAGACTCTAAAATTATAAGTATCGTTAGGCGGGGGCTAAAGACTCCGTCTAATTGTAAGTCTTCTGCAATAAGCGATTAAAAGGAACGAATATTATAGATATCTAAAAAAGAATCGACGGATTTAGCGGCAAGCCAACGATAATAGTGGTTTTTAAAATAGCAATCATGTTGATAAATAGTTGATTAGCAGTCGAAAAGAGTTTTAGGTAATGGTCAATTTACATTTATTACAAGTTGTATTCTGTGGTTGAAAATGATATATTATTTGAGATGACAACAAAACAGCCGTTCAAAAGAGAATAAACAGGGTGAAATAATCTTCGAAAAGAAGAAGAAAATAACCCTTGCGTTTTTGAAATGAATATGATATGATCTTATAGCTGCTGAAAAACGCAGCGAAAAAGAATTTGATCTTTGAAAACTGAACAACGAGTGAGTAAACTGATTTTGTTCGCAAAATCAAATAATGAGATATTTTATCTCGTCAGTTTCAAAATGAGCTAATCGCTCTTTCTATAACTAACTTCGGTTGGTCTTTAATGGAGAGTTTGATCCTGGCTCAGGACGAACGCTGGCGGCGTGCCTAATACATGCAAGT
>NZ_JAALET010000027.1:0-5739 GCF_011800655.1 Paenibacillus sp. EKM10P | reverse complement strand
CATAATTCCCACTACACTATCAGGTTTTATTCCCTTTTCTCTTAATTTTCTGGCCAGTTGGTTTGCCTTTTCGTTTAGCTCCCTATAAGTCAGCTGTTTATCTTCAAACACTACAGCAATATTATTGGGTGTCCGTTCCACCTGTTCCTCAAAAATCTGATGGATGGTCTTTTCCCGAGGGTATCCTGCTTTTGTATTATTAAATTCATATAATATTTGATCTTTTTCGTCTTGTGACAGCATATCAATTTCTAATAGCCTTTTTTCAGGAAAGGCTGCTGCCTCTTCCAATACATTAAGGTAATGGGCAATAAGCCTTATAACTGACTCTTTCTTAAACAACCTGGTAGCATACTCCAATTCAAATGCAATACCGTCCTCTGTTTCCTCAGCGTTTAAAGTCAAGTCAAACTTGGATATTCTTACTTCACTGTCATAGGGCATAAACCTTAGCCCATCCATCTTCACTTCTGATGCCTCGATATTTTGCAGTACAAACATAGTATCGAAAAGTGGATTTCTGCCCAGATCCCTTTCCAGGTTAAGCTTATCTACCAGTTCTTCAAATTGGTAATCTTGGTTTTCGTAAGCCCTTAAGGAGTTTTCTCTTACTTCATTAAGGAAGTCCACAAAAGTCTTTCCACCTTGAGGGTGATTCCTCATGGCTAGCGTGTTTACAAACATACCAATAACGTCCTGAAGATCAGTATGCGGCCTTCCTGCAACGGGACTTCCAACTATAATATCTTCCTGTCCGGTGTACTTGGATAAAAGGACATTGTATGAAGCTAAAAGTACCATGTAGAGCGTGGCACCATTATTCACTGCAAGTTTGTTCAGTTTAACAGCAAGCTCCTTGCCTGCTTTGAAACTGATCACATCTCCCTCAAAGCTCTGTATAGCTGGCCTAGGGTAGTCTAGCGGCATATTAAGCAAAGGAATTTCTCCTTTGAATACTTGGAGCCAGTATTCTTCCTGCTTACTAATTGTCCCATCAGCAAACAGCCTGTTCTGCCATACGGAAAAATCCTTGTACTGAATCTTAAGTTCCGGAAGTTCCTTACCTTCATACAGGCTCATAAATTCTCTTACCAGTATGTCGTCAGACACCCCGTCAGATATAATATGGTGCTTATCAAACATCATAATATATCTGTCTTCTCCAACTTTTATAAGCCCAACCCTAAGTAAAGGAGCCTCATCAAGGTCAAAGGTCCTAATAAATTCACTGGCTATTTTCGCAGCTCTCTCCTCATCGGTTTCCATATACATAACACTAAAATCCACATTGCTATGGACCTTTTGTACCGGTTTACCATCTATCATATGGAATGAGGTACGGAAAGACTCATGTCTGTCAACAAGCTCCCTAAAAGCCTGTTCAAAGCGCAGTTTATCGAGTTTGCCTTCAATTAGCATAATACCAGGCATGTTGTATGCCATCCCAACTGCGTCAAGCTGGTTTAGAATATACAGCCTTTTCTGGGCGGATGAAATTGGATAGTACTCCATCTCCCCAGCCGGCCCAATAGAATGAAATACACTCTCCTTTGCAATCTTGATGCACTCGGCAACTTCAGACATATTTGGGCTCTTAAATATTTCTTTAAGCGGTATGTTTACATTGAACTCTTTGTGAATCCTGGCAATAAGATTTGCTGCCCTTAAGGAATGTCCCCCCAGCTCAAAGAAATTGTCGTTTCTTCCCACTTTCTCTATACTAAGGATATCCTGCCACAACCCCGCAAGTTTCTCCTCCACTTCACCCAAGGGTGCGACATACTCTATTCCAGCATCGATATTGCCGTCAGGTTTGGGCAATGCCTTCCTATCTATTTTGCCATTGGGAGTCAGCGGCAGCTTTTTTAACTGCATAAAATAGGATGGTATCATATAGTCTGGAAGGTCCTTTAAGAGATGTCCCCTTAGTTCTGCTATTGTTAATTCATTTTCCCCTGCCACATAGGCACACAGATACTTGTTTCCCTTCTGATCTTCCCTTGCAATAACCACTGCTTCCTTTATTGAAACGTGCTTTAGCAGTTGTGCTTCTATTTCCCCCAGCTCTATTCTAAATCCCCTTATCTTTACCTGATGATCTACTCTTCCTAAAAATTCCATATTCCCATCAGACAGCCATCTGGCCAGATCCCCTGTACGATACATCCTTTCCCCTGGTATAAACGGGTTAGGTACAAATTTTTCAGCTGTCAGTTCGGGCCGGTTTAGATATCCCCTTGCAAGCCCTTCTCCCCCTATGCACAACTCACCCAAAACCCCTGTAGGCTGAGGTCTCAAGTGTTTGTCAACAACGTAGTATTTTATATTTTGCATTGGCTTTCCGATAGGTACACTCCCGGATTCCAAATAGCTTCCCAGTCTCTTTTCGTAATAACTGGAATCTATGGTGGACTCAGTAACCCCATAGCTATTAACAACCCGCAGTTTCTCTCCATACCAGGATTGTAATCTTTCATAATCTTCCACAGAGAGAGTATCTGATCCAAGTATAAGCAACTTGAGGCTATCAATAATCAAAGCATTATCATGGATATAATCCATAAGAGGAATAATCAGTGCCGGTGTGGATTCAAAGATGGTTATTTTATGGGTTTTAATAAGTGAATATAATCGTGCAGGATCGTATCTCTCCTCGGATGAACAAATAACCATTTGGCCTCCGTTGAGCAGCGTTCTCGAAACATCTCCCACAAATACATCAAAAGAAAAACTTGCGATTTGCAACAGCTTTACATCCATATCCGCAAGCCTATATTCCTTTTTCCATGCGTAAGATATGTTGACAAGACTTCTATGCTCTATCATGATCCCCTTTGGCTTTCCTGTGGTTCCTGATGTATAAATGACATATGCTAAATTACAAGATTTATTAATGACAGGAAGATTTTCTGTTCTCCCGTTGTAATTCACACAGTCATCAAAGCTTATAATATCAAGATCAAATTTAATTTTTTCTTTATGATGTTCTTGCGTAAGAATAATTCCAGCCAAGCTGTCATCGATCATATATCTGATTCGTTCTTCAGGATGTTCGGTGTCTATGGGTAAATACGCGCCTCCTGCTTTAAATACAGCAATTACACCTATTATCATTTCTATGGACCGGTCTACCATTATAGCTACTACACTGTCAGGTTTTAATCCCTTGTCCCTTAAGATCCAAGCCAGTTGATTGGCCTTTTCATTAAGTTCTCCGTAAGTCAAGTATTTATCTTCAAGTACTACTGCTATGTTATCAGGCGTCTTTTCCACTTGTTCTTCAAATAGCTCTTGTATGGTCTTATCCTTAGGGTATTCTACTTTTGTATCATTGAAGCCATAGATTATTTGCTGTTTTTCCTCCTGGGGCAACATATTTATTTCCGACAACCTTTTAAACGGATTTGCGGTTATCTCTTCCAACACGTTAAGGTAATGAGCCGCCAACCTTTTTATAGTCTCTTTTTTGAAAAGCCGAGTACAATATTCAAAGCTAAAAGCCATACCATCTTCACGCTCTATTGCATCAATGGATAGGTCAAATTTTGATATTCTATACTCTAGCCCGTTATTAAAAGGTCTGAAGCTTATACCAGGTACTGCAAATTCTACCTTAGAGGCATTTTGCATGGTAAACATAGTATCAAACAGTGGGTTTCTGCTCATGTCCCTCTTCAAGTTAAGCTTCTCAACCAGTTCTTCAAATTGGTAATCCTGATTGTCATAAGCCCTTAGAGCGTTTTCTCTTACTTCATTCAAGAATTCTACAAAGGTACTATCTCCCTTGGGGTAATTTCTCATAGCCAAGGTATTTACAAACATACCAAGGATATCCTGCAGGTCTGAATGTGGCCTTCCGGCTATAGGGCTTCCAACGATTATGTCTTCCTGTCCGGTGTGCTTAGACAGCAATATGTTGTATGCCGCGAGCAGTGTCATGTAAAGCGTAGCCCCATTATCCCTTGCAAGCTTGTTTAATTTATTCGTAAGCTCACTGCCTGCTTCAAAGCTAAAAAAATCCCCTTCAAAGCTTTGTATTACAGGCCTTGGATAGTCTAGCGGCATATTCAGTACAGGTATTTCTCCCTGGAATGCTTGGAGCCAGTATTCCTCCTGGCTGCTAATTCCGCCCTCATCAAACAGTTTATTCTGCCATACAGCGTAGTCCTTGTACTGTATCCGAAGTGCTGGAGGGTTGTTTCCTTCATAAAGATCCATAAACTCACGAATCAGTATGTCCATGGAGACACCATCGGATATAATGTGATGCATATCAAACATCATAAGATGCCTGTCTTCTCCCGTTTTTACAAGCTCTACCCTTAGCAGAGGAGCCTTGCCAAGATCAAAAGGTCTGGCAAATTCCCCAGCATACTCTGCGGCTTTTTCTTCGTTAGTTTCAAAGTACATCACGCTGAATTCCACATGGTCATGAACCTTCTGGACCGGGTTACCATCGATCATGTGGAACGATGTTCTAAGAGTCTCATGCCTTTTTACCAACTGCCTGAAGACTTCCTGGAAACGCGCTGTATCAATGCTTCCTTCCAGCAGCATAATACCAGGCATGTTGTATGCTGTCCCTGCCCCTTCAAGCTGGTTTAGTATATACAGCCTTCTTTGTGCAGATGACATAGGGTAGTATTCCATTTCTCCTGCCGGTTGGATTGACTGATATAGGCTCTCCTTTGAGTCTTTAATATATCTGGCAATTTCTAAGATGGTTGGTGTCTTGAATATTTCCTTAAGAGGTATGTCTATATTGAACTCTTTGTGAATTCTTGCTACAAGGCTTGTTGCCTTTAACGAGTGTCCCCCAAGCATAAAAAAGTTATCATTTCTTCCTACCTTCTCTATTCCAAGGATATCCCGCCACAACAGCGCAAGTTTCTCCTCTATTTCTCCCGAAGGTACTACGTATTCTACGCCGGTATTAACATTGCTATCGAGCACAGGCAATGCTTTCCTGTCTATTTTTCCATTAGGGGTCAATGGCAGCTTTTCCATCCGCACAAAGTAGGAAGGGATCATGTAGTCCGGGAGCTCTTTTGACAAGTGTTCCCTCATCCCCTGTACGGTTATTTCTTGATCCGGTACGACGTATCCACAAAGATACTTATTTCCGTCAGCTCCTTCTTTGTCCAATACCACCGCTTCTTTTATTGCTTCATGCTTTAATAACCGGTTCTCTATTTCACCCAGTTCTATCCTGTAGCCTCTTATCTTTACCTGATGGTCGATCCTGCCCAGATATTCTAGGTTGCCGTCAGGCAGCCACCTTGCCAAGTCACCTGTCCTGTACATCCTTTCACCCGGTGCGAATGGGTTTGCTGCGAATTTTTCTTCTGTAAGTTTCGGTCTGTTCAAGTACCCTCTTGCCAGTCCATCCCCTGCTATGCATAGTTCTCCCGCTACTCCTATCGGCTGCAGGCCCTTTTCCTTACTGACAACATACAACTTAATGTTATCTATGGGCTTTCCTATAGGTACAAGCTCCAATTCTTCTTCCGTAGAGCAGCCAAAGTAGGATACATCTACTGTTGCTTCTGTTGGTCCGTACAGGTTATGCAGGCTTGTTCCTTTTTCTTTGTACAGCAGCTTGTTGAACTTTTCTACTTGCTTCAGGTTCAGTGCTTCTCCACTGGCAAATACCTGCTTTAAGCTTGCTATTTCCTCTATTATCCCCTTTTCCTCTACATACTCTAAAAATACACTCAACATGGATGGTACAAAGTGCAT